>NZ_RYFG02000115.1 GCF_003994235.2 Candidatus Methylobacter oryzae
TAGCGCTTGCGGTGTTTTCTTTTAGCCATTGCAAATTTTAAATTTTGCAGGTTTTGCAACTCAATGGCTACTTTTAAAACACGCACTTAGAGCGTTAACCAATTCAAGCTTTCCTCCGTCGCTCCAACCGGCTTATATTCCGCTCCGACCCATCCCGAATAGCCGGATTCTCCAATAGCTGAAAACATCCGCTCAAAATTAATCTGACCGGTGCCGGGCTGTCCGCGGCCGGGGCAATCGGCAAACTGGATATGGCCGATTTTGTCGGTGTATTCGGCAATAAATTCAGCGGGGTTTTCGCCCATTGTTTGCATATGATAAATATCGTACTGCATGAACAAGTCAGGGCGCTTCAGTTGATCCAACATGCTGAGCATTTGCGCGCCGCTATGGATGATAAATCCCGGCATATCGTTAGTATTGATCGCTTCAAACACGGTTTTAATACCTAAAGGCGAAAAAGCATCGGCAGCAAAACTCAGGTTTTCCGTAAATGTTTCCATATAGTGTCCTAAACAGTTTTTACCCAGACAGCGCCCCGGCAGGACATTAATCGCTTCCGGTTTTAACAGCCCGGCATATTCGACGGTTTGAGCGACGGCCCGCCTGAACCGGTCGCGCTTTTCAGGCACGCAAGCCAGCCCTTCGCCGCCTTGCAGCAAGTCGTCGGCCGCGACATTGAACAACACCAGTTGCAAACCGTATTCGTCCAGTCTGTCTTTAATGACGGCTGCGCTTAAGTCGTAAGGAAATTGGATTTCAACGGCGCTAAAGCCGGCTTGTCTGGCGGCCTTAAAGCGCTCTATCAGGGGCTGTTCGGTAAACAGCATGCTCAGGTTGGCGGTAAATTTAAGCATCGTTTTTTGCGTAGAGTTTGATTAGGGTTGCTGGATCTTGCTCCAGATAGCCGTGGCTGCCGTGCAATTGCATCAACTGCGAGGCCAAAGCCGACATCGGCACCGCAGTGCCTTGCTTGCCGGATAAATCAACCGCCATGTTCAAATCTTTCAGCAGCGTCTTGACCCGCCATTTGACCGGCTCGAACGTTTCGGCCGCCATTTCCGTGCCGGTGATTTGCAGCGGTTTGGAATCCGCAAAACCGCCGGCCAACGCCACCGGAATTTGCTTTGCATCGACACCGGCCTGTTTGGCCAGCGCCATCATTTCGGCGATCACCAGCACGTTGCAACTGACGATCATCTGGTTGCAGATTTTGGTAATCTGGCCGCAGCCGACTTCGCCCATATGCGTCAATTGCTTGTACAACGGCGCCAGCACGAGCCGGGCAACTTCAATATGTTCCGCATTGCCGCCCGCCATAATGGCCAGATTGCCTTGCTCGGCGCCGGCAACGCCGCCGGAAACCGGCGCATCGACCCAGCCCATGCCGCATTTTTCATGCAATAGCGCGGCCAGTTGCCGGGTGTTTTGCGGATGAATGCTCGATAAATCGATCAGCAATTTGCCGGCTGCGCCATTCGTCGCAATGTCGTTACGCACGACAGTTTCCACGACGGACGTATCGGCCAGGCACAGAATGATTATTTCGGATGTCCTGACTAATTCGGCAATGGAGAGGCAGGCTTTTGCGCCCGCACCGACCACAGGTTCCAGTTTTTCAGGGCTGCGGTTCCAGACATTGACGCTAAAGCCGGCATCCAGTAAACGTAAAGTCATCGGTTTGCCCATCAGGCCTATACCGATGAAGCCCAGGGTAGGTTTTTTATCTGTCATAAGTTTTGATTGACGGTGTGGTTAATGTTTAAAAATGAAACGCCTGATAACGGGCTGTCTTGTGATTTCATGGCATTTAAACGGTTTGTGGTGGCAAAGATTATACTGGCAGGTTCAGGTTGCTGTGAATGCATTGACGATCGGGACAGTGAACGCATTAATTTGAAGCTTCATGGGTGACAAGGTCATTCCAACTTCATTGCGCCGAAAATAACCGAGAGCACACCATCAATGACAGTATTTTGGGCATAGCGTGCGCTTTTTTCGCTGAATGCGAGGATCGTCGATTATAGAAGTCGGTGTGGTACTATTGTCTAGGGCGAGGCTTGAGGGTAATATAACTAATTAATCGGGTTGGCTCTTTCCCCTATTTCATTTTACTGCTTTGCAAAAAACATATTGCTGATAAAGTCTTTAGACTTTTTACTTTAAACTATCCAATAAAAATTACGATTATGATAGACCTTGCTATCGTTTTTCTTTCTTATTCCGGCACTAGACTTTATGAAAAATACAAAAAAAGCAAAGCGCCCCAAGAAATTCAAAAAGCAGCTAAAGACCTGAGTATCTTCCCTGCGGCAGATGAAACCGGGCTTACGCAGAAAGAACAGCAACAGCGCAATAATATCATGAGCGGCGTCACGCTGGGGGCCGCGACATTGCGCGTGTTAAACCCGACCCCGCTATTTGCGCTGCTGGACATCGCCTCTTATACCTACACCATGTTTCCGTTTTACCGTCAGGTTGAATTCGCGGTAAAAGAGCGTCTTATTAAAGACCGTAGAGTCGACAGTTATTTACTGATGGGGATCGGCAATCTGTTGCTGCTGGGCACGGGCCGCTATTTTATCGCCGCCCTGGGTTTGAGCCTGGCCTATATCAGCGAAAGCATTATTACCAAAGCAACCGATACCGCACAGCAAAACCTTCACGCCAACCTGTTCGGCCAGCTGTTCGATCCGAACCAGAAAGTCTGGGTCATCCAGGACGGCGTCGAGTTGGAAGTGACGCTGGAAAATGTCCAACAAGGCGATATCCTGGTTGTCAAAGCCGGCGAAGCGATTCCGGTCGACGGCGTCGTGGTTGACGGCATGGCCAGCGTCGATCAGCATGCGTTTACCGGCGAGTCCTATCCGGTCGAAAAAGGCGTTGGCGAAGCCGTTTTCGCGTCAACGCTGATGCTGACCGGTAAACTTCAAGTCAAGGTTGAAAAGTCCGGACGCGATACGGCCATCGGCAAATTGAGCGATATTCTCGGGCAGGCTTTCGAGAATAAAACCGAGATTCAATTGCGCGGCGAACAGTGGGCCGAAGCTGCTAATCTGCCTTTCCTGGTGCTTGCCGGCGTAGGTCTGGTTTTCTCCGGTCCAACGGGCGCGATGGTGATTCTCGGCGGCAACACCGTGCAGGCCATTCGTCTGCTTGGCCCTTTAGCCACGATCAATTACCAGAGCGTCGCGTCCTCGGAAAATATTTTAATTAAGCAAGGTCAACGCATCGAACAGATCAGCAGTATCGATACGCTGTTGTTCGATAAAACCGGAACCTTGACCGACGGTGCGTTGAACGTCAGTGCTATTCATGTCGTGCATGCCGATTACCTGGAAACCGACGTGCTGTTCTATGCCGCGTTAGCCGAACATCAGCTGACTCATCCTATCGCTAAAGCGATTATGCAGCACGCAGAGCTGGCGGGCCTGGATGTGGATAATCTCGACGACATCGAATACCGCCAAGGTTTCGGTATCGTGGTGCAATTCGATCAGCGCACCATTCATGTCGGCAGTGCCCGTTTTATGACCGTGGAAGGCATTGCGCTGTCCGATTCGGTGGCGGCATTGCAAAACCGAATCCATGAACTAGGGCATTCCCTGGTCATGGTCGCCGTTGATTCGGAGGTTGCCGGCGTTATCGAGCTGCAAGCAACCTTGCGGCCCGAAGTGCAAGCGGTCTTTAAAAAGCTCAAGGAACACGGCATTAAGCACATCGGCATCGTTTCCGGCGACCATGCGGCCCCGACGCAAAAATTAGCCGAACAGTTGAACGTTGACAGCTTCTTCGCCGAAGTGTTGCCTGAAGACAAAGCGGGCATTGTCAAACAGTTTCAAGCCGAAGGGCGCACCGTCTGCTTTATCGGCGACGGCGTCAATGACACGATTGCGATGCGCCAGGCCGATTTGTCGATTTCGTTGCGAGGCGCGACCACGCTGGCGATTGACGTGGCGGATATTATTCTGACCAACCCAGATCTTAACCGGCTGTGCGAGCTGATGGCCTTGTCCGACAAACTGGAAAACAATCTTAAGCGGGGGCTTGGAATTTGTTACACCGGCATGGGCGTTGTGCTCGCCGGCAGTTTCTTGGTCAATATGGACATTCTTACCGCGACGCTGGTGCATTTCGTGCTGGGAACCGGCGCTGTCGGCAATGCGATGTTACCGTTGCTGGAAATCAACAAGGAAAATGCCGGGAACGCACCGGAAAATCTTGATGCTGCCTCCCAGCCATCAGCTACCGCCGCCGGGCCGGCCGATCCAGCCCTCGGCGTCCCTGTCGAATTATCTCCCGTCCCGGCAAAAGCACAGCAATATCAATCAGCCGCTTAGCTTATGTCCGCATTATCCCCTGCACTCGTTATCGCCGGTGCCGGCGCCACAGGCATCGCCTGCGCGCTGGCCGCCGCCCGGCAAAAAATCCCGGTGGTTTTGCTGGAAAAATCGGACCGGCTTGGCGGCACGGTAACCGGGGCCTTGATTCATACCTTGGGCGGCTTTTTTGACGACCGCGGCGATGCCCTTAATCCGGGCCTGTCGGCGGAACTTATTGATCGACTCGTCGAAGCCAGTCCTTATACCTGTAAGCGGCGCATCGGCAAGACCTGGGTTTTAAACGTAGACCCCGCTATTTATCAGCAAGTTATCAGCCGTTGGCTTAACGAGTATCCCGGTATTAACGTTTGTTACCGGACCGGCATTAGCCATGCAGCCATCAATGCCCAACGTATCGAGGCAGTGACGGTTAACTGTGATGAGCAATCGCGCACGCTCGATACGCTGGCCGTCGTCGATGCGACGGGCCGGGCCGACATCGTGCGCAGTATCGATTCGCTCTGGGTTAGCGAGGGCTCGGCGCTGGCCGGGCTGATCGTGCAATTGGGCGGAGTTAGCCCCGGTACTTTGGATTTTCCTAAAGGCCCCGCGCTGTTACGGCATATTCGGAAAGCGGTTGAAAACCATGAACTACCGCCGGAATGCGCGACGTTATGGCTTGACGGCGGCGTTTATCCCGATGAGATTTATCTGAAATTTAATTTACCGGCAAATGATTACGATCATGCGAGGATGCTAACCGTGGTCAACCGGCTTTTAGCCTTTCTTCAGGTACGGCCTGGATTTGCCGATGCCTTCATCCGTTGCGATGGCCAGTTGGGTATCCGCGACGGAGGCCGCGTATACGGCGATTACACGCTGACCGAAGCCGATCTTAAACAAGGCCGGCAGTTTGACGATGCCGTATGCCGCGCCGCTTGGCCGATTGAATATTGGCATCCGGAACACGGGGTCAGTCTCGATTACTTCCCGCCCGGCCACAGTTATCAGATCCCTTTGAAAGCTCTCAAAGTCGGCGGGCTAAATAATTTTTTCGCGGCCGGAAAATGTTTTTCAGCGGAACCGCGCGCCCAAGCTTCGGCACGGGTGGTCGGGAGTTGCTGGGCAATGGGGGAAGGTTTGATTAACGCGTACTTTGGAAAATCGTAAAATGACACTGAATTTGGCTGAAGTTTTTTTTCAACAAGCGGCTTTAAGGCCGGAACATCCCGCGATCCTTGGGCCGCACGAACACACCTCAACCAGCTACGGGGCCTTGCGAAAAGAAATCCAAACCTTGGCGGAACAGTTACAGGCCGCCGGCATCCATCCCGGCATGAATATCGGCCTGCACTATCCGGGCGGCCAAGCCTACATTGCCTTTACTTACGCGCTTTGGGCCTGCGGGGCCTGCGTTACGCCGATTCCGATGGAATTGGCGACGGAAGAAAAGCAACTGATTTTCCAGCATATCGCGATTGACGCGGTCATAAGCACAACCGGTTGTACGCTATTTGCCGCATTTGCGCACGGTGAATCCATACCGTTAACTGCACAAGCCTGCTTACTGAATCTTACCCCCTTGCGTACGCCGCCCGCGGAGTTGGCCGGACTGAACCCGGCGTTCATCCGCTTTACCTCGGGAACCACCGGCGAAGCCAAAGGCGTGATTCTTTCCCACGACAGCATCTTTGCCCGCATCCAGGCCGCCAATGAAGGTTTAGAGATCGATGCGAACGACCGTATTGTTTGGCTGTTATCGATGGCCTACCATTTTGCGGTGTCCATTGTTGCTTACCTGAGCTTTGGTTCCACGATCATCTTATGCAAGAACAGCTTCGGCAGCACGATTTTGCAGGCCGCCAACCGGCATCGCGCCACGCTGATTTATGCGGCGCCGACGCATTACGAGTTAATGAGCCACGACCGTAGCGAGCAAACCTTGTCGGGCATACGCCTGGCCATCGTCACCACCGCTTACCTCCGACCCGACATCGCCGAGGCTTTTTACCAGCGCTTCGGCATCGCGCCGAACGAGACCTACGGCATTATTGAAGTGGGCCTGCCGGCCGTAAACCTTGATGCGCCGAAACAAAAACGCGGCTCGGTCGGCAGATTATTACCCAGCTACAGCGTCAAACTGGACTCGCCCGATGAAAACGGCATCGGCGAAATCATGCTCAGTGGTCCTGGGCTATTGGATGCGTATTACCAGCCGTGGCAAGCGCGCGGCGTTATCCTGAACCAGCACGGCGGCTGGTTGGCGACAGGCGATTTGGGCTTCATCGACGAGGACGACTACCTGTTCATCGTCGGCCGCAGCAAAGAAATGATCAGCGTCGGCGGCATGAAATTCTTCATCCGCGAAGTCGAGACGGTCCTGGAGCGTCATCCCGCTATCCAGGCCGCCTGCGTATTTGCCGTTAAAGCGCGCCGCCTGGGCGAAACGCCGATGGCCCATGTCGTGCTGGCCGATAACCATGAACCGCCCGATGAAGCAGAACTCAAAGCATACTGCGGCGAACATTTGGCCGCTTACAAAATTCCCGACCAATTTCACTGGGTCGATAGCTTGGCCCGCACCGCCAGCGGCAAATTGATCCGCAATACCGATAAATTATTGTCCACCCAAACTATAAAAACACTATGAACTTACAGCTCCTACGCGAACATATTATTAACCAATACGTTAAAGACAAAGCGCCGGAGGGTTTTAACGACGATTACAACTTGATCGACGAGGGCATCCTCGACTCCCTGGCTATCATGAATTTGATTGCATGGCTGGAAAAGCAGTATGCGATTGAATTTGACGAAGGCGATATCGTGCTGGAAAACTTCAACTCCGTGAATGCGTTGGTTGATTTCGTGCAAAAAAAGAGCGCCGCTAGCGCAGACCGTTAACTTATTCAACACATGTGAAGAATGGAACAGGGATGACACGGATTAAACGGATCATCACGGATTTTAAAAAAGCGTCATCGAACTTTGTTACTATGAAAGTAATAAAGATTAGTGGCAAGTAAGCGTGTCCAAAACAGTATCACTTTCATGAACCGGGGCGAAAATGTTTTTCATGAGCGTTAGGGCTAAAAATCCGTGTAAATCCGTCCTATCCGTATCACCCGTGTTCTATTGAGCAACGCTGAGTAGTCACGAAGAAAATAACGGCTACTTACCTCACTGACATCAACGTATTTAAGGAAAAAATACTGTGCAAGTTATCCCATCGACACCGCTCTCATACAGCCAGCAAGCGCTTTGGTTCATTTACCGCGATGCGCCCCAAAGTGCGGCTTACAATATGGCTTTGCCGCTCCGGTTTACCGGAGATGTCGATGTACAAACTTTGCGGCAGGCCTTACAGCGCCTAGTCGAACGCCATTCGATGCTGCGCAGCCGTTTTTCCGAATTGGACGGCGTGCCGTACCGGCATGTCGCCACCGGCATTGATGGCTATTGGCAGGACGTTGACGCGGAGGGCTGGACGGAAGTAACCCTACGAGAGGCGCTTTACCGCCAGTCACTGCAGCCTTTCGCGTTGGAACACAGCGTATTCCGCGCTACTCTGTTCCAAGGCTCCGGCACGGGCGACGTATTGCTGTTGAATCTTCACCACATTGCCGGCGATGCGGCCTCCCTGGCTGTTCTCGGCAAAGAATTATTGGCGTTTTACGGGGTGGAAAACGTGCCGCCAACGGCTACGGATTATGCTGATTACGTCCACTGGGAGGCCGAACTGCTTAACGGCCCCAAAGGCCAACGCATGGCGGCCTATTGGCAACAACAGCTGGCCGGCGACGTGCCGGTTTTGCAGCTTCCGACCGATTATCCGCGCCCGGCGCGGCAGACTTTCAACGGCGCCTCGGTGCGTGTCGAACTGCCGGAGCCGTTGACGGAGGCCGTCAAAAATCTCGCCAAAGCTCACAAGACGACCTTGTTTACCGTGCTGTTCAGCGCCTACCAAGTGCTGTTGCAGCGTTATTCGGGGCAGGACGACATTTGGATCGGCATACCGACCTCGACGCCGCGCAACCAAGCGGAATTCGCCGACATGGTCGGTTATTTGGTCAACCCGATGATCATGCGCGGCGATTTTGCCAACGCCAACAACGTCAGCTTCAGCCAACTCCTGCAACGTAACGGTAAGCACATGCTGACCGGGCTTTACCACCAGCCTTATCCGTTCACACAGTTAATCGAACAGCTGCAGCCGCACCGGAATCCGGCTTATCCGCCTTTGGTGCAAGCGATGTTCGCGCTGGAGCGCGACGACCTGATTCCCAAGCATTTTTCAGCGAACGGCGTGCAAGCCCGAAGCCTGGCTATTGCGCAAATGGAAGGTCAGCTTGATTTGGCGCTGACTTTTTCCGATAGCGACGACGGCAAAACCTTGTCGGCACTTTGGGATTACAACCGCGACCTGTTTAACGAAGTCACCATTGCCCGGATGGCCGAGCATTTGCACGTGCTGTTGCAAGGTGCGGTCGACGATGCCGAACAAGACATCGCGAAGATGCCGCTGCTGACAGACTACGAACAGGCGCAGCTTAAGCAGTGGACGTCAACGGAAACGGATTATCCGAAAGACCAAACGGTTGTTGATTTGTTTGAACGGCAAGCAAGCACAAAGCCCGATAATATTGCGGCGATCTTTGCAGAGCAGTCGCTGAGCTATTGTCAGCTGAACGACAAAGCCAACCGGCTGGCGCACTATCTGCTTGATCTGAAAACGGAAACGGGGGTGCCGTTATTGGCCGCTAACCCGCTGATCGCGATTGCGGTCGAACGCTCACTGGACATGGTCGCCGGCCTGTTGGCCATCCTCAAAATCGGCGGGGCTTATCTGCCGATAGATCCGGATTATCCAAGCGCCCGCATTCTGGATATGCTGGACGACAGTGCAACGCCGTTATTGCTGACTACAAGCAATGCCCAAACCCGGTTGCCGTTGGCCGGCGGTAAACAGGATTATATTGTGCTGTGCCTTGATGAACTGGATGTCACTGGCCAACGCACAGACAACCCGGCCGGAAGAGTAGGGCCGGAAGACTTGGCTTATGTGATTTACACCTCGGGATCGACCGGTAAGCCGAAAGGGGTAATGATTGGACATCAAGCCTTAACCTTGCATAGCCAGGCCATGTTGCAACACTATGGGCTGACTGAAAACGATAGAATTTTGCAATTTGCTTCGCTGAGCTTCGACACCTCGCTGGAGCAGCTGTTGGTCGCCTGGCTGAGCGGTGCCTGTTCGGTGCTGTTAACAAGCAATTTAATGCCGGCACAGGACTTATTGGCTTTAATAAAAAAACACGCCGTCACGGTAGCCGACTTACCGCCGGCTTATTGGCAGCAGATGCTGGATATTGCAACGCTTGCCGATGACTGGGTTAGCCTCAGAATGCTTATTTTAGGCGGTGAAGCGCTGCCGCACAGCTTGGCTCAGCAAACCCGCGACCGCTTTCCCGCATTGACTTGTTTCAATGCTTATGGGCCGACCGAAGCGACTATCACGCCTTGCATTTACCGTTTGCCGCCGACGTTAACCGGCAACACAAATTACGTCGCCATCGGCAAGCCCCGCGCAAACACGCCCGTTTATATTCTTAACGGGCAGCATCAACCCCAACCGTTAGGCATTCCGGGCGAATTGTGCATTGCCGGTGCCGGTCTTGCCCGCGGCTATCTGCACCGGCCCGAACTGACCGCCGAGAAATTCGTCGACGTCGAATTGTTCGGCAAAAGCGAACGGATTTACAAAACCGGCGACCTGGCCCGCTGGTTATCCGACGGCAACCTCGAATTCCTGGGCCGCATCGACCAGCAAATCAAGCTGCGCGGTTTCCGCATCGAATTGGGCGAAATCGAGGCGGCGCTGTGCGAATATCCCGGCGTCAAGGAAGCCGTCGCGAACCTGTACGAAGCCGACGGCGATAAGCGCATTGTCGCTTACCTGACGACCGATAACGCCGGCTTCAACACCGATGAGCTGCGCGGCTCGCTAAAAGACCGGCTGCCCGATTACATGGTGCCCAGCCATTTCATCGTGCTTGATGTTTTGCCGCTGACGCCGAACGGCAAAATCGACCGCAAAGGCTTGCCTGCGCCTGAGTTTCAGGCCGCAAGCGGTTTTAGCCAGCCCGTTACGCCCAGCGAAGACTTGTTGGCGGCTTTATGGGCCGGCGTCCTCAAACGCGAGGCCATCGGCCGCCACGACAATTTTTTCGAAAGGGGAGGGCATTCGTTGCTGGCGACGCAATTGATCGCCCGCATCCGGGAAAGCTTCCAGGTCGAATTGCCGATCCGTACGGTGTTCGAGCACCCGCAACTGTCGGAACTGGCGGCGGCCATTGACGCAGCCGCCGGCGGCATCCGCCTGCCTGCGATTGAGCCGCAGGCCTCAGATGAAGTCAAAGTCTTATCTTTCTCCCAGCAACGGCTGTGGTTCCTGAACCAGTTCGAGGAAAACAATAGCGCAACCTATAACATGCCGTTGGCTTTGCGGCTGTCGGGCCGGCTGGATGTCGACGCCTTGCAGCAAAGCCTGCACTGGCTGGTGGAACGTCATACCGGCCTGCGCAGTCATTTTCCAACGCTTGCCGGGCAGGCGCAGGTAGATATCCGGGACATTGAAGCCCTGCAAATCCAAGATTTGCGTCTTCTGCCGGCCGGAGACAGGGAACGTGAAGCCGCGCGCCTGACCGACAGCCACGCCGTTGCGCCTTTCGATCTGGAACAGGGCCCGTTATTCAGGGCCGACCTGCTGTTGCTGGACGATGCCGGCGCGGTGCTGCTGCTGAACATGCACCACATCGTCAGCGACGGCTGGTCGATGGCCGTGTTCATGCGCGACTGGCAACACGCCTATACGGCTTTTGCCGAGGGCGGCCAGCCCAGCTTGCCGGTGCTCCCGATCCAATACAGCGACTATGCGGCTTGGCAACGGCAGTGGCTCCAGGGCGACGTGCTGCACCGGCAAATCGATTACTGGACAGGGCAGCTTAACGGCCTGCCCGAATTATTGGAGCTGCCGACCGACAAGCTGAGGCCGCCGCGGCAAAGTTACCGGGGCGCGCACGTTGCCCACAGCCTGCCGTCAACGCTGAGCCAAGCCGTCACCCGGTTAAGCCGGCAACAGGGCGTGACCGACTTCATGACCTTGCTGGCGGCCTTTGAGGTGCTGTTGTCGCGCTATAGCCGCCAGCAGGACGTTTGCGTCGGCAGCCCGATTGCGAACCGCACTCACGCCCGTACCGAGGATGTGATCGGCTTCTTCGTCAATACACTGGTGCTGCGCGGCCAAATTGACCCGCGACAAAGCTTCGCCGCGCTGTTGCAGGCCACCCGCCAGACCTGCCTGGACGCTTACGCGCATCAGGACATCCCGTTTGAAATGCTGGTCGAGAAACTGCAACCCACCCGCAGCCTGAGCCATAGCCCGCTGTTCCAGGTCATGTTTGTGTTGCAAAACAACGAAGCCGCCGAATTGGCTTTGCCTAATCTGGAGGTTAGCGTTCTTGAAGCAGACTACCCGATCGCCAAATTCGACCTGACCCTGAATGTCGCCGAACAGGATGGGCAGTTGCAGTGTTACTGGGAATATGCGACCGACCTGTTTACCGGCGACACGGTCAAGCGCATGGCGGAACATTTTGAAGTACTGCTTCATGCCGTCGTCGCCAACCCGGAGCAGGCCATCGGCCAACTGCCGTTGCTGACCGAACAGGATATTCTGCAATTGCAGGCCTGGAACGACACCGCGACCGACTACCCGAAAGACCAGACTATTGTCAGCCTGTTTGAACGGCAAGCAACCACAACACCCGACAATATTGCCGTGGTTTTTGACGGCCAGTCGCTTAGCTATCGTCAGCTCAACGATAAAGCCAACCAACTGGCGTACAATCTACTCGACCTGAAAACGAAAGCGGGGGCGCCGTTATTAACCGGCAACCCTTTGATCGCGATTGCGGTCGAACGTTCGCTGGACATGATCGTCGGCCTGCTGGCCATACTGAAGGCGGGCGGAGCCTATCTGCCGATAGACCCCGATTACCCGGCCGTCCGTATCCGCCATATGCTGGAGGACAGCCAAGCCCCGCTGCTGCTGACCCAAAGCCGCCTGCAAGGCCAATTGTCGCCGGCTGAATTGGAACATAACTGTACGTTGCTGTGCATCGATGAACTGGAACTCACCGGCCGGTCCACGGAAAACCTGCCGCTAAAGCCCGGCCCCGAGGATTTGGCTTATGTGATTTATACCTCCGGTTCGACAGGGGTGCCGAAAGGCGTCTGCATAGCCCATACCGCCGTGGTCCGTTTAGTTAAAAACACCAATTATATTCAAATCGGCATGGACGATTGCCTGGCGCAGGCCTCGAATGTTTCCTTCGATGCGGCCACCTTTGAAATTTGGGGAAGTTTATTAAACGGCGCCCGGCTAGTCGGCGTCGCCAAAGAGCTGCTGCTGTCGCCGCAGCAATTGACGGAGCATTTGCAAAGCCAGCGCATCAACACGCTGTTTGTGACCACGGCATTATTCAACCAAATTGCACAAACCCAGCCCGGCTGCTTTAAGAGCTTAAAATACCTGTTTTTTGGCGGCGAACAGGTTGATCCGTATTCGGTCAATACGATTTTAAGAGGCCATGCCCCCGAGCAGTTGCTGCACGTCTATGGCCCCACCGAAACGACAACGTTCGCGTCCTGGTACCGGGTCAATAACGGGCAAAAAACGGATAACACTATCCCGATCGGCAAGCCTCTTGCCAATACCGAAATCTTTATCCTGAATCCGCAACACCGGCCGCAACCGCCGAATGTGCCCGGCGAGTTGTGCATAGCCGGGACCGGTCTGGCGCGCGGCTATCTGAACCAGCCCGAATTGACCGCCGAGAAATTCGTCAATGTCGAGCTGTTCGGCAAAAGCGAACGCATTTACAAAACCGGCGATTTGGCGCGCTGGCTGCCGGACGGCAATCTGGAATTCCTGGGCCGCATCGACAACCAAGTAAAAATACGCGGCTTCCGCATCGAATTGGGCGAAATCGAGGCGGTGCTGTGCCAACATCCCGGCGTCAACGAAGCCGTCGCGAACCTGCACGAGGCCGACGGCGACAAGCGCATCGTCGCCTATTTGACCTCCGCCCAGGACCACTTCAGCCCCGATGACTTGCGCGGCTGGCTGAAGGACCGTCTGCCCGACTACATGGTGCCGAGCCATTTCATGGTGCTTGACAGCCTGCCGCTGACGCCGAACGGCAAAATCGACCGCAAGGCCTTGCCTAAGCCGGATTTGACCATTCAGGGCGAACAACAGTTGCCGCATAGCGCCACCGAACAATTGCTGTGCAGCCTCTGGTCGCAAGTGCTGCGCTTCGACGTGGCGAGCGTCAGCGCCAACTTTTTTGCCGTAGGCGGGCATTCGCTATTGGCGACCCAACTGGTTTCCCGGATTCGCGAGAGCTTTGACATTGATATGCCGTTGCGGACTGTTTTTGCCTATCCGTCTCTCCGGGAACAGGCCGAATGGCTGGACCGGCAGCAACGCGGTTCGGAATTGCCTGTCATCCTGCCGTTGGCCGAAGGCGAAGCGCCGGCACTGTCTTTCGCCCAGCAACGCCTGCGCTTTCTGGCGCAACTGGAAGGGCAGAGCGCAACCTATAACATGCCGGCAGCGTTCCGGCTGGAAGGCCGGCTCAATGAAGAGGCGCTGCAACGTACCTTGACCGACTTGATCCAGCGCCACGAAACCCTGCGTAGCTGTTTTCCGATGATTGACGGAAAGCCAAGCGTACAACTGAACAAGGCTTATAACCCGCTCAGCGTCACGGACCTTAGCGGTTTAGCGGATGCCGAACAACAAGGCCAAATTGCCGAATGGGTTGACCGTCACGCCAATGCGCCTTTCGACTTGAGCAGCGGCCCGCTGTTCAAAGCGCAACTGCTCAGGCTTGGCGGCGAAGACCATATCCTGCTGTTCAACATGCACCATATTGTCAGCGACGGCTGGTCGACAGGCGTGATGATCCGCGATTGGTGCCGGTTGTACGAAGCGGCTGTCCAGAATCGCGAACCGCAACTCGACGAACTGACTATCCAATACAGCGATTACGCGGCCTGGCAAAGAAACTGGCTGCAAGGCGCGGTTCTGGAACAACAGCTGGACTACTGGACAAACAAGCTGGCCGGCGCGCCGGAATTACTGGAACTGCCGACCGACAACCCGCGTCCGGCAGTCATGAGTTATCGGGGCAAGCATCTGCAAAGCACGTTGAATCCGATACTGACGCAATCAATCAAGCAGTTGAGCCGGAAACAGGGAGTCACCGACTTCATGACCTTATTGTCGGCCTTTACGGTATTGCTGTTCCGCTACAGCGGGCAAACGGATATTGTGGTCGGTTGTCCGATTGCCAATCGCACCCAAAGCCAAACCGAGCATCTAATCGGCTTTTTCGTCAATACGTTGGCCCTGCGCATGCAAATCGATGCCGACCAGGCCTTTTCGGACTTGTTGAACCAGGTTAGAAAGACCGCGCTTGAAGCCTACAGCCATCAGGATATTCCGTTTGAAGCGCTGGTTGAAAAAATCAATCCCTCCCGCAGCTTGAGCCACTCCCCGCTGTTCCAGGTGATGTTCGTGCTGCAAAACGCGCCGGAAGCAGCGCTGGAACTGAGCGATTTGCAGATCACGCCGGTTGAATCCGAGCATGCGACGGCTAAATTCGATTTGACCTTGAGCGTCGAGGAACAAGGCGGGACGTTGGTTTGTAATTGGGAATACAACACGGATCTGTTCCGCCAGGAAACCATCGCCTTAATGAGCGAACATTTCCAAGTATTGCTGGAGGGCATCGTTTCCGGGCCGGAACAATCGCTAGCCGGGCTGCCGTTACTGACGGCTGCCGAACAACAACGGCTACAGGCCTGGAACCGGAGCGAAAGCGATTATTGCCAAGACTTGAGCATTGTTGATTTATTCCAGGCCCAGGCCGAAAAAACGCCCGACAATATCGCGGTGGTTTTTGAGAGCCGGCAGTTGACCTATCGCCAACTGAACCAACAGGCCAACCAACTCGCGCATTACCTGCTCGACTTTAAAACCGGCAACGGTTTGGTCGGCATTTGCGTGGAGCGCTCGCTGGAGATGATCGTCGGTCTGCTGGCCATACTGAAGGCGGGCGCGGCTTACGTGCCGCTTGATCCGGATTATCCCGAACAACGCCTGCAATTCATACTGGAGGATTCCGCGGTACCGGTGTTGCTGACCCAAAGCCATTTGCTTGAAAGAGTGCCGGCATCGACTGCGAAAGTGGTTTGCATCGATAAGGAGTGGGACTTGATTGCGGATCGTCCCGTCGATAACCCGGCCCGACAAAGCGGGCCGGGTGATTTGGCCTATGTGATTTATACCTCCGGTTCGACCGGAAAGCCCAAGGGCTGCCAACTGACGCAAGCCAACGTCACGCGGCTTTTTAGCGCAACCGATCACTGGTACCGGTTCAGCGAGCAGGACGTGTGGACGCTGTTCCACTCTTACGCGTTCGATTTCTCGGTCTGGGAAATATGGGGCGCATTATTCTACGGCGGCAAACTGGTGATTGTGCCGTACCACACCAGCCGTAACCCCGCGCTTTTTTACCAATTGCTGATAGATCAGGGCGTCACGGTACTGAACCAAACGCCTTCCGCATTTAAACAATTGCAGGACGTCGATAAGCGGCCGGATGAACTCAGTTTGCGGTTCGTGATATTCGGCGGCGAAGCGCTGGATTTTGCGGCGCTGCAACCGTGGTTTGCGCGTCACGGCGACAGCCGGCCGCAACTGATCAATATGTACGGCATCACCGAAACTACGGTCCATGTCACCTACTATCCGGTCGCAGGCGGGGACAATCAGGGCAAGAGCATCATCGGCATACCGATTCCGGATTTACAGGTCTGGGTGGTTGACGCGTACAACAACCCGTTGCCGATCGGTGTGCCCGGCGAAATGCTGGTCGGCGGCGCCGGCGTCGCACGCGGCTACCTGAACCGTCCCGAGCTAACAGCTGAACGCTTCATCGACATCGAACTGTTCGGACAACGGCAACGCGTCTATAAAAGCGGCGATTTGGCGCGCTGGCTTCCTGATGGCAACATCGAATACCTGGGCCGCATCGACAATCAAGTGAAAATTCGCGGATTCCGGATCGAATTGGGAGAAATAGAAGCTTGCCTGGCCGGCATTCCCGCTGTCAAAGAGGCGGTGGTCCTGGCCAGCGGCGAAGGCGAGGCCAAAGCCTTGGCGGCCTACGTCACCGCGGACTCCGTCTTGAAAGTCGAGGAGCTCCGGGCGAGCCTCAATGCGCTGCTGCCCGCTTATATGGTTCCCGCGTATTTTGTGCAGCTGGACGCGTTGCCGCTGTTGCCGAACGGCAAGATCAACCGCAAAAGCCTGGTAGGCCTGAAACCGATCGAGTCGCTAAGAGAATTTCGTCCACCGCAAAACGCGCTGGAGTCGGAACTGTTGTCGATTTGGCAAAACCACCTGGAAACGGACGACATCAGCACCAACGCGAATTTCTTCGAAATCGGCGGTAACTCGTTGTCGCTGGTCCGCGTGCATTGGGAAATCGAAAAGCAGCATCCGCAAACCACGCTGATGGATTTATTCGCGCACCCGAATATTGCAGATTTGGCGTTGTTTCTTGCCGGAGGGGAAAAAACAAGGATCGCGATAAAAACCTTAACGCTGGACGAAAAATACTTTTCGGCAGGGAACGGCGGCCTATTCGAATATAGCCTGGATGATGAATTGTCCGTGCGCTTAAACGAACTGGGAAACAGCGAAAACCTGGATATACAGCACATCCTCCGGGCCGCGTTCGCCTACCTGTTATTTGAAATCAGCGAGCAGGCGGACGTTCCGTATTATGCCGCGTTGAATAACCGGCAGGTCATATCCGTTCGCCATGATTTTGAGGCAATCGATTCGCTCCAGGAGCTGTTGCAGGCCTCGCGAGATGCATTTCTGAACCCTGAGGAAATCTATCCGGTCGATGACTTTTTAAAAACCGGTGCGAATCCGGGCTCTAGCGAAGTGTTAGCCTTCTATTCCAATAACGGCGGCGATTTCGATAATGCGGACTTGGATTGGCAGGCCGACACCGGCAACGGCACCGTGAACATTGCCTTCAAGTTCAGCGCGCGCATGGACCGGGAAGAAATGAAAGGCTTGCCCGGACTTTATGTCACCATCCTGGAAGAAATAATAAAAACAGCGTAAGCGCATAATCACCAAAAATCGGCAAATCATGAAAAAAATTCTCACAATACCGAAGCAAGCGAACGTCAACATTAAGGAAAGCTCAACAAAGGATATCGCCATCATCGGCGTCAGCCTGAAACTTGCCGATTATGAGGATACGGAAAATTTCTGGGAAGATTTGGTTTCCGCCAAGGATAGAATCCGCGCGATTCCCGAGCAACGCAAAAAAGACGCGGACGAAATCCTGCGTTTCTTGGGCCAAGACCCGGAGCAGTTTAGCTACCGGGAAATAGCCTACCTGGACAGGGTGGACGAGTTCGACTACCGCTTCTTTCACCTGTCGCCGAAAGAAGCCGAAATTATGTCGCCGAACCAGCGGCTGTTCATGCAAACCGCATGGAAAGCGCTGGAAGATGCCGGATACGGCGGCACGAAACTCAAAGGGGCCAAGGTCGGCGTATTCATGGGCATGAGTTCGGCCCACGAATACGGGGAACTGGCCGGCCAAATCTACCGAGACGACAGCGAACAAATTTTCCTGAGCAACGTGCCGTCCAATACCGCGACCCGGCTTTCGTTTGTGCTGGATTGGCGCGGTCCCGCGCTGATGGTCGATACCGCCTGCTCGTCGTCGCTGACCGCGGTGCATCTGGCTTGCCGCGCATTGCGCGCGAATGAATGCAAGCTTGCCCTGGTCGGCACGGTCAAAACGGCGATTTTGCCGGTGGCTCTCGAGAAAGTGGAAATTGAATCCTCGGACGGCAGAACCCGGACATTCGATGACTCCTCGGACGGCACCGGCGGCGGCGAAGGCGTCATTGCGGTGCTGTTGAAGCCGCTTAACCAGGCTTTGAAGGATCAAGATTCGATTTATGCGGTCATCAAGGGCAGCGCGCTGAACCAGGACGGTACCGCCGCCGGCATGACGGTGCCGAATGCCGACGCGCAGGCGGAATTAATCGACCAAGCCTGGAAAGATGCCGGAATAGACCCGCGAAACCTACGTTTTATAGAAGCGCATGGCACCGGCACCAAGCTGGGCGATCCTATTGAAATAGACGGCATTAACAAAGCCTTTGCTAAATACACCAACGACAGGCAATTCTGCGCGGTCAGTTCGGTGAAGACCAATTTCGGTCACCTGGATCACGCGGCAGGCCTGATTGGTCTGGTCAAGGCGGCTTTAAGCCTGCAAAAGAAAAAAATCCCGCCGCTGGCGCATTTCAAAAAAGCCAACAGCAAGATTCCGTTTGCAAACTCGCCGGTATTCCCGGCCGACAGGTTGATCGATCTGAGCGATGCGGAGCAGCCGCTGCTGTGCGGCGTCAGCGCTTTTGGCTTAAGCGGCGTCAATTGCCATGTCGTGTTGGAGGAAGCGCCCGCGCCAAAGCAAACCGATGTTTCTCCGAAAGTGTTCCACCGCTTCGAAAAAAAGCGCTGCTGGCTAAAAGTCCCTGCTGCTCCTTATGCAACGAATCGGGACGCGGTCTTCATCAAACAAACGCCGGCGCAAACGCCCGGACAGCTTATTTACGAAATCGGCATCGACAGCGGCGAGGATTGGCTGCTGAATGAACATAAAGCGGGCGGGCAAACTTGCCTGGTTGGAGTTGCCTATTTTCAGTTACTCGCGGAAATTGCCAAAAAACAGGGCTATAAATCGCCGCTGGCCGTGCATGAGCTGTTCTGGGAAAACCTGCTGGTTATCACTCCGGAAGAAATACGGACCTCCCCTGACCGCTTGGTCGCGACGTTAAAAGCATCGCCGGACGGTCATGCGGTTTCGGTACTGCGAAAACAACCGGCGGGCAATTGGACGCAGTATGCGACCGCGGAAATAAAAACAGCGTTCGACACAGCTCCGGCACGCCTCGACATAGAACAAATAAAAGCGCGATGCGAAGCAATAGAACTACCCGGCCGTGGCTTTAATAGCGGCAATCAAAGTCTAGTCGAAGTCGGCAGACGCTGGGATTGCCTGGAAAAAATCTGGAAAAACGATAACGAACGCCTGACCCTTTTAAAGTTAAAGGATGAATTCAAGGCCGACTTGAATCGTTTTGACTTCCATCCGCCCCTGTTGGATGCGGCCTTGAGCTCGGGCCTGACGGAACCGGGCTTCCTGCCGATGATGTGCGCCGACGCAAAATTATACCGGCCCATCGGCGGGGAAATTTACAGCTATGTCACAGCCAAAAGCGAGTCGGAAGAAATACAAAAGTACGATGTCGTTCTAGCCGATGCCGATGGACAACTATGCGCCGAGTTTCGCGGGCTTACGTTCAAACGCGTTCAACATCAATGCGGACTGTTCCGCACGGTTTGGCTTCCGAAAGAACAACAGCATTTGCAAACGCCCGGAGAAGTCTGTGTGCTGGGGAATTTTTCGCCATTGCAAGATAGGCAAACCTTTGCTATTCCACGTTCGGAAGATCAGTGTATGGCGCTGATCGAGAATCTGGAAAAACACCGGATCGGTAAAATAATCTACTCCCCTTCCCTGCCGGATGGCGACTGCGCATCCCTGGAGGAACTTGAATCAAGTCTGGACCTGGGCGTAACCGGCCTGTTCCGACTGGTCAAAAACTTGATTAAACAGAATGGCACGCGAGCGCTGGAAATCCTGGTCATCGGCAAAAACACTTTCGAGGTAACGAACGACGAACCCCATTTAAATCCAGCTTATGCGGCGCTGTCGGGCTTGGCAAAAGTCATACCTTTAGAGTACGACAATATCGCCTGCAAATTTCTTGACCTGGATGACACGGCTACAGCGGAACAGGTTCTAGCTGAGTTTACCGGCTTCGACAGCCCGGCCAGACCTGCGGCTTACCGCAACGGCATACGCTACGAGCAGGATTTTCGAGCCATTCAAAGTTCGGGGACAGCCGTTGCAATTAAAGAGCAGGGCGTTTACCTGATCACCGGCGGCCTAGGCGGAATGGGCATCGAATTCGCAAAAGACCTGGCCGCCCAAAAATCTGTAAAACTGGCGCTGATCGGGCGCACAGGCTTGCCGCCTCGCGAAGAATGGGCAGCAGCGCAGGACGGCAAGGTTGCCGAAAAAATCAAGGTGATCCTGGACATAGAAGCAGGCGGATCGGAAGTGCTGGTCATTGCGGCCGACGTGTCAGACCCGGTGCAAATGGAACAGGCAATCAACGAGACGCGCGAAAAGCTCGGCAACATAGACGGCGTGCTGCATTGCGCCGGAATCGCAGGCGACGGCTATTTGTTCAGGAAAGAAGAAGCGACTTTTGCCGGCGTACTGCGTCCGAAAATACAAGGGACTTGGCTTCTGGACCGGCTTACCCGGCAAGATAAGCCGGACTTTTTTATTCTTTGTTCGGCCCTGTCCGCGGTGCTCGGCGCTCCAGGGCAGGGCGATTACATTGCCGCGAACGCCTATCAGGACGCGTTTGCCGCGTTTCGGAACAAACAAGGCCTAAGAACGCTGGCGATCAATTGGCCGGCTTGGAAAGAAACCGGCATGGCTTTCGACTGGCAAGTCAGTGAAAGCCAGTACGCGCTGACCACAAAAGAGGCAATCGATCTTCTGCACAAGCTGCTTGCTTACGAAGGGAGCCAGGGCATCATTGTTCCGCCGGATCTTGTTATTCAAGATGTCTCCCAAGCGCCGAAGGAAAAGGAACATACCGAAACAAAAGCGAAACAGCAGGCGACGGTCGTTCTTTCCGGCCGAGACGACGGCAGCTACAGCCCGGTCGAAATAGCCGTGGCTCAATCCTGGGCCGAGATTTTGGGCTACGACGAGATCAACGTGCTGGACGATTATTACAGCCTGGGCGGCGATTCAATCGATGCGAATAAAATAAGCAATTTGATTGCGAAAAAACTCGGCACGAAAGTGTCGATGGACGTCATTTTCAGTCATCCGACCATCGAAAAATACGCAGCCTTTATCGACAACAAAAACCGCGATAGCGAGTCCCGCAACGCTATCGAAGTCGTTGAAAAGCAGCCTTATTACCCGGCATCCGCGGCTCAACGCCGGCTGTACATTCTCTGGGAATTGTCGAAACAGAGTCTCGGCTACAACCTGCCGAGCATTCTGTTTATAGAGAACAAAGTGGATGCCGGACAACTGGCCCGCGCTTTCGACAAGCTGATAGCGCGGCACGAATCCTTCCGCGTTTCGTTTGCGATGAAAGAAGGGCGGCTTGTGCAGGTTATTGCCGACCATGTCGATTTCACGCTGTCCGAAATCGCGTTGAAAAGATCGGAGCTGGATGCCTACGCCGGAAAATTCTCCCGACCGTTCGATCTTGCCAAAGCCCCGCTGCTCAGGGCCGAATTGGCAACGCTCGATACCGGCGAACAGGTGTTGCTGTTCGACGTTCACCATATCGTCGCCGATGCGTTTTCGCTGCAAATTATTTTTCAGGAATTGAATGCGTTTTACAAAAACGAAAATCTTCCCGAACTGAAAATACAGTACAAGGATTTCGCCCGCTGGCAGAATGCGCATTTTGAAACGGAAGCTTTTAAAGTCCATCGGGATTATTGGCTGAAACAATTCGAACAAGACATTCCGGTGCTGGATTTTCCGTTTGATTTCCAGAGACCTCCTGTCATCACTTATGAAGGCGCGGTGCTGTCGTTCTCCGTGGATGAAGAGCTTCTTAACAAGGTCCGCCATTTTTCGGCGAAAAATGAAACCACGCCGTTCATGGTGTTCCTTAGCGCTTTCTACCTACTGTTTCATAAATACAGCAGGCAGGATGATATCATTATCGCGATTGCCGACCTGGGCCGGAATGCGCCGGAAGTCAGCGAAACGATCGGCATGTTCATCAATCATCTGGCCATCAGGGCTTTCCCGAAAGACGAAAAAACGCCGGCGGCATTCCTGGCGGAAGTCAAAGAGCTGATGGTCAACGCCTATGCCCATCAGGAATACCCGTTCGACCAGTTAGTCCAGAAATTAAACCTGCCCAGGGACATGAGCCGCGATCCGTTGACAGGCATTACGTTCTCGTACATGAATTTCGAGCAGCCGGAGCAGGACGAAAGCGGACTGCAATTCAGGCCTTACCAGGGGCAAGTGAAAGATTCGTCGAAATTCGATATGGCGATTTTCGGCACGGAATTCCCGGATAAAATCGATTTTGCGATCGAATATTACTCCGCCGTTCTCAGCGAAGCGACGATGGAACAGTTCGGCGCGCGTTTCCTGAAAACCCTCGGCGAGCTGGTCGGCGAAGCAGCGAAAACGATAGCCGACATCGATGTACTAACGGCGGGCGAGCGGGAAAAAATTCTCGTCGATTTTAATCGAACCCGTGTGCCTTATCCGGCCGATCAATGCGTACACGAATTTTTCGAGGCGCAGGCGGAAAAAACGCCGGATGCGGTGGCGCTTGTTTTCGGCGAACAATCGCTAAGCTACAGCGAGCTGAACAGCCTCGCCAACCAAACGGCCCTCCATCTGCAAAGCATCGGCGTGGGGCCGGAAGTCTTGGTCGGCGTTTGCATGCAACGTTCGATTGAGATGATCGTCGGAATGTTGGGCATTTTGAAAGCCGGCGGGGCTTATTTGCCGTTGGACCCCGATTACCCGGCCGAGCGCCTGGCCTTCATGCTTGAAGACGCGCAAATCCTGGTTTTGCTGACGCAATCCAGCCTAACCGGAACATTGCCGGCTACGCAAGCGCGAATCCTGTGCATGGACAGCGCGGCTGAAAGCCTCCGGCAATTGAATTCCGCGAATATCCAAAGCGCGGTCAAGCCGGACAATCTGGCCTATGTGATCTATACCTCCGGCTCGACCGGCAAGCCGAAAGGCGTTGCGATCAATCATCGAAATACCGCGGCCTTTATTGCCTGGTCAAAAACGGTTTTTTCGCTGGAAGAATTGGCCGGCGTCGCGGCCACGACATCGATTTGCTTCGATCTTTCGGTATTCGAAATATTCGTGCCGCTGGCTGTCGGCGGCAGCAGCATCCTGCTTGAAAACGCGCTGCGCCTGCCCGAATTGCCCGCCGACGCGAACGTGACGCTGCTGAACACGGTCCCATCCGTTATCAATGAGCTGGTTAAGCTGGATTTGATACCGGCGTCGGTACAGGTCGTTAATCTTGCCGGGGAAGCGTTAAAGAACGATCTGGTGCAGCGCGTCTACCAGTCCGATACGATCAAGAAGGTCTACAACTTGTACGGGCCGACCGAGGATACAACGTATTCGACGTTCGCGCTGATGAAAAAAGGCGATACCGAAGCGCCGCTGATTGGCCGACCTATCGACAACACCCAGGCATTCATTTTGGACAACAACTGCCGTCCGGTTCCTATCGGCGTCGCAGGGGAACTTTACCTGGGCGGTGCGGGCCTGGCGCGCGGTTATTTGAACCGGCCGGAGATGACGGACGAACGCTTCATAGCCAATCCTTTCGGAGAGGCAGGATCTAGGCTCTACAAAACCGGCGATTTGGCGCGATTCTTGGCGGACGGCAATATCCAATATCTGGGACGCCTGGACAATCAGGTGAAAATCCGCGGATTTCGGATCGAAATCCCTGAAATCGAAGCCACGCTCGGCAAATACCCGGCTATCGTCGAGAGTGCCGTGCTGGCCTTGGAAAGCTCCGACCGGAAAGAAAAGACGCTGGTTGCTTATATCGTTGCGGATCAAAATCTTGATCCGGCGGAGCTTAAAAAATTCCTGAATCAATGGCTGCCCAGCCATATGGTCCCGTCCTCCTTCATCTTGCTGGATGCGATGCCGTTAACGCCGAACGGCAAAATGGATAGACGCGCCCTTGAGGCCATCGGTGGAAATTCCGGTGCGCCGGAAAACCAAGCCGTCATGCCGCAAACGGAATTGGAGGAGCGGATTGCCGGGCTTTGGAAAAAAGTCCTGCGCGTGGACAAAGTGGGCATTCATGATAATTTCTTTGAAGTTGGCGGTCATTCGCTGCTGTTGCTGCAATTGCAACAGGAATTGCAGACAGTGCTCGGGAAGCGTCCGCCGATGGTAGACTTGTTTCACTATCCGACCATTCACGCTTTTGCGGCGCACCTGACCGGCGGCGCGAAGGCGCCGGAAATCGCCGCGCCTGCGCCAGCGGTTTCTTCCACGACGAAAGATATTGCGGTGATCGGTATGGCCGGACGCTTTCCAGGCGCAAGCGACGTGGACAGCTTTTGGGCGAATTTGCGCGACGGCATCGAGTCGATCTCGTTTTTCTCCGAAGAAGAGCTGTTGGCGGAAGGTATCGATCCGGTGCTTGTCAGGAATCCCTCTTATGTCAAAGCCAATGGGATTTTGGACGGTATTGAGTTGTTCGATGCGGCCTTTTTCGGTTTCTCTCCGAGAGAAGCCGAAATCATGGACCCCCAACAACGCTTGTTCATGGAGTGCGCCGCGGCAGCGATTGAGCATGCCGGTTACGATGCGGAGCGGATAAACAGGCCGGTCGGGGTTTTCGCCGGGGCCGGAATGAATACGTATTACACGGATAACCTAAGCTCCAACCGGGAACTGCTGCAAGCCGTCGGCGATTATCAACTGATGGTCAGCAACCAAAACGATTTCATAACCACACGGACCTCCTACAAACTGAACCTGAAAGGGCCCAGCGTCAATATTCAAACGGCTTGTTCCACGTCGCTGGTTGCGGTGCATATGGCCTGTCAAAGCCTGTTGAACGGGGAATGCGACATCGCGCTGGCCGGCGGGATTTCGGTGAAAGCCAACCAAAAGTCAGGTTATCTTTACGTCGACGGCATGATCCTTTCTCCGGACGGCCACTGCCGGGCTTTCGATGCCGCTGCGCAAGGAACGGTCGGCGGCAACGGCGTCGGTATCGTGATGCTGAAAAAACTGGACCAGGCCATTGCGGACAAAGATTGCATCCACGCGGTCATTAAAGGTTCGGCGATCAATAACGACGGTATTTTGAAAGCCGGATACACAGCGCCGAGCGTGGAAGGCCAGGCGGAAGTGATTACACGGGCAATGCGCGGGATAGCTCCTGAAACCATTACCTATATAGAAACGCACGGCACCGGCACACCAATGGGAGACCCGATTGAAATCGCGGCCTTGACCCAAGCTTATCAAGCCCATACCGGGAAAAAACAATTTTGCGCGATTGGTTCGGTAAAGACCAATATCGGCCATCTGGATGCGGCCGCCGGCATAGCGGGGCTGATTAAAACCATCCAGGCGCTGAAACATAAATCGTTGCCGCCGAGCCTGCATTTTAAAAAGCCCAATCCTGAAATAGACTTCGCCGGCAGCCCGTTTTATGTGAATAGCCGTCAGGCCGAATGGACATCGGGCGGAACTCCGCGCCGCGCGGGCGTCAGCTCGTTCGGTATCGGCGGAACCAATGCCCACCTGGTTTTGGAGGAAGCGCCGGAAGTTTTACCGGCAAGCCATGAATCGCGCCCGCAAGTTCTGCTGTTATCGGCCAGAACGGAGTCCGCTCTGGAAAAGGCTACCGCGAACCTTGCCGAACATTTCCGGCAAAATCCGGACATCAATCTTGCCGATGCGGCATTTACGCTGAATACCGGGCGAAAAGTCTTCAAGCATCGCCGCATGCTGGTTTGCCGGACCGCGGACGAGGCTGTAAAGACGCTAAGCACAGCAAACGGGCTGTTGAGCCGAAAATGCGAGAGCGACGGGCACCCGGTGGTGTTTTTGTTTTCCGGCCAAGGTTCCCAATACGTCAACATGGCGTCGGGACTCTATGCCCGTGAACCGGTTTTTCGCGAACAGGTTGATCGTTGCGCGAACATCCTGATCCCGTTGATGGGGCTTGATATAAGGGACATACTGTATCCGGCTAATGGCGCAACGGAGCAACAAGCAACTGAACTCGAACAAACGGCCGTCGCGCAGCCGG
The DNA here is from genome assembly GCF_003994235.2 of Candidatus Methylobacter oryzae. GTDB lineage: Bacteria > Pseudomonadota > Gammaproteobacteria > Methylococcales > Methylomonadaceae > Methylobacter_A > Methylobacter_A oryzae. Next base: position 26,451 of record NZ_RYFG02000115.1, read on the forward strand.
CGCTGTTTGTGATTGAATACGCGCTGTCGCAATTATGGATGGCCTGGGGAGTCCAGCCCGCCGCGATGTTGGGGCACAGCATCGGCGAATACGTTGCCGCCTGCCTGGCGGGCGTGTTTTCGCTGGAACAGGCGCTGGAGTTGGTTGCCTTGCGCGGACGCTTAATGCAGTCGCTTCCGGCAGGGGCTATGCTCAGCGTGGTGTTATCGGAACAGCAGATTCAGCCGTATTTGAACGCGGATATTTCGCTGGCCGCGGTCAACGCCTCGAGCTTATCTGTCGTTTCCGGCCCAAGCGACGCTATAGAGGCTTTGGAAAACCGCCTGTCCCTCCAGGATATTCAATCCATTCGCTTGCATACCTCCCACGCTTTTCATTCGGCGATGATGGAGCCTATCCTGCCGGCTTTTGTCGATTGCCTGAGCAAAATGACATTGAACGCGCCGCAAAAGCCTTATATATCCAATTTGAGCGGCGACTGGGTCACTGCCGAGCAAGCGACCGACCCGAATTATTGGGCCCGGCACTTGCGCTCCGCGGTACGTTTTACCGACGGCATGGAAACCTTATTGAAAGCCCCGGAATCGGTATTTTTGGAAGTCGGGCCGGGGCGGGTGTTGACGACATTGGTCAAGCGCCATTCTCCTTCGACAGGCGAGCCGGAAACCGTTTCCTCGCTGCCTTCGCCGAAAGATCCTGTTGACGATGACCAGACGGTTCTTGCTGCGTTGGGCAAACTATGGCTGGCGGGAGTATCGGCTGACTGGTTTGCTGTTCATGAACGCATGAAGCCCCGTCGAATAGCGATGCCGACCTATCCGTTTGAACGGCAACGCTATTGGATTGACGGGAAAGATGCGCCGGCGGGAAATTCGCCGGTTCCGCAAAACACAAGAGAAAAACTGCCTGATTGGTTTTATTTGCCGTCGTGGAAAATCTCCGCGCCATTGAATTTATGGCTGGAGCAGGAGCAAACACCGGAACCCGCCAATTGGCTGCTGTTTATCGACGATTGCGGTCTTGGCGATTCATTGGCCGAACAACTTGAAGGGCTTGGACAGGCAGTTGTCACGGTTAAGGCAGGCAAAGCATGGCGGCAATTATCGGATAATGCCTATGTCATGAACCCGGAAACAGCGGAAGACTATGAAACCCTGCTGAATCAGCTGAGAGCAACGCAAAGCCTGCCGCAGACCATTGTTCATCTGTGGTCGGTCAACCGCTTGGATAGTCGCGGAACGGAAACCGAGATCACCGCACAGGCGCAGGCAACGGGCTTTTACAGCTTGCTGTTCCTGGCGCAGGTGCTCGGAAAACAGCAGCAATCGCCGCTGGAACTGATCGCCGTCTCCAACAACATGCAGGCCGTTACCGGAGATGAACAACTGCAACCGGAAAAAGCGACGTTGCTGGGCCCCGTGCAAACGATTCCCCAGGAATATGCGAACATTCAATGCCGAAGCGTGGACGTAACCCTGCCGATTGCAAACGCCGAATCGGAACAACGGCTGATCGGGCAACTGTTGGCGGAAATCCTGAGTAAAACGGCTGACAGGGCGATAGCCTATCGCGGCAAACAGCGCTGGCTACCGTCTTACGAATCTATTCATTTAGAGCAAGCGAAAACAAAGAAAAGGTCATTGTTAAAAGAAAAAGGCACCTACTTGATTACCGGCGGTTTGGGCGGCATCGGGCTGACGCTGGCGGAATATCTGGGCAAAAACTTCTCTGCCAACCTGATTTTAATCGGCCGCTCGGCTTTTCCGCAGCAAAATGACTGGGCCGGATGGCTTGAAAGCCACGAAGCCGATGACGAAACCAGCCTGAAAATTCAAGCGCTGCAAGCACTGGAAAACCAGGGCGTCCGGCTATGGATTGCCCAGGCCGACGCGGCAAATCTGCAACAAATGCAGGATGTCGTTGCGAAGGCCAACGAACGCTTCGGTCCGATTCACGGCGTCATTCATGCGGCAGGACTTGCAGGCGGCGGCGTGATCCAGCGCAAAACGCCGGAAACTGCCGCATCGGTTCTGGCGCCGAAAGTCGACGGGAGCGTGGTTCTGCATACGCTGTTTAAGGACGCAAAGCTGGATTTCTTGCTCCTTTGTTCTTCATTGAGCGCGATTTTTGAAGCGTTCGGCCAGGTGGATTATTGCGCGGCCAATGCTTTTCTCGATGCTTACGCCCTTTATCTTCGTTCGCAGGGAATTCCGGCCATCAGCCTTAACTGGGATCTGTGGCGCGAGGTGGGCATGGCGGTCAAAACCGCAACGCCCGATTCGTTGCGGGAGCGGCGCGAACAAGAGATGCAGCTCGGCATCACGCCGGAGGAAGGCCGGGAAGTCTTCCGGTTGGTCATGGAATCCGCGCTGACAAGGCTTATGGTGTCAACGCAAAAGCTGGAGCCGCGGCTGGAGCGGCCCGCTACGGCCGCTCTCCCTGAGCCGGAGCCGAAAACAGCGGACAGTGCGATGCGGATGCATTCGCGGCCCGAATTATCGGTACCTTTGGTCGTTCCTCGCTCGAATATCGAGCTTGCGCTGGTCAATATCTGGCAGAAGCTGTTAGGGATTGAACCCATTGGAACCCAGGATGATTTTTTCGAGCTGGGAGGCGATTCGCTGCTGGCAATCGGTTTGATATCGAAGCTAAAAGAGAAATTAAACAAAGAGCTGTCCACCGCGTCTCTCTACCAGGCTTCCACCGTCGAAAAGCAGGCCATCCTGCTGATGGAGCAGGACGACTCGTCGCCGTGGTCGCCGCTGGTCGATATTCAACCGGAAGGATCGAAGCCGCCGCTGTTTTGCGTTCATCCTGCCGGAGGCCATGCGATTTGTTATTACGATCTTTCCCGCTGTCTGGATAAGGACCAGCCTTTTTACGGGCTCCAGGCATCCGGGCTTGAGGAAGGCCAGGAACCTTACGCCACGGCAGAAGAGATGGCGGCCTTTTACCTTAAAACGATCAAAGAGCATTTCCCGCAGGGGCCCTACCGCTTGGCCGGTTGGTCCTTTGGCGGACTGATTGCGTTTGAATTGGCCCAACAGTTCAGGGTGCAAGGGGACGAGGTTGCTTTGCTGGCTTTATTCGACACGCAACTGTCGGACACGTTGACCGGGGATCAGGTTGCCGAAGAGGACAGCGCTGAAATTCTGGTCAATGTGATGTCGGAGATGATTCCTGATTTATCGTTGCAGGAACTGCGGGAATTGGACGGCGAGGAAGAGCAACTGCATTATGTGATGGATAAGGCCTTGGAAGTAGGATTCTTCCCGCCCGGCACCGATTTTATGGTGTTCAGGCGTTTATGGGAGGTTTTAATAACCAATCGCCGCATCATCCAGACCTATATTCCGAAGAGATACGACGGGAAGATCTCCTTTTTCCAGGCCACCGAACTGGGCAAGGGCTTGCATGTCAAAACCAGCGAGGCCTGGAAACAGTTTGTTGCCCAGGAACTCGATCTTCATATCATCCCCGGCAATCATTACAACATGGTTAGTTCTCCGCAAGTTGAAGTCCTTGCCGATAAACTGGCCCTGTGTATGGAACGCATCAATGTGTCGGGTTTAAGTTAGTGATTCGGAAAAGGAAAACTATAAAAGCCCGGTGCTATCAATAACGCAGACGCCAATGATCTTAAAGCGGGATCGCGGATTTTTGCGTGCTCAGTTCATGACCATGCCAACCATGTGCCCGCTTTAAGCTTGAATTCTACGATATAATGGCTGTCATGGCGGCTTGAGTCTGGTTAGTCTTGGCGCTGTTTTTTAACATGAATGCTTGCTGCAATGCTGTCGGCAAGTTTAATCAAGAGGATATTTCGTGGCAAAAGCGAGTGATTTAAAAAGAGGGATGGTGGTTGAGATAAACGGCGTACCGCATGCGGTTAAGCAGGTTGATGCTAAAAGTCCATCGTCCCGCGGCGCATCGACTTTATATAAAATCCGTTTTACTAATCTTAAAACCGGTCAAAAACTGGATGAGTCGTTAAAAGGCGATGATTTTTTTAAGGATGCCGATCTGGTGCGCGCTAAAGTGCAGTTTTCTTATGTCGACGGGGATAACTATATCTTCATGGATATGGAAGATTACACCCAATACAGCTTGAGCAGCGAAGATTTGGAAGGCCAAATCGAGTATTTGACCGAAGGCCTGGAAGGCATCGTGGCTTTGTTGGTCGATGATGCGGTGTTGGGCATTGAATTGCCAAGCTCCGTGGTGTTGCCGATCGTGGAGACGGCACCGGCCATTAAAGGGGCAACCGCATCGGGACGCACCAAGACAGCCAGGGTGACTACCGGGCTGGAGGTTCAGGTCCCTGAATATCTGGAAACTAATGAGCTGATTAAGATCAATACCGAGACCGGCAAATTCATGTCGCGTGCTTAGTTGTATTTGCCGGTATCCGCCAGCCTATAATTTAGATTATCGACAATACCGATTAGGTGGGTTTTATCCGTGCTGATCATTCAACTCCGCATTCCAATCGCTGAAATTAATGACTATCCGTTTGACTGTTGCTCAAGGCGAGTTTGAGCTGAACCGGCTGCCGAAGCGGCCGCGAGAGCTGCTGCAAGCCTGGGATGCGGCCGATGAATACTTACTCGATACCGTCGCGGAAAAGCTAAAGCTGCCGGAAGATGCGCGGATCTTGATAGTGAATGACAGTTTCGGCGCTTTGGCTGTAGCGCTAAACGCTTTTCGGCCTCATGCCATATCGGACTCTTATCTGTCGCAGCAGGCGACGCGGCTCAATCTTGCCGCAAACGGCTTGCCTGAACACAGTGTCAGCTTGCTGAACAGTCTTGACATATTGGACGGTGCATTTGACTTGGTGCTGATTAAGGTCCCGAAGACCCTGGCATTATTGGAAGACGAGCTGATACGTTTGCGTCCCCATTTGACCGCTTCAACCCAGGTGATATTGGCGGGTATGATTAAAAATCTGCCGCCTTCGGTTTGGAAATTGTTGGAGCGCCTGATTGGGCCGACAACGACTTCGCTGGCAAAAAAGAAGGCTCGGCTGATTTTTACCGCTCTCGATGCCGAACTGGCCATTCCTTCCAATCCTTATCCGGTTTACTATCGGCTTGAAAACACCGAGTATTTGATCGTCAACCACGCAAACGTGTTTTCCCGTGACAGTCTTGATATCGGGACGCGCTTTTTCCTCCAACATCTCCCGTTCCAGAAGGATGTCCGCGATATTATCGATTTAGGTTGCGGCAACGGCTTGGTCGGTTTAATCGCCGCCGAGCGTAATCCGGCTGCGACCGTGCATTTTTTCGACGAGTCTTTTATGGCTGTCGCATCGGCCAGGGAGAATTTCTACCTTGCGTTCGGAGAGCAGCGCGAGGCGACTTTTCACGTCGGCGACGGATTGATGGAAGCTGAATCGGCGTCGGCCGACCTGATTCTTTGCAACCCGCCGTTCCATCAGCAAAATACGGTCGGCGATCAGATTGCCGTCGGTTTATTCCAGCAAGCGCGAAGAGTATTGCGCCAAGGCGGCGAGTTGTGGGTAATCGGTAATCGCCACCTGGATTATCATATTTATCTTGGCCGTCTTTTTGGGAATCACGAGATCGTCGCGTCTAACGCGAAATTTGTCGTTGTGAAGGCTGTATTGCGCGGTTAACTTGATAAAGATCAGGCAAAAAAAACTCCATCGATGCTTGCGCTGATGGATAGGTCGGAGAGTATTGCGCGGTTAACTTGATAAAGATCAGGCAAAAAAAACTCCCGATGCCGATCAAGCATGGGAGTGAGGAGTCAAACAGGAGAGATACTGTTTGAGGTAGGATACCAAGAGGTGGTGAAAAATTTAGCCTAGCAATTTGCGACTCAAAACGATATTGCTGAACAGGGCGGCAGTCGCGAACATAATTGTCGAAACAATGAATTCGCCTGAAAGAAAGCCTGGAATACCAATGAAAAACATCAGCCCTATTAAAATATCTCTTTGAAAATCAGTCGTTTTAAATGCCCTTTGCTGTTTTGAAGATAAGAAATGAGTAGCGTTGGACGTACTATACATACGTAAAAAATGGTTGACAATATCAGTTAGTATTGATTAACAGTTTCCTAATTGGAAATAGTTTGTTTAAGCGGCTCATATTTAAAACGCAAAAATATCCGTCTGAAGCCTGTGTATAAGGTTTTCAGTTACGCGCTTTGAATCGAAACGGCGAATGATGATTAATATCCTGCGGCTTAAAGCTGACGCTATATGCTGAAGAAAATTTAGTGCGGCGGTTAATGATTGCGTATGCCGATGCAGGACCTGGAAGGATGTTTTAGATAGCGAAGGCGCTTCGATTGAAGCTATCAAGCGCCCTGGATATAACTGATGGGCAATAATGCCGGAGAATTCGGTTTCTAATTCCTGCTATTCGATCAATGCCAATAAATCTCTTTCTAATAAAGTACTGTTGCCTAGGTTGAGTTCAACTAATCGGCGTAATTCGGAGATGCTGTCAATGTCAATATGCTCGCATTTAAAGCCCACCTTACTGCCTACAACATGAGTTACGCTTAATTCCATTTTTATCTGCACTTGTTCGGACAAGCGCAATGTGAGGGTATAAAGTTCTTTCGGGTCTTCTTCCCAAGGAAGTTCGAAACGTAATAAACAGCCTTTTAAACACAAATCGATAATTTCGCAATGCCACGTTTTTTCTTTACAGCTTAAAAGAACTTCCGCTGTGTAGACGATACGATGAAAATGACGGCTGTCGTTGTTTTCTGTTGAATGCATAAGGAATTAATTTAAAAAAAATTGCAGGGATGTGTTATCAACAACCAACACATCATTGGTGTTTAATTTTAAGGATTTGTCGTTCAAGGGCTCGTTATTGACGGTTATCGTGCCGCTATTTTCCAAGACGGAAACAAAATAGCCATCTTTTCTTCTCGATATTGCAATAACGCCGCTGCCGTTGTGGCCAAGCCGCGTCATAGATTTTTTTAATTGTAAAATTTTGCCGATATTGTTGCCGTTCATGATTTGCAAGTTAGCGGCAGGGGTATGTATTTCGTTGTCAATTTCCCGATTGAGTAATTTTACGTCTTCGTCAATAAGGTTTTCCGCTTGAGAAGATTCTACAAATTCTGTGGTATTGAAAATAATCTCATGCTTTCCCAACGATATAATGTCGTTGTTACTGAGATTGCAGGCTTTGACAGGCTTGCCATTGATTATTAGCGGGAATTCATCATTAAGTTGCTTAATAATGTATTCACTGTCGCGAATAACTATGGCGGCGTGAGCGGGCGCCACTGCCAAGCTGTCAATGGTTAAATCATTGGTTTCATCGCGACCGATATGTATGATTCCATGCTCAAACAAGCTCGAATGGATAGCTTTATTTTTAAAAAAAACAGTGAGTTTTGCCATTGAACCGGTAGCTCATCTTTAAACGAGTCCTGATTATAGACGGTATTTTTTAGTTGTTAAAGAAATTCGCTTTTTGGGGTTATTGCTCAGTCAGCTCGGCTGTCAGGGCTTATTTTTTAGGCAAGAATTTAACCAGCTTAACGCTATTTTCATCCCGTTTTATGATTTCCAGAATGTATCCATGCAGCTTGATACTGGTACCTGCTTCTGGAATGGTTTCCATGAATTCGATAATAAGCCCGTTCAGCGTTTTTGGCCCTTCCGTTGGCAGCGACCACTGCGTGACACGGTTTAATTCTCTAATGGTAATGTTGGCGTCGACCAGATAGCTACCGTCGCTTTGTGTCCTTACCGCGACATCGTCGGTAATCAGTTCCCCTACTATTTCCTGCAATAAATCGTCCATTGTGACCAGTCCTTGCACGTCGCCATATTCATCGACCACTAAACCGATGCGGATCTTTTCATGTTTAAAACGATGCATTTGATTATGCACCGGGGTACTTTCAGGGATAAATGAAGGCTTATCCAGCAGGTTTATGATGGTTTGTTTGTCAAAATCTTCTTGATTAAGTAATGCGAGGACTTTTCTTAAATGTATGAAGCCGATAATTCTGTCGATACTGGTTTTATAGACCGGTAAACGAGTATGCGGGCTGGTTTTTATTTTGATAATAATGTCCTCAATAGGTAGCTCAAGGTCTACGCCAATGATTTCATTGCGGGGCGTCATAATGTCTTCGACAGTCGCCGATTCAAGATCCAATATGCCCATCAGCATTTTTTGGTAACGTAAAGGCATTAAGCTCTCTGCGTCGCTAATAATGCTTTTTAGTTCCTCTTTATTTAATGCGTCACGGTTATCTTTTTTGACATCGACACCGGCTATTCGCAGAAGCAGATTAACAAATAAGTTCACGAACCAAACGACGGGATACAATATTTTCAGTAGAGGGGTGTAGAGCCAGGCCGCGGGGAAAGCCAGAGGTTCGGGTTTGACTGCGGCAATTGTTTTGGGGGTTACTTCTGAGAAAATAAGCATTGCGATAGTCAAAATTACCGCGGCAATAGCAACACTGGATTCCTCGTCGGCGTAGAGTTTAATGGCAATGACAGTCGCGACCGAGGATGCGAAATTGTTAACAAAGGTATTACACAGTAAAACCAAGCAAAGTAAGCGTTCCGGTCGTTGCAGCAATCGATGCGCTTTGGTTGCGCTGGAATGTTTTAGTTTGACTAGATGTCTTAAACGATAACGGTTTAACGTCATCAAGGCTGTTTCCGAGCCGGAAAAAAAAGCGGAAAAAATAAGCATGGCGGCAAGTATGCCGAACAGCATGCTAAGGGGCATATCGTTCAAAGAAAGTGCACTCTCAAGTTATGAAAACAACCCTAGTGTCTATGATGAGAAATTTTTGTCAAGCTTGGATAGGGGGTGCGGCTTGTTTAGTGTGTGTAAATCACATTAAAAAGGCCATAGAACAATATGAAATAAAATGAATTTTGACAGAATGTCTGTTCAATGCTTAACTTTGCCGGATAGCTAAATAGTTTAAAAGGACTATCTTTAAGATCATGCTGGCTGACGGATAGCCGTTATTGTTGCGAAAAATGTAAGGCTAAATTTAATGGCCAATAAATAAGAGTGATGAGTGTAAAAATATGGCGTTGCCTCGCATTTTGTTAATTGACGATAATAAAACAAGAATCCAACAGCTGGAGGCTGTCTTTCAGTTCATGGGATGCAAAACAGAAGCTGCGGGGTCAATGGATTACGGTCCTTGTTTCAGCCGGACTGAACAATTCAACGGCATCTTTGTCGGTGACGGCATTGATAAGCAGGCGACAGTCGTTAGTAATATTGTGGAGCTGGCAAACACAATCCCTGTCATTCTATTGGTCAGTAAAGACACCGGCTTGCAAGTTTCGACGGTAATTACTAATAGCGTGTCTCAAGTATTGGAATGGCCGACTACCTATCCGCTATTGAAGCCGATACTCGATAAACTCTCTGCATCCGCCAGCCTGGTAACTTTTACGGTGCGTGGGGAATCCGACCGCCGGTCATCCTCAGCCGATCGTCTGAAAGGCAAAAGTCAAGCTATTGCCGGTATTCGCAAGCTAATTGACCAGGTTGCAGAGTCAGACGCAACGGTTCTAATCCTGGGAGAATCAGGGACAGGTAAGGAAGTCGTTGCCCGTGCTTTGCATGATGCGTCATTCCGAAGAGATAAGCCGTTCGTGCCTATCAATTGCGGAGCGATTCCGGGCGAATTATTGGAAAGCGAATTATTCGGCCACGAGAAAGGAGCATTTACCGGTGCTTTAAGCGCCCGGCAGGGCCGCTTTGAGATGGCCGAAGGCGGAACTCTTTTCTTAGACGAAATTGGCGACATGCCGCTGGCTATGCAAGTTAAGCTGCTGCGCGTATTGCAAGAACGCACTTTTGAGCGCGTCGGCAGTAACAAAACCATACATTGCGATGTGCGGGTTATTGCGGCAACGCATAGGTCTCTTGAAAATGAGATTAAAGAAAACCGGTTTAGGGAAGACTTGTTTTATCGATTAAATGTTTTTCCTATTGAAATACCGGCTTTAAAAGACAGGTCAGAAGATATTCCGCTGTTAGTGAACGATCTTATCGCACGCATGGAAGCCTCTAATCGGGGATCGGTGCGATTGACTAATGCGGCTTTAGCAGTGCTAAGGCAACACGAATGGCCTGGAAACGTTAGGGAGCTGGCAAACTTGATAGAAAGATTGGCGATCATTAACCCGAAAGGATTGGTTGATGTGGCCGATTTGCCGGAAAGGTTTCAGCATTACGCCGTTCCTGAAGACGTTGCCGATGAGGCAGAAGCGGTTGATACTGACGAAGAGGAGCATGGTGAGCGAATGGAGGTCCTAGGCGCTTTTGAGGGAACGTCCAATGCTTTGGCGCAATTGCCGGAGCAAGGTATAGATCTGAAAGAGTATTTGAATGTTTTGGAAATCGATTTAATACGTCAGGCGTTAAATGAGTGCAGTGGGGTGGTTGCTCATGCCGCTAAACGATTAAATATGCGCCGTACAACGTTAGTTGAAAAATTACGCAAATACGATTTGCAACGTTAAGGTTAAAAAGTCAATTTTTCGACGCTTGATTTTAAGCTATTGATATTATTTGTATTGGTATTTGGTCTGGTTTTTGCTTGTTCGATAATAAATCAGTTTAAGTTTTAAAAAGCAGAGTGCTCAAATATGAATCTTTATCAAACTCAGAAAAAGCAGAAAGCCGACCAGCTCACCGATGCGTTCCGTATCTTTAATGAGCTATCCCAGAATTTATCTGTTTCTTACCAAGGTTTGGAGGAGCAGGTTGCCAAGTTACATGGTGAACTTGCTTTTGCCCATAGTGAACGGCTTAAAACGCTTGAAGAAAAAGAAAGGCTGGCCGGCCGTTTGGAAAAGATACTGGCAGCCCTTCCTGCCGGCGTTATCGTGTTGGATGTGGGCGGGAAAGTTGTGGATTGTAACGCGGTCGCGATGGATTTTTTGGGTGAGCCGTTGATTGGTCAAGATTGGCTCGATGTTGTTGCGCGCAGCTTGATTCCTGTTTCCGGTAACCCTCATGAATGCCAGTTGAGCAATGGCAAACGGGTGAATATGACCGTCAGCAGGGATGTTGTCTGTAACGATGCCGCTGATTCAGGACAAATTATTGTGTTGTCGGATGTCAGCGAAATGCGCAACCTCCAGGATTTATTGAACCAGCAAAAACAATTGTCGGCAATGGGCGAAATGGTGGCGAGCATGGCGCACCAGGTCAGGACTCCGTTGACAACAGCAATACTCTACGCATCGCAAATGGGGAGTCCTGCACTGGATAACGAAAAGAGGCTGCGGTTTTCTCAAAAAATTCTTGAGCGCCTGCAATACCTGGAAAGGCAGGTTAACGATATGTTGATTTTCGCCAAAGACGGACGATTGGCAATGGAGACTTTCTCGCTGGCCGAACTATTGAATCATTTGCGGGAAACAGCGAAAGAATATACCGGTAGCGGCAGAATTGATTTGCAGATTATTAATGACGTGCAAAATGACACAATGCTAGGCAATGAAAATGCTTTGCGTGGTGCGCTACTTAACCTGTTGAACAATGCGGTCGAGGCGGTAAGCCAGAATGGCTGCATACGGATCTCGGTGTCCCAGCTTGGCAGCAGTGAGTTGCGGATTGTGATTAAGGACGATGGGCCGGGCATTGCTAAGGAATTATGTCAGCGAATCTTTGAGCCCTTTTTCACAACTAAAACGCATGGCACAGGCTTGGGACTGGCCGTTGTCGACAGTGTAGTAAAGGCGCATGGCGGACATGTCCATGTTGAGTCGGTTCTGGGGCAAGGCACTGTTTTTTCATTAGTTCTTCCCTGTATCGATCAGGCTTTTAATGTATTGCCGGGCGGTTTTTCACATAAGGCTGTCCTACCTGATGCCCTTCGGGTAAATACAAATCTGTTCCCGACAGATTTGTCCGGCAAAAATCACCATCAAAACCATAACAAAGGAGAGCTGAGCCATGAAACAGTATGATGTGTTGGTTGTTGAAGATGATTTGTCGTTGTGCGAAGCGCTTTGCGATACCTTGGAAATAAGCGGTTATCGTGTCGTTTCCGCTCGCAACGGTACGGAAGCATTGATCAAGTTGGAGCAGGGGCAGTTTAAGCTAGTCGTCAGCGATGTGCAGATGCCGGTTATGGACGGCTTTCAATTGTTGAAAAATATACAGCACAAGTATGCGGAAACGCCTGTGCTGCTGATGACTGCGTTCGGAACCATTCCTAAAGCAGTCGAGGCCATGCAGGCAGGGGCTGCCGATTATCTTATCAAGCCATTTGATGCACAGGCACTGGTCAATAAAGTCGCCGATTACGTAGTGACCAATCCATCGGCAGCCAATACGGCGGTTAGTGAGCGGGTCGTGCAAGACGAAAGTATGAAAAAACTTTACTCGCTGACTGCCAAAGTAGCTAAAACCGATGTGAGCGTATTGTTGCAGGGCGAAAGTGGAACGGGCAAGGAGGTTCTTGCTCATTATATTCATCAGAACTCGATGTATTACCAAGGGCCTTTTGTCGCAGTGAACTGCGCCGCGATTCCTGAGAATATGTTGGAAGCGATGTTGTTCGGTTACGAGAAAGGCGCTTATACCGGTGCGGTTCAATCCATGCCTGGAAAATTTGAACAAGCACAGGATGGTACTTTGTTACTGGACGAAATAGCCGAAATGGATTTAAGTTTGCAAGCGAAGTTATTGCGGGTATTGCAAGAAAAAGAAGTGGAGCGGCTGGGCAGTCACAAAAAACTCAAATTGAATGTCAGGGTCTTGGCGGCGACCAATCAAAAATTAAAAGAACAGGTTGAGCAAGGACGGTTTCGTGAGGATTTGTATTACCGCCTCAGTGTGTTTCCTATCAATATTCCACCGTTACGTAATAGGCCGGGCGATATTTTGCCGCTGGCACGGGAATTGATGCAACGGCATCAGTTGGAAGGCAAAAAATTGCCTGAATTCGATAATGAGGCTATTAAAAAAATGTCAACTTACAGCTGGCCCGGCAATGTCAGGGAGTTGGATAATGTTGTGCAGCGGGCTCTTATTCTGCGTACCGGCGACAGGATTACGGTTGATGATTTGGTGTTTGAAGATACAGGATTGACTGTGGACGCAATTGATAGAAACTCTTCCATTGAAACAGTTAAAGGCGGGTATCCGGCTGAAGTTAAAGACGAAAAACCGGAAATCTGCGCATTGGGCGAAGGGGTCCGTTCTGCCGAGGAAAGTATTATTTTACAAACCTTGCAAATGGAAAACGGTAGCCGCAAGATAACGGCTGAAAAGTTGGGTATTAGTCCTAGAACGCTTCGATATAAAATGGCGAGGATGAAAGACGCTGGTGTTATTATTTCATGCTAATATGTGGCATTAAATATGCTTTAAACTCTATATCATTAAGAATGTAAGAGGAAGACCCCATGAGTGATATGAATGTCAATCAAGTTTTGGCTCAGATGCGGGCAATGTCACTTGAAGCCGGCGGCGCTAAAGTGCAAGAAACAGGAGGCGGCGCAGATTTCGCAGCCATGCTAAAGCAGACTATAGGGACTGTTAACGAGGTTCAGCAGACTGCCGGAAAAATGGAGGACGCTTTTGAGGCTGGCGACACTAATGTCAGTCTCGCAGAGGTTATGGTGGCTTCGCAAAAGGCGAGCGTTTCATTTCAGGCAATGCTACAGGTCAGGAATAAATTAGTTGAAGCCTATAAAGACGTCATGAATATGCCAATGTAGTAGGCAGACTGTGATAAAAAAATGAGCGAACAGAGCAGTAATAGCCTGATTGAGGCAAATCGCCAGCATGAGCCCATGGTAAATAACGCGGGGCATCTTGATGGGGAAGCGTCTCATATTCTGGCAACCAAGATCGATGGGCACCCTGCTATTAGAGGGCTGGCCAGTCTGACGATAGCGCGTCAGATCGGGTTAATGCTGGGGCTCGCTCTTAGTGTCGCTATCGGAGTTGCTATTGTGCTATGGTCGCAAGAGCCGTCCTATGCTCGCTTGTATTCCGAAATCGGCGAAAACGATGTGTCCGAAATTCTTGATATTCTGAATAAAGAGAATATTAAGTACAAAGTCGAAAACGGTTCCGGAGCCATTATGGTGCCGATGGACCAGGTTAGTGCGATAAAACTTAAGTTAGCCTCTCAGGGATTGCCCAAGAGTAACAGCCTGGGATATGAGTTGCTGGATAAGGAGCAAGGCTTCGGGACTAGTAAAAGCGTTGAAACAGTGCGCTTTCAACGAGCTTTGGAAGGCGAAATCGCTCGAACTATCATGTCTATCCAGAACGTAAAGACGGCCAGGGTATTGTTAGCCATTCCCGCGCAGTCGGTGTTCGTCCGCGAGCGTAAGAAGCCTAGCGCTTCCGTTATAGTCAATTTATATCAAGGCCGGTCACTCGATAAAGGCCAGGTTGAATCAATTATCCATTTAGTGGCTTCCAGCGTGCCGCAATTGGAAGCCGGGCAAGTGACAGTCGTCGATCAGAAAGGCCAGTTGCTGAATAGCAATGAATCATCGGTAGCGGGCAATCTAACGTCCAAGCAATTTGAATATAAGAAAAATATTGAAGAGCACCTGATGGGGCGAATTCAAAATATTCTGTCGCCATTGGTGGGTAGCGATGGGATGCGCGTACAGGTTTCGGCGGATGTGGATTTTACCGAGACTGACAGGACTCAGGAAATGTTCAATCCGGATTTGCCGGCTTTAAGGAGCGAACAAACATCGGAAGAGCAAAGTACGCAATCGCCTACTCAAGGTGTTCCCGGCGCATTATCCAATCAGCCGACCCCGGCAGGCGCGGCTCCAGACCCGGCAGCAGCAAATTCGACGGCTTCGGGAGCGACAAGTTCGACTACTTCTCCCAGTTCGGCATCAAAAAATGCAACCAGAAATTATGAGCTGGACAAAACTATCACTCATACCCGGTTAGCTACAGGCGCATTGCGTAGATTGTCGGTGGCTGTCGTTGTTGACGATCGGCATATGCCTCAGAGCGACGGCACCTTTAAAGCGCAACCTTACTCGCAAGAAGACATTCATCGTTTTAGCGATCTGGTTAAGCAGGCTGTCGGTTTCGATAATAGTCGAGGCGATCAGGTTACGGTCACCAATGTGGCTTTCAAGATAGACGATCTTGTTGAGGCATTACCTCCTATACCTCTTTGGGAACAAGGCTGGTTTCTTGATGTTATGAAGCAAGTTGCTGCCGTATTGGCCGTATTATTCCTGCTTTTCGGAGTGTTGAGGCCCACGATGCGCAGTCTTGTCGGTCGTGATATAGAAGAAAAGAAAGCTTTGGCCTTGGCAGAAGCGCAGGAAAAGGCGGCGGCTATCGGCGGAACTGTTGGATATAATGAGCAAGGGGTGCCGGTCGCGGTGCCGGCAGGCCAGCATACCGTGAATTTGTCAACAACTCCCGAAGAAATACAGGATATGTTGCTTTTGGATGTGCCGCAAAGTTATGAACATCGCTTGGAATATGTGAAGCGATTGGTCGATGATGACTCTAAAGTAGTCGCGCAAGTTATTAAATCGTGGATTAAAAAAGATGGCTAAAGGCGAAAGTAAGGGAGAAAAGGAATTAACCCAAGTTGATCGTGCTGCTGTTTTGTTGCTGGCGTTGGGCATGGATAGGGCTGCGCTTGTTTTAAAGCATATGACGCCCAGGGAAGTGCAGACTCTGGGCATTACTATGGCAAGCGTGGGAGAAATCTCCATAGAAATGATGGATGATGTGGTTGAGGAGTTTATTGTCGCGGTAAAAAGACAGACCGCATTGGGCATGGATACCGATGAATATATCCGCACCGTTTTGATCAGCGCTTTGGGAGCCGATAAAGCGAACAGTATTCTCGATCGTATTTTACAAGGCGGTAATACCAAAGGTATTGAGCAGCTGAAATGGATGGATACCCGGTCGATTGCGGACATGATTCGCTTAGAGCATCCGCAGATTGTTGCGACTATCATGTCATTGATGGAAAGTGAGCAGGCAGCAGATGTAATGATGTACTTGCCGGAAAGTATGCGCGCCGATCTGATGATGAGAATCGCCACAATGAAAGGCATACAGCCATCCGCTTTGCGAGAGCTGGACCAGATTATGGAGAAACAATTAACCGGTTCCGATAATGTCAAATCCACCAGTATTGGCGGCGTTGACGCGGTTGCTAATATTTTAAACTTCCTGGATGGCGGTGCAGCGGATTTAGTGATGTCGGGCATTGCCGAGCACAGGTCTGAACTGGCTCAGGAAATCCAAGAGAAGATGTTTACCTTTGAAGATCTTACGTCGATTGATGAGCGGGGCATGCAAACATTGTTGCGCGAAGTTTCAACCGGACAGTTGTTGCTGGCGTTGCGGGGCGTGGGTAGTGAGCTTAAGGAAAAAATATTCAGCAATATGTCCAAGCGTGCAGCTGAAATGCTACGTGATGATTTAGAGGCTTCTCCGCCTGCTAAGTTAAGCGAAGTGGAATTGGCTCAGAAAGATATATTGGCGATTGCTAAGAAACTGGCAGATGCGGGCGAGATCCAAATGGGAGTAGGCGGTGATGAGCTTATCTAAGACGCCTAGATTTACTGCCTCCGAGCTGGAGGCATTAAGGCTATGGAGCATGCCGGACGTTTCCGGAACAGAGCAGGTTAAGGAGCCTGAGCCGGCCGAGCTGGAGGGTGAGCCTACACCGATCATGACGGTTGATGAAATTGAAGCCATGCAAAAGCAAGCCTATGACGAAGCGTTCGAGCAAGGCAAAATGCACGGTTTTCAGCAAGGTTTTCAACAAGGTCACGATGAAGGCTCAAAAAAAGGTTATCAAGATAATTTGCATTTGTTGCAAAGCCAGGCAGCAATTCTGGCTAGTCTTTTAGAATCATTGAGTGAGCCTTTTAAGCGTCTTGATGAAGAAGTGGAAAAAGAGCTGGTCAGGCTGGTTATAGCTATCTCAACGCAGCTGATACGCCGGGAAATCAAGCAGGATCCGGGGCAAATTATTGCCGTTGTTCGTGGTGCAGTCGGTGTTTTGCCGCTTGCGTCGCAAAAAATCAGTTTGAAGTTACACCCTGAAGATGCTGAGCTGGTGCGTTCAGCATTGGCGCTGGATGAAATGTCTCCAAGCTGGAGCATAATTGAGGATCCGTTAATAACGCGCGGAGGCTGCGAAGTCGATACCGAGTTTTCTCATGTTGATGCGACTCTGGAGCATCGATTGGCTGCCGTGATCGCAACTTTATTGGGAGGCGAGCGGGAACGCGACAGTAAGGCCGCTGTTGCTGCTGGATTATCGCCATCCCTGGAAGCCAAAACGCCCGATATGCATTCCATGGCGGAGGAAGATACAGTGCAACACGGGGAGGCGTCGCCAAGAGCTCTGGAAGCGAGTTCGTTAGATGACGTGCCGGCAATTGCCGAGGACGGAGAGCAGTGATTCCGGATGCAGATCGATCGCAAATTTGGCTGGCTAAATTAAAACCTTATTTTGAAAGATTGGCGGAAGTGCCTGAGCTTGTCGTTGAAGGCAGGCTTTCCCGTATGGTGGGGCTGACGCTCGAAGCCGTTGGTTGCCGCGCCGCTATTGGCTCCCGCTGTCGGATTGAGACTAAAAACGGCAGAATGATTGAAGCGGAAGTGGTGGGATTTTCCGATGCACGAATTTTCTTAATGCCGACTGCGGAAGTGCATGGGTTGGAGCCCGATTGCAGGGTTATTCCAATGGGGAAGAATAGCTTGGCTAAAGTCGGTTTCGGCTTATTGGGGCGTGTGTTGGATGGGGCGGGAAATGCAATTGATGATAAAGGTCCGCTTAAGACGGACGCCTCGATCTCGCTTAACGGCGTGCCCATCAATCCGCTATCGAGAAGGCCTATTCGAGAACCGCTTGATGTTGGTGTTAGGGCTATAAACTCGATACTCAGCGTTGGGCGTGGGCAGCGTATGGGCTTGTTTGCCGGTACCGGTGTCGGTAAAAGTGTGTTGTTGGGGATGATGACTAAATTTACGACGGCGGATGTTGTCGTGGTTGGGTTAATTGGCGAGCGGGGACGAGAAGTTAATGAGTTCGTGCTGAAAACCTTGGGTGAAGAAGGTCTCAAAAGAGCGGTTGTTGTTGTTTCGCCTGCGGATTGTCCTCCTTTAATGCGCGTTCATGCCGCGTTATTATCAACCAGTATTGCCGAGTATTTTCGTGATCAAGGGCTTGATGTTTTGTTGTTGATGGATTCGTTGACGCGATTTGCACAGGCGCATCGTGAAATTGCCTTGGCCATCGACGAGCCTCCTGCGACCAAAGGCTATCCTCCGTCGGTTTTTGCCAAATTGCCGCATTTAGTGGAACGAGCCGGTAACGCCGACCACGGTGGGGGATCTATTACCGCATTTTATACCGTGCTGGCAGAGGGCGATGATACCAATGATCCTATTGCCGACGCCGCCCGTGGCGTGTTGGACGGGCACGTTATATTGTCCAGGAGTTTGGCGGAGTCGGGACATTTTCCGGCTATCGACATAGAGGCGTCAATCAGCAGGGTTATGCCGGATATTATTGATGCGAATCATATGCAGATGGCGCGCGAGTTACGGCGACTGTATTCGCTCTATCAACAAAATCGGGATTTAATTAGCGTTGGCGCTTACCAGCCAGGTTCGGACCCTAGAATTGATAAGGCTATTGAAAAAAATCCCGCGATCTTAAATTTTCTGCAACAGAGCATGGATGAGCCGGTTGATATAAATCGCAGTTTACAGGAGTTGGCAATGTTACTGGGCGTACAAAGAGCGGCTTAGTTGAAATCCAAGTCCCCCTGCGTTATACCCAGAGGGCATAAGTTTCGTTTGAGCAGACGAGCTGCTCAACTCAGCTTTAAAGGATAGAAGTGAAAAAATCACAGCGTATTAAAACAATTGTAGAAATTAAAGCCGTTCAAGAGAAAAGCGCGTTGGAAGTGCTAGGTGCGGCCCAGAGGAAGCTTCAGAGCATGCAGGAGCAAATCGAGGGACTAAAAAAGTACCGTAAGGAATACCAGCAGAGATTTGATCAGTTGGGGATTAAAGGAGTTAATGTCGCGCAACTTCTGGAATTTAGATCGTTTATCGATAAACTGGATAAGGCAATAATGGGACAGGAGCAAGTGCTGCGATCGATTGAGGCAGAAGTAACGGCTAAAAGAAAGGTATGGGAGGAATTGCATCATAAAACCCAAAGCTTGCAGAAAGTTTGTGATTCGGCGCTGGTGGTAGAAATGAAGCAAGAGGCTAAGCGGGAGCAGCAAGAGCAGGATGAGCGGGCGTCGAGGATAGGTCGAGGTAACTCAAGTGGCACGGGAAATGCTTGATATTAAGTGGAATCTCGGGAGGATTGGTTATGATCATTGAAAATGCAAATTTATCATCTTTGGCACCCAGCAGCGTTACAGTTGAAAACGCATCTACGCCTTTAGCGGACGGCAGTGTTGTTTCCGATGGTTTCTCGGGAGCATTGGTAGCTCAGATTGAGTTATTAGGTAATATAAAAGCTGGAGATTCGTTGCCATCGCAAGCGCAAATACAGGATACTGCCTCGCTTTCCAGTGTTGCCGTCTTGCCGGACGCTAAAGCGGATACGCAAGATTTTGCCGCTTTATTAGGCAATGGTTTGCCGCTTTCATATAAAACAAAAGACGATGTTGATCATGAGGCTGCTTTGGCTGCGGTGACCGACACATTAAAATATATTTCTACAGGCGCTACTGCTGTAGAAAAAACTGCAGTGGTTGAGCAAAACGTGAAGAATGTTATGGCGATGATTGTTCCTGCTGAGCAAGATGTAGCCAATGTGGTTTCAGCGCCTGTTCCTGTTCGGCAAAACATGACGAATACTGTTGTGGTAGCTGTTCCTGCGCCTGTACCGCAAAGCCCGACAAATTCAGATACAGTGACTGTTTCAGTTCAGAAAAATATAGCAAATTCGAGCACTTCGTCTGCTTCGAATGAGCAAAATGTCGAGAATTTGATAGTAGTGGCTGCTCCGGCTAAGCAGAGTATGGCAAGTGTAGTTTCGGCCGAGCAAAATAAGAAGAGTGTAAATATCGCCACTGCTCAGATCAAGCAAGATACGGTAGAAGCAGTGGTCTTGGGTGCTGATCAAAGCACGAAAGATATTGTAATGGATGACATGGCCCAATCGGACTCTGAGCAGGCAAATGATGGGGGCGGTAAGATGCGGAATGAAGAGGATGCACAGCCTGCAACGGTTAAGAGCAATAGCGAGTCTGAAGGGGTGGGGGCTACTATTACTCTCCCTCCTGTCATACAGGCTGAACAAGTTGCAGCAGTCAATAATTTGACGCCTGCCGCTGTGGTTTCTGATGGCGCAACTAAAACAGACGGGATATTGCCTTCTTTTGCAAAGCCATTAGCAGGTGATGGCGGTTCAAATCAGTCAACTAAAATTCTTGGTGAAAGCCTGCAAGGTGGAACGCTTTTCAGTCGGATGTCGGCTCAGGATAAACAAGAGTTTAATTTAAATTATTTTCAGAATTCAGGGCAAACTGAAAAGGCCGGACAAGTTGATCGGCAGGCTTTCGGTCTGGATGGGGAAAAGGCTTTGCCTAGGGTTGGGGCGGACATGCTTCAGCCTACTAGAGTGAGTGACAATAAAACAGATGTTCCGGCAATGACTAAGCCGCTATCGCATCCGGAATGGAACAAGGATTTAGGCGAAAGGATTGTATGGATGACTAATAAGGCAATACCTTCAGCAGAAATTAGGTTGAATCCGCAACATCTCGGTCCAATATCGGTCCGCGTTGATGTGACTGACGACCAAGCAACAGTTGCATTTACAGCGCAGCATGCGGCTGTCAGGGAAACGCTTGAGGCATCTATTCCTAAGTTACGTGAAATGATGGGAACCCAGCAACTTAATCTGGCGGATGTAAGCATTTCACAAGGTTCTGCTTCAGATCATGGTCGTTCGCAGTCGCAAAATTTCGCGCAGACAGCTGACGGTCAAGGGCAGGGTAGAGAGGCTGTTGTCGCTGATGGGATTGATGATGTGGAGCAAGAAATTGTAAATGGACGAGCTGTAGTTAGTAAGGGAGTGTTGAGTATTTATGCGTAAGTTTCTTGAGCGGTTCGCGTTTTAACATCTACTGAGATATGAAAACACTTCTTGGGTTCGACGCTCATGATGTATTTGCTTTCAAATTCCATGCTTTCCAATGGCTGAAAAAACATCTATAATGAGCGGTTCTTAGGAGCAATCCGCTCCTCCTTGCTTTACCATTTTATTAAAATCTAAGGTGGAAGGCTTAACCCAAAAGGAAAAAATCATGCGACATTATGAAATTGTCTTTTTAGTCCATCCTGATCAGAGCTCTCAGGTTCCTGCGATGATTGAGCGTTATAAATCAACCATCGAAGCAGCATCAGGTAAAATCCACCGCTTGGAAGACTGGGGACGTAGACACCTAGCTTATCCTATTAATAAAATTCATAAAGCGCATTACGTGCTGATGAATGTTGAGTGCGATCAAGCAACTTTGTCAGAGTTGGAAAGCGGCTTTCGTTTTAATGATGCCATTTTGCGTAGTATGACCTTATTGCAAAAATCGGCTATTACCGAACCATCTATCATTGCAACATCAACAGCTGAAGAAAATAAGGCCGCTGAATCAAGAGCTAAAGACGCAGCAGCTAAAGCGGCGGCTACAGCCGACAGCGATGACGAAATTGATTTGGATGATATTGACGAAGATTTTGATGCTGAAGCACTCGCTTCTGAATAAAACTTTTAACACTTGGATTTACGGGAACTATTATGGCACGTAACATTAGACGCAAGAAATTCTGCCGCTTCAGTGCAGAAGGTGGAACAGAGATTGATTATAAGGATCTGGACTTATTAAGTGATTACATCACTGAAACCGGAAAAATTGTTCCTAGCCGTATTACAGGAACAAGCGCTAAATATCAAAGACAATTAGGCGTTGCAATAAAACGAGCTCGTTTTATTGCGCTGCTGCCTTTCTGTGACGCTCATAAATAATAAGTTGGACGATTTCAGTGGGCTTTCTGGCTGAGTACATTATGCGGGGAAGAATGCAAGCCATGCTGGTGGCTTCCACTCTTGCCTTGGTATCTCTGGTTATGCCTCCTGTTAGTATAGTAAGTTCAGCCTCTGTTGCTCTTGTCACTTTAAGGCGAGGAGCTGTTGAGGGATTAATCGTTTTAACATGTTCAACCGCGATAGCAGTTGTATTAGGCTTTTTTCTATTAGGCAATTATCAGTTTGTATTGCTTTACGGAATGGTATTGTGGATTCCGGTATGGTTAATTTCAATCATATTAAGAGAGGGGCGGTATTTATCCCTGGCGATTGAAGTTGCGGTATTGCTTGGTGTTCTGGGGGTTATTGGCTGTTATCTCTATAACGCCGAGATGGCAACAATATGGAAAGGCGTTCTTTCACAAATGGTGCCGCCAAATGCTCCAGTTGAAGATATTCAACATACCTTGGACGTGCTTTCCCATTACATGACCGGAATAGTTGCCGCGGCATCAGTATTCGGTCTGCTGTTCGGGCTGTTTCTGGGGCGTTGGTGGCAAGCCTTGCTCTATAACCCAGGCGGGTTCAGGCAAGAGTTTTTGTCATTGAATACGCATCCGAGATTGGCAATAGGCAGTATTGTTGTGGTGGGTATTGCATCATTAAGTTCCGGTGCAATCTCTGAGGTCTCGTGGAATATCACTATCTTGCTATTTGTGTTGTACACATTTATAGGGACGGCAGTATTGCATACTTTGTTCGCATCGATGAAGATGGGGCGATATGCCGTGCCGATGTTCTATATAACCTTGTTTTTGATACCCCATGCCATGCTGCCTGTTGCCTTAGTTGGGCTAAGCGATACGTGGATGAACTTGCGAAACAAAATTTCGAATTAACAAATGCCTTAATGGCGCAAAAAATAGCCGGATAAAATCCGATAATGAGGTAATAAAAGATGGAAGTTATTCTTCTTGAAAAGATAGCAAATTTGGGTAACCTGGGTGATAAAGTTACCATTAAGGCAGGTTATGGCAGAAACTATCTTATCCCGTACGGTAAAGCGGTTGCTGCAACAGCTACCAAAATTGCTGAATTCGAAGCGCGCCGCGCAGAGCTTGAGAAAGCGGCAGCTGAAAAACTAAGCGCAGCTCAGGCGCGTGAAAGTGCATTGAGTAAGCTTCAGGTTGTTATTACGCATAAAGCCGGCGATGAAGGTAAGTTGTTTGGTTCAGTCGGTACACAGACGATCGCTGATGCAATTACCGAAGCAGGTGTTGCCGTTGAAAAGCATGAGATTCGTTTGCCTCAGGGGGTTATTCGTCAAATCGGTGAATACCAGATTGATGTTGTGTGTCATACCGATGTCGTTGTAAAAATGCCTATTAAGATTGCTGGTGAAGCATAATTACTAAAGGTATAAGGTGAAAAGGTAAAAGGTTGTATGGGGTAAGTAAAATCACCCTTACAACTTTGAGCCTTTTAACTATGCGAGTTATTTACTCCTGTTTTTTTTATCTGTTAATTCCCTTCATAATGGTTCGCCTGATTTGGCGAAGCCTTAAAGCGCCGGCCTATCGGAACAGATGGGGCGAGCGATTCGCACTTTATAGCAAGAAGTTTCCCCAGAGTGTTATTTGGTTTCATGCGGTTTCGGTTGGTGAGGTCGAGGCCTTACTCCCGCTGGTTAAGCAAATACAACATCAGTATCCTCGTATACCGCTATTAATCACAACTACAACGCCAACTGGATCCGCTCGGGTTAGAGTTGTGATGCAGGAAAGTGTGGAGCATGTCTACTTGCCGTACGATCTGCCGGGGGCAATTCATCGATTCATGCAGTGTTTCAAGCCGAAAATGGCCGTTATTATGGAGACTGAAATTTGGCCTAATCTTTTCGCTCATTGTAGTCACGATGACATTCCTTTGTACATTATCAATGCCCGCTTATCGGAAAAGTCGGCAAGTGGTTATCGGAAAATCCCTGCTCTTATTTCTCCGGCTTTAGCTTGCGTTAAAGTTATTGCTGCGCAAACGCAGGATGATGCCCGCCGCTTTATTGCCATTGGAGCGAGAGAGGAAACGGTTAAAACGCTAGGCAATATAAAGTTTGATGTTGAAGTTGCAGAGGAAATTATTGATCGGGGCTTGCAGTTAAAGGCTGAATTATTTAATGGGCGCTTTGTTTGGCTGATCGCTAGCACTCACAAAGATGAAGAGGCAATATTTCTGGATATTTATAAAGAAATAAAACAGGAAATTCCTGAGTTATTGCTGGTTATCGTGCCAAGGCATCCTGAACGGTTTAGTGAAGTAAAAAAACTGTGTGAGCAAAAACAATTAGCTGTGGTAATGCGTACGGCTAAAGATAGCTGTCGTCAGTATGTTGATGTTTATTTGGCCGATACTATGGGAGAGTTAAAGATGCTCTATGCGGCCTCTGATCTGGCGTTTGTTGGCGGTAGTATGGTACCCGTTGGTGGGCA
Organism: Candidatus Methylobacter oryzae; assembly: GCF_003994235.2. Taxonomy (GTDB): domain Bacteria; phylum Pseudomonadota; class Gammaproteobacteria; order Methylococcales; family Methylomonadaceae; genus Methylobacter_A; species Methylobacter_A oryzae. Next base: position 50,966 of record NZ_RYFG02000115.1, read on the forward strand.
TAATATTCTTGAGGCGGCTGCAGTTGGGGCTCCGGTTCTATTTGGCCCTTATATGACGAACTTCAAAGAAATAGCTGAAGGAGCGCTGCGGCAGGGGGCGGCAATTCAATGTCAGAATAAAAGTGAAATAATTGATGCTATTAATGTTCTGTATGCAGATTCCATGTTTAGGCGATCGCTGGCTGAAAAGGGTAAGGCATTCATTCGGCAAAACCAAGGTGCGATCGCCAGAGTTTTGGGTTTGCTTAGCCAGGATATTTGATTTCAATTTTATTTATCCTTCATGTTGAGTTGTCATGCTGGATTTTGATTGCTCAATTACTTTTGATAATTTCGCAGAAAATTAATATCAAACAAATAACTGTTCATTGGTAATGAAAGTCTATTTGATTAATAAGATACTGCAATGCTGTATCAAGCCGGTATGAGGCTTGTTTTATTTCGCAGCCAATACGGTTTATTTGTTTTGAGCGGGTGGGAATGGTTATGTTGTTGACGATTTTCAGTTGGGCTAAGAACGCACTTTTATCGGGCAAGACAATATTGCAGTCTGTATGTAGCTCTCCGATAACAATGGAATGCTGATTTTCGGGTTGATGAGAATAGGATAAGCCCGTCACGCTAATATCAATTACGCTAAAGCATTCGTTTCGGTTTTTATATTGAATTATCACGGGGCTGCTGATGGGAATTTTTACCCGGCGAGCATCTCTTTTCTGTACCCATTCGATGCTCTGGGGAATGGGTATCTTGAGGTTAAACGTGCCGTCAATATCATGGCCGGTAAATTCATTTAATATAAAATTAACGGCAATGCCTTCAAAGTTAGCAGAAGCTACTAGTCTGTTTTGCGAGAGTAGATCTTTATTAAATCGTTCGTTTTGAAATCCACCTAAGTAAATATGATTGCCTTCAATGAAGGTAATTGTTGTCAGCAAAGTGCTTGTTACGAGTTTTCCAGGGGCTTTAACCGATAGCAAGGTATTTTTGTTGAACAGGAGGTTTAGTTTTTTTCTGATTTCACTTTGATTGGTAATGGTGTAGTTATTATAAGTTTCGCTTATGATTGCAGGTTCGGTAGCATAGCTGTGATGCGATTCAGCATGATTTAATTGGTTTGTCAGCATTGTCCTCTCCGCCATATATTTGACAAAAATGTACTAATAGCCGATTAAGCAATAATTCGGCCATAAATGGATTTTATATCCTTTCATGTTCTTACTCGCTTTGTGGCCTATCCTGATTTGGCGAGGCTCATTTTGTGATCTGAGTCGCTACTGGATATGTTTTGCACCAATAAAGACGATAAAAGATATGTTTTTTATGTATGCAGTATTAATACAACTTCATGTCAGTCCTATTAATATTGACTGCTTTTTGGGATTGATGAGACTGATTAGCAATTATCGCAAACAGTAATATCTTAAATTTTGTTGGTGATTGGTCGCTTGTTAATGTTGATTGCTTTCTTTATGCGATAAGTATGCTTTTTTGTATTATGAATATTTTTGAGGTTAAGTTTTTGTTATTGTGCAGATAAAGCTTCTATTTCAAAAGAGCTTCAACGCTTTTTTATAAATTTTTACTATGGCTGTCTACATTGAAGGGATGTTGCATTATGAATGAAATAAAAGATAAATCAGTTCAGGCTTTTATTGATGAACTGGCTAGTAAGGCGCCTACGCCAGGTGGTGGTAGTGCGGCAGCAGTAATGGGGGCGCAAGCTGCTGCTCTAATTAGTATGGTTTGCAATTTGACCATAGGTAAGCCTAAGTACGCCGAAGTGGAAGTTGAAATGCAATCATTATTAAAAAAATCAGAGGAACTGCGCGAGGCTTTGACGGGAATGATAAAGGCCGATGTCGAAGTCTTTGATCGCTTGATGGGGACATATGGCTTGCCAAAAGATTCTGATAAAGAAAAAAGTGTGCGTAGCGAAGCAATTCAGTCAGCATTAAAAGAGGCAACGATAGTTCCTTTGATGTGCGCAAGCGCTTGTGCGGAAGCTATTGCATTAAGCAGAATTGCCGCGGAGAAGGGCAATGTTGGAGTAATAAGTGATGCAGGCGTTGCGGTAATGGCCGCTTACGGGGCATTAAAAAGTGCTGCGTTAAATGTTTATATCAACGCAGGAGGGCTTAAAGACAGAGCTTTTGCCGATGCGAAATTGGCGGAGTTGGAAGCGCTTTTAAATGGCGCCGATACCGCTGCGGAAGAAGTTTATCAAATTGTTAAAGCTAGACTCTAATTTATTTAAGTTATTGATTTTTAAGTTTTTATTGTAATTTGTTTGCAGCTGGGTAATTAAAAGTGTTTTAATCACTACAATTATTTCGATAAAAATAAAAAAAGATATTGACGATGCAGGGAAGAGTCGTTATCATAGGCAGCTCTTAGAGAGTGGTTAGGAAGTTTGACAAGCCATTAAAAAGAAATGTCGGGGTATAGCGCAGTTTGGTAGCGCGCCTGCTTTGGGAGCAGGATGTCGGGAGTTCGAATCTCTCTACCCCGACCAATTTAGCGCTTGTAGCTCAACCGGATAGAGCACCGGCCTTCTAAGCCGGGGGTCGCAGGTTCGAGTCCTGCCAAGCGCGCCATTCGTAGAATATGCCATATTATGGTGAGCGTAGCTCAGTCGGTAGAGTCCCGGATTGTGATTCCGGTTGTCGTGGGTTCGAGCCCCATCGTTCACCCCAATAAATTCAATAGCCTGCGTAACGTTTAAAACATTTGTTTTACAGGTTACTGACAAAGCTACTGACAAATACATCATTTTCCTGCCGGTTTCACGGTATCTAATTTCACGTCGTATATTTTCAGCATCGACGCATTTCTGTGTCCTGATGCTTTCAGTTTGTCGCCTTCAGAGTCGCTAACGCCCTTTCTTTTCAGATCGTGGAACGTGAATGGGACGAAATTGATTCTCTGCTCCTCGGCCGCTTTTTTGGTTGCCGTGCCGATTCTGCCCATCGCTGTTTTTAGGCTCTCGACTTGGATTTTGTCGCCAGTCCGTTCTGAGATAATGATATATCTCATTTCTGGCTTGATGGGGTGTCGCCCGTTACCTGCCTTTAAGCAGTCATTTTGCGGATTCCATAAGTATATCTATTGGTTAAAGCTAATGCTTGCTTGATGAAAATATAAAATAAAAGGGTTGAAAAAACGATTTACAATGGTTTTTTTCAACCATTAAGTTTGCATTGATTTATTTGTGTTTGTTGTATTTATTTGATTTTTTAAGGATTATTCTTCATAGTAATTTATGGCATGGAAATGGCTTTAGAGTTTATAAATTGTTGTTAAAAGCTGTCAGGTATTCAACGTCTTTCATGTTTTCATGAATCGGTTGAGTAAATATTTAACTTATTTTATAGAGGTAAAGCCGCGATGATATTCGATATTGTACTTACAGGTGCTTTTTGTATAGCTGTTTTCTATGCTTATGTTTTTATTAAGAAAATAATGGCTAGTGAAGCCGGTTTGTAAACAGGTGTTTTAAAGCGAAAAGAAAGGGCTAAAGCTGGGTAGGCATGAGCCAAGGTCAATACAAGTGCTGTTTTATTGTCTGAGTATTTAATCCTTGCATGCGAAGTAAGCCGATAAAATTACGTCGCATGCAAGGATTGATAAGCGTTAAGTATATCTATTCATCACCTGAATCGTTAACTTCATTCGGATAAACCTGGACATAGACAATACGGGATTCATTCATTTTCCTGACCACAACATCGAATTGATTAAATTCAATTTTTTGGCCTTCTACCGGAATATCGCGCAGTTTGGCCATGATAAGCCCGCCAATCGAAACCTCATCTTCCAGATCAAGTTCTTCATTTTCGATATCAATGCCCATAATACGTTCCAGGGAAAATATCGGCAGGCTGCCTTTGCCTATTAGGGTGCCGTCATCGAGCCGAGTCCAATCGTTATTGTTGGGGCGGAACTCGTCGCGTATCTCGCCGACCATTGCGCTCAATAAGTTATCCAGCGTAATGAAACCTTTCGGTTTTTGTCCTTTTTGCCCAATGATTGCAAAATGCGAGGTGCCCATGCGGAATTGGCGGAATAATTCCAGTGCCGGTTTATGAGGCAAGGTGTATTTAACAGGCCGCAAATAATGACTTAGGTCCTCAATCGTCTTGCCTTCTTGCTGGGCCAAAAACAAGTCTTTCAAATGAATCACGCCTAACACGTCAATATCATTACTATCGAAATAGGGATAACGGCTGAAGCGTTTTTGAGATATGGTTTGCAGGTTTGTTTGCAGTGACGCGTTGCGATGTAATGCAGTCATCTCGTGGATAGGGCGCATCAGGTCGGAGACTTCCAGTTCGCTGAAATCGAGCGTTTTTGCCAGAATGTTCCATTCGTCGCGGGTGAACCGGCCCTCCGGGCTGTTACTGCGTAAAATAAGTTTAAGTTCGTTGGGTGAGTAATGGGTATCGTGATCGTGGACATGACGTAAACCCAATAAGCGCAATACTAAATTGGCGCTGGAGTTCAACAGCCAAATAGCAGGGTACATCAGCCAATAAAACCCGTACAGCGGCACGGCGCCCCATAAGCTGATTTTTTCGGGATTACGGATTGCCAGTGATTTTGGTGCAAGTTCACCGATAACAATATGCAAAAACGAGATCAGCGAAAAGGCAAAAGTAAAGGAAACGCCGTGTACCATTTCCGGCGATGTGACATTTAGCCCGGCAAACACCGGTTCTAGTAAGTCGGCGAACGCAGGTTCACCAATCCAGCCCAGGCCAAGCGAAGCAAGTGTAATGCCGAGTTGGCACGCCGATAGATAGGCATCGAGTTTTGCATGCACTCGCCCTAAAACTCGTCCACGCCAGCCTTGCGTTTTAGCAATTGAACGGATGCGAGTTTGGCGTAGTTTGACGAGTCCGAACTCCGCAGCTACAAAAAAACCGTTAAGCGCAACTAGCAATAAAGCAGCAATGATCGGAAAAAAGTTACTCATATCAAATTAAATTGTAATAAAGAAGCGTAGCAATATACCGTTGATCGCTTGGTTTAAAGAGAGTTTGTAGTCCATGCTGGATAAATCCGGAAAAGGAATGCGTAAATTCACTGTACTCTGTAATAACACATTTTAAAAGCCATTTGCCGGCCATGTTTTACGTTTCTTCTTGCAGATAAGTCTGCTCTTCGTAATGACGACTATGCCAAACAAATCCTATGGCCGTCACCAGCATCAAGATGGCGAAGAACCAGAAATAAGAGGCTCCGGCAAGACGGCTGGAACCATCCGGGTTCTCAATGAAGAAATTTACTGCGCTGGTGAATAGGTTCCCGAACGCGACTGCCGCCATATACAGCGACATCACGAATGATTTCATCGATCTTGGCGCCTGAGTATAGGAAAACTCCAGGCAAGTTATCGACACCATCACCTCGGAGGAAGTCAGTAGTAAGTAAGCCAGTAACTGCCAGCAGATGTTGGGGTGATAGCCGGCATCAATGCGCATCTGGATAACGGCAATCAACACAAACGACAAGACGGTGATAAATAGGCCGATGGCGATTTTGTTCATGTAACTCAAGTGTAAAAATCTGCCCAGTGCCGGGTATAGATGCTTATAAAACAGAGGCGTGAGTAAGACGATCAGTAGCGGATTGGCGGCTTGAATTTGCGATGGCAATATCTCAACGCCGAACAGGACTCTATTCATTTGTTGTGCCTGAAGAACCCAGGATGAACCGTTCTGGTCAAACAACGCCCAAAACATCGCGATGAATAAATAAATCACGCTGAGCTTGCCTAGGCACCGCAAACCTTCGCCGCTCAAGGCTTCTCGTACAAAACCCATGCCGGCGGCGGGTATATGTACAAACCGGTATCGGCCGGACCAGAATATTATCGTCGCCAGCAGCATTAAGATGCCCGGAACTGAAAATGCGACCGGTGCGCTGTAGGTTTTTAGGAGCCAAGGGACCATGAGCATCGCAATAAAAGCCCCGAGATTAACCGTCAAATAAAACCAGCCGAATACCTTGCTTAGCCAATGCCGGTTGCCGGCTCCGAACTGGTCGCCGACATGAGCGGAAACGCAGGGTTTAATGCCGCCGGCGCCCAGTGCGATTAAAGTTTGGCCTACCAACAAGCCCGTCCGTGTGTCGTCCAATGCCAAGTAAAAATGGCCTAGACAATAAACGGCCGACAGCAAAATGATTGTCCGGTATTTTCCCAATAAACCATCGGCCAATAATGCGCCTAGAAACGGTGTGAAATAGGTCATGGACACAAATAAGTGGAAGTAAGCTTTAGCCTCGCTTGAGGTCATAGGCGCCAGTTGACCGTCCGCGTTCATCAGGTATTGCGTCATAAATACGACCAGAATCGCCCTCATACCGTAGTAGCTAAAGCGTTCGGCAAATTCATTGCCGATAATAAAAGGAATACCGGAAGGTATCTCAGCGGAAGGGGCGGGGGCGGTTCGGTATGGGGTTTTCACAAAATAATAGCCTTGATGGATGATGACGTCAGTTTCGTATATCGTCGAAAAAACTGATCAATGTCGGAACAAAAGCCGACGCGTCTGGGTGAAATGTGCTTCGACGGAAGGTAAGCAATGCTTAGCGATAGATACATTAAAGCCCAGTATTTATTAGGTGGGACATTTAACTCGATGCTGGGAAATTTGCCCGGAACATGAATTCATTAACATGGGCAACAGCATTTGTGTTCGGCGATGTTAATTATCGGCTGTTTATACCCAAAGGGCATAAGTAGGGTTTGAGCAGGCCAGCTGCTCAACTCAGCTGTATATGTGGCCGCCCCAATAAAGAGATAAAGACGGCCACAGATGCGGCTGGGTATGCAAAAGTGCGAAGCGTACTGGATGCGCTTCACTACAGAACATCCTCAGTCTTGTATTATTTAATTTTAACCAGTTCCTTGTCGCCGCTGGAAAAGTGGCATTTATCCACGGTAAAGTTAGCGCAGTCTTTGGACTCTTCAACTTTCGCGCCGTTTGGGCTCAGTTTGATTTTTAGTTCGCAGAAAACTGCCGAGCTTTCAGAATGCTTTTTCAGCAGCAATTCGTTTTCGCCGGTGCTTTTGGCTTTACCGGAAATAGACTCTGAGCATTGGCTGCTGCCTCCGTCTTTGCCGCTAGATTCAAAGTCCACATCGGCACTGACAACATAATCGTCATCGATTATTTTAGTGACTTTCAAGTGGCGAACAGTGTCGCCGTCGCGCAATACATAGTGATCTGTCGCTGCAAAAACGTTGCCGGAAACCAGCATAGCAATAGTCAGAAACAAGCTTTTTTTCATGGTGTTACCTCGTGTTTGAAATTGAAATTTGACCAACATGGTGGCAGCCTATAGTTTGTTGCTGTTCATGTCGTCGTCGGATATAACTTGGCACAACTGGCAATTATTGTACCTGATTGCTGGCCGTTACCAAAAGACGAAGCAATGAATTACCTATCTATCAGCAATGAGCCGTTCTCTTGTCGATGGCGCGCACATTAGTCAGCTTATGTGGCTATAATATTGAATTAGTTTCAGTCTTTTACAGACTGGCCGTGATTCGTGGCGCCACGCGCCTTAACTGCATATTCCCAAGCAGTACATGACTGCATGATGGTTTAACTCGACGACAGTGATGAATGCTATGGGGGTGAGGTATAAAATTTTTAATGGCTAATAATTTGATTTTCTCCCCGAAAATTCCGCAAAAACAAGATCAATCATTGATTTGGGCTGGATTAACCGGCTGCGGCGATTCGCTGGCTTTGGCTTCCGCCATTAAAAATGAAGACCGGCTGTTTGTGATCGTCACGCCGGATAACCAGACTGCTTTGCGGCTTGAGCATGAGTTATCGTTCTTTTTGCAGAACGAACATGCCATTTTGCATTTTCCCGATTGGGAAACCTTGCCTTACGATGTGTTCTCGCCGCTGCCGGAGATTATCTCGGAGCGTTTAAAAACATTGGCCTTGCTGCCGCAGGTGAAACGCGGCGCACTTGTCGTTTCGGTGACCACATTGATGCACCGCTTGGCGCCTCGCGAGCATGTCCTGGCCAACAGTTTTGCCGTGAAAGTCGGCGATGATTTTAACTTGGAATTGAATCGCCTGAAGCTGGAAAGCGTCGGTTACCACTGCGTTTCGCAAGTGTATCAACACGGCGAGTTCGCGGTCAGGGGATCTATAGTCGATTTGTTTCCGATGGGCAGCAAGGCGCCGTTCCGCATCGAATTATTCGATGAAGAAGTTGAGTCTATCCGTACTTTCGATCCCGAGACGCAACGGTCATTGGAAAAAATCGACCTTATCCGGTTATTCCCGGCGCGGGAATTTCCGCTTACCGATGAATCCATCAAGCATTTTCGCCAGTCTTTTAGGGAGGCTTTCCCGGAAACCTCGCCCAAAAACCATTTCTATCTGGATGTTAGTAAAGGCATCACCCCGGGCGGCATTGAATATTATCTGCCGTTGTTTGTGGATCAAATGGCGACTTTGTTCGATTACCTGCCGAAATCGGCCGTTCTGGTGATGTCCGATACGTTCGGCGCGACTGCGCAGGCTTTTTATGCGGAAGCCGAAGACAGGTTTCAGCAAAGAAAATATGATGCGGACAGGCCGCTGCTAAAACCGGAACTGTTATTTTTATCGACCGACGAGTTGGCGCAAAAAACCGGGGCATTTGCCCATATTAGACTTGGCGGTACGGTTGCTGAAGACGCAGAGAGTATCGTTTTTAATTGTCAAACACTGCCCAATGTAACCATTGACGCCAAACTGGAGAACCCTGCCCAGGCTTTGCAGCAGTTTGTCGGCAGTTTTGCCGGCAAGATTTTGTTTGTCGCGGAGTCCGCAGGGCGCCGGGAAGCCTTAATGGAAAGATTAAGGCAGCACAAAATTACCGTAAAGCAGGTTGAAAACTGGGATAAATTTCTCCAGTCCGAAGTATCGCCGTGCCTTCTGGTTGCGCCGATGGATCATGGTTTGCGGCTTGATAGCCCGGCTATTGCGATCATTACCGAAGCGCTGCTGTCGGGCGAAAAAGTACAGCAACGCCGTAGGCGGCGTAAGTCCGGGGCTTATGAACTCGAAAATATAATCAATAACCTGAATGAGCTGACTATCGGTTCGCCGGTCGTGCATCAGGAGCATGGCGTGGGCCGCTATTTAGGCTTGCAGACTTTGGAGATCGGCGGTATTGCATCCGAGTTTTTGACCTTGGAATACGCCAATCACGACAAGCTTTACGTGCCGGTTTCGGCCTTGCATGTGATCGGCCGTTATACCGGCATGAGTGCGGAAAATGCGCCGTTGCATAAGCTGGGCGGCGATCAATGGAGTAAAGCCAAGCAAAAAGCCATTAAGCGCATCCGCGACGTTGCGGCTGAATTGCTGGAGATCCATGCCCAAAGGGCTGTCAAACAGGGGCATGCTTTTGAAGTCCAAAATGTCGAATATGCGGCTTTCGCCGATGCGTTCCCGTTTGAAGAAACGCCGGACCAGCAGACGGCTATTGAAGCGATATTGGACGACATGGCGAGCCCTCATCCTATGGACCGGGTGATTTGCGGCGACGTCGGCTTCGGTAAAACCGAGGTGTCGATGCGCGCGGCATTCATTGCCGTGCAAAACGGCAAGCAAGTCGCGGTATTGGTGCCCACTACGTTGCTGGCGCAGCAACACTACCAGAATTTTCGCGACCGTTTTGCGGATTGGCCGGTACGCGTCGAAGTGTTGTCGCGTTTTGTCAGCGCCAAGCAGCAAAAAGAAATTACCGATGACCTGGAACAGGGTAAGGTCGATATTGTGATCGGTACGCACAAGCTGTTATCGAAAGAGATCAAATATAAAGTGCTGGGGCTGGTAATCATTGACGAAGAGCATCGTTTTGGCGTGACGCAAAAAGAGCACTTCAAGAAATTGCGCAACGAGCTCGATATACTGACCCTGACCGCAACGCCTATTCCGCGCACGTTGAATATGGCTATGTCGGGTTTAAGGGACATTTCGATTATTGCCAGTCCGCCGCCGAATCGCCATGCAATCAAGACCTTTATCAGCGAATGGATAGATGCCCAGGTCCAGGAAGCCTGTTTGCGCGAAATCAAGCGTGGCGGACAGGTGTTCTTTTTACATAACGATGTTAAGTCGATGGAAAAAATGGCCAGGGATTTGGAAGCATTGGTGCCGGAAGCGCGGATTGAAATTGCCCACGGGCAAATGCCGGAGCGCGAACTGGAGCGCATCATGCTGGATTTTTATCACCAGCGCTTTAACCTGCTGTTGTGCACTACTATTATTGAGAGCGGCATCGATATACCCAGCGCCAACACGATTATCATCAATCGCGCCGATAAATTGGGATTGGCGCAATTACATCAATTGCGCGGCCGGGTAGGGCGTTCGCATCACCGCGCTTATGCTTACTTTATCGTGCCGCCGAAATCGTTATTGAGCAAGGATGCGGTTAAGCGGCTGGAAGCGGTCGAAGCTTCCGGCGATTTAGGGGCCGGGTTTATGCTGTCGTCGCATGATATGGAAATCCGCGGCGCAGGCGAACTGTTGGGCGACGATCAAAGCGGTCAAATTCAGGAGATCGGTTTTACCTTGTATACGGAATTGCTGGAGCGTGCGGTCGGTGCATTAAAATCCGGCAAACAGCCGGAACTCGAGGCACCGATGGACAGGGGGCCTGAGGTCGACCTGCAGGCTTCTGCGTTGATCCCGGAAGATTATTTACCCGATATTCACGGTCGTCTGGTGTTATATAAACGTATCTCCAGCGCTGAAACGAGAGAGGAACTGCGTGAATTGCAGGTGGAAATGATTGATCGCTTCGGATTGCTGCCGGAACCCGTCAAAACATTGTTCAGCGTCACCGAATTGAAACAGCGGGCCGAAAAATTGGGTATCAAGAAGATAGAAGCCAATGCCGGCGGCGGGCGCATCATTTTTTCAGAAACGCCGAATATTAATACCGACCAGTTGATTTCCCTGATACAAACCCAGGCGCAGATTTATAAATTCGATGGGGCGGATAAGCTGAGGTTTATCAAATCGTTCGAAACGGCCGAGCAGAAGCTTGAGTTTATCGTTGAGCTGCTGGATAAATTAACGCCGATACCGTCATGACGATGATTAAAATTGTTTTTTACGGCTTGGCGGCAATGTTGGGACTTTTTAGTCCCCCTGTTTTGGCCGAAACCAAGGCGTATCAAATAGAGTTGATCGTGTTTCTACAGACTCAGCCTAATACCGAGGTATTCGATCAGGTCTCCAGTGAAATAGAGTGGCCTTCCGGTTTGACTGAGCTATCGGCTTATAACAAAGCGGAAAATACAACGCTTGACGACAGTTATGCGGCATTAGCCAGGGATTCGGCTTACCGGCCTATTTTGCAGGTTGCCTGGGTTCAGCCGGTAGAAGAAAAGGGGATAAATTCCCCCGTTCATATTCAAGGGGCTGATGGCAAGCTGAACGGCTATCTTCGGATACAGCATGATCAAGGTCTGCAAATGGTGGTTGACTTGGAATTTAGCTCTAAGTCGGGTGATCGCGGTAGCAAAAATCTGGTTTATCGGTTAAATGAAAAACGCTCTGTTAAGTTGAATGAAGTCTATTATCTGGATCATCCAAAGTTTGGGGTTATAGTAAAGATGAGTTCTTTATAAAGTATGCGGCTAAGCTTAGGTGTTTTTCTTGCCTGGAGTTGCTCTCAAAACTGCAAACTTAATAAGGGCGGTTAACCGGATCGTCAATGATGCGCATCAAGTACTAAAAAATAGTGCGGACTGGTTTTTTATGATATTAAGGAGCAATAAAGATCGGCCAAAGTGAAAATTCTTTTGAGTAAGGGGAACTTGCCAGCTGGCTACGCTGCTCTTCCGTGAGATACGGCACAGCGGCAACAGAGGAGTGATTGAAACATATTATAAAGTCGGGCTTGATTCAGGATATACACGACTATTGATAATAATAAACCGGTAAACAAATTGCGGACGCTTTGTTAGCCGAATAATTAACTGAGGAAGAATAATGAAGAGAAAAGATATTGTCCCAACCACCAAGGAGAGGGTGATGCGGGAAAATGATTTCATCGTTTCCAAAACCGATCTTACGGGGCGAATTATTTATGGGAACGAGATTTTTATCGAGTTCTCGGGCTATGAAGAACAAGAACTTCTCGGTAGCCAGCACAATATCATCCGTCATCCTGACATGCCTAGAGCCGTATTTAAGTTATTGTGGGACTATTTGGCAGAAGATAAGGAGATCTTTGCCTATGTTAAAAATATGTCAAAAGATGGCGGGTTTTACTGGGTATTTACCCATGTCGCGCCTTTAATAGATAAAAATAAACAAAAAGTCGGCTACACCTCCGTGCGCCGGATGCCTAATCCTAAGGCTATTCCGATTGTGGCGGATGTGTATCGCGCCATGTTGGATGCCGAGCGGAACGCGGGCTCTAAACACGCTATGGAGGCTTCGGGCGCTGTATTGGCTAATGTATTAAAAGATAAAGGCGTTACTTACGAGGAGCTGATCAATGTACTACAGTCGCTTTAAAAATAATGAAGCTATTGCCTTAGCGGCTGTTGCTATTGCATGGGGTGGTTCACTGATTTATCTGTGGATGCTTGTCCTCGGCCTGTTTGAAGTAGTAGGCGGGGTGATTATTTCTTCGCTGCTAACGGTCCTCTCCATTTTATCTGCCGTTTGGTGGAGCAAATTAAGGACGGCCGACCGGGAGTTGCTGGATAAGTTGCTCAATGCAAGTCACGAGTGGGCGCAAGGCTCCGTGGATGTCCGGCTGACTTATATCGGCGGCAAAGAGCGGCCGCTTCAGCAGCTGGCTTGGGCGCTAAATAATTTGATGGACCAAGTAGAGACTGCCCAGGTAGATATGTATTACTCCATGGCCTACGTCATTTATGGCGACTTTTCCAGAAAAAGCTATCCACAAGGGTTACATGGCGGATTTGCGTTAGCCCTGAAACAACTTAATGCTGTCGCAAGAACATTGTCTGCCACGACAAGCGCGATTACTAAGCTTATGACCGCGATGGCTAACGGCGATTTCAATGAAAAAGTCGATGTTAATGTCGAAGGCGAATACAGGGTGGCTGTGGATAATGCGATGAGCGCGATGATGACAATGCAAACCATGCTGGGAGACGTAGGTAAGGTTATGGGCAGCGTTGCTCAGGGTGACATCAGTCAGCGAGTTCAGGCGGAAGGAAAAGGGGATTTGGGACGATTGAAAGAGGATATTAATTTTTCGCTCGATGCTTTGAGCAGTCTTGATGATATATCGCTGATTGCGAGTGCATTGTCCGCAGGCGACCTGACTCAAACTATCACAAAGAGCTATCCGGGGACTTTTGGCGCGGTAATCGCCAGTATGAACGGCACGGTGGAAAACCTTAAGGGACTGGTGGGAGATATCAAGGATTCGACTATCAGCATTAATACTGCCGCGAAGGAAATTGCCGCCGGCAATAACGATTTATCGCATCGCACTGAAGAGCAGGCAGCCAGCCTGGAAGAAACTGCTGCCAGCATGGAAGAACTGACTGCCACCGTTCAGAATAATGCTAAAAACGCCCAGCATGCCAACCAACTTGCTGTAGGGGCTACAGATATTGCAGGCAAGGGCGTTACGGTAGTTGATCAGGTTGTGGCGACCATGGAAGGAATCAATGAGTCTTCCCGGAAAATTGTCGATATTATTTCCGTGATCGATAGCATTGCTTTTCAGACCAATATTCTTGCTTTGAACGCGGCGGTGGAGGCGGCTCGCGCCGGCGAGCAGGGCCGCGGCTTCGCCGTCGTGGCTGGAGAAGTGCGCAATCTTGCTCAACGCGCGGCTGCTGCGGCAGGAGAGATCAAAAACCTGATTGGCGACTCAGTAGAAAAAGTTGAAGACGGTACTAAATTGGTTGCCCAAGCCGGGAAAACCATGGAGGAAATTGTTAGCGCCATTCGCGGTGTCACAATCATCATGTCGGAGATCAGAAGCGCTTCTGTTGAGCAGACTTCCGGTATCGAGCAGGTTAATCAGGCTATTGGACAAATGGATGAAGTGACTCAACAAAATGCCGCGTTGGTGGAACAGGCTGCTGCAGCAGCCGAGTCGTTGGAAGAGCAGGCGGAAAACTTGTCGGCTACCGTTGGACGCTTTACTGTTGATAATGGTTTAGCGAGCTTGCAGGTTTCTAAGCCTGCAATTCCAAAGGTAAATAAAAGCCCTGCGCCCGTTAAAGCAAAGCCGCAATTACAGGTGGCTATTAGCGATGAGTGGGAAGAGTTTTAAATTGGGTGGTAATTCAGTTTGAGAATCAGGCTCGAGCAATTACAAAGCGGATATACACACTGCGTTGTTCGGGCCATTTCTATTGAACTTAGCGAAGAGCCTCGTATCGGCGGCGTCCGTCCTTGTTCCTGCCTACGGTTTCTGTTTAAATAGTCTTCAGGTTATAATAATCAATAACTAAGCCTTGGCCGATTGTCCAGGGCTTTTTTCATTATTACAAGGTGGCTTAGCCACCGCCGTTCCGTTTTAATGAACTTAAGACGCGGACTTTAAGCTCGGGGGTGTGGCCTCAGTGATTTTTGGATGATTTACTATTAAAAATATGACACAAAAACTTTATATTCAAACCAACGGTTGCCAAATGAACGAGTACGATTCCGATAAAATGCGGGATGTGCTCAATGCTTCACATGGATTTGAATTAATTGACGACCCCAAGCAAGCCGATGTTTTGCTGCTGAATACTTGTTCGATACGTGAAAAAGCGCAGGAAAAGGTATTTTCGGCGTTGGGTAAGTGGCGCAAGATTAAAGACAAGCGTCCCGATGTGATTATCGGTGTTGGCGGCTGCGTCGCCAGCCAGGAAGGTGCCGCTATCCAAAAGCGGGCTCCGTTTGTGGATATTGTATTTGGACCGCAAACCCTGCATCGCTTACCGCAGCTGCTGGATCAGGCGCGAAGTCATCAAAAAACTGTTGTCGATGTTTCCTTTCCTGAAATTGAAAAATTCGATGCATTGCCGGAACCCAGGGCGGAAGGTCCGAAGGCTTTTGTTTCTGTGATGGAAGGATGCAGCAAATATTGTACGTTCTGCGTAGTGCCTTATACCCGCGGCGAAGAAATCAGCCGCCCGTTGGATGACGTAATCGCTGAAGTTACTACATTAGCCAAGCAAGGTGTCCGGGAAATCAATCTGTTAGGCCAGAATGTTAATGCCTACCGTGGTGTCATGGATGACGGCGATATCGCCGATTTTGCGTTATTGCTGCATTATGTGGCTGCGGTGGAAGGCATTGATCGTATTCGTTTCACCACATCGCATCCGATGGAATTTACCGATGAACTGATCGAGGCTTTTGCCGAAATTCCGCAGTTGGTTGATCATCTGCATTTGCCGGTACAAAGCGGCAGCGATCATATCTTGAAAATGATGAAGCGCGGACATGCGCGCGCCGACTATATTGAGATTATCCGCAAGTTACGCGCAGTGCGGCCTAATATTTACTTGTCATCCGATTTTATTATCGGCTTCCCCGGTGAAACCGATGCCGAGTTTGAAGAAACGATGTCTTTCATTGAAGAAGTCGGCTTCGATCTATCTTTCAGTTTTGTTTATAGTCCGCGTCCTGGAACGCCGGCGGCTGATTTGCCGGACGATGTGCCGGCGGAAGTTAAAAAACAGCGCTTGGAACGTTTTCAAAACCGTATCAATGAAATGACGGCTGCTATCTCGCAGAGTATGATCGGTACCGTGCAAACTGTGCTGGTTGAAGGGCAGTCTAAAAAGAATCCGTTGCAAATGCAGGGCAGAACGGAGAATAATCGGGTCGTTAATTTTATCGGGCATCCCCGTTTGGCCGGACAGTTTGTCGATGTGCTGATTGCGGAGGCATTGCCTAATTCTCTACGAGGCCGGATAGTTGATACTTCCGTTGAAAAAATTGTTGCTAAGAATTGATTTATGATTTCACAGGAAATTTCTCTGTCGCCTGCCGATAATGGCCGGTTATCTAATTTTTGCGGTCAGTTTGACGCTCACTTGCGGCAGATTGAGTCGCGTCTTCAGGTCGAGATCGCTAATCGCGGCAATCAGTTTAGGGTAACGGGCTTAGACAGCTCTGTAAAGGCCGCCTGTGCCGTGATGGAAAAATTATTTGCCAGTACCGAAAAAGAACAGTTGACTTCCGAGCTCGTGCATTTAGCCATGCAGGATTCATCCATCGAAGAGTTATTGGACGCTCCGGCAGCAACATCGTCCCAGCAAAACGTAACGATCAAGACCAAGTGCGGAATGATCAGGGGGCGAGGGATTAACCAGCAGGAATATCTGAGGAAAATTGTGACTCACGATATTAATTTTGGCGTCGGACCTGCTGGAACCGGCAAAACTTATCTGGCCGTTGCTTGTGCGATTGAATCGCTGCAAAGCGAAAAGGTCAGAAAGATTATTCTGGTGCGTCCGGCGGTAGAGGCCGGTGAAAAACTGGGTTTTTTACCGGGCGATATGGCGCAAAAAGTCGATCCTTATTTACGGCCTTTATATGATGCGCTGTACGACATGCTCGGTTTTGAACGAGTTGAAAAAATGATCGATAAAGGCATTATAGAAGTGGCGCCGTTGGCTTTTATGCGCGGCAGAACGCTGAACGATGCTTTTATTATCCTGGATGAGGCGCAGAACACCACTATCGAACAAATAAAAATGTTCCTTACTCGCGTGGGTTTCGGGTCGACGGCTGTGGTTACCGGCGATGTGACCCAGATCGATTTACCGTCGGAAAAAATGTCCGGTTTGCGGCATGTGCTTGAAGTATTAAAGAATGTGGAAGGCATCAGCTTTACTTTTTTCAATGCGCGCGACGTAGTTAGACACCCGCTAGTGCAGCGTATTGTTTGTGCGTATGAAGCTTATGAAAAGACTCACAAGGGTGAGTCGTGAATCAAATAGAAGTCCAGGTTGTTTTTGAATCCGTAGAGCAGCCGGAGCGGCAACAAATCCAGCTCTGGGTTGATACGGCGCTGGAGGATTATGAACGGGACGCCGAGATTGTGGTGCGTATTGTTGACGAACAAGAAAGCGCCGAACTCAATGAGCAATACCGCCATAAGTCAGGGCCAACCAATATCCTGAGTTTTCCTGCCGATTTGCCTGAAGGTATTGAGCTGGATTTGCTGGGCGATTTGGTCATATGCGCGCCGGTAGTGGAAAAAGAAGCGCGGGAACAAGGTAAGATATTATCGCATCATTGGGCGCATATTATTGTGCATGGCGTATTGCATTTGCTGGGTTATGATCATATCGACGACGATGAGGCCGAGCTTATGGAAAATAAAGAAATAGCAATTTTGCATAAATTACATATAAATAATCCTTATATAGAGGTAAACGATAAATGAGTGACGAACAACCCCCAAGTAGAAACTCCCCGCAGAAAAGCTGGGTCGATAAGATCAGCCATTTACTGACCGGGGAGCCGCAAGACCTTGAAGATCTACTTGAAATATTAAGAGAAGCCCGGGAAAAACGTTTATTGGATACGGATGCATTATCCATGATTGAAGGCGTTCTACAGGTGTCTCAGATGCGGGTCAGGGATATTATGATCCCCCGTATTCAAATGGTTGTTGTACCCAAAGATGCCGAGCTGGAGACTATTATGCCGCTGGTTACCGAATTTGGGCATTCGCGCTATCCGGTTATCGATGGCGATCGGAGTAAAGTGGTTGGCGTGTTGTTAGCTAAAGACTTGCTGGCCCGCATTCTGGAAAACAAGACTTTGAAAGTTCATCAAATAATGCGGCCTTCATGTGTAGTGCCGGAAAGTAAGCGCTTAAACGTATTGTTGAAAGAATTGCGCACCAACGGAAACCATATGGCCATTGTTGTCGATGAGTACGGCCAGTCGGCAGGCCTGGTCACCATTGAAGACGTGTTAGAGCAAATTGTCGGGGAGATTGAAGACGAACATGACGATCATGAAGACGAAGGTTATATTTTTCAGCGCAGTTCGAATGAATACATGATTAAAGCGTTGACGCCTATAGAAGAGTTTGATGAATATTTTTCAACGCATCTGGCAACCGATGAATACGACACCATCGGCGGTTTTGTTGTGAGTCAGCTTGAGCATATGCCCAAAAAAGGCGAGAGTCTTGTCGTCGATACAATGAAGTTTGAAGTTATTCGGGCAGATAGCCGACGCGTACATTTGCTAAAACTAAAAATAATTGAGCACTGACTTACCGTGGCGTAGGACTGCGATAGCCCTGCTTGCGTTACCTGAAAATTGGTTGATCTGTAGCAAAGCAAGCAGGGAATTCAACTTAATCGTATTTGATGTATTTAAATCTCGGATCATCCGGCGTTCCTTCCAATGCGCCGCCCTCTTTACCGGGTTGCCACATGATCACTTCTTCGATTTTATGCGCTAATTCGAAATCTTTGTTGGTAATGCCTTTTGCCGCGTGGTTCATTAACTTAACGATCACAAAGGCATAAGAAACGGTGAGGTCCGGATGATGGAATGCGGCTTCAGCCAAGTGTCCTACCGTATTAACTACCATTAATGTCGCTTTCCAACCGCTGGTTTTATATTTACGTCGAATCCAGCCGTTTTCGTAATACCAGTGCGGTAATTCCTCCTTTAATCGCTGTTCGATATCGGCATCGGAATAAGTGTCTTCATGTGTACGTTCTCTCCAGCCCATAATGACTCACCTCATGCTTGTTTGCTTATGAGAAACCCGGATAACCTAATCTTAGAGCTAGTTCTCCGGCTCCTGATGTGTGGCTTCGCAGCCTTGTTGATAAAAAGTAAATGACGGTGCGAACGGGACAATATCAATCGTTAAAGTTGTTTGTTGTTGGAATGATTTAACCGCACCGGCCACGCTATTGCGGAAGTTGGTAGACAATTGTTTGGTCAGTTTTTCTTGTGCTTGATCTGCGCCCAACGCAAAAGGATCTTCTGCAAGATTGGTTGCATTGATCGCATCTTGTAGCGCTTCTAGCGAAAATGCTTGGATTTTATTTTCAAAGTCGCCGAAAATTTTCGTTCCTTTCTCGCTTTTGATTCTCTCTACGTCGGCTGGATAAGCATAAACGAGAAATGCACCTTTGGCGCCTTGAAAATTGTTTTTACAGGCTCCGCCATCCATGATCCTGACCAAGCTTAATGTTTTGTCGTCTTTAGTCCAGGTTAGCGGTGGATTCTGGCCGGACTGTTGCGATGAGTTCTCGGATATTGGCGGGCGTTTATCAGGAGCCGGCATAGCGCTTACGTCGTTTTTAATTTCTTGGGTAGTAGAACATGCGGTCAATACAATACAGGCGATAGCGATTAGAATGTGTATGCTTGCTTTCATAAATTACAGTGTTTTGTTAAGTACGATTATTCTGTCTGTAAACATTGTAATCTTTAAAAAGTCATTAGGTAAAAAATATGATTACGAGCCGGTAAACCGTAAGATATAAAAAACGAAGACACTGATTACGTATAGCTCTTCTAAGCGTTTGATCGTTTTTTAAAATAAATATCCGAGCCTATATCCATTACGAAAATTTTATTACGGTAGAATTAAAATTTCGCTTTACAAGCTTGTCATAAATAATTAAAAAGTGAATTTTTAAAGCTAGATTGATTACGACTATGAAAGTTTCTAAATCCGTACCAGATAAATCAGCGCCTGAAGTTGGTGTCGACAAAAACAAAGATGAAGTTGATCTTGATGTTGAAGGCTTCGATTTGAGCAATGAATATATAACACTTCCTAATGAAAGTGAGCGAGCGGCAAAGAAAATGGCGGCGCGCAGGAAGATTGAGTTGTACTGGGAGAAAAAACGCCTACAGGAACAGCTTGGTGAGTTTTATGATGAGGATCTCGATTTTTAATTGAGTAGTAACAGCCTGAGGAGTCAGGTTGCGTTTATTTATTGTAAGGAAATAATAGAGTTTTTTGTTAAGTAACAGATTTTGCAGTCGAAAGTCGGCTGGATGATCATGTTCAGCCGATTATTCAATCCGGTTTGCACGTTTTTCGGTTAATATTATCGCCCGTTGGTGAGTTTTCTTTTTGCAATCCGGATACCATGACTATTTTTACCCCTGTTACAGCAGTCCATTACTTAAATAAAGCGTGTTTGTTAATTTTTCTTATTGTTTGTTTCGGCACAGCATCCGCCAAAGAACACTCCTTTCTTGTTCTCAATTATCACGACATACTTACCGCAGAAGACGCTCAACGTTCACTTGATAAGATGGATGTCGGTGTCGAGCATCTTGAACAGCATCTGGACTGGTTGAAAAAAAAAGGTTTCAAGATTGTCAGCGTACAGAATGTCCTTGATGCGGCCGCGGGCAAAGACTCATTGCCCGATAAGGCCGCGCTGTTGACCTTTGACGACGGTTATCTGAGTTTTTACACGCGAGTTTTTCCGCTGTTAAAAAAATATCATTATCCTGCCACGGTGGCGCTGGTGGGTACCTGGATGGACGGTAATGTCACTGCTGACGAACCGGGCAAGCCCTTGCTGAACTGGGCACAGGTAAGAGAAATGGTGCAGTCCGGTTTAGTCGAAGTGGCCTCGCACAGTTACGATTTGCATAAAGGTATTAATGCGAATCCGCAAGCCAATTCCCAGGCTGCCGCGGTTACGCGTTTATATGACGATCCGATGCTGGTTTATGAAACCGATGAACAGTATCGTGAACGTATCCATGCCGCTTTACGAAAAAGCGCCGAATTCATCTTTCAACATGCCGGAATCAGGCCCCGAGTGATGGTTTGGCCGTATGGAGAATATAACCAAATCACCATTCAGGCATCGCGTGAGGCTGGAATGCCGATGACGATGGGATTGTTGGACGGTACTAATACAATAGCGGATGTCAGCGCTTTACGCCGCTTGATTATGGTCGATAATCCCGACGTTGATCAATTTGCAAAAATTGTTACCGGGCTACGCGTCGATCAGTCTTTACGAGTAGCGCATCTGGATATGGATTATCTTTACGATAAGGATTCCGAGCAAAGCGAGCATAATCTGGATGCCGTGATTCAGCGCATCAAAGACATGCACATCAATACCGTTTATTTGCAGGCCTATGCCGACCCAGACGGCGACGGTAATGCCGATGCGTTATATTTTCCGAATCGGCACTTGCCGGTAAAACAGGATTTGTTCAGCCGGGTTGCCTGGCAATTAAAAACGAAAGCAAGAGTTAGGGTGTATGCCTGGATGCCTATCATGGCTTATCGTGGCAAAGCGCCGGAGTCCTGGTATGTCCAGGAATGGCGCGACGGCAAGACGCAAAAAGCCAGTCATGTTTATACCCGTCTTTCACCGTTTAATCCCGAAGCGCGTCAATATGTGGCTGAAATTTATGAAGACTTAGCCAAGCATTGCAGCTTTGACGGCATCCTGTTTCATGATGACGGAATTTTGTCGGATTATGAGGACGTATCGCCGCTAGCGTTGGCTTATGCGAAAGAGGTATGGGGCTTGCCCGATCAATTTGAGCAATTGCACGCAACCAGTGAAATGCGCATGGCTTGGGCACAACATAAAACCGAGCTGATCAATCAATTTACCGACGAGTTGGCAAGCCGGGTACGCATTTATCGGCCTGGCATAAAGACCGCGCGCAACATTTATGCGTTGCCTTTGTTGCAGCCCTACAGCGAGGAATGGTATGCGCAGTCTTTTAAATCTTTCTTGGCGCATTACGATTATGTCGCTATTGAAGCCATGCCGTTTATGGAAGAGGCTGAAAATCCCGATCAGTGGCTTACGGAACTGGTAAAAACGGCGGCCAAACAGCCTGAAGGGCTCAAAAAGACCGTGTTCGAGTTGCAATCGGTCAACTGGAAAAACCAGCAGAAAGTTCCAATGCCGGTATTTAACGGGCAATTGGAATTACTGAAAAAGCTTGGCGTCAATCATATCGGTTACTATCCCGATAATGTTTTTGAGGATCAGCCGCGCTTGGCGGATTTACAACAACATTTTTCACTTCCTACACAGCCTTAACCATGTCTTTTGTTTTAATTAACCTGAATAAGTCGGGCAATGCCGTTTGCCCTGAAAAATCATGAATACTTCATTGCAGAGCCTGACTGTTATATTGCAGAGCCAATGGCATGATTTTGTTTCTGTATGGGAGCCGCTGGATGATTACATTCAAGGGTTTATTTATTATTATCCTTTGTTTATGGCCTATATTTGGATGTTTGGCGCGATTATTTTTTATTTTCGCTACGAATGGCATCAGCAAGGCAATGCCGAACATCTGCCCGAATTAACGGAATATCCGCCTGTTTCTATTTTGATTCCTTGTTACAACGAAGAGGATAATGTTCGCGAAACGGTGGAAATTCTATTACACCAGAAGTATCCGGATTTTGAGATTATTGCCGTTAACGACGGTAGTAAAGATAACACCCTGGAGATACTGCAGGAGTTAGCCGGACAGCACGACCAGCTTCGCGTGGTCAATTTGCATACCAATCAGGGCAAGGCAATGGGCTTGCGTACCGCTGCGTTACTGGCCAACAGCGAAATCCTGATTTGCATAGACGGCGATGCGTTGCTGGCGCCCGAAGCTATTGCCTGGATGGTAAGGCATTTTCAGGATAATCCGAATGTCGGCGCCGTTACCGGCAATCCGCGCATTCGCAACCGTTCCACGTTATTAGGGCGGATTCAGGTCGGCGAATTTTCGGCTATCGTCGGCATGATCAAGCGGGCGCAACGGTCTTATGGACAGGTATTTACCGTCTCAGGCGTTATCGCGGCTTTTCGTAAATCCGCATTGCACGATGTCGGTTATTGGAGTAACGACATGGTCACCGAAGATATCGACATCAGTTGGAAACTGCAACTGGCCGGCTGGTCGATCTATTTTGAACCGAACGCATTGTGCTGGGTGCTGATGCCGGAAACGCTGAATGGTTTATGGAAGCAGCGCTCGCGTTGGGCTCAGGGCGGAACCGAAGTGTTGTTGCGTTATTTTCGCGGCCTATTCCGCTGGTCGTCCCGGGGCATGTGGCTGTTGTACGGCGAATGCCTGATCAGCATTTGTTGGGCATTTTTGATACTGTTGCACGTGCTTTACGTTCCGGTGGAATTGTTTAGCGAATCGACCAATGAGTCGCTGCACGATCTTAGCCCGAATTGGACCAGCATGCTGCTGAGCCTGACTTGTCTTATACAATTCGGAGTCAGCCTGTTCATCGATTCGCATTACGAATCCCGTACCGGAGGCGTATCGAGATACTATTACTGGATGGTGTGGTATCCGATCGTGTACTGGCTTATCAACGTCGGTACTACCATTATCGGCTCGGTCAGGGCGATAAAAAAGAAACGCGGGCAACGCGCCATCTGGGTAACCGTGGACAGAGGCTTGCGCGAAAAATGAAAGAATACATTATTAATACACCGCAGCTACAAAGCTTGCAAAAACGGGTTGGGGCCGTATTGGCTTGGGCTGTTTGCTGGACCATGTGGATTTATTTGTTGGTTCCGTTGGCCACTTTAATTAGCTGGGTGCTCGGCGATAGAAAGATGATCAACGAAATGCGCTGGTTTGGCGGCTATAAAAGCTTGCTGGAACTGATGCAGATTTACGTTGTAACCTTACTGGTGATGGTTGCACTTTGGTTGTGCTGGATTATCTACCGCGCTTTACGGAGCAGGGTGCTAATTCCATCGGCTAATAATATTGTTAACGATGCGGAATTGTGCGCGTTTTATCAGGTAAAAAACGATGAATTGCAACAGTGCCGGAAGGTGGCGTTGATTACCGTTTATTTTGACGATCACGGGCATATTGTTCATCTTGATCCGCATATAGACCGATAGATGTTGCTCGTCTACGTGTGAAACTTGCTAGCATGAGCGGCTTTAAGTACTCGTACCAATTATGTTGCCGTTGAAACTACCGTACATTTTAAATTAAAAAATGATAATTTGGGCAGGGGAACGTAGTCCGCTAAATTACTAGCGATAGTTTCTTCATTTAGTGCTTATCCGATAGCTGTACATTCTTTATAATCCGGTAGCAAATACATGTTTACCGGATAACAAGAGGTCCTAATATGTCGAAAGAAGCTTTCCCCTTGTCTAGGGTTTATGGCCTGCTTGAGCCGGGGCCGGTTGTGCTGCTTACTACCGCCAGAGAAGGACGAGCCAATATTATGACTTTGTCGTGGCACACGATGTTGGAGTTTGAGCCGCCGCTGGTTGGCTGCGTGATCAGCAGCGGGAACTTCAGTTTTGATAATTTGAAAGCAACCAAGAAATGTGTAATCAATATCCCAACGGTGGAATTGGCGCAGAAGGTAGTCGATTGCGGGAATTGTTCCGGCCGAACGGTCGACAAGTTCAATGCGTTCGGACTCACGCCAGTGGCAGCCTCGCATGTCGATGCGCCGCTTATCGATGAATGTTACGCGAATCTTGAATGCAAGGTTGTCGACGAGGATATGGTCGAAAAATATAATCTCTTTGTTTTAAAAGTTGTTAATGCCTGGATTGACCCAAACAAGAAAAATCCACAGACGATTCATCATCTTGGCGAAGGTGCGTTCATGGTTGCCGGCGAAAGAATCCAGCTGCCTTCCAAGATGAAATAATTACTCCAGCCATTCGATAATGTAGTCTTCCAGGTCGTCGATGTCGTCGACTTCGGATTCTCTTAGCGCATAACTGCTGATTGAAACATCGGCTTTCCGGACGCTAGCGGAGCTTTTCGACAGCAGCGGATGCCAGGGCGGAAGTTGTTCGCCATTGTTCACTAGCCGGTAAGCACAGGTTGCCGGCAGCCAGTCGTATTCGTTAAAGTCGTATTGTTTTAAATCCAGGCATTCCGGGACTAATCGCGTGCGTTCGGCATAACGGGTGCAGCGGCAAGTTTCCAAGTCGATCAGCTTGCAGGCGACACTGGTAAAGTAAATGTCGCCGGTGTCTTCGTCTTCGAGTTTATGCAGGCAGCATTTGCCGCAGTTATCGCATAATGACTCCCATTCTTCGGTGGACATTTCGGAGAGTTTTTTAGCTTCCCAAAAATTCATACAAGGGCCTCATTAACAGATTGCGGTTGAGGGCCGAGCAATTCCCATACTGGTTTGATATTCTCGGGTAATGGTGCAAGCCGGCCTAATTCCACCCATTGATTAGCCGGACTGTGAAAGTCGGAGCCGACCGAGCCGGCCAGTTCAAAGCGCGTTGCATAACCGGCAACCGTTCGTATTTCATCGCTATTATAGCGGCCTGTGACCACTTCTATTCCTTGTCCGCCTGCTTCCTTGAATGCGGCTAACAGCCGTTTCATCCAGCTGGCGGTCAGCTTGTAACGCAAAGGATGGGCCAATACCGCAATTCCGCCGGATTGCGTGATCCAGTTTACTGCTTGCGCCATATCGGACCAGGTCGTGGACACATAAGCGGCTTTGCCCGCGCCCAAATAGCGGTCGAAAGCTTCCTGCTGAGTCGATACATGAAATTGCGAAAGCAGGAAGTCGGCGAAATGTGTGCGGGTGATCATGCCTTCGCCGGCGGCTTTTTTAACCGCTTCCAGCGCGCCCGGAATACGTTTTTTCTCCAGCTTCTCGGCAATTTTTTCGGCGCGTTCAATACGCATGTTTTGCAGGCTGCGGATAGCGTCGGTCAATGGAGGGTAATCGGGATCAATGCCCAGGCCGACAACGTGCAAGCATTTGTTTTGCCAACTGGTTGATAACTCTATCGCGGGAATTAATTTGATGCCTGTTGCGCTTGCCGCAATCTGTGCTTCGCCGAGCCCGGCAACCGTATCGTGATCGGTTAAAGCCAGCGAGGTAACGCCATGCTCGTGGGCGCGCCGCACTAATTCCGTCGGCGATAACGCGCCGTCGGAGGCGGTGGAGTGGCAGTGTAAATCGTAGCGTTCAGTCATAGATATTTTAGGTCAAAGGCTAAAGGCGCAAGGCAAAAGAGCTCTCCGCCTTTTGCCTTGCGCCTTTCATCTGCGTTATTGGTACTCGCCATAGAGTTTTGCATACAGACCATTCTGGTTGAGTAAGGTCTCATGTTGTCCATGTTCGCAGATTTTACCTTGTTCAAACACGTAAACATGATCGGCTTGTTTCACTGCACTCAGACGATGGGCAATGATGATCGTGGTACGGCCGTTTAAAAACTCAGCCAGCGCCTGATGCAGATTGCGCTCCGTTTCGCTGTCCAATGCCGAGGTCGCTTCATCCAGAATGACTACTTTAGGATCGGCAACGATCATTCTGGCAATGGCCATACGTTGCCGCTGCCCGCCGGAGAGCCTCATGCCTTGCCGGCCGACGATAGTGTCCAGTCCTTGCTCCAGTTCCTGAACAGTATCTTTTAATTGGGCGATGGCAAGCGCATTCCATAACGCTGTATCGCTAGCCGTTTTACCTAATGTCAGGTTGGCGCGGATGGTGTCGTTGAACAGGACAGGGTGTTGCAGTACGGTGACAACATTTTCCCTGACCACTTCAAGGCCGATGCGATCAATAGGTACTTCGTCAAAGTAAATCCGGCCGCTATCGGGTGGATACAGGCCGATTAAGGTTTGTATCAATGTCGATTTGCCGCCGCCGCTGGCGCCGACCAACGCAACTTTCTCTCCGGCCGGGATTCTTAAATGGATGCCGTCGAGCACTTTGTCATGCTGGTCTGCCTTGTTCTGCACCCTGCGGGTAAATGTCACTTCGCTTCCGGCGAATTGGTCATCGCCATAGCTGAAATGCAAGTCTTCTACGCGCAAAGAAACGGTTTTTTTATTTAAAAACGGATTTTCAAGGTGAGGATAATGCGGCTCCTGTTTCAGTGCGTTAAGGCGATTGATCCGAACTAACGCGGCTTTGGCGGCATAGAAAGCATATTGGATGCTCAGTATTTCCTGGACCGGCGCCATCATGAACCAGAGATAGCCGAATACTGCCAGCATTTGTCCGATGCTGAGGTCCGAATAAAACACCATCAGCATCGCGCAGGCCCGGAATATGTCAAAGCCGAACAGGAACACCAGAAAACTTAAGCGTGTCGCGGCATCGCTTTTCCAGGCGAACGCGGTGGAAAAATCTTTAACAGAGCGGGCGGACTCAATTAATTGATGGCAATAATGTTTCTCGCGATTGCTGGCGCGTATTTGATGGATTGCTTCCAGGGTTTCAGTCAATGACTGCTGGAAAACTTCAAAAGCGGAGTTTTCCTTGGACTTTAGATCTTTAACGCGGGAACCGATAACGCGGGTGAAGTAAATGACCACGGGATTCAGTAACAGGATAAACAGCCCCAGTTGCCAGTGCATCCATAACAATATGACGGCGGTGCCGATAACGGTCAGTACGGCTACCAGCAGTTTGCTGACGGTAGAGCCGATAAAAGTATCGAGCGTGTCGAGGTCTTTGACCAGATGGGTGACCACGGTGCCGGTGCCGAGACTTTCGTATTCGGACATCGAAATAGTTTGCAAATGCCCGATCAGGTTGGCGCGGATGCGAAATACAATATCCTTGGCAATGCACGAAAACTGCCGGGTCTGGATAATGTTGAAAATAATCGCGATGATGCGCAGGATAAGGCTGATCAGTAAAATAACGCTGATATAAAGAATGGGGAGTTGCCAAGCGACGGGAAAAAACAGGTTGACGGTCTGGATAATAATGCCGGGTTTATGCAGCAGCACTTCATCAACCAGTAACGGCATCAGCAACGGCACCGGAACGTTGGCAATAGTAGCTAGAATGGCGATAAAATGAGAAGCAATAAGCTCTTTTTTATGCTCTAGCGCAATTTTGTAGATAGTGTTCCAGTTGTACGCCGGGGGAATCTGTTTCGATTGCACGGAATTGGATAGGGAGGTTTTGAAGCGCTTGATTATAACATTTTTAAAACTGAGTTGAGCAGCCTGTCTGCTCAAACGAAACTTATGCTCTTTGGGTATAAAAATATATTTATTGTGAGTGAAATATGAAATGTTTGGCGTGGATTGTGCTGTTATGTCCGCTTCTTTTTTCCGATGCCGTATCCGGCAATACGCTCGACCAACAAAGAAACGATTTTTTGCAGGCGGAAAAACTGCTTGCTCAAGGCAATGTTGATGCGTTCATGCGCGCCAGTGCCGCTTTGCTGAATTATCCTCTGTATCCCTATCTGCAATACCAGTGGCTGAAGGATAATTTGCATCAAGCCGATCAAATTCAATCTTTTCTGGCCGTCTATAAAGACACTCGTTATGCCGGATTATTGAGGTCCAAATGGCTGGATTATTTGGCTAAGAATGAACAATGGCCAGATTTCATCCGCAATTATATCGCCAGGGATGGTGTGTATGCCGCAAGCCAGTCGGGAACTGGCGCGGCAATCGCCAGGGATGGTGTGTATGCCGCAGGCCAGTCGGGAACTGGCGCGGCGACCGCCAGGGATGGTGTGTATGCCGCGAGCCAGCAGGGAACTGTTGTGGCGATTGCCAACGATAGTGGACCTGCTTCAGTCTCGGCGGGAACAAGTCCGGCAATTGTCAATGACGTTGTGCCTGCCCCAGTAAGCCTGCCGGCAATCGTCGTGTCAAAAGTAACCGAAAATACCGCTCTTGAATGCGAATATAACCTGGCCCGCTATAAAACCGGCAACGAACAGCAGGCACTGAGCGAAGCTGAACGTTTATGGCTGACTGGAGACTCGTTACCGCAAGAATGCGATCCGTTATTGTCTGTGTTGATGATGTCTCCCCGTTTTACGCCGGAACTGATATGGCAACGGTTTGAGCTGGCCCTGCGCAAAGATAACGTTTCCGTGGCTGAATATGTTCGCCGGTCTATGAGCAGAACCGATCAGGATGCTGCCGACGTTTGGCTAAGGATTCACCAAAAGCCTGAACTAATCGAAAATAATGTTTTATCGCCAGGGATGGTGTGTATGCCGCAAGCCTGCCCCGAGCAGGCAGGGCGTTTGACTCCACAAATGGGGAAGCTCTTTGCCCATGGCATAGAGCGGCTGGCAAAGTCCGATTTAAATCTGGCTATTCGAATTTGGGATGATAGAAAAGTTACCTTCCAGATAGATGAGCAAACTGCCCGGCATTTGGAGCGTAATCTCGCGATAAGTCTGGCTCGTAGCCGAAATCCGGGCGCCTATTTTCGATTGAGTCAACTGCCTGCCGATGCTGAAGTTAATGAGTGGAAAATGCGCGCGGCTTTGCTTGAACAAAACTGGCAGCATGTCGGCGAGGCGTTGGCGGGTTTGACGGTCCAGGAACGATTGGATCCTAAATGGCAATACTGGCAAGCCAGGTTGTTGGATAAAACCGGGAACTCCATACAGGCGAAAGATGCTTATCTTAAGCTCGCTGAAGACCGCAGTTTTTACGGTTTTCTAGCTGCCGATTACGTTAACAAGCCTTATCAATTTGCTAATAAGCCGATTTTTTTGACCGCAAGCGAGCTAAGCAATCTGGCCGATGAAACCGATTTTAAAATGGTTAGTGAGTTTAAGGCGTTGAACAGGGATATGGAGGCCGAGCGGCAATGGTGGTATGCGGTAAAAAAGCTAAGCAAAGAGCGCATGATGATCGCCGCCAAATTAGCCCAGCAATGGCATTGGGACCAGGTGGCCATTGCTACATTGGTTAAAGCCGACTATTGGGATGACTTGGCTTTGCGTTTTCCCGTTTATTATGCGAATGAAGTTCATACTAATGCTTCTCTACATAATCTCGATCCGGCTATTGTCTTTGGTTTGATCCGGCAGGAAAGCATTTTTAATAAAAATGCCGAATCGGCTGTTGGCGCGCGGGGCTTAATGCAGGTTATGCCTAAAACCGGCATGCAAATAGCCCGCGACTTGAAGGAGAAATGGCGATCGGACAGCGTTCTGTTTAATCCCGGAGTGAATGTCAGGTATGGTGCTTTCTATTACAAGCAGCTGCTAAAACAATTCCATGGTCATTTCGCCTTGGCAATTGCCGCGTATAACGCGGGGGCCGGGCGAGTGTCTAAATGGCTGCCAAGTGTCGAGCCTGTACCCGCGGATATTTGGATAGAAACGATACCTTTTAAGGAAACCAGGAAATATGTAACGTCGGTGCTTTCGTACAGCATTATCTATCAGCAGCTTATGCAAAGAAATGCGTTGAAGATAAAAGAATTGATGCTCGACGTGTTGCCAGGCTAAAAATAGAGCTGATTTTTTTCGAGGTCTGTTAGATAATGAGCAGTTTAGAATAATAATAATTACGTTAAGGTATCAGAAGAGTATGGGTAAACAGCACAGTTTTACGCGCGAAGAATTGTTGAAGTCCGGCAGGGGAGAACTGTACGGGCCGAAAAATGCGCAATTGCCTCTACCAAATATGTTAATGATGGATCGTATTACCCTTATTACCGATGAGGGCGGTGCATACGGAAAAGGCGAGATCATTGCTGAGCTGGATATAACGCCCGATTTATGGTTTTTCGATTGCCATTTTCAAGGCGATCCAGTGATGCCAGGTTGTTTGGGCTTGGATGCAATGTGGCAATTGGTCGGCTTCTTTTTATGCTGGATGGGCGGTCCCGGTAAAGGACGGGCTTTAGGCGTGGGTGAAGTTAAATTTACCGGACAAGTATTGCCTACCGCTAAAAAAGTGATTTATCGGGTTAATTTAAAAAGATTAATAATGCGGAAGTTGGTTATGGGTATTGCTGATGCCACCATGGAAGTCGATGGCAAAGTGATTTATGAGGCTACCGATCTACGGGTTGGTTTGTTTACTTCCACAGAAGATTTTTAGAGGCATTAACCATGAAAAGAGTCGTAGTTACCGGTCTGGGCATTGTTTCCAGTATTGGGAATAACAGAACGGAGGTTGTCGATTCCTTAAGAGAAGGCCGTTCAGGAATTGCTTTTGCCGACGTTTATCAGGAAATGGGCTTCCGCAGCCATGTTCATGGCCCTATCAACATCGATTTGGATGCATTCATCGATCGTAAAATAAAACGCTTTATGGGCGACGGCGCTGCATTTAATTATATTGCGATGCAGCAAGCGATCGACGATTCCGGTTTGGATGAGTCGGATGTGTCGAATTTCAGAACCGGTTTGGTGATGGGGTCCGGCGGTCCTTCAACGTCCAACATTGTCGACGCGGCTGATATTTTGCGCGAAAAAGGCATTAAAAAAGTAGGCCCTTATATGGTGCCTAGAAGCATGTCCAGCACCAATACCGCTTGTTTGGCAACGCCTTATAAAATCAGAGGCGTCAATTATACGATTAGTTCTGCATGCGCAACTAGCGCTCACTGTATCGGCCATGCAATGGAATTGATTCAGATGGGTAAGCAGGATGTCGTGTTTGCAGGCGGAGGCGAAGAAGTTCATTGGACCATGTCGATGTTATTTGACGCGATGGGCGCGTTGTCTTCCAAATATAACGACACGCCGACAACAGCCTCAAGACCTTACGACGAAACCCGCGACGGTTTTGTGATCTCCGGCGGCGGCGGTGTTCTGGTCATTGAAGAATTGGAACATGCCAAAGCGCGCGGCGCGAAAATCTATGCGGAACTGACCGGTTATGGCGCAACTTCCGACGGTTACGACATGGTTCAACCGTCGGGCGAAGGCGCGGTGCGGTGCATGCAGCAGGCAATGGCGACTATCGGCGGCAGTAAGGTCGATTATATCAACGCTCACGGCACTAGCACGCCGGTCGGCGATACCAAGGAACTCGAAGCCTTGCGTACCGTGTTCGGCCAAGACGACGTACCGTTGGTCAGTTCGACAAAATCTCTGACAGGCCACGCGTTAGGTGCGGCGGGTGTTAACGAAGCGATTTATTCGCTGTTAATGATGGAAGAAAACTTCCTCAGCGCTTCAGCCAACATCACCCAGCTTGATCCGGGCGCGGCAGGTATTCCGATAGTGTGTGAGCGTAAAGACAACATCACGTTAAATACGGTCATGTCGAACAGCTTCGGCTTTGGCGGCACCAACGCGACACTGATTTTTCAGCGATACAACGGTTAATCGTTCCGCATTTTATAGAACACGGATGACACAGATAAGACGGATTTAAACGGATTTATCTTTTTTATCCGTGTTAATCAGTTAAAGCCATGTCATTCGTGTGCTGATTTTTAGTTTCCTTTTTCGAGTATTCCATATCTCTGACCATGTCAGACCTAAACCAAAAATCCAGAACCCAGTTCAATAAGCTGCAAAAAAAATTGCGGCACACGGTCGGCGATGCGATTGCCGATTACAACATGATCGAGAACGGCGACAAGGTCATGGTGTGCTTGTCCGGCGGTAAGGATTCGTTCACATTGTTGGACGTCCTGATGCATTTGCAAAAAACCGCACCGGTTGAGTTTGAACTGATTGCTGTTAACCTCGATCAAAAGCAGCCCGGTTTTCCGGAGCATGTATTGCCGGAATATCTTGAATCGTTGGGAGTGCCTTATCATATTATCGAAAGAGACACTTACAGCGTGGTAAAGCGGGTGATTCCCGAAGGCAATACCACCTGTGGATTATGTTCGCGTTTGCGCCGCGGCACCCTTTACGGTTATGCCGAAGCGAATAACGTCACCAAAATTGCTTTGGGCCATCATCGCGACGACATACTCGAAACTTTTTTCCTGAATATTTTTTACGGCGGTAAATTAAAAGCGATGCCGCCCAAGCTGTTGAGTGACGATAAAAAGAACATCATTATCAGACCCTTGGCATACACCCGAGAAAAGGACATCGAACGTCTTGCGGTATTTAAAAACTATCCGATTATTCCGTGCAACTTATGCGGTTCCCAGGAAAATATGCAACGCCAAGCCATGAAGGCGATGTTAAGAACATGGGATAAACAGTTTCCCGGACGATTGGAAACCATCTTTTCCAGCCTGCAAAACGTCGCGCCTTCACAATTGGCGGATACGCAGTTATTTGATTTTGCCGGGTTAACGCGCAGCCGGCAAGCTGATGAAGAGCAGGTTATGACATTTATCGCCAGGGATGGTGTGTATGCTGCAGGCCAGTCGGGAACTGGTGCAGCGATCGCCAGGGATGGTATTCATGCCGCTTGCCAGTCGGGAACTGATTCGGCGAATGCCGGGTTGGACGTATTGGCGCAGTGACCTGCATTGTCCTTTTTACCGATTTTGGCCCGTCCGGACCTTACGCCGGGCAAATGGAGTCGGTGCTAAGGCTGGCAGCGCCGAATGTTCCTATTATCAATCTGTTGAGCAATGCTCCGATAGCAGATCCTCGATTGAGTTCCTATTTGTTGGCCGCATTGCGCTACAGTTTTCCGGCCGACAGTATTTTTTTGTGTGTTGTTGATCCAGGCGTTGGCAGCGAGCGCCGGGCAGTGGTTTTACACGCTGACGGACAGACTTTTGTCGGGCCGGATAACGGCTTGCTGAATACAGTTGCTTTGCAGTCTCAAAACACGCAATGGTTGGAAATTGTCTGGCACCCGCAACATTGTTCGATGAGTTTTCACGGTCGGGATATATTTGCCCCGATTGCCGCCAAGCTGGCTGTCAACCAAGCAGATGATTCATTGCTGCCATTTGAGCGAAACGAGTTATGCGATTGGTCCCAGGATTTAGCCGAAGTGATTTATTTCGACCACTACGGCAACGCAATGACCGGATTGCGTTATCGGGAAGACTTCATTGGCAAGGTTTTAAATATTAACGGGATTGTAATCAGGCAAGCCGATACTTTCAGTGATGTCGGAGCACTGCAAGCATTCTGGTACCAAAACTCCAGTGGATTGGTCGAAATTGCAGTCAATAAAGGCCGTGCAGAGCAGCAGTTGGCTTTGAGGTTGGGAATGCGGGTCGGTTTTTCATCTATTTTCTGAACATGGCCGACTTTGGTGGCGTGGTTAAAACTGCAACTAATTCCTTAACTTAATAGCTTTAAGCCGGTAACTTGGGATGAACAGGTTCGGCTTATAGTTTATAATTGCCCCCCTAAAGTTTTTCATCGACCAAATGCCGATACCCGCACTTGGTCCCGACTGTCATTGGTTAAATACACCTCATGCAAGAAATAAATCCGATCAAAAACAAAATAGCCGACTTAAAAAGCCGTGGCGATGCGCTTAGGAGGTATCTTTGACTTTGACGTCAAGAGTGAACGTTTAGTCGAAGTTTTAAGAGAGCTGGAAAACCCGAAAATCTGGGATAACCCGGAAGAAGCGCAGGCATTGGGCAAAGAGCGCACGCAGTTGGAAGCTATCGTCAACACCATCAACGAACTGGAGCGCGGCCTTGCCGATGCGGAAGAACTGTTGCTGATGGCGGTTGAAGAAGGCGATGAGGAAACGGTTCAAACAGTCGTCGACGATTTGGAACACTTCGAAAAAAGAGTGGCAGACCTGGAGTTTCGCCGCATGTTCTCAGGCAAAATGGATGCCAATAACGCGTTTTTGGATATACAGTCCGGCTCAGGCGGCACAGAAGCCCAGGATTGGGCGTCAATGATCGAACGCATGTATTTGCGTTGGGGTGAGCAGAAAGGTTTTAAAACCGAACTGATTGAAGAGTCGCAAGGCGATGTGGCCGGCATCAAAAGCGCCACGATCAGGTTTGAAGGCGAATATGCGTTCGGCTGGTTGCGCACCGAAACCGGCGTGCATCGCTTGGTCAGAAAATCGCCGTTCGATTCAGGCAATCGCCGTCATACTTCGTTTGCCTCCGTATTCGTATCGCCGGAAATCGACGACGACATCGACATCGACATCAATCCAGCCGATTTACGGGTCGATGTTTACCGTGCCAGCGGCGCCGGCGGCCAGCATATCAACAGGACCGAGTCGGCCGTGCGTATCACCCACAATCCGAGCGGAATCGTTGTGCAATGTCAAAGCGACCGTTCACAGCATAAAAACCGCGATACCGCGATGAAGCAATTGAAAGCTAAATTGTACGAGCTGGAAATGCGTAAGCGTAACGAGGCCCAGCAAGTATTGGAAGACAGCAAGTCGGATATCGGCTGGGGCAGCCAGATTCGTTCTTACGTTTTGGATCAATCAAGGATTAAAGACTTGCGCACCAGCGTTGAAACAGGCAATACCCAAGCGGTTCTGGATGGCGATTTGGATCAGTTTATCGAGGCCAGCTTGAAGAGCGGTTTATAGAGCCGTTGTGAATAAAACTGAGCTTGAAAATTTAGCTGCACTCAGAATAAAAGAGGCCGGTGTTCTTTTAACTGCGGATTGTTATCAGGGGGCCTACTATTTGGTAGGCTATGCGGTGGAATGTCTATTAAAAGCCTGTATTGCCAAGCAAGTTAAAGAGTTCGACTTTCCAGATAAAAAACTCGCCAATGACTGTTACACCCACAAGCTTGCCGATCTCGTTATTACTGCCGGGTTGAAACAGAAACTAGCTGAAGAAGAAAAACGAAATAAAGAATTCAAATTAAATTGGGCAGTTGTTGTTGAATGGTCAGAGGAGTCTCGCTATAAAGGCGCCATTACAAAACCAGAAGCGTATGATCTTTTTACTGCAATTACCGACAACGAATCAGGAGTATTGCCGTGGCTAAAGAAATTTTTATGACGCAATGGTTCTCGGATGAGATGCTTTTAGCCGGTGAGTCTTTGATAAGGCAATTAGACGCAAGCGATGCAAAAGTGCAAGCCGCTTTTTGGTTATTGGATGCCGAAGATAAAACTTGGAAATTGACAATAGTTTCGCCGCTTGTTGAAAGCGAAGGACCTAGAAGCTATTACAAGCGCATTAATGACATTAATGAGTCTGCCAGGCCTGATGAAAAAGTGATTGCGTTGCACGACATTAGTGTAAGCGATACTAATAACCGTATTGTCAAAGCGATAAAACGCAGTGTTTTAGGCGACGACGCTATGCTTGGAAATAATAGACTTGGCAGGAATACGCTAGGGGGGGTTTATATTGAAGATATGTACCTTTATCGAATGGACTGGGTTTTACTTGGAAATAATGTTCCTAGCGCAACAACGAAGAATGCTGCCCCACCTCTAAGTCCTTAGGAAAAATTGATGTGATGCAGTCAGCCACTTAATTCTATGGATGAAATAAAAAGATTATTTTAACTTTATAACTATTAAATCATGTCAGAAATCGAGCACGACGAACAAGAACAAATCAGACAACGCCGCAGCAAATTGAACGAGTTGCGTGAGAATGGCGGTATTGCCTTTCCTACCGATTTTCGCCGCAATGTAGTTGCGGGCGAATTGCTGGCCGAATACAGCGAAAAATCCAAGGAAGAACTCGAAGAACAACCGTTGCGGGTGAAGCTGGCCGGACGCATGATGACCCGCCGGGTGATGGGTAAAGCCAGTTTCTGCCATATTCAGGACATGTCCGGAAAGATTCAGCTCTACGTAACTCGCGACGCGCTGCCGGAAGGTTTCTACAACGAGCAGTTCAAGAAATGGGATATAGGCGACATCGTCGGCGCGGATGGTGTATTGTTTAAAACCCAGACCGGCGAACTCAGCGTTAAAGTTGACGATATTCGCCTACTGACCAAAGCTTTGCGGCCGTTGCCGGAAAAATTTCACGGTATTGCCGATCAGGAAATCAAATACAGACAACGCTATCTGGATTTGATCATGAGCGAGCAATCGCGTAATACCTTTTTGACCCGCTCGAAGGTCGTCGCGTATATTCGCCAGTTTTTGATTGAGCGTAATTTTCTGGAAGTTGAAACGCCGATGATGCAAATGATCCCCGGTGGAGCAACGGCGCGTCCTTTTACGACTTTTCATAACGCGCTGGATATGGAACTGTACTTGCGTATTGCGCCGGAATTGTATTTAAAGCGCCTGGTTGTCGGCGGTTTTGAACGGGTGTTTGAAATTAACCGCAACTTCCGTAATGAAGGTTTATCGACCCGTCATAACCCCGAATTTACGATGCTGGAGTTTTACCAGGCTTATGCGGAATACCATGAGTTGATGGATTTAACCGAAGCGATGTTGCGCGGTGTCGCGATGGAAGTGTTAGGGCAAACCATGATTACTTATCAAGGTGAGCAATACGATTTCGGCAAGCCGTTCGAGCGGATGACCGTGGTCGAGTCGATTCTGCATTTTAACCCTGAGTTAACAGCGGAAAATCTTGCCGCCCGCGAAGCCGCCGCTGAAGTGGCTAGAAAGCTGAACATTCCGGTCAAAGACGGCTACGGTCTAGGCAAAATCCAAATTGAGATTTTCGAGAAAACCGTCGAAAGCCGGTTGATGAATCCGACGTTTATTACCGCGTATCCGGTTGAAGTGTCGCCGCTGGCAAGACGCAATGATAAAGACCCGCATGTGACCGACCGTTTTGAGTTTTTTGTCGGCGGCCGGGAAATTGCCAACGGTTTTACCGAGTTGAACGATGCCGAAGATCAGGCTGCGCGTTTCCAAAAACAGGTTGAGGAAAAAGAGGCCGGTGACGATGAAGCGATGCATTTCGATGCCGACTATATCGTCGCGCTGGAACACGGCATGCCGCCCACCGCAGGCGAGGGCATAGGCATCGACCGTTTGGTGATGCTGTTCACCGATGCGCCGTCAATACGCGATGTACTGTTGTTTCCGCATATGCGGCCTAAGGGATAAGTGGCAGCAGGATACCGATCAATTCACCACGAACGACTGCAAGGATGCAGGAGGTGGAGCAACCCGCTCCTGCGTTGCTCTCGATTGCTGTTCCCGACGCAATTCTACCTCCTGCTTTCATGCAGCTGTTCGTGCCTTCGTGGTGCATCTGTATAATTTTTGTTATATCAGTCAGAAACAGTCCTTCAAACGCCTGATTTCTGCAAAAACTTCCACCGGCGTTTTATTTACCATCTTAATAGTTTCCCGCAACGTTAAACTGTCTTCCCTGAAAAACGGGTTAGTCGCAAGTTCTTGTTCTATCGTCGACGGCACTGTCGGCAGCCGGTTCGCTCTCAATTGATTGATTACTTCCATTCGTTGTCGTAACTGCCGGTTATCCGGTTCTACCGTTAGCGCAAACCGGCCATTGGTTTGGGTATATTCATGGGCGCAATAGATTTGCGTGGAAGAAGGCAAGGTCTTTAATTTCTGCAATGAATGCCACATTTGTTCGGCAGTGCCTTCAAACAACCGCCCGCAGCCCATCACAAACAGCGTATCTCCGCAAAACAGCGCGTTGTCGTCAGCAAAATGATAAACAACATGACCGCTGGTATGGCCGGGAGTCGATATAACTTTAGCTGTATGTTTGCCAAGCATTACCACATCGCCGTCAACAACGCCGCGATCAAGGCCGGGGATTCTATGCTGGTCCGAAAGCCCTGCAATAACCGTGCAGCCGGTAAGTTGTTTCAGCTCCAGATTGCCGCCGACATGGTCGGGATGATGATGGGTATTTAGAATATAAGTTAATTGCCAATTATTTTGTTCCAGAACATCCAGAACCGGCTGGGCAACAGCGGGATCTACAGCAGTGGTTTCACCGGATACAGGGTCATGGAGCAGGTAGATGTAATTGTCGTTTAGGACGGGCAGATGGAGGATGGTCAGCATGTTTTAGCTCTTACTGGCGGCAGGTTAAAGAATCATTAATCGAGAGGTGATAAATATGCTTTATCCTAACATAGAGCCATTGACTGGATAGAGTCATAAATATCGCTAAGCGGGAGCGGACTGCTGTTTTTCGCGGCCCGAGAGCGAGTTAAACCAGTCGCTATATTGGATGTTGGGCATAAAATTATGCCCAACATAGAGTTCTTTCGCAGTAGGAAAGTATTTATTCCTGCAATATCGTTAAGCGCAAAACTTCTCAACCTGAGCCAGAATTCCTTGTGTATCGAGACCGCACAAGGCCAGTAATTCTTCCCTTGTACCTTGCTCGACAAAGCTGTCCGGCAGGCCGATATTCAGCACCGGCATTAGGATTTGTTGCGCTTGCAGAAAGTCGTTGACGGCACTGCCGGCGCCGCCGGCCAGTACGTTTTCTTCGACAGTAATCAATACTTCATGAGTCTTGGCTAACTCAAGCACCAGTTCGGTATCGATGGGCTTGACGAAACGCATGTTGATCACCGTGGCTCCCAGTTGTTTGCCGGTTTCCATCGCCGGAGTAACCATGCTGCCCCAAGCCAGGATCGCGATGCGGCTGCCTTGATGGCGCACTTCGGCTTTACCTATCGGCAACGCTGTCATCGTCTTGTTGACCGCCACGCCGGGGCCTTTGCCGCGTGGATAGCGCACCGATGCAGGGCCTTCATGCAAAAAGCCGGTATAGAGCATTTGTCGGCATTCGTTTTCGTCGGCAGGCGCCATGACCAGCATATTGGGGATGCAGCGCATATAGCTATAATCGAAACTGCCGGCATGGGTTGGGCCGTCGGGACCGACAAGACCTGCGCGGTCCAACGCAAACAATACATCCAAGTTTTGCAGGGCGACGTCGTGGATCATCTGGTCGTAAGCCCGTTGCAAGAATGTCGAATAAATCGCGACGACCGGTTTGGCGCCTTGGCAAGCTTGTCCGGCAGCCAGCGTTACCGCATGTTGTTCGGCAATCGCAACGTCAAAGTAGCGTCTTGGGTAACATTCCGAGAATTTGACCAGCCCGGAACCTTCACGCATAGCAGGCGTAATGCCCAATAAGCGTTCGTCTTTTGCCGCCATGTCGCACAGCCACTCGCCGAATACTTCGGTGTAAGTCGGATGCGGGGAGGGCGCTGATTTAGGCAGGCAATCCTTGGTCGGATCGAAAGCCGGTACGCCGTGATAAGCCAACGGATCTTTCTCCGCCGGCGGATAACCTTTGCCTTTTTGCGTGACGATATGTAAAAAGCGCGGCCCGGTAATATGTTTCAGGTTTTCCAGCGTCGATACCAGCATATCGATGTCGTGGCCGTCAATCGGGCCGATATAGTTAAAACCCAGCTCCTCGAACAAGGTGCCCGGCACGATCATGCCTTTCATATGCTCTTCGGTGCGTCGAGCCAATTCCCAGACGCTGGGTATGCTGCTCAAGGCTTTTTTACTGCCTTCGCGCATCGACGAATAGAATTTACTGGACAAAATCTTGGTTAGGTAATTATTCATCGCACCGACCGGCGGCGAGATTGACATGTCGTTATCGTTCAGTATCACCAGTAGGTTGGCGTCCAGAGCGCCTGCATGATTCATTGCCTCAAACGCCATGCCGCCGGTGATGCTGCCGTCGCCGATGATTGCGACCATTTTCTTGTCCTCGCCTTTTAACTCGGACGCAATCGCCATGCCCAAGGCAGCGCTGATCGAAGTGCTGGAATGGCCGACGCCGAACGCATCGTATTCGCTCTCTGCCCGGTTAGGAAATGCGGATACACCGTCCCGGGTACGGATAGTCGTCATCCGTTCTTTACGGCCTGTCAAAATTTTATGCGGATAAGCCTGATGGCCTACATCCCAGACCAACTGATCGGACGGCGTATCGAATACGTAATGCAAGGCTATCGTTAATTCAACTGTACCCAGGCCGGCGGCAAAATGGCCGCCGGAAATGCTGACGGTATGGGTTAAATATTCGCGCAGTTCTGCCGCCAAAGGCTTAAGCTGGCTTTTCGACAGCTTGCGTACATCGGCAGGGGTATTGATGTCTTTGAGCAAAGGATAGTTTTGTAATGTATTCATATTAATAAAGAGGTTCGCGATAGAACATCAGGATGATGCCAATCTGAAACAGAGCGGCAACAGAAATAAAACCGGCAATATCCTTGCCCGGTCTGTCCAATTTTAATTCCAGCCAACGGCCACAGGCCAGAATCAGGGAAAATATCCCCATCATAGTATGACCGACCTGGATAAGGAAGGCGCTTTTGGGTTGAAAGCCCACATGGGAATGCGTAAGCAACATTAAACCGCCAAAAGCCGCCAGCAACGGGAAAATAAAAGGCAGTTTGCTGTCCGGATTTTTGGTTATCCGGGCGCTCAGTTCCATAATGCCGAGCACAAATACCAGTAAAGTAGCAATCCGGTGCTGCAGTACTTCACCATTATTGAAAGTGCTTTCCCAAAAGCCGATGGGGCCTAAAGGCCAAGTTTCGGCATCGCTACGGAAAAACAGGAAAATACCGAGCAGTACAAAGCCCAACGGCCAGTATTTGAATTTTTCGAATCCCGGTTTTTGAACATAGGACAACATTGCAAAGAAGCTCATCACGGTCAGGAAAATGCCGGCGATATTGTGGTTATAGTTCGACCATTCGGTTGCTGCCAGCGAAGG
Organism: Candidatus Methylobacter oryzae; assembly: GCF_003994235.2. Taxonomy (GTDB): domain Bacteria; phylum Pseudomonadota; class Gammaproteobacteria; order Methylococcales; family Methylomonadaceae; genus Methylobacter_A; species Methylobacter_A oryzae. Next base: position 92,225 of record NZ_RYFG02000115.1, read on the forward strand.
AATCTGGCCGACAATTGCGACTCGTCCTGCTTCGCCGGCAATCAACGCGGTATGCGTAGGCGAGCTGGTTCGTGGTATCTGCGGGTGGAAAGTGTTAAGAACCTCCTGCCAGCTTGCGGTCAGGCTTGGAATATCTATGGCCGGAGGCTGGGAAGCGAGGCTGGCTGCAGTAAAGAGCAGGGTGACCAAAACAAAGGTTTCCGCTTCGACGTAATAAGGCACGCGGTTATTTAATGCGTGACTGTTGCCGGAAAAACCGAATTCCAATACGGCGGACCTATTCAACCACGCAAATCCCAAAGCGATGGCCATTAACGTAATCTTTACCATCAATAGATTGCCGTAGCCGGTGCCGATCAGGCCATTCCAGGTATCAATATATTGCAGTGCAATCGGCAAGCCTGAGATCAAGATCATCGCGACCGAGGCTATGCCGAAAGCGGAGAATCTTTTTAGCAATAATGTCCATAATGTCTCCGGAACTTGCTTGCCGTTACGCAATAGCCACAGATTAACCAATTGGAAAACGCCGCCTATCCAGGCTGCTGCGGCCAGTTGGTGAATAACCGTCAGCGACATCAACGTAACTTGATTTTCAAAACGGCCCGCGCCATGAACCAGCCATGCTCCTGAAATAACCATCGGCAGGGCTGCAACGCCGGCGGTAAGCCAATGCTGTTTGGAAAAAGAATTTTGGCTCAGGTATTGGTAGCAATAGCCGGCCAAAAATACAGTCAGCACGGTACGAATGATGCCGCCTATGAATTGCACTGTGTCGGCGAATTCAGGAAAAGGCCAACGCTCAAGCACGGCTGTCATCAGCCAAACTTTAAGGATGATTTTGAATAGTTGAGCCGCAGCCAGCCAAAAACCGCCTTTATAGAGAAGGGCAACGGTTCTTTGCAATAATGCGGATGAGTATCCGTCTTGGTAATGCCACGGACGCAATACAAAAATCCCCCAAAACAGGCCGCCGATGATTAATGAATAACAAATCAGGTCAACCCCGCCAATAAGAGAATCGAGAAAATCAGCTATGCCGGCCATTGCTAACTCCTATTGGGAAACGGAAAAGTGAATAACGTCTTCAGTCAAATGACCGTCAGCCGCGAAGATTTTGAATCTGAGCGCATAATCGCCGGGTTCCAGCGGCGGAACATGGATAATAATCTGGCCTTGCTTGCTGCCGGCGTCGCTTTGTAACAATTGGTGCTTATCGCCTTTACTGACCAGGAAGATTTGCGACAAACTCAGTTCTATATGGGAATTAAACGATAGTTCGACGTTTGCCGGGCTGTTGGCATGAATCGGCGTCATTTTTAACGAATAGTCGGTTATCACCGCATGAGCGGCGGCCCAATGTGCTTGGCACAATGTTAAAAATAATAAAATGAATTGAAATGACTTTTTCATTACTTTTCCAGTCTGTAACTATTTACGGATGTAGACTATTAATAATGGAGCACGGATATAACTGATAAACACGGATAAAGCTGAGTTGGGCGGCTTGCCCGCTCAAACGAAACTTATGCCCTTTGGGTATAAAGCTGAGTTGAGCGGCTTGTCCGCTCAAACCCTACTTATGCCCTTTTGGGGTATAACAAAATCCGTGTAAATCCGTTTAATTCCCGTCATCCGTGTTCTATTTCTTATTTTTTTCCTTTCAATGCATGACTCGCCAGATTCTTGCCTAAATCCCATATCGAGCCTGGAATTTGGTGAGTATCGGCAATAGCTTTATCGAATGAGTTGACGATAGTGTCGCGGTCTTTTTGCGTTAGGTTTAACGGCGGCAACAGTTTAACCACATTCATGCCGTGTCCTGCGACCTGGGTTAATATGTGGTGCTCTTTAAACAAAGGAATCGTGATCATTTGACAGAACAAGCCTTTGTTGGCGGCTTCCAGCATCGCCCAGGCGGCTTTGAGTTTCAGGCTCTTCGGCGATTGGAATTCAATCGCAATCATCATGCCTTTGCCGCGCGCTTCTTTCAGGAACTCATATTTGCCTGTCATCGCGTTCAGGCTGTCGATAATGTCGGTGCCGACCTTCATGCTGTTTTCGACCAGTTTTTCGTCTTCCATCACATGCAGCGTGGCAAGTCCGGCCGCCATCGCCATATTGTTTTTGGAGAACGTGGAGCCATGCACGACAGCCCGGTCCATACGGTTGTAAACGGTATCCATGATTTTCTGGGTGATAGCGACTGCGCCAACCGGGACAAATCCGCCGGACAAGGCTTTGGCCATACAGATCATGTCAGGTTTGACGTTCCAGTGGTCGATGGCCCAAAACTTTCCGGTACGGCCCAAGCCGGTTTGAACTTCATCGGCAACAAACAGCGTACCGTATTTTTTACACAGGCGTTCGACTTCCGGCAAATAATTGTCGTCAGGTACGTTGACGCCTTTGCCCTGGATAGGTTCGACGATAAACGCGGCCACGTCTTTGCCGCTTAAAGCTTCTTCTAATGCTGCCAAATCGTTGAATGGAATGGCGCTGCAACCGGGCAGCAACGGGCCAAAACCTTCGCGGAAAATGTTTTCGCCGTTTAATGACAGCGAACCCATGGTCAAGCCATGATAGCCGTGTTCGCAAAAGACGATTTTTTCGCGCTTGGTGGTATAGCGGGCGAATTTGATTGCCGCTTCGACGGACTCGGTTCCGGAATTGCAGAAGAACATCTTGTTCAGGTTGTCCGGCGTGGTTTTCAGGATTTCCTGCGCCAGCAATCCGCTCAGTACCGATACGTCCATTTGCACCAGGTTCGGCAATTCCAGCGTTAAAGTCTCGGTTAACGCGCTGACAACGGTTGGATGATTGCGGCCGATCGCGAATACACCGAAACCGCTCAGCAAGTCAAGGTATTCGGTACCTTCCTGGTCGTAGAGATATTGTCCGACAGCCTTTTGGTAATGGCGGTCATAACCAATGGTCTTTAACACTTTGACCATTTGGGTGTTTAAATGCTGTTCGTGCAGATCGAATTTATCAGTGCTGTGTTGAGAAAAAAGTTCGGAGATGCTGAATGACATTAGGTACCTCAAAAAATTAAATGCTTTTGCCGCTAAAAGCAGGCAGGACTATTAAAGAACACATCACTGTGAAAGTAAGGCCGATGGCCAATACTAAACCCATGCTTGCCATGCCCTGGTGAGCGGTGAAGGCAAGGCTTGAAAAACTGCACAAGGTGGTTATCGAGCTGAAAATAATGCCTCGGGTGGTGCTGCTTTGCAGCAAGTTTTCATCTTCGCACGAATTGGAATGGTGCCTGTGCATGATCAGGATGCTGCTATCGATGCCCATGCCCAGCAGCAAGGGCAAGGCGATGATATTGGCGAAATTGAAAGGGTTATCCAGCAATACGTTAGTTGCGCCGGTCAATAAGGCGGCCAGCAGCAATGGCATGATAATCAATAAGGTTTTTTTGATGCTTCTGTACATGAGCAATAATAACATCACAATCGCAACAAAGGCACCGCTAAAGGCTTTAATAAATGCGTTGACTATCGCGTCGCCGCCGGCTTGATTGATAATCGGCAGGCCCGACACATTGCTGTCAACGGTTTGTACTTGGGTCACGAATTCTTTCAGGTTATCCGCTTGGTTTTGGTCTTTTTCAGGCATGATCAGGACTCTATAAAGGCCGCCGGCGCTAAGCCAGTGCGATTTTATTTCCTGCGGCAAGTCATCCAGGCCGAATGGAATTGCGGTCAAGCTCGTTCTAAGACGTTCCAGCGTAAACGGCAGCAAACCCAGGATATTTTTTTCCAGCTGTACGTAGCCTGCTGCCGGCGTTTGCGTGCCATCGATCTGGGCGATGAATGCATCGATGCGCTGTTGCAGCTGCTGTAAGGTTTGTTCAGGCACATTAGGCGATTTTTCGGAAATAGCCTTTTTAAGCGCGTCATTGAACTTAATCAATGCGTCTCGCTGGTTTGCCGTATCGAGTGTGTTGTCGAAATTTTTGAGTTGTCCGCCCAGCATCAGATTTAAATCTTCAATCGTTGCCAGCTTTTCGTCCTGATCTTTAGCGACAAAGCTTTCCAGGGTTATTGTTTGATGGACTGAGGGTTGCTCCGCCAGTTGGCCGGTAATTTTGTTTGCCGTTTCAAGGCTGCTTGCCAGCGCGGTCAACGCAAAAGGCGAGTCGGTTTTGGACGTTAACAGCTCTTTAATCGTTACGACCGATTCGCTGTTGGGGTCCCTGAGATTGATCGGATTGTAGTCAAAGCTTAGGTCTGTTAATACGTAGCAGGCGCCGATGCCTAACAAGATCGAAACGATTTTAATGCCTGTCGAAAAGCGGAAAGGAAAGGTAATGATAAATTTCGGGGTTAACGGCGAGCGTATCGGCTTTACGTTTTCAACCGAAAAAACGCAAAACAGCGCCGGCAGCACAGTCAGCGAAATAATCAGGCCGATAAAGATGCCGCCGCCGGAAATAACGCCGAGTTCGGATACGCCGGCATAGTCCGTTGGTATAAAGGCGAAAAAACCGATCGCGGTGGCCAATGCGCATAAGAACAAAGACGAGCCGACGTCGCGGATGCTGATCAGGATCGCTTCGCTGTTCGATAGGCCGTCGGCTTTGCCTTCACGGTAGTGCAGGCAAATGTGTACCGCGTAATCGACGCCCAACCCGATATATAAACTGGCAAAGGCAATTGAAATAACGTTTAAGTGGCCGACGGTAATGGCTGCGAACCCGGCCGTGAATATCAAGCCCATGACCAGAACGATATAGGTTGTAATCAATAATTTTACCGAGCGCAGGCCTATCCATTGCACTCCGAATACTAAAATCAACGACAGCACCCCTGACAGGGTGGCGCCTTTGGTCACGCTCTCCAGTTCTTCGTGTTCCAATGCGGTTTCGCCGGTCATGCGGATATTGACCGAAGGATTCTCCGCCATGATAGCGCGACTGATGTCGCGCGCTGCCGATAGCGCGACATCGGCCGGCAGCATTTCATTAAAATGCATTTTAGGTTTGGCGATAACGATAGTCCGGTTAAATGTTTTTTGTTCGTCCGGCTTGTTCTCGGAAAGTATGTTCTGCCAGGATAAATAGTGCGCTTGGCCGTTTAACTGGTTTTTCAACACCTCATCAATCGCAAACAATATTGGGTTCAAGTCCATGGGCAAGGCATTGTCATGGCGGTTTAGCGCTTGGCCGATAATGCCGAATAAGCCTTCGAGATGATAATTTTGAGCCAAATGGCCTATAAACGGCTGGGCATCGGTCAGTTTTTTGGCAAACTTATCCAGGTCTTTCCGGTCGAGATAAAGCAATGCCTGTTGCCTGAAAAAAGCATTGTCGGTGGGTATGTAGGCGGAATCAAAACGATCGTCTGCCAGGTTTAGCTGCTCGCTAAGCTTGACGGCAGTCTGCGAGGATTCTTCCGGCGTACCGGCTTCAACGACAAAAATAATGGTCGTCGCGTCTTCGGGAAATGCCTGGTTAAAGTGCGCCTGGTTTTGCTGAAACGGCAAGTCGGGTGACAGCATTTCAGCGGTGTTGGTATTAATTTCCAGGTTCTTAAGCGTGTAGTACAGCGTGCCGCCGCACAGTAAAAGCGACAGCAATAGCAGCGTCCATGGGCAGCGCATGATTTGCCGCTCGCACCAGCTGATCAGGGTGTTAAAAAAAGATGACATGTCGATTATCGGTCTTGGCTGGCTAGAGCGGTCAAACGGTCGAGCTGTTTGGCGACCGATTTCAATGTGTTTTTGGCGGCGTTGAAATGTAGGCCCAGTTTGATAAGGCCGGGTAATTCGGCAGGGTGTAGCGCAAGAAATAGCAGTAACTTGGCGAGAACGATGTCGCCTTGATCATTAAGGGAATGATTGATAGCTTTAGGTAAATCCATGCCGGCCGGATCGGCAATGGTTCGGATAGCTATAAAAGGCACATTGTTTTGCCGGGCGACTTTTGCGACGGCAATGCTTTCCATATCCACTGCAATGGCGCCGGTTTGGGTGTGCAAATGCTTTTTATCCGCGGCTGCGGCCACAATGCCAAGGCTTTCAGCTAAACTGCCGGTATGGATTTTTAGACGGGTTGAGAGCAGGTTTTTAGCTAGCTCGAACCAGTCATTGTGAATGCGGATTTGATTGGCTTCGGCATCGATCAGGGTATCGGCCAAGACCAGGTCGCCGGGGATTAGGAATTCGGTCAGCGCGGCAGCGCATCCCCAGCTGACTAGTTGCGCGGCGCCTTGCGCAATCAGTAATTCGGAAGCTGCGCGGGCATTATCGGCGCCTGCGCCGGAATAGGCGAGTACGATTTTATCGCTAATAAAAACACAGCACCCCTTGCCAATTTTCTTTGAGGTCAGGGTGCTGAGTTCTTCCGGTAAAGCAACGACAATGCCGGTGATCAATTTTTATCGCCAGGGATGGTGTGTATGCCACTAGCCGGTAGGGAACCGGCGTGGCGATTAAGCTCGTTACGATAGCGAGCCAAGGCCCAAAGCGGGAAGAATTTGTCGTAACCGTGGTATTTCAGGTAAAAAACTTTCGGAAAACCGGGCGCGGTAAAACATTCGTCATTCCATACGCCGTCAGCTTTCTGGTTGCGCAACAGGAAATCAATGCCTGCTTTTACTTCGTGGCTGTGAGCTTCGCCTGCGGCCATCAGCGCCAAAACAGCCCAAGCTGTCTGGAACGCGGTGCTGAAACGGTATTTCCCGCTATGGCTGGTGTCGTGGTAGCTGTAATTATCTTCACCCCAGCCGCCATCCCCGCGTTGTACGCTTTTTAGCCATTTTGCGGCTTTGGTAAACATCGGGTCGGTTTTAGGCAGGTTGGTTTGCTCCAGTCCAAGCAATACCGACCATGTGCCGTAGATATAGTTAGTGCCCCAGCGGCCAAACCACGAGCCGTCTGCTTCCTGTTCACTACGCAGGTATTCGATAGTACGTTCCAATGCAGGTAAATATTCTTCATGATCCTGCGCTACTCTGGCCATCAGCATCGCGCACCGTGCGCTAACATCGGATGTAGGAGGATCTAATAGCGCGCCATGATCGGCAAACGGGATTTCATTCAGGTAGTAATAAGTGTTGTCAACGTCAAACGCGCCGTAGCCGCCGTTCTTGGATTGCATGCCGACTATCCAGCGTGTTGCCCGGTGTATTGGTTCATCCATATGTGGCAGATTGGACTCCGCCATCGCAAAGGCCACTACTGCCGTATCGTCGACATCGGGATAATACGGGTTTTCAAATTGAAACGCCCAGCCGCCGCCTGCTAAGTCAGGCTTGGAAATCCGCCAATCGCCGGGTTCGTCGGATAATTGCTTGCTTTTAAGCCAATCGTAGGCGCGAGCCAAGCTTTGGCTGTTGCCGGTTTTGTCGGCTTCCTGTAGAGCCAATGCCGCGAGTCCTGTGTCCCAAACCGGGGAGAGGCAAGGTTGGCAATAAGCGTCATGCTCATTAATAACCAATAATTTATCGATAGCTTTACGGGCGGTGACGACGTGATGATGATCGGCAGGCATACCCAACAGCAGCATGGCTTCGTAAGCGTTGACCATGGCCGGGAAAATCCCGCCCAGCCCGTCTTCGCCGTTCAGGCGCTCAATAAACCAGTCTTTGGCTTTTTCAATCGCCAATTCATGGGCTTTTTTCGGAATCAACGGACGCGTTACCCGTCCCAGTTTATCCAAGCCTAGAAATATCTTATTTAAAGTTGTTCTTTCGGGAAAATAGTGCTTTTCTTCGTCAGGATGAGTGATGAAAAGTTCCAGTATGCTAACTTTATTAGGATTTTTAGCTGTTGCCTTTAAAGTGCAAAGAATAAATAACGGTACCATAACGGTTCTTGACCAATACGATACTTTATCCAGGTGGAACGGAAACCAGCTCGGAAACAGCATGATTTCAACCGGGATATACGGAACGCCGCGCCAAGGCAGCTGTTCAAAAGTCGCCAAGGCAATGCGCGTGAATACGTTGGCTTTGGCTGCGCCGCCCTGGCTGAGAATATAGTTTCTCAAGCGCGTCATATGCGGCGTGTCGATAGAATCGCCTGCCATTTTTAACGCGTAATAGGCTTTAACGCTGCAACTAATGTCGCCAGGGCCGCCGGTAAACAACGGATAACTGCCGTCTTCGGATTGGCGGGGCCTTAAATAATTGGCAATTTTGGCCTGAAGCGCTTCATCGATTTCGCCCAGATAGTGCATCATCATGATGTATTCTGATGGAATCGTGCAGTCCGCTTCCAGTTCAAATACCCAGTAACCGTCTTCGCTTTGCAGGCTTAATAATTTATCCTGCGCTTTGCTAATGGCGCGTTCGAGGTCGGATGCATGGTTGCCGGCGGTAGATGAACTGGAAATAGTGCCGATAGTTATCTCTGAGTTGGCTTCGTTAAACATAAGTTACGTCCTTAAAGTTTTATGTTGTCTTTTGAGGATTGTGTTGAATATGTCCAGTCAGGCGTCTTGAGTTCGCGACTTGTCAAATTGAAAAGTAAGTTAAGCATGGCGTTGCTACGTCCGGTCAATCGAGTGGCAAGAATCGTTGCTTTAACGCTGTTGCGGGTGATTTTGACTTGGTCGGAATGGGTGAAATCCAGGTTTTGTTTAATCTTTTTTAAGGTCAAAACGGCCATTCCCAGCGCCCAAAGGCAGAAATTACGGATGCCGGTTTCGTGGGAAGGAAGCAGTTGCGTATACCTTAATGCATTGTGTAAATGACCATGAGCAATGCCGATCAGGTGTTCCAGGCCCTTTCTGAAGTTTTTGTTATTAGTTTCCGGTGTCAGGTTCTTAAGATCAAACCCCGTTTCCGTAAAAATATCCTGAGGTAACCAGCAAACGCCGCGTCCGGCGTCATCCCAAATATCTTTTAATATGTTGGTCATCTGCAAGCCCTGGCCGAAAGACACCGACAGCTTAAGCAATTCGTCTTTGTGTTGTGCAATTTCCGGTGAGTAATGGCAAAAAAGCTTGGCCAGCATTTCGCCGACGCAACCGGCAACGTAATAGCAATATCTGTCCATATCGGGCAGCGTTGCAAGTCCGCCGTGCAGGTCTTGCGCTTGAAAGATAGGCATGCCTTCCGCCATCGTTTCCACGCAGCAAGCGAGCGCTTCGATTTGCTCGGGCTCAAATTTATGCGTGATTTGAATAACCCTCGGCAGTACGTGTATCAAGGTATGTTCGGCCGGGATGGTTTGCTCGGAAAGCAGCGGCGCCAGATCTACGGCAAACAGCTCTGCATGGTTGCCGGTTTTAACGACCTGAATAAATTCGGAGCAAAAATATTTTTTTTGTTGCGGCGATAGGGAAATTTCATCTTCTATGGTGTCGACGATCCGGCATAACAGATAGGCATTAGCGACAGCGCTATACAGCTTTTCCGGCAGTTGCGGGATGGTTAGCGCAAATGTTCTGGAGACGCCTTCGAGCAATACGGCTTGAAATTGATCGTCAGATAATTTGCTGAGTGATTTTGGGTTATCCAAAGATAGTTGAGTGTCACTCATGGTATTTTTGATGTCGACGTGCACGGTTAATTCAAATTAATAAATGGCAATAATAGACTGTTTGTTGGTATTTTGCAAAGCAATGTTGTTTTGTTGCAAATATGTGAATTCGACGTTTTGTTAGTGAGGTTTATTTTTAATAAAAATAACAGCTTATGGTTATTTTGGGCGTGTTTTGCCGAACGTCTAAAGATGTTATTTGGGTAAGGTATTTATATCTCTATATTATAAAACTGGAGTCCCCAGTTAAAAAATAGTATTCTAATCACAACAGGTAAGCGCTTGTATTATATAACAGGCTTGTCGATATTCCTTAAATTCCACCTTTAAAAAATGCTAGGTTGTTGTATTTTTGTGAATATTATTTGCTTGTTGCTTTATTGGTACATTTTTTTCTTTCCGTACATGTGGTTGTCAAGACGGTCATTTATAATGGGCGTCATTTAGTTTATTAAGGTTTTTTGGAGGGTTTGCTTGTGGGAGTTCCTTTACGTCAGCAGTTGACTGTAGGTAGTTATTTGATTAAGCAGAAGTTGAAAGGAGCTAAAAAATATCCTTTGGTGCTAATGCTTGAGCCTTTGTTCCGTTGCAATTTGGCCTGTGCAGGCTGCGGTAAAATCGATTATCCCGATGATATTCTCGATAAGCGTCTTTCGTTTGAAGAATGCATGCAGGCCGTGGACGAATGCAGTGCGCCGATGGTGTCTATTCCTGGCGGAGAGCCGCTTATCCATAAAGAAATGCCGCAAATTGTTGAAGGCCTTATCGCGCGGAAGAAATTTGTTTACCTTTGCACCAATGCCCTGTTATTGAAAAAGAGAATAGACGATTATAAACCGTCCCCTTATCTGACATTTTCAATCCATTTGGATGGTATGCAGGAAAGGCATGATACCTCCGTGTGTCAGGAAGGTGTTTTTGAACGGGCTGTTGAAGCTATAAAGCTGGCGTTGAAAAAGGGCTTTAGGGTCACCGTGAACTGCACTTTGTTTCAAGGTGAAAGCGCCAAGGAAGTTGCCGACTTCCTGGATTATGCAATGGAACTTGGCGTGGAAGGCGTAACGATTGCTCCGGGCTTCAGTTATGAACGTGCGCCTCAGCAAGATGTATTTATAAAAGGCAGCGATGTTAAAGACTTATTCCGGGGGATTTTCAAAATCGGTAAAAAACGTAAGTGGAAATTAAACCATTCGTCGCTGTACCTTGATTTCCTGGCCGGTAACCAAAGTTACAATTGTACGCCGTGGGGCAATCCTACCCGCAACGTGTTCGGCTGGCAAAAACCCTGCTACTTGTTGGCCGATGAAGGCTATGTGCAAAGTTTTCAAGAACTTTTGGATACTACGCCCTGGGATAAATACGGCACTGTTAATAATCCTAAATGCGCAAGTTGCATGGCGCATTGCGGCTATGAAGCAACTGCCGTTGAAGATATGTTAAGCCATCCTATAAAAGCATTGCTGACATCCATCAGGGGCCCAAAAACCGAGGGGGCAATGGTACCGGAAGCCACTCCTCAGTATGCAAAAGAAAAAGTGTCGTCAACCATCGCAGGGATTCCTGTGAGGGTAGAGGCTGTCGATTAAAATTTATTTAGGCTAAAGGCTAAAGGCTAAAGGCTAAAGGCTAAAGGCTAAAGGCTAAAGGCTAAAGGCTAAAGGCTAAAGGCTAAAGGCTAAAGGCTAA
>NZ_RYFG02000116.1 GCF_003994235.2 Candidatus Methylobacter oryzae
GAACCGCCCTAATACTAGCAAATTCAAGCGACGGAAAGGATTTAGACGCAACTCATTCAACTGCCAAATATGTATATTATGTTAAATTAATGATTTAATCAAAAGTGGTGTATTTTTCGGACGGAAGAATCTTACAATTCGATGCGTCCGGTCGTAATCCTCGTATTTCAACATGAGGAAATCACTGTATTCAATAAGGAAACAATACATATAATTTTAGTATCATTGTCAATAACCGACGTCTTTATTATAGTTAAGCCGTAGCATAAAGAATTTTTCAACTTTAATGAGGACTTTCTAATGAACAACTTTCACAAAGATATTTTAACCGGGACACTTTTTATAACTGGATTGTTTGGCTTTCTTTCCGGCGAATTCACTCTTTCATCCGCACTGTTTGGGACCGCTGCTATTGCCAGCAATATTAAGCTTTACCGTAAAAAGGCTAAATCCGGTCAATTCTTATGCGAGTAATTCACTCGACTGAATTACTTGTCCCAACTGTGATTTGAAGACTTTCAAAACGCGATTGTTTTGAAAGTCTTCCCTTTTCTCCCCTGTGGATTGTTTTTTTAAGACGTTTTATTTGCGTTGTTATATAAATTACTGAACAGCCTAATCACGATAGAGATCATAGTTTGGGTAATTTTAGTCGCTGGAGCCCTGCTGGCGTCTTCTAAAGCAAAATCGTCAATGGCTGCATTCATAAAATTAACCAAGTCTCTCTGAACTGTCTCTTCTGAGGATCGTTGTATAAACCTATCTTGAAGTTTTGACCTTATTTGCTCATCCATGTGCTGTTCTTTAACCAATGATTTGAATTCAGGCGCTAACAAGGTCGCTTGTTTCTCCAGCCAGTCAAAATTCATATCGTTTTGAGATGGCAAGGAGCCGAAAGCTTTTTGAAAGACGCACAGCACATCAAAGCACAGATCCATGAACAGATAAGACATTTCCTGGTTTTGTTCGGCAATAAAAGTGGGGAACATGCCGAACATGATTTCGGCTAGAGCTGTTTGTTCGAGTTGGAATTGTCCGATGATTTGGGCACCGGTTTCCTCGTCGATGCTTTTGGCGTAGTGGAGAGCTTCAAAAAGTTCAGATTCGCTAAGTTCATGTGTCATATTATTGTGGTATCGGTTGCTAAATTTTTAAATTATACGGAAATAACGACACCCAGGAAAACCTACCTCCCAGAGCGACAGACATTCAACGAATGCACAATGACAGCAGCTTGCAAAGCATTTACAAAATCATACCTCCTGACAGTTAAATCACCACCGGCTTTGGGGTGATTTAACTCCGATGGCTCGTTGAAAACCATTGCACCCTCTGCCCTCCACTGTTAATGACTCTCTGACCCACGGTAGATACGAAATTGCTGTTGGACAGCATCGATTCTGTTGCCTTATAGTTATACTGAACCGTTTCCCTTAGTTTAAAGGCTACGAAATTTATTTCAGAACGCACATTAAAATGAACGATACAGAAAACCTATCCGAAAAAGCAAAGTCCTTACAGGAACTGCTTGTTTCGCAACAAACGCTGTTATTATCGACAGCTTCGGACAGCGGTGTTCCTGACATTAGCGTCGCACCCTATGTACGGGACCAAGTAGGCTGCTTTTATATCTTTATCAGCGAACTCGCAACGCATACGACCAATTTGCTGAATAATCCCCAGGCTTCGGTGATGTTTATTCGCCCTGAATCCGAATCGAACAACTTGTTTGCCCGTGAACGTGCAGTGTTCAATTGCAAAGCTAAGGAAATAAGACGTGAGGAACCTCTCTATGCGGCTCAGTTAAAAGTACTTTTGGGAAAGTTCGGAGAAATAGTTAGTTTGTTGAATTCATTAAATGATTTTCACCTATTTGCGCTATGCCCTGAAACCGGCCGCTACGTCATGGGATTCGGTCAAGCCTACGCGATAAATGTCAAAGATGGCAAAGTCTTGCCGCTTGATAGAAAAATATTTGATCACTAAGCGGTAAAACTGCGACTAGTGGACGGCTCGACGTGAACAAATTCTAATTTATTCTGCGATCGTAGTTCTTTTCAAGGCCGGATACTCTGATCCGGCCTTTTTATTTGCTGAAATTCTTGGCACTCTTTTAATGAGTTTCCAAGCTTAATTGAGAGAACTTCTTATAATTCCCGCGTTGCGCTGAATTTAATATCCGGCCAGCGTTCTTCGGTTAATTGCAGGTTGACGCGACTATTGGCGACATAAACTAAATAGCCGCCGCCGTCCTCAGCCAGATTATCGAATACCTTCTTTTTGAACTCTTCCAATTTAGCCGGTTTGTCTGAGCTTACCCAACGTACGGCTGAAACAGGCACAGCATCGTAGACACATTCGACGTTGTATTCGCTCTTCAGCCGGTACGCGGTCACATCAAACTGTAGAATACCGACCGCTCCTAAAATAAGGTCGTTATTCTTTAAGGGCCTGAATAATTGGGTCGCGCCTTCTTCAGTTAACTGCACTAATCCTTTTTGCAGCGCTTTGGCTCTTAGCGGGTCTTTTAACACTACACGGCGGAATAGTTCAGGGGCAAAATAAGGGATACCGCCGTATTTAAGCGTTTCGCCTTGGGTAAAAGTATCGCCAACCTGAATCGTACCATGATTATGCAAACCGATAATGTCACCGGGATAAGCTTCTTCGACGCTTTTGCGACTGTCGGCCTGAAAGGTAATCGCATTGGCAACCTGGACATTTTTACCGATACGGACATGGTGAATCTTCATACCTTTATCGAATTTGCCTGAGCATACTCTAAGAAAAGCAATCCGGTCTCTATGGGATGGGTCCATGTTGGCCTGTACTTTAAACACAAAGCCGCTAAATGCCGGTTCATTCGGTAATACAGTACGCTGCTCCGCTTCTCTGGGACGAGGCGACGGCGCATATTCGGCAAAAGCATCGAGCAACTCGATAATGCCGAAATTGTTAATTGCAGAACCGAAAAAAACCGGTGTCAGGTTGCCGGCCAGATAATCGTCAAGGTCGAATTCATGACTAGCGCCTTTGACCAGGTCGATTTCGTCTCTGAGTTCTTGAGCCTGATCGTCGAGCAGCTCATCCAGCTTTGGATTGTGCAAACCTTTGATGACTTCGGCTTCGGCAATTCTGCCGCCATGTTGGGCGCTGAACAGGTGAATTTCATCTTTATACAGGTGATAGACGCCCTTAAACCGCTTACCCATGCCGATAGGCCAAGTCATCGGCGCGCATTTGATATTCAGGACAGTCTCTACCTCGTCCATTAATTCAATAGGCTCCCGCCCTTCCCTGTCCAATTTGTTAATAAAAGTCAGGATCGGCGTAGTGCGTAAGCGGCACACTTCCATCAAATTGATGGTTCTTTCTTCGACGCCTTTAGCAACGTCTATCACCATCAGCGCGGAGTCGACGGCAGTCAAGGTGCGATAGGTATCTTCCGAAAAATCTTCATGGCCCGGAGTGTCGAGCAGGTTAATAATGCTGTCCTTATGCTCGAACTGCATGACCGAGGTAGTCACCGAAATACCCCGCTCCTTCTCCATTTCCATCCAATCCGAGGTCGCATGGCGAGCTGCTTTGCGCCCTTTTACCGAGCCGGCAAGTTGGATTGCGCCGCCGAACAGCAACAGTTTTTCGGTGATAGTGGTTTTTCCGGCATCGGGATGCGAAATTATAGCGAATGTGCGCCGCCTTTTGGTTTCATAGCTTATTTCAGTAATCGACATGTTGTATGCAAAAAATAGGTACGGATATGGTACGCAATTAAGAAGACCGCTCATTCATTGAACGGAGACGAATGGGATGGATGATCAATTAAAGATTTTATTAATCAAAGGTATTGATACTATTTAATGAATAAAGCGGTTAACTTATTTTTTTAACAATACCTGAATGGCTTTTCAGCTGATCGATTTTACCTAATTCACATAAAATAAGTAAGCCTCATCGCTTTAAAACTTATTCATCGGAATACCCAGTAGAACAATATAAGCCACACAGATTGGGTAATTCTTCCAAATTTAGGTATAGGTGCTTATGGATTAAAGAACTTAAGTTAACTATGCTGCTATAGTAAGTTTAATGGTCAAGCTAAGCGCTATTCTGCAGATTGCCAATGACAATTTGAGCGGCGTTTCACGGATTTTTATAATCAATTGTTTTATGAGCGGAAAACGTCTATTATTCTGAAAAATTTTGAGATCGGTTGCCTTTCGATAAAGATAGGTAAAACGCGTTACACCTTAGATAGATAGTCCGCACCGCCGTGCTAAGCTAATCATCAAATGGAGCAAGATATGAGCAGAGAAAAACGATTAACCGGACGGTATCCTACTTTTTGTACCGTTGAGCTTGATTCAGGTACGGGCCTAACACGCAATTTGAGCACTACCGGCGTATGTTTTACAACCGATCAGCCTATTGAACGAGATAATATGCTTCGCTGCTTTATTCCCATGCAGAAAAAAGGCAGAAATCTAACGCGTCTTCGCTGCGAAGGCCGAGTAGTACGAGTGCAAGAGTCTGAAGATGGTTGGGAAATTGGTCTTCACTTCACCACATTTGAATGGTGAACGTCAGTAATACAGTTAGGTATCGATGACTAAACCAGATAAAAGATAATCCTCGGAACTGGCTAAACCCGAAGCCAACAATTGTCGATAAATACCCCCGAAAACTAAGGCGAAAAGCCGGCTTATACTACAAATCCAAAGTATTTTTTAGCCTTTTATAGCGCGCTAGACAATCCAAAATACTCGTGAATCTGTTTCAGCTAAGGTATAGTTGATTGCATATTGTTGCAGTTTTTTATACAAAAACAGCAACAATTGAAATGTATTATCCAATCTTAAATATGAATCGATATTGTTGGCGATAACAAGGCAAATACATACTAATCTGTGAAATAATACCGGTTTATTAAGTATTAATACTGTCAATCTAAGCCATATTAATTATTAAAATAATATTATATTAGATCTTCTTTACGCACTATTACTCATATTAAAGATTCAGAAGCAAGTAATCTTGTGCATCACCCCATAATTGTGGTAATGTTTTTTGTAACTTGCTAATTTATTATAACTTCTGATTTTGTAAGGCTTTATTCTACCGTTATTTAAATAAATTGCTTTTGTCCGTTCAGACCCTGTGCTTGTTTACTTTAATGGATTTTACGAGGACTCATATGAATACAGATTTTCGGATTGGACTAATTAGTGATGATCCTTATCACCTAGGTTTATTAAAAGGATATTGTCATGCGCACCGCTATAGATTTTTTGAATCAACTTTCGACAGAGAGTCAATTAAGAAGATGATTCAAATACAGCCAAATATCATTATTATTGCTACCGATCCGGTAGATATTCAAACTCAAAAAAATAGCCTTGACCTGATTCGCGACATGAGTATTAGTCATCAAATACCGGTATGTTATTTACGTGATATTAATAGCCCCTCCAATCTACCAAAAGAACTCATTTGTTGGATTGACGCGACGTTAGATGCTCCTCTCGATATCAATCAACTGAAAGCTTATTTGCATAACAAATTTAATCTTCATAATCGATTTATTCAAGAAAAGAGGAGTTATCATAGACGGGCTGCTCATGATCGTAGGCTGTCGATGTTTGAGCGGAAAAATGACACTTTCTATCATGGCAGGCCGACTAATGATAACTGTTTTATGCTCGAGCCTTTCCAAATTGATCAGCGTTCTAAATCCGTTTTATTTAACGGAAAGTTATTGAATTTAACACGCAAGGAATTTGAACTCTTCGAGCTGCTGGCGAAGGATACTGACCGGGTATTTATGACCCACGAAATTATCAATCATCTTTGGCCTGAAAATAACCGGGCAACTAAATCCGATCTTTATCAATACATGCATTTATTAAGGAAGAAGATTGAAGACGATCCTAACAACCCGCAATGGATATTAACTGTGAAAGGTTTTGGATATAAACTCAATGTTCCTGCCAAACCAAGCGCATCAAATATTCAAGGGATCGAGCTGGCAGGCCATCTTAATAGATAATATCGACTTTCCGGCGAGGCTTTGTGAGAACACTTTATTACAGTCATCCTGATTTCTTACTACACGAAACAGGCATTGGACATCCCGAATGCTCAGACCGGCTCAGAAGTATAGAAAAATCATTGTCAGCACCGGAGTTCTCAAGTTTAATTCGGCAATCTCCGCCACTCGCTACCGAGGAGCAAATCAGGCTCATCCATCCCCAGTCCCATATTGATGCGATTCTTAAAGCTATTCCCGAACAAGGCGGCCTGCACTATTTGGACCATGATACTGTATTGTCATTCGGTTCGAAACAAGCCGCTTTCCGGGCTGTTGGCGCTGTTTGCGATGCCGTTGATAAAGTCCTGACTGATAAAGCGGACACTGCTTTTTGCGCCATCCGTCCGCCGGGGCATCATGCAGAGCCCCAGCAGGCGATGGGTTTTTGCCTTTTTAATAATATAGCTATTGCCGCCAATTATGCGCTTCGACATTATCGACTCGAACGCGTTGCCATTGTTGATTTTGACGTTCATCATGGTAACGGAACGCAAACGGCTTTCTATAATCAGCCTAACGTACTTTATGTATCCAGTCATGAGATGCCGCATTACCCCGGTAGCGGATATCCTACAGAGACCGGCGTCGGCAATATTATCAATGTGCCCTTGGCAGCGGGCGATTCCGGTATTGAATTCAGGCAAAAATACAACAACATCATTTTGCCCGCGCTGAAGAAGTTCAACCCCGATTTATTGCTGATCTCTGCCGGCTTCGATGCCCACAAAGACGATCCATTATCATCCATTATGCTGGTAGAAGATGATTTTAAATGGTTGACCCAGGAATTAATGAGGATTGCTAACAGTAACCGCAAAGGACGGATTATTTCGGCCTTGGAGGGCGGTTATAATTTAAAAGCGTTAGCCGCTAGCGTTGCGCTACACGTTAAGGCCTTAATGACGGATATTGAATAGTTAGTTCTTTTAACTTAAAGCAGCATTTAATGAAAAAATCTAAACAAGTTATCAAAAATTTATACTTATTTTAGATATACTTTACAGCCCAGTTCTTGCCGTTCTATATAAAAGCGATAAAAGCGGAAAAATCAATATAATCGATAATCTGTTTTGCGTCATTAACTTACATGAACTATAGTTAAACAAATATTTTCTAAATCGCAGTACTTATCGTCTATGACCACGCAAAAGATCTCCCCACAACCAGATCAAGTTTCTACTATTGGTAACGAATTTTCTTCCGACTTACAAAAAATCATCAGTCAAGTTGAAAAGCTGACCGACATTGGTATTGCCCTCTCTTCCGAAAAAGATACTACGCGATTATTAGAAAAAATTTTAGTAGGAGCAAAATCCATCACCAATGCAGACGGAGGAACGATTTACCGGGTTGATGGTAATACCATTAAAATAGAAATCATCCGTTCCGATAGCCTTGGTATTTTCTTGGGAGGCGGTGGCAATGCGATTAATATTCCGAACATTCCGCTCTACGAGGAAAATGGCGAACCCAACCTCAAGAATGTCGTCTGCTATTCATACCACAACAACAAAACCATCAATATTGAAGATGCTTACAATGCTGCGCATTTTGATTTTGCTGGCACCAAAGCTTTCGACAAGAAAAACAATTACCGTTCAAAGTCTTTTCTTTCTATTCCTTTAACCAATCACCAAGGCGAGATTATAGGCATTTTGCAGTTGATTAACGCACTCGACCCTGCAACTAAAGAAATTACTACGTTCGATTCAGTTTCACAACGTTTTGCTGAAGCTCTGGCTTCGCAAGCCGCAACTGTTTTAACAAAACAACAGCTTATTACTGACTTGGAAAACATGTTTGAGTCGTTGATCAAGTTGATAGCGACCGCAGTTGACGAAAAGTCACCTTATACCGGCGGACATTGCCGTCGTGTTCCGGAATTAGCCACAATGCTGACGGAAGCTGCGCATGAAACTAACCATGGCTATTTGCGGGATTTCAAGCTTACTGAAGCAGATCGCTATGAACTGAATATCGCAAGTTGGTTGCACGACTGTGGAAAAATTGTCACGCCAACACATGTCATTGATAAAGCCACAAAACTGGAAACCATTTTTGACCGTATCCACTTACTGGAAACACGCTTTGAAGTATTAAAGCGCGACCGGGAAATCGCATTTCTCAAACAGCAGCTTGCAGATCTTCAAGAGCATAGAACGCCGCCTTTAGCTGAACAATCTTACCAAGCCGATATCGCCCAATTAGATGATGATTTTGCGTTTATTCGTCTTTGCAATACCGGGGGCGAAGCAATGTCTAATGACGATATTGTCCGCCTTAAGTCCTTGCAACAGAAAAGATGGTCGCTGAATAACGTCGATATGCCGGTGCTAAGCGATGAAGAAATTTACAATTTGAGTATATTCCGCGGTACATTAACCTCGGAAGAGCGGGAAATCATCAATAATCATATCAATCTCACCATTTCTATGTTGGAAGCCATCAAATTTCCTAAACATTTACAAAATGTTGTGGAGTATGCGGGCGGTCACCATGAGCGTATGGATGGCAAAGGCTATCCTAAAGGACTTTTCCGGGAGGAAATGTCGATTCCGGCTCGAGCAATGGCAATAGCCGATGTTTTCGAGGCCTTAACAGCAAAAGATAGACCTTACAAATCCGGCAAAACACTTTCCGAAGCGCTCTTTATCTTAGGAAAAATGAAAGAAGAAGGACACATTGATCCCGACCTGCACGATGCATTTGTCGAGAAAAAAATTTATAAGCGATACGCTGAAAAATTTCTCGATGATTTCCAAATCGATATTGATTAAATCCGATTGTGACTCTCAAACGAATACGCCGTTCGAATTTCAAGTAAACATTAAAAGCAGTAAAATACGCGAGACCAAGCTAGCCTTGCGTACATCCCAATAAACTCCTGTGATGAAAGTATCCTGCCCAACAACGGCTAACCTCTTCGGGGCATTTCATGCTATGACAATATATAACCCAGCTTCCCGCCGTTAAATATAAATTGCTAAATGATGCCAAGCGTAATAGCATCAAAATCGCAGTTGAACTTACCTTAAGCGAGTATCTTGCATCTATTCAGGTAAATTGACGAGACCCCGTTTAAATTTATCAAGTTAACCCTCTCTGCCAATATAAAAGAAATAGTTTCTCGTCGGATTATTCTATAGCAAGCTTCATTTTTAGAGTGTGCCGCTTGTATTTTATAACTAAGCTTCATTGGGCTTTCCTGACTAAAAATGCATCAGCTTCTTCCTTGCATCATTATCACCGAGTTAGTCTATTCAAGTGATACCGTACCACGGATTAAAAAGCTGTCCCCTGCCGCCGCTACGTTTCTAGGCTATACCGAAGAAGAGCTGATCGGTAAGCCTGTCGATATGATCTACAGTGGGGGAAATGACGAGGCGTTATGGCGAACAACCTTAGCCAAGGTGATCGATAAAAAAACCAGTGAAAATTTTATCGCCGAGGTACTTAGCAAAACAAATAACAAAATTCAGGCATTAATATCGCTTTCGGTATTATCTAAACAAACGCCGGAAATAACCGACATTGTTTTACTGATCCAGGACAGACGTACCTTGAACAGAGCGGCCGAAGTCTCCAACCTCGAGTCGAGTGAAGAACGTTTTCGACAACTGGCGGAAATGGCTGGTGAGTGGTTGTGGGAGCAAGATTCTAATGGATATTATAGTTATAGCAGCGCCGCTGTTACCCAAATACTGGGTTATAGCCCTAATGAAGTGCTTGGCAAACACTATACCGAATTTTTAATGCCCCAGGATAAAGCGGATCAACGCCGATACATAACCAGTCACCGGCCTTTTTATGCGCTGTTATCCCACTATCGGCACAAAGACGGCCGGCAGATATTGACCGAATCGACCGGATTACCAATCATTAATGCCATGGGAGAGATCATTAAATGGCGAGGCGTTGATAGGGACATTACGGCCAGAATGCATTTTCAGGATGCCCTTATCGAAAGTGAAAAACGTACCCGTTTGATTATTGAAAGCTCCTTGAGCGCTATCGTGATTATGAATTCTTACGGCATCGTTACCGACTGGAATCATCCGGCAGAAAAAATGTTCGGCTGGACTAAAGATGAAGCCATTGGCCAGCGTCTCGACCAATTAATTATTCCGCCGGCGCAACGCGATGCTCATCGGCAAGGCTTACAGCACTTCCTGCGCACCGGCATTGGCCCATTATTGAACCAGCTGACCGAGCAGATCGCCATTCGCCGCGACGGCACTGAATTCCCGGTTGAACTGAGCGTGTCGCCATTAAAACTAGGCAATACCTATATATTCAGCGGTTTTATCCACGACATCACAACACGCAAACGCCTGGAACATCGGTTTCGGCAAGCCGTGGAGTCAGCTCCCAATGCCATTGTCATGGTTGATAAATCGGGAACGATTGAGATGGTCAATTCGCAAACAGAGGCTTTTTTCGGCTACTCTCGCGCTGAACTAATTGGCCAGCCGGTTGAAATATTAGTGCCCGAACGTTTTCGCGGTTCGCATTTCGGCTATCGCCAAGCCTATCTGGCCGCCCCTGTGTCCAGACCAATGGGCGTCGGCCGTGATCTTTACGGATTGCGCAAAGACGGAACTGAATTTCCGGTTGAAATCGGCCTTAGTCTGATCGATAGTAAAGAAGAAACACTGATACTAAGCACCATCGTAGACATTACCACGCGAAAAGCGACGGAAGCCGCAATTCGTCAAGCCCAGGTTAACCTGGCCATTGCGCAAAGTGAAATCAAGATAGCCCAACGTATTCAAGCATCGCTTTCCCCCTCTGCGCCGATTGAAACCGGTCATTTTGAAATTACCGGTTTTTGCCTGCCGGCCGATCGAGTAGGCGGAGACTACTTCGATTATTTTTACCGCAATGAAGACTATTTGGACATTGTTATAGCCGACGTTTCCGGCCATTCGATCGGCCCTGCCCTGTTTATGGTGGAGACTCGTAGCTTTATTCGCACTCAGGCAAGTATCTCGGCTACGCCTTCACAAACACTGAAAATGCTGAATAATTTTCTTTTTGAGGATTTGGACAGGTCCGAATACTTTATCACTTTGTTCTATTTGCAATACAACACAACTAATCACCAATTGAGTTTTGCCAATGCCGGCCATCCTCCTCCGTTGTTGCTTCATACGAATCAAACCGAATGCAGACAACTGGATGCGGAGGGTTTAATACTGGGTGTCCACAAAGATGTGTTTTTTGAAGAAAATACTATCCAGCTATCCGCGGGTGATTTAATCCTACTGTACACCGACGGTTTAACCGAAGCGGAAAATGCCAATGGCGAATTTTTCGGTCTAAAACGCGTCCATGATATTCTCGTACAACATGCGCAGCAGCCTCCGCAGGCAATTATTGAAGAGCTGCTGCGCCAGCTAAAACAATTTTGTCGAGCCGCCTCTTTTAATGACGATATTACGTTAATGATTTTTAAACGACTGTTGTAAGTGATTGATTACAATTTCGTATGTTAACCTGACTTTACACAAAAGCTGCCTGCTGTGTAGATTAGGGGAACAATATAATGATTGGGAAATTAACGGAAGAAGCATGGGTTCTTTATCTGAAAATCTTGGATGTTAATCGGGCATCAAGTTATTCAATAGAACACGAAAGCAGGATAAATAGATTAACAGACCGAATTTATCTCAGATATTTACGGCGAAGATGTGCGATGGAGCTTCATCTGACAAAAAAAGGCAAAGGGTTCCAATAGAGTCCAAGCAATCCGCTGTGGTTTTATTAGAAACTCATTTAAAAATAACTTGAAGCCCAAAACAGCAAACCGCCGGCAAATACTCCTGCCAACACATCATCCAGCATGATGCCAAGACCGCCCTGCACCTGCCGGTCAACCCACTTAATCGGCCACGGTTTGAGTATGTCAAAAAATCTAAATAGAACAAAGCCCAATACCATAGCTTGCCAGCTAAAAGGAACCAACCATAAGGTAATCAGGTAACCGGCAATCTCATCCCAAACGATGCCGCCAAAATCGTGTTCATCCAGTTTTTTTGCCGCAACGTCGCAAATCCATATTCCTGCAACCGTCACAATCAGCGTCAACAGGCTATAAACGAACAGATTGGCTTGCGCAAATAACCAGTAGACAGGAACGGCGGCCAACGTCCCAAAGGTGCCGGGGGCCTTTTTTGCCAAACCGGAACCGAAACCGAACGCCATAAACAGGATCGGATCGGACATTATCTGTTTGGGCGTCAGTTTATTCTTGCCCAGTTCGGTGTTAAGAAAAATGCTCAAAACCTTTGACCTCTAATAGTTGGATGTGACCTGATTTATTCAGCCGCAAACCGAGCTGGGATTCAATGACGCCGATTTTGGTTGCGGCTATTTTCAACTGCGCCGCCTGTTCCGGGCTTATCGTAAAACATAACTCATAGTCGTCACCGGCAGTCAGCGGCATTGACCAGTCGCCGGTATTATTTATGTAATCCGTTACCGCTTTTGACAACGGCAACGCATCCCAATCAAGACAGGCGCCGACTTGGCTTTGTTGCAGAATATGGCCCAGGTCGCCCGCCAAGCCATCCGACAAGTCTATGCAGGCATTGGCAATACCGATCAAGGCCTGCCCTGCTTCGACTTGCGGATCAGGACAGTTAAATCGCGCTAAAGCTGCCTCGGAATCGGCGCAGTCATAGCCCTGCTTTACTTTTAATCCCAAGCCGGCATCGCCCAGAGAACCGCTCATATAAATAAAATCGCCGGGACGGGCCGCCGAACGCATCAACGCCCGACCTTTCGGAACCAGGCCCATCGCTTGAACGGTTAATGTCAACGGCCCGGATGTGGTATCGCCGCCGATCAAATCTACTGAATAACGTTCGGCCAGATTTAAAAAACCCTTGGCAAAAGCGGTCAGCCAATTTTCGTCAACTTTAGGCAGGGTTAATGCCAACGTCACCGAGACCGGCTTTGCCCCCATCGCGGCAAGGTCGCTCAAATTGACGGCCAGCAGTTTATGGCCCAGTAGCTCCGGGTCGGTTCCGGCAAAAAAATGCACGTTTTCAACCATTGTGTCGGTGGTGACTGCCAGTTCATAACCGTCCGGAATCGACATCAACGCGCAGTCATCGCCAATGCCCAAGCGCGTCGACGGATTTTTGATTGATTGCCGGGTGAAGAAGCGCTGGATTAGGGAGAATTCGGAAAGAGACATGAGTTTTTAGGAAGAAAGATTAAGAAATCATGCAAACAGATTTTTTAACTCGGCTTTTAAATCATCAAAATGCGGATGTCCGAAATTATAGGGAGGGTCCGGGTATGCGATTGTGTACAAATGATTAATAATTCTTTTGTGAATATTCTTAGAATTCATTTTCGAACATTTAACAAAACATTCGATACATTTTCGTTTTTGTTCTGGCAACGAAGCTAGAATTAATGATTCCAAATAACCTATTTTAGTATTAGGGTCACAAACAATATAAACGCGAGAAATATCTTGAAAACCTAATTTCTCAACAATTTGCTTTAGCTGATTTTCTGTATTTTCAAAACCTTTATATTTTGCATCATCTTTTTCATCATCGGCATCGACGACAAATAATATTTTATTTATCTCTTCGGCTTCTACAGAACTTTTAAGCTCCTTATAGTTAGCATTATTGATGTTAAAAAACTCGCTTTTATAACCAAAAGCATAAAAATCAACTGAATTTTCAGGAAGTCCTAGTTCTTTAAATAAACTTATTATTAACTTTTTATCAGCAGTCTTATCATTGCGGCTGCCCTCATGCAAAATAGCAGCCCTTACCATCCCCTTACCTCATGTTCTTGATCTAAACTGTTTAAGAATACTTCGTAATCCATTACAACAGTCTTTATTTCTTGCTGCTTATTTCTTACTAAACGAGTATAGCTAATATCGCGTTCTTCAAGTTTCTCTGAAACTCGCGCGAACGACTCAAGCATTTCCTTGGAATGGGTAATTGCAAATACTTGGCAGTTGATTTTCTTTGAGAGCGTTAAAATGATCTCCCATAATCTGTCTAACTGGGTGTAATGGATACCGTTATCTATTTCATCGATAAATAAATAACCGTTTTCACAGGCATAAAGAGCGCAGATTATGGAAATGTAATGCCTTAATCCATCGCCGAATTCAACTATATCGCGGTATACACCATTAGTTTTACATTGAGGTTTGTCACCTATAATTTTAAAGCTCTCAAGGCTATCGTCAAACTCACGAATAAAGGTATTTAGCTGATTTTCTTGATCTTGCTTTTGAATAGCTTGATAAGCCCATATTATTCCGCCATCGCTCCAACCAAAATTATCAATAATTCTAACATTGTCGATGGTCTCAAAAATAATACTAAATTCATTTGCATTAATAAATATTGAATTATTGTTGATATTCAGTTGATATGTTTTTAAAGCATCTTTCTCTGAAATTGAATATTTTATGGAAAATAGATTGGAATCTGCAATATAACACTTTGTAGAGTCTAATATAGCTTGCTGATCTATATCTTTTTTATATCCGTAAAGAATATTCAAACTTTCACGGTCAAATTTAATATTATAAATCGCCGTTATCATTGTGTTTATATTTATAGAATGAACATTAATATAACAAGCCTCCATAAAAGCCGTCTTACCGACATTATTTTTCCCGCCGATTAAATTAACCCGCTTAAAACCGGATGCTTTAAAATCGATAAAACATTTAAACTGTTTTATTTGAATCTCGGTTAAAAAATGTTCATTCATCGTATCAATCCTTCCAGTTAACGAAATATAAAACTTCGTGTCCTTCGTGGTGAATAAAAGCTTTTACTTTGAACTTTGCGTCTTACTCTTAATCTCCACCGCTCTTTTTTGCTGAGCCACTTTATCCAATATGCCATTAACATACTTATGACTACCATCAGCGCCAAAGTCTTTGGCGAGATTAATACCTTCATTTAAAACAACCCGGTACGGCATATTCAACCGGTACAACAACTCATACACGCCGATTCTTAAAATCGCCCTTTCAACCGGGTCAATCGTGTCAACAGGACGATCAACAAATTCCGACAACGCTCGGTCGATTTCATCCAGGTTTTTAGGTACGCCGTAAAACAATTCGACAAAATAACTTTTCTGGGCGTCTTTCAACCGTTCTTCTTCGAGAAATTGCCGCTCAATCTCGCTAAGATTCTGACCGGCCATTTGCCATTGATACAATGCCTGCACAGCCGCTTTCCGGGCATTGGTTCTCGCTTGACTCATTAGATTTCCAGGTTGTTAAATAAACTGACTACTTCAATAGCGGATAACGCCGCTTCCGCGCCTTTGTTACCAGCTTTGGTTCCCGCTCTTTCTATCGCTTGTTCAATGCTGTCCACAGTTAACACGCCAAAACTGACCGGCACATTATGTTGCAGCGAAACTTGCGCCAAACCTTTAACGCACTCGCCGGCGACGTATTCAAAATGCGGCGTGCCGCCGCGAATCACTGCGCCCAACGCAATAATCGCATCGTATTTTTTAGCTGCCGCTACGCGCTGTGCGACGATAGGCAATTCAAACGCACCGGGGGCCTTAACCAAATGAATGTTTTCTTTATTGGCGCCGTGGCGTACCAGTGCGTCAATCGCACCGGCTTCCAATTGCTCAACAATGAAACTGTTAAACCGGGAAGCGATGATGCAGAATTTTCCGCCTTGAACGAGCAAATTTCCTTCAAAGGTTTTTAATGTTGACATGATGTTTCTCTACTATGTGATTAACTTGTGATGTTATTGGGTTTCTTTATTCAACCTATATGCTCGGCGACTTCCAAGTCAAAGCCGGACAACGCGACATACTTTTTCTGGGTACCTAACACTTTCAATTTGTGCACGCCCAGATCGGACAGAATTCGGGCGCCGGTACCGGTTGTGCGCCAATCGGTAGCGCCGGCTATTTGGGTTTGGCTGCCGATGCCGTGATCTTCCAATTGATAATGATGTATCAGTTCAGCCAATGACTTGTTGTCTTCGCTTTGCCTGACAATCACCAACACGCCCCGCCCTTCTTCGGCTATTTTCTGCATGGCCGAACGCAATGGAATGCTGCAATCGCTACGCTTCGATGACAATAGATCATCCAGCAAATTGCGAGCGTGAACCCTGACCAGAACCGGTTCATCGCCGGAAACATGGCCCATAACCAACGCCAGATGCAGGTTATTGTCGTTCCTGTCCTGGTAAGCGTAAAGCCTGAAATCGCCGAATTCGGTCGGGTAAGCGCATTCGCTGATGCGTTCCAACGTATTTTCGTGCTGGATACGGTAATGGATTAAATCGGCGATAGTGCCTATTTTAAGATCGTGCTGTTTGGCAAATACTTCCAAATCAGGGCGTCTTGCCATCGAGCCGTCTTCATTAAGTATCTCGACGATAACCGCCGCCGGTTCCACGCCAGCCAAGCGGGCCAAATCGCAGCCGGCTTCGGTATGACCCGCACGGTTTAATACGCCGCCGGGTTGCGCCATTAACGGGAAAATATGTCCCGGTTGTACCAGATCGTCGGCTTTAGCGTCCGCCGCGACCGCGCATTGAATGGTACGAGCCCGGTCGGCTGCGGAAATGCCGGTTGTTACGCCGCTTGCGGCCTCAATGGACACGGTAAAATTGGTTGAGTGGGCGGTCTTGTTTTCGTTGACCATCAACGGCAAACGCAATTGCTGGCAGCGTTCGCTTGTCAACGTCAGACAAATCAGGCCGCGGCCGTAACGGGCCATGAAATTCACATCCTCAGGCCGTGCAAAGGAAGCCGCCATGACCAAGTCGCCTTCGTTTTCACGGTCTTCATCGTCCATAATGATGACCATTTTCCCTAAGCGTAAGTCTTCTATAATCTCTTCGATGGTATTCATTGTTGCCTTGGGCTGTTAGCCAAAAAAACCGCTTTTTTGCAATAATTCTTCCGTGACTCCGCCGCAACTTTTAGCTGCCGCATCACCCTTGATTAACCGCTCCAGATAACGAGCCAGCAAATCCACTTCCAGGTTGACTTTAGTCCCGACCGCCGCATCGCCCAACGTGGTTTCCTTGAGCGTATGCGGTACGATATTAACGCTGAACACAGAGCCGTTGACTTCATTGACGGTCAGGCTAATGCCGTTGATACAAATAGAGCCTTTCTCGGCAATATATTTAGCCAGATTATCGGGGGCTTTGAATTTAAAACGGAACGAGCGTCCGTCCGCCTGCTTTTCCGTCACCATGCCGATACCGTCGACATGACCGCTGACGATATGCCCGCCCAAGCGTGTTGTCGGCGTCAGAGCCAGCTCAAGATTAACCGGTGTGCCGACGGTTGCGGTATTTAAGGTCGTTCTGGATAAAGTCTCATTGGAGACATCGGCGCAAAAATGATTTGCACCCAACTCGACCGCAGTCAGGCACACGCCGTTAACGGCAATGCTGTCGCCAAGTACGACGCCGTTCAGCGGTAATTTGCCGGTGGCGATGGTCAAGCGGCAGTCGCCGGCTTTTTGCTCGATTGCCGATATTTTGCCCACTGCCAAGATAATGCCTGTAAACATGGAATGTCTCGCTCCTACAGCGGTATATAAGTTAGTCTTAAATCTTGCCCGACTTGTCTGACGTCGCGCAGTTTTAACTGCTTTTTATCGGCCATTTTTTCTAAACCCGGCAGGTTAAACAACCCGCGTCCCTGGTCGCCCAAAACACAAGGAGCCATGTAGATCACATATTCGTCGATCAATCCTTCCGCCAGTAACGCGCCGTTAAGTACGGGACCGGCTTCAACCAGAAGCTCGTTGATTTGCTGTTCCGCTAAACAAGCCATGACCGCATGTAAATCCAATCGACCATTTTTGCAAGGCAGTTGATGAACTTCAAAGCCCGCTTGTTGTAACGCGCTTTGTCTTTGTTGATCTTGCGAGCCAGTCAAAACCAAGCTACGCCCCGGTAATTTAACCATTTGGGCCGTAACCGGCATATTCAGGTGCGTATCCAGCACGACCCTGACCGGTTGTTCAATATCTTCATCGATACGGGCATTTAATGACGGATCGTCGGCCAAGACCGTATTAATGCCCGTTAAAATTGCCGAGCTTTCCGCTCTTAATCGATGCACATCGGCCCTGGCTTCTGCCGAGGTAATCCATTGACTTTCTCCCGAAGCCATCGCGGTGCGTCCGTCCAGGCTCATCGCCAACTTGCTGCGCACAAACGGGCGGTTGACAGTCATCCGTTTGATAAAGCCGCGGTTTAACGCCTGCGCGTCTTCCTGCAATACGCCGCAGTAGACTTCAATCCCGGCGGCTTTGAGTTTTTCCAGGCCGCGCCCGGCTACTAAAGGATTCGGGTCCTGCATTGCCGCAACAACCCGGCCGACTCCGGCTTTGATCAATGCGTCGCAACAGGGAGGCGTTCTGCCGTGATGGCTGCAAGGCTCCAGCGTAACGTAAGCGGTTGCGCCGTTGGCGTCCGCGACATTTTTTAACGCCTCAACTTCGGCGTGGCCCTGACCGGCTTTAACATGCCAGCCTTCGCCGATTATCAGATCATCCCTGACTAAAACGCAGCCCACGCGAGGGTTCGGATCGGTCGTATAGCGGCCTTTTTTAGCCAGGTTAATGGCTCTTGCCATATAAAAAGTATCGCGAGGCACCGGCATTATTTCTTTTGTAAATCTTCAATCATATCGGTGAATTCACTGACATCCTGAAAACTGCGATACACCGACGCAAAACGCACGAAAGCCACATGATCCAATGAGCTTAATTCTTTCATGACTTTTTCGCCTAATTCCTGAGCGGATATTTCCCGCTCGCCGAGTGCCCGCAAATCCTTTTTTATCCGGTTGATCGCCGCTTCAATATCGTCACTGCCTACCGGACGTTTTTCTAAGGCTCTGAGCATACCGGAACGCAGTTTATTTTCCTCAAAAGGCTCACTTATGCCGTTACGCTTAATGATGCGGGGCAGCGACAACTCTGCCACCTCATGGGTAGTAAATCGTTCTTTACAGGCGCTGCATTCGCGTCGACGGCGAACCTGGTCGCCTTCATTCGCCAATCTGGAATCAAGAACCCGCGTATCTTGCGCCCCACAAAACGGACATCGCATAGTTAAGCCACTGTTTTTTTTTGTTTAACGCCGACCATCCAAGGATGGAGGAAATACCGCTTACTGCCGGGAAGCAGCTGCGGCAAAATCAGCCTTCAATTTTGATAACCGTTAATTTTATAACACTCCGCATTTTATCTGTATTTTATTTTTCTAAACTATACTGTAGCCACCTAAAATATACCGCTTAAGACTTTAGCAAATGAAAGAACAAGAAGGTGTCATAAAGTACCAACTACATCATACGCAACAGCCGATCAGTCACCTTTTATCATTAACAGAAATTAATGCTTGGCGCACGATTGCCGTCCGCCTCGGTCTGATCGGTCAAATCCCCGAACGATACGATAACATTGGTTTCGGCAATATCAGCCAAAGACTCGCTCCCGATAGCTCGCAATTTGTTATCAGCGGAACTCAAACCGGACATATCGAACAGCTTAACCCGGAGCATTATTGCCTTATCGTCAAGGCCGACCCGCATCAAAACCGGCTTGAATCCTGCGGACTTTGCAAACCTTCTTCGGAATCGCTGACCCACGCCAGTATTTACGCCCAGGACATGTCTATCCAGACAGTCATTCATGCCCATAGCCCTGAAATATGGAAGCATACCGGGTCGCTTGGTCTACCGCACACTAAGGCTGACGTACCTTACGGTACGGTTGAAATGGCGGCGGCTGTCGAGCACTTATTCCAATCCGGCAAACTCATGCAAACTTCGCTGTTTACCATGCTCGGACATGAAGACGGAGTGGTGGCTTTTGGCAAAAACATGCGCGAGGCCGCCTGGGAACTGATCAAATATTTGTCGTTGGCTATCGGCGTTGAACAGCAAGGTATTAACCGATAAAATGCCGCGCATTTATTCATTAGCAACTCTTAAATAAATATGCCCGAAATACTAATTTACACGACGAACATTTGTCCTTATTGCATTATGGCCAAGCGCCTGCTCGACAAAAAAGGCGCTCATTATAAAGAAATCAACGTAGACGCCAACCCCGGCTTAAGAGAAGAAATGATGCGTAAAACAAAGCGCCGGACGGTTCCGCAGATCTATATCGGTGATTATCACGTAGGCGGCTACGACGACTTATATGCGCTGGAACAACAAATGAAACTGGATGATTTGTTAGCGGCCGCATAGACTGCCGCACACTGTCACCGCAAAGAGCCTGAAACTTATTTTTTTCAAGCTCTCTGCGGCCTCTTTATGCAATTATCACAAACCTCTTGAAATATCCTTTTTAATATCGTCAATATTTTCCAAACCGACAGAAACCCTGACTAGACCGTCCTTAATACCGGCTGCGGCCCTGACTTCCGGCGTCAAGCGGCCATGCGTGGTGGTTGCCGGATGGGTGATAGTGGTTTTGACATCGCCCAAGTTTGCGGTAATCGACAACATTTCGGTCGCGTCGATCAGTTTCCAGGCGTGCTCTTTGCCGCCGGTCAATTCGAAACTGACGATACCGCCGAAATAGTTTTGCTGGCGCTTGGCCAGTTCGTGCTGCGCATGCGACGGCAAGCCCGGATAATGCACCTTGGCGACGCCGGGTTGCTGTTCCAGCCAAAGAGCCAGTTCGAAGGCGTTTTCGCAATGCGCTTTCATCCTGACCGCCAGCGTCTCCAGGCCGGACAAAAATACCCAAGCATTAAACGGGCTCATAGTCGAGCCGCCGGTGCGCAGATAAGGATATATATGTTTTTCTATAATTTCTTCATTCGCAACGACCGCGCCGCCGACGCAACGCCCCTGCCCGTCTATATATTTAGTTGCCGAATGGACGACAATATCCGCACCGAGTTCCAGAGGCTTTTGCAGTACCGGCGTACAAAAGCAGTTGTCAACGATCAACAAGCAGCCGTGTTTATGAGCGATGTCCGCAAGCACCGAAATATCGGCAATTTCGGTTAAGGGATTGGACGGCGTTTCCAAAAACAAAAAACGGGTATTCGGTTTGATCGCGGCTTCCCAAGCAGCCGTATCGATCAAATCGACGAAATCGGTTTCAACCCCGAATTTGCCGAAATAATTTTGGAACATCAATACCGTATTGCCGAATACGCCGCGCGAACAAACCACATGATCGCCGGCCTTAAGCAAACCCATGCCGACCGCCATAATGGCAGCCATGCCGGACGAAAATGCCAGACAGCGCTCGCCTTTTTCCATTAACGCCAAACGGTCTTGAAAAGCGGTGACCGTCGGGTTATTAAAGCGGGAATAAATATTGCCCGGTTTTTGTCCGCTAAAGCGCAAAGCGGCTTCTTCAGCGCTCTTGAACACGTAACTGGAGGTTGCAAAAATCGGGATGCTGTGCTCATCTTCATGAGTACGCCGATGCCCGACTCTTATCGCTTGAGTTTCCAGAGAGTAGTTGTTCCAATCAATGTCTTTCATTTATTTTTAACGTCTTTGTTTGCTAGTAAAACGAACGTAATTTAACAAGTGTATCTCTTATACCTTGTGCCTTTACTTTTGAACCTCGATTCTCAATCAACATTTTGCATTTCGATAATGAAATTTTCCGAGTTTCTTTGCGCTTGCGCACTGTCATTACGTAAAGCTTCAATACGCTCCAGATAGGCGTCGTCAATATCGCCGGTAATATATTCTTTACTAAAGCAAGACGTGTCGAAATGTCCGATATCCAGGTTACCTTTGCGAACCGCATCGATCAGGTCATTCAATTCCTGATAAATTACCCGGTCCGCGCCTATTGCCTCGCACACCTCCTCTTCTGTGCGGTCATGGGCAATCAGTTCGTGAGCGGCCGGCATGTCAATGCCGTAAACGTTCGGGTAACGGACCGGAGGCGCGGCAGAAGCAAAGTATACTTTTTTAGCGCCCGCATCCCGTGCCATTTGGATAATCTGCTCGGATGTTGTACCCCTGACGATTGAATCATCAACCAGTAATACATTCTTGCCTTCAAATTCAAGACCGATCGCATTTAACTTTTGCTTGACAGACTTTTCCCGCATTTTTTGGCCCGGCATGATAAACGTCCGGCCGATGTAACGGTTTTTTATAAAACCTTCACGGTACTTTACGCCCAGCAGGTTTGCCATCTGCAAAGCCGCTGTCCTGCTGGTATCGGGAATAGGGATAACCACATCGATGTCATGATCGGGCCAGTCTCGCTGAACTTTTTTGGCTAATTTTTCACCCATACGCAGGCGGGCTTTGTAAACCGAAATATTATCAATAATGGAATCCGGGCGCGCAAAATAAACATATTCAAAAATGCATGGACAATGATCGATTCTTTCTGCGCATTGTTTGGTGTGCAATACGCCCGATTCTTCAATAAATACCGCTTCGCCAGGTTCTATGTCTCTAATCAGATCAAAGCCCAATACATCCAGAGCCACACTTTCGGATGCGATCATAAACTCCGAGCCTTGGTCGGATTTTCTTTCGCCGAATACGATAGGTCGAATACCATGAGGGTCCCTGAACCCCAAAACCCCGAACCCTGCAATCATAATCACAACCGCATAAGCCCCGCGGCAACGGCGATGCACGCCCGATACCGCCTGAAAAACATCGTCCACGCTTAAATCCAATTTACCGAAAGTCTGCAATTCGTGAGCAAATACATTCAGCAAAACTTCGGAGTCGGAATCGGTGTTGATATGACGCTGATCTTCTACAAATAGGGCTTTTTTCAACTCTTCGGTATTCGTTAAATTGCCGTTATGAGCAAGCGTCAAGCCAAAAGGAGAGTTTACGTAAAAAGGCTGCGCTTCTGCGGAGCTGGTGCAGCCGGCTGTCGGATAACGTACATGAGCAATACCCATGTTGCCTTTCAGTCTCAACATCTGGGCATTGGTGAAAACATCACGGGCCAAACCGTTCTCTTTCCTTAAATGTAAGCGCCCGGCCTCGCAAGTCACGATGCCGGCGGCATCCTGACCTCTATGTTGCAAAACTGTCAGAGCGTCGTATAACTCTTGATTAACAGTTTGATGTGAAACGATAGCAGCAATACCACACATTATTTTTTAACCTGCATTGTTTTATAAAAATTAGCGAAAGGAATTAACGATAACTGATGTATTCCGCCAAACCTGGCGAAAAATGGTCTCGCAGCCATACTGCGGACATCTGAAAAGGTGGAATCAATGTTGAATCTTTCCACCAGGAATCTTTGGGTAACGGCGTTAGGCCCGCAACGATGACAATGACGGTAACAACAACCATGCCGCGAAAAATGCCTAACACCATACCCCAAAAACGATCCATAAAGGTCAACTCGGTTTTCTTCGTCACTAAGCTGACCAGAAAACCGATTAAACCGCCAAGACTCAGCGTAATTGCAAATAAAGCCATAAAAGAAGCCACAATCCGGACCAGCTGATTTTTGATAGCCGGTTCCCAAAAGACGGAAAAACTGCGACTAAACATCAAGCTTACCCAGACTGCCAGTATCCAGAATGCTAGTGAAAAAACTTCCTTGGCAAATCCGCGCAATAGCCCGGTCACAAAGAAAACAAAAATAAGCCCAATAAAAGTAAAATCTATCCAGATCATGCCGTCATTAAACGCATCACTCGGACATCAGGATTGCCTTGATGTTTTGTTTATCCAGTCTTGACTTCATTGCGGCGGCCTTTTTTCCATCAAGCTCAGGACCTACCCGCAACCGGTATGAAACGCCTTTATCTGTTTGAACGGTATCCAATGAGGCAGGCACTCCCTGTTCATGCAAGCTCTCCCAAAGAGACATCGCATTTTCTTTCTTGCTAAAACTGCCTAGCTGAATATACCAACGCACCATTTTTGGATTCGCTTTTGGCTCAGCCGACGGTTTTTTAGCTTCCGCTACAGCGGCGGCCAGACTCTTTGCACTATTAGGTTGTTTAG
Source organism: Candidatus Methylobacter oryzae (assembly GCF_003994235.2). Classification (GTDB taxonomy): domain Bacteria; phylum Pseudomonadota; class Gammaproteobacteria; order Methylococcales; family Methylomonadaceae; genus Methylobacter_A; species Methylobacter_A oryzae. The sequence continues at coordinate 24,083 of NZ_RYFG02000116.1, forward strand.
GAGGGGCTGCGGTAAAGGTAGTAGCGCCACGCTCATCAATTACCGGCTCTTTTTTTACAATTACCGGCTTTACTGTTTCAACAATCTTTTTAACCTTTGCAGGTTCTTTCGTTATAACTTCTACGTTAGGTTCTCTAACAGGTACTTTCGGAACTATATTTTTGCGAGCGGCATCCGCAACCTCTGCCGATAAAGATTGATCAACAGGAACTTGCCGCGGACGAGACTTGGGGCGAACTTCTTCAGGGTCGGCGACTTCTTCCACATTGCCATCTTCTTTGGTATAGCCCTCGGATTCAGTATACAAAGATTCTTCGGATTGCCCTGATTTCGACTGACGACCCGCTACAGGTTCATCGATAATTTCTTCTGCTGCTCCGGTACTTTCAATCGTATCGCCGGAAGTTTCAGCCGATAACGGTTCCGGATCGGGCAGTTTTGCAACCTGGTCGGCACTGGTTGGTAATTTATTGGCTGTATTGGTTGCGCCAGTTCCAGTCGGAGCCGGGATATTTAACTCACTGACTAACTGACCACTATTATCAACAGGATCATCGAACAGCATCGGGATAAAAATAGCACATAGTGCCGTAACAACGACGGCACCAATTAAACGTTGTTTTAATTCATGATCCATTTCGTCTACTCACTTATTCTCAAATTCAACCAAGCACTCAGATACTAAAAAAAAAGATCCAAAAACCAGCAACAGGTCGCCTTCCCGCGACTGTTTTTTCGCAGCAGAGAATGCTTCGTTAAAGCTGTTAAAACCAAAAGCGACATTGGTTACCGAACTTTGTGAAAAAATTTCACGCATAACGGATTCCGATGCCGCTCTAGGATTTGCCAACGGTGCAAAAAACCAGTCATAAACCACATGATTCATAATTTCAAGGACGCCGGCAATGTCCTTGTCTTTCATCATTGAAAAGACGGCATGAATACGTCTGCCCGGAAAGACAGTTGTTATGTAATCGGCCAGCGTTCTGACTGCTTGCGGATTATGCCCCACGTCGAGCAGCACTGGAACCTCACCGTCGATCAGTTGAAAGCGCCCCGCTAAATGGACACTTTTCAACCCTTGCTTAATCGATGCCTCAGTTACCGGCAAGGTTTCAGCCATCTGGGTCACGGCTAAAATGACGGAGGATGCATTGCGATATTGATGCTCCCCTTTTAATCCCGGTTCCGGTAATTGTAATATTTGTCGATCGCTAAAAAACCAATCCCATCCTGTCGAATGCTTTTTATAACCGAAATCCTTGCCGATACGATACAACAAAGCATGCCGCTCAACAGCGCTTTGTATTAACGATTGCGGAGGTTCCGGATCGCCTATGATAGCGGGCGTTGCGGCCCGGAAAATACCGGCTTTTTCGCGTCCTATGGCTTCCCGCGTGCCGCCCAGCCATTCAATGTGATCAATGCTGATACTGGTGATTATTGCCGCATCGGGATCGATAATATTGACTGCATCAAGCCGCCCGCCTAAGCCCACTTCAAGCAATTGAACATCAACATCGGCACGCCGGAATATATCCAGCGCGGCCAATGTGCCGAATTCAAAATAGCTTAATGAAGTATTGCCGCGTACCGACTCTATTCTTGTGAACGCTTTGCAGATTTCGTCATCGGATACCGGTTTGCCGTTTATTTTTATTCTTTCATTATATTTCAGAATATGCGGCGAGGTATAAGCGCCTACCCGATAACCTTGCGCCGTATAAATCGACTCAAGATAAGCAATAGTCGAGCCTTTGCCATTGGTTCCGGCAACAGTAATCGTTGGCGGTTTTACATAATCGGGGTTAAGCGCATGAAAAACCTGCGCCGCCCGCTCTAAACCTAAATCAATCAGTAAGGGGTGTGAGCTTTCCTGCCACTTCAGCCAGTCCTGTAGCGAATCAAAACCTGTCATTAACCGATATTAAAATCAGTCTTCCGAATCCGAGTGATGTTCGGCATCATTCGCTTCAATGTCTACAATCGCTGTTTCTTCAACAACCGCGCTAACTTCCTGTTCAACATCGGAAGATTGTACAGACGATGCTTTATTGGCCATCAACAAAGCTAAAATGCTGGCTATTTTGTCGCGCATCTCGCGTCTGTCGATAATCATGTCGATAGCGCCATGCTCCTGTAGAAACTCGCTACGCTGAAAACCTTCCGGCAATTTTTCCCGGACGGTTTGCTCTATGACACGAGGTCCTGCAAAACCTATCAACGCATTGGGTTCGGCAACATTGATGTCGCCCAACATGGCCAAACTGGCCGAAACGCCGCCCATGGTCGGATCGGTCATGAATGAAATGTACGGAATGCCGACTTCGGATAACTTGGTTAATGCGGCACTGGTTTTTGCCATCTGGAACAACGAAAACAGCGATTCCTGCATGCGCGCGCCGCCGCTGGCCGTAAACACGATAAAAGGCACGCCCAGTTCGAGGCTCTTGTTGACGCCGCGAACAAATTTTTCGCCAACCACCGAGCCCATCGATCCGCCCATGAAGCCAAAATCAAAAGCTGCCGCAACGATATCGCGGCCTTTTAGCTGGCCTTTGATTACAACCAGCGCATCGTTTTCTTTGCTCTGTTTTTGCGCTTGGGAAATCCGGTCCTTATATTTTTTACTATCCTTGAACCTTAGCGGGTCGACAGGCTTAACATTTTTACCTATCTCTTCATGATTGCCCTCATCCAGGAACATGTTCAACCTTGTTCTGGCTGAAATGCGCAGGTGATGCTCACATTTCGGACAAACGCTGAAGTTTCTTTCCAGTTCCGTGTTGTAAAGGATTGCATTACAGCTAGGGCACTTGTTCCACAATCCTTCGGGTACAGTATTTTTCTTGGACCCTTCGGTTCTAATTGTTAAAGGGATTAACTTCTCAAACCAACTCATTCGTATGCCCCGTTGTATTTCATCATCGTATTTTAACCCCGGCTCTTATCAGCTATCCATTGCTTCGCGCATAGCTTTTAATAATTCGACTATCTCATTTTTTGCGCGTTCAGGATCATCCAGATTGGCTTCGATCTTGCTGATCAAGGCGCTGCCGATTACCGCGCCGTCGCCTAAATGTGCAATTGTTTTTGCAGTCTGCGCGTCTTTAACGCCAAAGCCGATAGCAACGGGCAAGCGCGTATTCGCCCTGATTTGATTGAGCTTTGCTTCAACATCGGCAATATCCAAATGCCCGGCGCCAGTGACGCCTTTCAACGAGACATAGTAAAGATAACCACTGCCGACCGCGTCCATTTTCTTGATACGCTCTTCGCTACTGTTGGGCGCCAACAGGAAAATCGGATCAATGTCGCGAGCCTTTAGCAATGCGGCGCATTCTTCGGCTTCTTCTGGAGGCAGGTCAACGGTTAAAACACCGTCAATCTCGGCTCGTTGTGCGGCATTCGCAAAATCTTCATAGCCCATGGCTTCAATAGGGTTGACGTACCCCATTAGCACCACCGGCGTATGTTGATTAGTTCTCCTGAATTCCAATGCGAGAGCCAATGTGCGTCTTAAGCTCATTTTATGGGCCAAGGCGCGCTCGCTGGCACGTTGAATGACCGGGCCGTCGGCCATTGGATCGGAAAACGGCACACCCAGCTCAATCACATCGGCACCTGCCTCAACCATTGCATGCATCAACGGCAAGGTGAAATCGGGTCTTGGATCGCCGGCAGAAACAAATGGAATTAGCGCCTTGCGGCCTGTTTTAGATAGTTGTTCAAATGTAGCGGCTAATCGACTCACAGTGCTATCCCCTCGCGTTGCGCCATGGTTTGCATGTCTTTATCGCCGCGGCCGGACAGACAGGCAATAATAATGTCATCTTTGCTCATGGTTGGTGCGAGCTTCATCGTGTAAGCCATCGCGTGACTCGATTCCAAAGCAGGAATAATACCTTCCATCCGAGTCAATGAGTGAAAACCTTCCAAAGCCTCGTTGTCGGTAATATTGACATACTGAGCCCTGCCGGTATCTTTCAGCCATGCATGCTCAGGGCCAACGCCCGGATAATCCAGGCCTGCCGAAATCGAATGCGTTTCGATGATTTCACCGTCGTCATCTTCCATCAGATAAGTGCGGTTACCGTGCAGAACGCCCGGACGGCCTGCGCATAAAGGCGCGGAATGACGGCCTGTTTCGATGCCGTCGCCGGCTGCTTCAACGCCGATCATTTTTACCGAACGGTCGTCAATAAAAGGGTAAAACAAACCGATTGCATTCGATCCACCGCCGACACAGGCGACCAACGCATCGGGCAAGCGTCCGGCTTGGTCCAGACATTGCTGTCTTGCTTCGCGGCCGATGATGGCTTGAAAATCCCTAACCATCGCTGGATAAGGATGCGGGCCTGCGACGGTGCCGATAATATAAAAAGTATTATCGACGTTGGTTACCCAATCCCTGAGCGCTTCGTTCAATGCGTCTTTTAGGGTTTTTGAGCCGGATTCAACAGCAACAACTTTTGCGCCGAGCAATTTCATTCGATAAACGTTTAAAGATTGTCTCGCAACATCGACCGCGCCCATGTAAACCACGCATTCCAACCCCAATCGCGCAGCAACGGTAGCTGTCGCAACGCCATGTTGGCCGGCGCCGGTTTCAGCAATAATACGGGTCTTGCCCATGCGTTTGGCCAATAAAGCCTGCCCAATCGTATTGTTGATTTTATGAGCGCCGGTATGGTTCAAGTCTTCGCGCTTCAAATAAATTTGCGCACCGCCCAGCTCGCGGCTCCAGCGTTCGGCATGATATAAAGGCGAAGGCCGGCCTACGTAATGCTGTAAATCGGCATCCAATTCGGCTATAAACTCAGGATCGTTTAGATACTGCTGATAAGCGGCATTCAACTCCTGAATCGGCGGGATCAATGTTTCTGCGACGAACATTCCGCCATAAGGGCCGAAGTGCCCCCGCTCATCGGGCATATTATATTTTTCTGTCATATTATTATTCTGTTACCCTCATTAACTTCACGTACGAATGCTGCCATCTTTAGCGCATCCTTTACACCTTTTTCCGCTTCTACACCGCTACTAACGTCCAATGCATAAGGTTTTACCGCCTGTACCGCCTGTCTGGCGTTATTTTCATCTAAACCGCCCGCCAGTATGATGGGTAGCTCACAATGCTCAGGAATCCTGTTCCAATCGAATCGGCTGCCTGTCCCGCCTTTCGCTCCCGGATGATACGCATCCAGCAGCAACCCAGCCGCATCATGATATTGCCGGGCCAGGCTTGGAATGTCGATGCCATCCTGCATCCTGACCGCTTTCATATAACGTTTACCATAAAGTCTGCACGCTTCAGCGGGTTCATCGCCATGAAACTGAAGACAATCGATAGGCACCTGTTCCAAAACCTCGCGTATTCGCGAGTCCTGTTCGTCAACAAACAAAGCAACGACCGAAACAAACGCCGGCAGCGCATTAACAATCTTAACCGCGTGATCAATATCAACGTTTCTTGGGCTGGGCGGATAAAACACCAACCCGATTGCATCCACCCCTAGCTGGGCTGCGTAAACAGCATCTTCAACACGGGTAAAGCCGCAAATTTTAACGCGAGTTCGCATAAAGTGATATTAGAAATTTAACCAAAAAAAGCTAGCCGCCTAGAATAACATAAAACGGCACTCTAATTTGTCTGTAATTAACAAGCTCATCAATAAAAAAGGCCGACGTAAAATCGGCCTTTTTCGCTATGACATTGAAAATCAAGCAAGACTTGACTCACAACTCAAGCTCAAAATATTTGCCGCTTTTTCTTAAAATCAGCATCTTCATTATGCACATCGACAAATTACGTTTAGTAAAAAACTATTTATTCATGCGAGTGCGAATGAGCATGTTCATGATCGTGTTCATGTTCATGAATTTCAACAGCCGAAACCGGAACGGCTTTAACAGCCACTCCATACTTATAGACCATCAAACCGCCTAAATCGGCGCCCAGCATCATCAACCCACAGAGCAACGTCGCCAGCGCCAGGAAAAAACTGTTTGCTCCACCCTGAATAACTCCGCCGGTTCTCAAACGCCAGACCGACAATAATGCCGCTAACGAAAGCACAGACACCCCAAAATGTTCATGCCGTTCCATAATGGCATGAACATCCTCGCCATGAGGTACGGAATTTGCCGCAATAAAACCGGCGATCACCGTAAACAAGGCGCCTACAGTCCCCAAATAAAGCAGCCAGCTTGCGGCATTACGGCATTGTTGCTTTTTCGCCAGAGTACCGACCACATCCAAAACCCAAAAAGTCGACAAAAACGCGAGAGGAAAATGAACCAACATAGGATGAATATTATCCATATTGGCAAGACCGGGCATTAGGCTCGGGAAAATACCCGGCGAATCATGCGCGGTAAGTCCTTCAAAAAAAGCCAGCAGACTTGCAATATTGTCAGCAATGCCGCCGCCGTGGTCGGCTCCGCCATGAACTTGGAAAGACAAAAAATTATTCATATTAACCATCACTATTATTGATAATGAGTAGATTGTCTGCTCATATGCCCTTTGGGTATAAGAAAGACAATCTACTTGATATTTAAACAATTGCAAATACGCTTCACAACGTCTCCGTACGGCTCAATCGTGACGCTTGGCGTCAACCGGCAATTTATCGAACACCGGATGTTTGGCAATACCGTAATGCTCGGGATAATAAACCGCACCCAAATACAAGCCGTCGGGAGGCGCGGTCACACCACCCAACTTCCGGCTTTTCACCTCAAGCAGTTCCCAAGTCCAATCCAGCGGTTGTTTTCCGGCACCGATATCCATCAACACGCCGGCAATATTCCTGACCATGTGGTGCAAAAAAGCGTTCGCGGAAAGATCGATAATGACCTTCTCCCCTTCCCGGTAAACATCGATAAAATACATTTCCCGGCAGGGACTTTTGGACTGGCAGCCTTGCGCCCTGTACGAGGAAAAATCATGCTTGCCGATCAAGTACTGCGCAGCCTGGTGCATTTTATCGGCATCCAGCGGACCGGGACGCCAAGTCGCCTGGTTGCGCAGTAACGCCGACTTGATAGCCCGGTTAAGAATGACGTAGCGGTAAAAACGCGCAATCGCGCTGTATCGGGCATGAAAATCCCCTACCGCCGGCTTTACCCAGATAATCCTGACGTCGTCCGGCAGATTACTGTTACCGCCCCGCAACCATGAGTGAGGGTCGCGTTCTACTTTGGCGTCAAAATGCACGACCTGCTCCAAGGCATGCACGCCGGTATCGGTTCTGCCGGCGCATTGCACGGTAACAGGGTGGTTGGCGACTTTCGATAAAGCTTGCTCAAGCACCTGCTGAACGCTGCGTTGATGGGTTTGCCACTGCCAGCCTGAAAAACCGCTGCCGTCGTATTCGACACCTAAAACGATACGCGTCATACCGTCCCCTTGGGCACGCCGCGAAACATTAAAACCTTACTCATGAATATAAACTTTAACCCCAACCTTAATCCTATTAAACAACTCCAATACGTCGGCATTTTTCATCCGGATACAGCCATGCGAGCCGGGACTGCCATTCATTAACTGATCGGGACAGCCGTGGATATAAATATACCGCCAAGTCGTATCGACTTTGCCATAACGGTTCTTGCCCGGCTCCAGGCCGCCCAGCCACAGAATTCGCGTTAATATCCAGTCGCGTTGCGGTTGCTGCTTGCCCAAAGCGGCGCTGTAAATTTCACCCGTGGCGCGTCTGCCGACAAATACCGAATTTAACGGTTGACCGTCACCGATCTTGGCCCTGATTTTATGCCAGCCGGTCGGCGTGCATTCGCTACCCATCAGTTCGCCCGCGCCTTTTCTGGCGGTAGAAACCGGGTAACATTGCACGCTGTCTCCGCCTTCATAAACGGTCAATTGCTGGGTGGCGATACAAATATCCAGATAATCCGTCATTTTATTTCTTGAATAAAGCAATCGACTCGACGTGACCGGTTTGCGGGAACATATCCATGACTCCTGCTTTAATCAGTTTATAGCCCAGCTCGTTAACCAAAATCCCGGCATCGCGAGCCAGCGTCGACGGATTGCACGACACGTAAACAATTTGCTCGGGTTGCCATTTTTTAAAATGATGCAAGATTTCGGAAGCTCCGGCCCTGGACGGATCGAGCATGATTTTGTTGTATTTCCGGTTAGCCCAAGGCTGGCCGCTAATATCCTTGCTTAAATCGGCCGCATAAAATTCAACGTTTTCTATGCCGTTATGGCGGGCGTTTTCTTTCGCGTGATTAACCAACGGTTGATCGCCTTCGACGCCGACCACATTGCCTGCAAATCTTGCCATCGGCAACGTAAAATTGCCCAGGCCGCAAAACAGGTCCAGCACCGAGTCGTTTTCATTCAACGCCAAGGTCTCCAGCACGCGGTTAATCATTTGCCGGTTAATGTCGTAATTCACCTGCGTAAACATTGCCGGCTTGAATTTAAACTCCAGGCCCTGATCCGGCAGCGCATAAGTTGGAATTACTTCCGGTTCTCCGTCGAGCGGCACGATGGTGTCGGGACCTTTGGATTGCAGGCACATCGATATGTCATGCTGACGGCCGAATTCGCGCATCCGTTCCTTGTCGGCATCGGTCGGCGGCTCCAGCACCCGGAACGACAACACGCATTGCCGATCGCCGATAGCGACTTCAATCTGCGGAATTTTGTCCCTGACGGTCAAACCGCCGATCATTTCCGACAACGCGATCAGCTTAGTGCCGACAATAGGGTTCATCACCACGCAACTGTCAATTTCAGCCAAATAAGGATGCCGTCTTTCCCTAAAACCGACCAGCACCCGGTTCTTCTTCTCGACGTATTTAACGCCCATCCGCGCTTTGCTGCGATAACCCCAATGCGGGCCTTCCAGCGGTTGCCAAAGTTCGGGGATTTCGGTTTTACCGATGCGTTTGAACTGCTCAATCAGCAAATCCTGTTTGATGCGAATTTGCGCGGCCGATTCAACGTGCTGGAAACTGCAACCGCCGCACACACCGTAATGCGGGCACAACGCATCGACGCGGTCAGCGGCGCGGCTCAACAGATTAACGACCTTGCCTTCCGCATAATCCTTACGGCTTTCGGTATAAACAAACTCCACCTCCTCGCCCGGCAGCGCCTCATCGATAAAAATCACCTTACCTTCAACGTGCGCCACGCCGCGCCCGTCATGAGCCAACGATTCTATAGCGACTTTAACCGGGGTTTCCGGTAACGGTTTTTTAACTCTCTTTCTTCTTGCCATGTTTACTTTTGTTTCCAGCTTCCAGAGGATTGATACCACCAGCCCGGCTGAGCATTGCTCACCCAACGGCCGGCAAAACTTGATTTAATTTGTGCGGCCCATTCGGGATGGCCGTTGGCATTGGCAATCGCATGGTAAAGACTTTGCCGATCCGCATTTTCCGCGGCGACCAGCTTGTTGACCTGATTCCTGTCCTTAAGCGCTATGTCGTCAATATCCCTGACCGCCAGCAAACCGTCCGCTTGTATGCCGATATAGCCTAATGTATACAAAGGTTGCAGACTGGCAAAGCGGCCTGCCATCGCCGCGCGCAACTGCCTGATTTCGGCACTATCGATTGCCAGATTTGCCTGATCGGCTTGAGCCGGCGGCACCACCATATTGATTGCCGAATCGATTAGCTGATACATGCTCACCTGCCAATCAGGCAAACTTGCCTTGGGTTTGGGTTCCGTTTGTTGCGGGGTGTTTTTCTGTATGTCTTGAATGATTTCATCCGCGGCTTTTTCAGCGGCGGCAGCGGGGAAATAAATATTGATAGTGACGCAGGCAGTCAACATTATTGCGCTAAATAAGGATAGTTTTCTCATATGGTTCTCTAAATTGATTGTAGCTATTCGGCGTATTCCGAATAGAACACGGATTAAACGGATAATCACGGATTTTAAAAGCATTATCTAACGTGGCTTGGGCTAAATATCCGTGTAAATCCGTCCTATCCGTGTCCCGTTTTCTATGTGCTGATAGTTACAATTGATTTTAAAATACGCCGTAATCGCCTAGGCCGCACGTTTCAGTCAAGGCGGGAGATTATAGCCGATCGCATCAATTCGGGGCAGGCCGGTGTTGATAAGGGTTCGGAGTTCAATATTCCGGACTAAGAAAATTTAGAGATATGAGTCACGCCGTTGAAAACAATCATCAAGCCGGCGGATGCTGCACCCCGATCATTTTGACATACCGGGCCAATTCCTGGCCCGGCTGCATTAGATTAAAACGGCAATTTTACCCGGTACTGATTCAGCCGCATCTGTTATTCCGCGACAAGCTTCGGAACACTGCCCATAAGAAAAAAACATCAAAATACATTCGTGCAACTTTCCCTGACTTCCTTAAGCTCTACAGCAATCTCCCGGCGCATACGAAAATCGCGCTTGGTGTGGATAATGTTGTAAGGAATGTTCGGATTTTTTTCATATTTGACGGCGGTGCGGATGATGCCGATCCATTGCCGGTCGTTATCTTCCATTTCTTTAAAGCGGTTACGAATGCGCTCCAGTTCCTGGTTGCAGTAAGTAATAAAGCCTGCGGCATAAAATACGCTGTTTTTCAGGTAATCCTGCAAGGCAGCCAAATCGCCGTTAATTTCGGCAACAACGGACTCGAAATCACTGGGTTCATTTACAGTGGCCGTATTTTCCAACTCTTCGATGACCTTTTTGACAGGAGACGGCGCTTCGGCGGTAACTGCATTAACAATATCCTGTATGACCTGGTTTTTGGCGGTCGGTTTTTCCGCTGCTTTGGCGCGGCTGACAGTGCCGCCTTGAGCTAGTTTTGTCCACAACCCGTAACGCAGGTAGTTGGTAAGGCCGCCTTCGCGTTTAGCTTTATCGCTGCCTTGATAAAATGCTTCCAGCGTTTTAATTTCAGCAGCGCGTTCTTTCAATAAACGTTCACGGGCCTGCAAAGGTTTGGCAATGAATGCTTCAACCGCAACGCGGCTAAAACGTAAAAACAGCACTTGAAAGCCGTGACGAATACGCGCTTGTTCAAGACTTTCGTCAACATCGGAATGCAGCAAGCTTTTGCGCACTTCTTCGGTATCCCACAACAGGCTTTGCGTTTTAAGAGCGATCTGATCGATAAGCGCTTGTAGTGCTTGCGCCAATTGGTCGGTCAGCTCGGTTTCAAATTTTTTCTGGATTTCCCGGAATAATTCCTCGCGAATTTTATAATTGCCTTCGCGCGGATCGGGCATTGAAATGGTGCCGCCTGCCGTATAGATGCGCTTTAACTCGTCAGCCTGGGCTGTGTTCAGGTTGGACAGCAAAAACTCGATTTTTTCATCGTAGGATGAATGCAAGGCGGCCAATTCGTGATGTTCCGAACCCAACGCATCGGCTTCTTTACGGCCTTGGATAACCTCGGCATACCAGGTATCGAAGTCTTTTTTGATGCGCTGCCATTCCCTTCCCCACCATTGATTAAACTCTTTGCCGAGCAAGTCGTCTTCTTGAATTTCAGTTTCATCGAACACGCCGTAAATCGGTTCAAGCTTTAGCAACACTTCGTTAGCGATTTGGCGAATGTTGCTGACCAGAGCGTCGCAGCGCCTTTCCAAAACGCCAGAGCGCTCATTGTCGATGTAGTAATTTATCGATTCTTTTAAAGCAGCCATGCCGTCGTTGATGCCGAGCTTTTTCATCTTCGCTTTGTCGTCAGCGCTTTTAGTCCGTCTTAACGTATCCTCGGAAGGAATGCCGAATTCGACCAAATGAGCGCGCGCGCACACCGGAATTAACCGGCGTTCAGGCACTGACGGCCAATAGCTGCGATGCTTTGCATAGGTCTCTTTAAAATCGATTTGATCGTCCATCGCATCGGCTTGCGTGAGTACCACAAAGACTTTGTCGGAAACCTTGATAGTAGGATCTTCGGAATCGGCAATGACCAGCATTTCTTTCTCCGGCCCGGTAATCGAAGGTTGCTTCATTTCCTTCGCATAAATAATGGCATCGCAGTTTTTCAGCCGTTCGATCGCTTGCTCGGAGTGCATTAAAATACCCGAATTAAAGCCCGGCACGTCATGAAAAATAATGTCGCGGTCACTGCGTAAACGCACGGTTTTTAATTGAATACGCTTGATCGCCAAAGATTGGGCCCGGTTTTTAAACACGGCCGATTGCAATTGTTCGCTGATTTCGCCAATATCGGTAAAGCGCTGAGTAAAGCCGTTTTTCTGCTTCGAAAATACTAAAATATCGCTAAGGTGCTTTTCCGTATCGTCGAAATCTTCTTGTATTTCTTTGCGCTCGCGTTCGCCCAGCGTACCTAACAATGCATCGCGGCGCTGTAATTGCAGCTTGCTGATTTCTTCCTTGGTGTAATACTGGATGAACAGCAATTGGTCCTGTTCGGTTTGCGCAGACCATATCTCGGTACTGGTAAATGTGCAGCGCTCCCGCGCGGACGGCAAAATTTCCTGCCCTAACCAAGCATTCAATAGCGCACTTTTGCCGGCCTTTTCCAAACCGATTACGGCGACTTCAAAACGATTCGCATGTAAGCGTTCTAATTGGCGCTCTAAACGCGGCCGCTCAATATTAAGTCGTCTCAGTAAATCCTGGGAAATATCCACACCGGTTTTATTGCCTAGCGTAATTAGTTTATCTGCCAGTACCGACGTTTTTTCCAGTCTGGCCAATTGTTTTTGACAGGTTTCTAACCAAGTAGTCATGAGTGTTCCGAATTTGCAAGAGAAATGAGACGAACCAAATCGTTATAGTTTACCGTATTGTCAGACATGCGACTCGACAAGTTATTGTATTATTGAATTATAACGAAAAAATTCGGCTAATAATTGAATCCGTTTGCGGCACAGTCAATACGAGAGTTATAAGCGCTTGCATCAATCTGAAACATGGCATTTAGATAATAAGAAAATGAGGTTGACTTCGCCGTAAAGATAATTATCAAGATGATTGACAACAGCTTTGCCACTCGGCTTGATCGCGACTCGGCAAATGCCTGTCACGGTCGTAAGGTAAGGCTTTATGAACCGGTATAACGTCGTCAGGCCAATCTTTAGCCCGCTCTTCTTCATCGGCGTAATAGCGAAGATAAAGTACATTATCTTGCTCGCTGCCGCTGCTAACCAGATCGATGTGACAAGCCGAATTTTCGTCGAGTGGCATGGACGGGTTTTCTTCCCGTAACACTTCATGCCACAACTCTTCATATAGTTCGCGGCCGCTAAGATGGTCGGTGCTATAAAGGAACGTCCGCAGCATCGCCAAGCCACGTATGACTTCCCACAGCTTGGCGCTCAGTTGTGCATCGTCCAATTCTTCCGGTGCAGGCAGTTCCATCCCACCCTGCACCAGTTGGTTGAAAGACGTAGTCCACTCCGATTCCTCGAAGGCTGCCACGCGTTCCCAAAATTGCTCGCGCACCTCTTGAGGCATTGCTTCCGATTCGAAAAACGACACATCTCTATCCACGAATTCTTCGGCCCTGCGTTGCAAATCCTGAATATAGTCCTGTCTATCGGTGTTTTCTTTGGCTTTTATGATCTTTTTTGACATTGTTGCAATCTCCGGAATTGAGTTGGGGTCACGTTAAGATGCCTTCGCACTATTTTTATACGTTGAACACAATCGGATCCAGAACATTTTCTAAGCTAGTGCACTTAAAATTTCCCGGCTAAATTTCTGGACATGACTTAGATTAGTAATTATCCTCACCTGCTACCGGTATAGCCGAATTGTAACTTTATACCGGGCGCGGTAAACCGGCGCCCTGGATTTTTGCTAGGCCGGTACTCTATATACCTAACGGCTACTATATTTTTGCAAAGAAAGGATATCCCTCAATGAGTACCACAGAAATATTTTTTATTGCTCTTTTTATTATTTTTACTTTTCCTTATTTAGTGTGGCGCTTGGGTTCTCTCGATTATTACGCCCCACTGGTAGTCGTGCAAATCATTGGCGGTATCTTGCTGGGACCTGGAATATTGGGCCATGCCTTTCCCGATATTTACAGTTTTATTTTCAATAAACAAGTCATCCAATCTTTAAACGGTCTCGCTTGGTGGGGAGTATCCTGTTTCGTAATGCTTGCGGGCATTGAGATGGATTTACGCCAGGCGTGGATCAATCGTAGGGAAAGTACCATCACCGCCGGCTTTGCCTTGGGAACGCCGTTATTGTTCGGTTGTATAGCCGCCTTAGGTTTTTTGCAATTTCCCGGCTGGCTTGGCGCCGAAGGCCGGCCGTGGCAGTTTATCCTTGGTGTCGGCATGGCCTGCGCAGTCACGGCCTTGCCTATCTTGGTTCTGTTGATGGAAAAGTTGGAAATTTTGCGCCAGCCTATCGGCCAACGCATTTTGCGCTATGCAAGCTTAGACGACATCGCTATCTGGGGAGTATTGTCGGTTGTATTAATGGATTGGGACCGCTTGGGTAAACAAGGCGCGTTCCTGGCCGGTTATGCTGTCTGCGCTTATTTGATCAGGAAGCTGATTGCTTGGCTGCCGCCCCAGGACCGCTGGTATATATTGTTTATTTGGTTACCTTTGTGCGCTTTTTTTGCCGACTGGTCCGGCCTGCACTTTATGGTGGGTTCGTTTTTGGCGGGCGTTGTAATCGACCACCACTGGTTCGAACAAAAACAAATGGATTTAATGCGCAATCATGTCCTAATGGTCGTCATGCCGGTATTTTTCCTCAGCACCGGGCTAAGGACCAACTGGCAATTGGGCGGCACTGTCGTATTACTCGGTGCCGCGGTCCTGTTGTTTGTCTCGGTGGCGGGCAAATTGATCGGTCTGCGCATGGCCGGTTGGGCGCTAAAATGGGAAAAAGGCGAAGCTTCGCTGATTGGTTGGCTGCTGCAAACCAAGGCGCTGATCGAGATCATCTTTGCCAACGTGCTGCTGGATAAACATATTATCACCGATGAAACTTTTACCGCTTTGTTGCTAATGGCCGTGAGCAGCACCATGCTGACAATCCCTGTCGTAAACCCGATGCTGAAACGCCTAAAGTCCGTTATTTTCAAAACAGTGAAAAGCGAACCTGTACATGCTTCGGAGCCGCTACCTGACTTTACCAATAAGCATAAGAAGATGGGTTAGCATCAACAACTGCGGCTGGGTATATTAAGAGTTCACCGCCCAGCCGCCGCCAAACGCCTTGTATATATTGATGCGCGCTTGCAATGCGCCGCTACGGCTTGACGCCAGAGCGATCTCAACATTAAGTAAGTTACGTTGCGCGTCCAATACTTCGAGGTAACTGGTAAGACCATTGTCATAGCGCAGCCATGCCAATTTTAAGTATTCACGTAAGGCGACGACTTGGCTGCTTAAGGCTTGAACTTGCTCTTGCGTCTTGCTGTTGTCCACCAGCGCATCTTCGGTTTCTCTAAAGGCTTGCAGCAGTGTGTTTTGGTAAGTAAATAATGCCTGTTGTTCACGCGCTTCGGCGGCTTTTACCTGACCTGCAATTTTGCCGGCGTTAAATAACGGCATGGCTAAGCCAACGCCGTAACTCCACAGTCCGGCAGGCCCCGATAATAGGCGGCTAAAGTCCGCGCTAGAGCTGCCGAGTTCCCCGGTAATGGTGAACTTAGGAAAATACTGGCCTCTGGCAACGCCGATATTGGCATTGGCGGCAATTAAATTTTGTTCGGCTTGCCGTATGTCCGGGCGACGGGTTAATAATTCGGACGGCAGACCCGCCGGTATAGCCGGCGGATGCAAATCACCTAACGCTAAACCGCGTTTTATCGCGTCGGGATTATGGCCCAATAATACGCTCAATTCATGTTCTTTTTGCGCCACCAGTTTTTCCAACGACGGAACCAATGCCGCGGCATTATAGACTTCCGATTCCGCTTGTCGCACCTGGGCTTCTGAGTTGAGCTCGTTTTCAAAACGCGCCTTGACGATACGAAGAGCCTCGTTACGATCGACCAGTGCTCGTTTGGCGATTTCCAGGCGCAGGTCAAGTTCGCGTAATTGCACATAAGAACGAGCCACGCTGGTGACAAGAGTAAGCACCACGGTATGACGGACCTCTTCCTGTGCGAATAGGCCCGCGCGGGCGGCTTCCGTGGCACGGCGCAATTTTCCCCAAACATCGATTTCCCAGGACAGGTTCAACGATGCTTGAATGCTGTTGAATTCGGGCGTATCGCTGGCACCGAATTCGGCACTGGAAAGCTTTTGGCGTTGGCCCGATGCGTCGCCGGCAATTTGTGGAAATAAATCCGCGCGGGTAACCCGGTATAAGCCCAAATATTCTTCCACTGTCGCCGTGGCTATTTGCAGGTCTTTGTTATACAACAACGCCTGTTCTATCAGTTGCGTCAGTTGGGGATCGCCAAATTGCTTCCACCATTGCCTGTCATTGGCTGAGACGGTTTCGGCGGGAGCAAAACGCCAGGTTTTCGGGGAAATGGTCGTTGGTTGTTGGTAATCAGGGCCGACCATAAAACAGCCGGTTAGGCTCAAAGGCAATAATAAAGAAATGGTAGTACGCCGCATGATTAGATTTCCTCTTTTTCAACAATGCTATTTGCCCTGGCCCTTTCCAACAGCACAAAAAACAACGGCACGAAGAATATCGCCAATAAAGTGGCGCTAACCATGCCCCCCATAATGCCGACGCCGATTGAATGACGGCTGTTTGCGCCTGCACCGGTGCTAAGAACCAAAGGCAATACGCCAAGAATAAACGAAAAGGAAGTCATCAGGATCGGGCGAAAGCGCAGCCGGCAGGCCTCCAGCGCGGCCTCCAGCGCACTCATGCCCTGTTCTTGTTTAAGCGCGGCAAACTCGACAATCAGTATCGCGTTTTTGGCGCTCAACGCAATCAGCGTCACCAAGCCGATTTGGAAATAAACATCGTTCTCCATATGGTAGATCCAGACTAACAAAAAGGCGCCGAACAAGCCGAAAGGCACGGCCAACATGACGGCGAAAGGCAGTATCAGTCTTTCGTATTGAGCCGCCAAAATCAGGAATACCATAACGATACCGTAGGCGAACGCAGATACGGAAGAGCTGCCGGCGGCCTTTTCCTGGAAGGATTGACCGCCCCAAGCAAATGTCATGTTGTCCGGCAGGGTTTCCTGTGCCGCTTGCTCCATGGCCAGCATGGCTTGGCCGGAGCTAAAGCCGGGTGCCGCGTTGCCGTTGATACGGGCTGCGGAGAAACCGTTGAAACGGCTGATAGAGTTGGGACCGCTGGCGTAATGCATGGAGACCAAGCTGGTAAGCGGCACCATTGCGCCGGAGCGGCTGCGGACAGACGCTTTTTCAATATCCTCGGGACGGCTGCGGTATTGCGCCTCCGCCTGCAACAAAACCTTATACGTACGCCCGAACTTATTGAAATCGTTAACGTAGGTGGTATTGAAAAGGCCTTGCAACGTATCGAACACATCGCTGATGGGTACGTCCATATCCCAGGCTTTTTGTCTGTTTACGCTAATGCCTAACTGTTGCGAGTTAGCGTTAATCGACGAAGATAAACGTTGTAATTCAGGGCGCTGGCTCGCTTTGGCGATAACTTTTTGGGTCATATTCTCCAGGTCGACGGTATTGCCCTCGCCCTGATTCAGTATCCAGAACTCAAAACCGCCGACCATGCCAAGCCCTGGAATAGATGGCGGATTCACGGGCATTACAAATGCCTCCTTGATGCTGAAGAGTTGGCGCCTCAAACTATTGAGCACATTTTCCGCTTGCAGTTCGGCGGAGGCCCTGTCTTTCCAATTTTTCAAGGTAAGAAACAACACCCCGGCATTGGACGCGTCGCCGCCATCCATCATGTTCATACCGGCAATAGACGCTATATCGCGTACTGCCGGACTTTGTTTTACGATGTCCTCGACTTGCTTCACTACTGCGTTAGTACGGTCCAGGCTGGCGGCATCGGGTAGTTTGACGATGGTAAATAAAGTGCCTTGATCTTCCGGAGGAACAAAACTGGTCGGAATTATCTTAAACAAACCAACAATGACTGCCACCATGCCCAGGTACAGCAACAGGCCGATACCGGCATGCCGTAACAGCCAGCGGATACCGGCAAGGTAATACTGGGTGAACTTTTCCAGCAGGTTATCGAAACTTTGGAATAGGCGCGGTTTATTTTCCGTATGCTCGGAACAGTTGATCAGGATTGCTGCAAGTGCCGGACTCAGCGTCAAGGCGACGATAGCGGACAAAGTAACCGAAATGGCGATAGTGATCGCAAATTGTTTGTAGAGCTGTCCTGTCATGCCGCCGAGGAACGATACCGGTAGGAACACGGCGATCAGCACCAGCGTAGTGGCGATCACCGGGCCCGCTACTTCGGATAGAGCGTGAGTAGCCGCTTCCCTGCCCTTCAAACCCAGTTCGCGCATATTGCGTTCGACGTTTTCGATCACTACGATCGCATCGTCGACCACCAATCCAATGGCCAGCACCATGCCGAACAGTGTCAGCGTATTGATTGAAAACCCCAAAAAATACATGCCCGCCAACGTGCCGATCATCGATACCGGAACGGCCAGCGTCGGAATCAACGTGGAGCGCCAGTTTTGCAAGAATAAAAACACCACTGCGATTACCAGAATAATCGCTTCAAACAGCGTATGGATAACTTCCTCAATGGATATTTTGACAAACTCCGTGGTGTCGTAAGGAATTTCATAGCTGATGCCGGCCGGAAATGTAGAGGACAAACGGCTCATGGTGTCCCTGATTTGCGTCGCCACATCCAACGCATTGGCGTCGGCTTGTTGATACACCGCTATCAATGTGGTGTCTCCGCCGTTAAGCCGGGTTTTCATGTCGTAACTTTGCGTTCCCAGCTCCACCGTCGCCACGTCGCGCAAACGGATAGTCTCGCCGTTTTTATTCGAACGCAGGATAATATCTTCAAACTCTCTCGGGTCGGTCAGGCGACCTTCCGCCGCTACCGGCAAGGTGAGCACTACAGGCTGGGAAGTCGGTTTCTGGCCAATTTGGCCAACGGCGAATTGAGTATTTTGCTGTTCTATCGCGTCACGAATATCTGCAACGGTGATGCTAAGATGCGCCATCTTGTCGGGTTTCAACCAAATGCGCATCGCATAGTCGGAAGAGCCCATTGGCGCAACCTGGTTGGCTCCCGGAATCTGCTTGAGTTTATCCAGCACATGCAGGTTGGCGTAATTGCTGACAAAAGTGGGATCGTAACGGCCGTCCGATTTGATAGCCACCACCAGCAAAATACTGGAACTGGATTTGGTC
The DNA here is from genome assembly GCF_003994235.2 of Candidatus Methylobacter oryzae. Lineage (GTDB taxonomy): Bacteria > Pseudomonadota > Gammaproteobacteria > Methylococcales > Methylomonadaceae > Methylobacter_A > Methylobacter_A oryzae. Next base: position 43,352 of record NZ_RYFG02000116.1, read on the forward strand.
ACAGACACGCCGTTACGGCGCACTTCGTCAGGCAATTGCCCTTCGGCCATTTTGATCCGGTTTTGCACATCAATCTGGGCCTTATCAATATCGGTGCCGATATCGAACACCACACTCAGCGCCAACGAACCATTAGACGAACTGGTTGAGTTCATATAAAGCATATTTTCGCTGCCGTTAACTTGCTGCTCAATCGGCGCGGCGATAGTTTGAGCCACCGTTTCGGCGCTGGCGCCGGGGTAATTTGCAACAACTTGTATTTGCGGCGGGGAAATATCCGGAAACTGCGCTACCGGCAATTGACGCAAGGCCAATAGGCCCGCCATCACCATAACTATCGACAGAATCGCGGCGAAAATAGGTCTGGATATAAAAAAAGCAATGTTCACGACTGCTCACCGGCGGGCTTGTTTAAAAGTTGCGGTTTTACCGGCATATCCGGCGTCACCCGCTCCATACCCTCGACAACGACTTGCTCGCCGCTTTTTAGACCGCTTTCGATAATCCAATCGTCACTGTACCAATCGCCTATTTCAACAGGGCGAATTTCCACTTTGTTATCGGCACCGACGACATAAACGTATTTGCCTTGCGGGCCTTGCATCACTGAACGCTGGGGAACCAAAATGGTATCGGGCCGGATAGCTCCTTTTACTTTGACCTTAACAAATTGACCTGGGACAAGCATCATGTCCGTATTTTTAAATACCGCGCGAAAACCGGTAGTACCGGTTTCGACGGAATATTGTTTATCGGAAAAACTCATTTTGCCAATATGGGGATAAGTCGAACCGTCCGACAACTGAAGTATTACTTCGTATTTGTGGTTTTCGGGCATTAGCATTTTTTTATGCAGGATGGCCTCGTTAACTTTCAACTGCCGGCTTTCCGATGCACTGAATTTAACCCATATAGGATCGGTCTGGATCACTGTGGTTAATAAACCTTCTTGCCCTGGGCTGACAAGACTGCCATCTGCCTTTTTGGCCTGGCCTGCCAATCCGGTTAGCGGCGATTTAATAGTGGCGTAGTCCAAATTTAATTCGGCCGAAGTTACTTTGGCGCGTGCGGTCAGGACGGCGGCATTGGCTTGCGCCAATTCAAAAGCTGCGTCATCCACATCTTTTTGGCTAACCGCTTTTTGTGCGATCAGATTTTTAAGCCTCACCATATTGCGTTGGGCGTTATCCTGCCTGGCTATTTGCTGGGCTAAAGCGCCTTTTTCGCTTTGCAAAGCCGCGATAAAGGGACGGTCATCCAATTGAAACAGCGTTTGCCCCTCATGCACCAACCAACCTTCTTCGTAGAGGCGCTTATTCAAAAATCCTTCAACCCGGGTACGAATTTCTACTAGGCGAGAGCTTTCGGTCTGGCCGACAAAATCCCATTCTACCGGAATGGTTCGCGCCTCAATTCGTTGAATGATGGCTTCCGGCACAACATGAGGCTTTGGGGTTGCACGTTGTTCTTCGCATGAGGTCAGAATGGGGAGCAGCAGACAAGAAAACGTCCACAGAACGGGAAGGCGCAGATTGGGATTCACAACGATGTTCCTTGAAACTTAACCAGTTACAAAATTGAAATATAGGGACTTAAATACTCAAAGATCAGCTTAATGAAATATTTAATTATTATTGGGTTGTATAAAACTGTTTCCTAACAAAATACGGCGCTCAATTAGACGAATTAACACGATTTTTTGATGCTTGAATAACTCTAAATTGGGCTTCATATGGACTATTCTTGTTATTATGTTTCGGTTATTAGGTTATCCAGTATTCTTAATTCATCCGTGTAATCTAAATGAGATTTTATCAAGTAAAATGAATGCTGATTTTGGGAGTTTAGAATAAACGTTTTTTATTCAGGGGATTATTTTTACGGGGTATATGGAATCATTATTGATACTAGGTTAAGATTGCGCTGCATTTAAGTCCCTATTTTAATTTACAGCACTCTGGATATTAGGCGGAATGCTTTATAGAACTTTACGATAAAAAAATTTAAGTTGTAAATCTTGGTTACAATTCGATCGTTGCCATGTTTTAGTGATTGTAAATATAGCTCAGTTTCATTGTACTCACTAGACTATTGCCTCAATTTTTCATGTTTTTCGTTATAAGACCAGCCGAAATTAAGGTTATTTAGTCTCACCGGCTTAACTAGATAACAAAAGCAGCTTTTTAATTTAAAGAATGATAATTATGAATGAATACATAAAAAACACCCTTAAGAATGAATATGTAAAAAACACCCTTAAAGTTGCTGGGGAAGTTTTAATAACTCCGGGCATTAGCCTTTTGGGCGAAGGCAAGACTCAAGATGGTGTGATTCATGCCGGTGTGGGACTGTTAGGCAAGACTTTACTGGGTGTGCCGGGGCTATTATTAGTTGGAGCCAGTTCATTCTACCGCTCTCTGAAAGCAGACGAAAAACCGATCGAAGTAGACGGCAGCGACCGTATCAAGGATTTGAGTGAGAAGGTCCGTACAGAAATGGTTGCAGGCATGACACTTGAAGAAATCAAGGCGGGAATCCAGGAAGATATTGAGGATGCCTATTTTGAGATTCAGCAAAGCAACAAACCCGAATAAACGGAACAACAAAATGAATGAGTCTTTTTCTTTTGCAGATAGCATCTCCCTGCGTTCGGCGACTAGCGGTCGAGAGCGTTGGCAGATAAAGGCCTTGCGGCGCAAACATTTTCTGGCCCAGGCTCTGGAGCAAGAACTGCTTGCTAATGAGCATATTACTGTTGCCGAAGCCAATCCTTTCAGTGGGCGGGTTTTGGTTCTTTTTGATCCAACATATTTTAAACAAGGTACTGGCGGGTTAATCAGAGAGGCACTGTCGCGGCTAACCAAATTACACTGCGATAATGGACTGCTAGTTGAACAGGATGCGACTGTCCCTCAAATTCCTAATGACGGCAAGACCTTATTTGACTTAATTCGATCTGTCGATGGAGAGAAAAAGATACGCCGCGAAGCTATTACTTTATCGGCCCTTAATACCACCTTTAAAATCACCACGCCGTTAATGCAAGGCATGATCATGGCTTGCGGGCTTCAGGGGGGATTCTCTATCTTTTCCCGCCTGGGTTTAAATGTCCTTTCCCAAATAGCAATACTGGCCGGCGGCTACTACACCTCTGCGACATTAGAAAAGACCATCGAATATAAACGCAAACAGAAATGGACCGCCTATGCGAATATGGTAGAAGCCTCTTTGCGTCAGCGTACTTACCAACATATCCATTCATTATCGCTAACCACGCTGACAGAACAGGAATGGGGGGCCGCTGAGCTGGCTCGCTTTGTAAAAGAAGACAACGACCGGGTGAAGAAGCTTCTTGAATTCGCAGCTCCCAATCTGCTGGATAAAGGCCTTACTTTTTCAGGATGCAGCGTTCTGTTATTGGCGGTTTCACCTGTTGCGCTGTTGCTGGCAGTGATTCCGCTGCCGTTCATGTACCGGTTAACCGGAGAATTTAATCGCGAAAGCCAGGATCTTTACAAGGATGTCGGCCGCCACGAGCAGGAACTCAATCGCCGTATCACCGATAGCCTAAACGGTCTTCCTACGGTAAAAAGCTATACTGCCGAAACGTGGGAACAGAACCGCTTAAAAGAGATCAATCACAGCTATCAGTTGAGTCATCAAAAAGCTTCAAAGGAACGCACGAAGTACCATACGACACTCGAATACGGAATTTACCTGGGCATTAGTATGCCGATCATTTATAGCAGCTATAAGGCTTACCAAAAACAGTTAAGCTTTACTGTATTTACCGGCATCGCCTTCCTGCTGCCCAGGATGATCTTGTCGACCCAAGGACTCGATCAGGATTATTCTTACTACTTGGCAGCGCAAAGCTCAGCTCAAAAAATTAAGCAGCTCTTAGCCACTCAATCCGACCAATCTTCAGGCGACTCGCTGGATTTCAGCAAACTCAAGGGAGAGATTCGTTTCGAGAATGTTTCTTTCCGCTATCCAGCTCCTCCCCTGCAATCTATCCTAGAAGAAGCGTGTTCAGGGCAAGAAATCATCCTAAAGGATGAACAAGCGGAAACGCTGATACTGAACCGCGTCAATCTGACAATTCCTCCCGGAAGTACCGTCGCTTTTGTCGGAAGCTCAGGTTCAGGCAAATCCACATTGATCAAGTTACTGCTGCGTTTTTACGAACCTACTGAAGGCCGAATTCTGTTGGATGGTAAAGACATTCGTCAGATTGACGTTGCCGATTTAAGGCATGCATTGGGTTGGGTGAGCCAGGATGTTTATCTTTTTGAAGGCAGCATTGCCGATAATATCCGCTATGGAAATCTGGATGCGAGTGATAACGACGTGATACAGGTAGCAAAGCTGATCGGCGCCGACGAGTTCATCGAAGCAAAAGAACAAGGCTTTGATTCAGATGTGGGTGAGCGTGGACAGTCTTTATCGGGCGGACAACGCCAGCGTATTTCCGTCGCCAGGGCGTTGTTGAAAGATTCGCCGATTTTGATCATGGATGAAGCCACTTCTGCGGTTGATAACCTGACTGAAGCAAAAATGTATAAAGCTATTGTTGACGAACTCCCCAATAAAACGCTGATGATAGTCGCTCACCGGCTCTCAAGCGCCAGCAAAGCCGACTGTATCTATCTTTTAGAAAATGGCGAGGTGCGTGAAGTAGGAACTCACGAAGAGCTTTTAGCTCAAGAAGGGCACTATGCTCAGTTGTGGCGATTACAAATCAGCCATGAAGGGCAAAACGCTGACGAACAGATGGTTGTTTGACCGAGAGATAACTTCAGGGGCTATTTTCAATAAACCGCTTATTTTGCCGGGCATCCCACAGGGGTGCCCGGCATTGTTCTGACAATTTTCAACGCAATTTCAAAATATTCACGCGCGGCACTAAGCTTGCGTTTTCGCTAAATCGGCTTCGCTTTCAAGATTCTCAGCGAAACCGATTGTTCTTCTACAAACTCGTGCCGTTTCGATGCCCGGAAAAACAACTATCAGTTATTGATAATATCAGATAACTCATTTTCCAGAAGTGCGCTTAGCTCTTCGTCCGTTAGCGAATCCAAGTCGAGTAGGAGCTCGTCCACTTCGCTAGCAGCAGAGTCGCTCTGACTGCCTGTTGAGAGCCCTATTTGCTGACTTAAGAAATCGCCTAAAGATTCAACGGTCGGATGCTCGAATAACAAAGTCGATTGCAGAGGCATGCGTAAACTGGACTCTAGGCGATTTTTAATTTCAAGCGCCATCAACGAATCCAGTCCATTATCGAACAGTGATTTCCGGTGGTCCGTACTTTCGGAAGAGCTGTAACCGAAAACCGCATTAACAACATCTTCAATATGCTTGAGTAAGAAGTGGTGTTGTTCAGCTTCAATGACTTCTTTAAGCTGTTTAAGGAAATCATTATTGCCGGATTCTTCAGTTGTTGATTTTTCGATGAATTTTGAGAAGAAAGAGTTTTTATGTGCCGGAAATGCGCTGAAAAAGATCTCCCAATTTATCGGTGCAACACCGATTTGTGCGATGTTCGGTTCGCTGATCAGTTGTTCAAAAGCCTGCAATCCCGGTTCAATATCAATAGCTCCGAATCCCTTGCTTTCCAGGCGTTTAAGTTGCGTTGCAGCCATGCCCTCGCCTACCCAAGGCCCCCAATTGATCGACAGCGCGGGCAGCCCCGCCGATTGCCGCGAGTGGGCCAGCAAGTCCATGAAGGCGTTTCCGGCGGCGTAGTTGCTTTGTCCGGGCGAACCAACCAATGACGCAACCGAGGAAAAACAAACAAAGAAATCCAGCGGCAAATCCACCGTCAGTTCGTGCAAGTTCCAACTGCCTTGAACTTTGGGCTGCATGATTTTTTCAAAGCGCTCCGGGGATTGTTGCGTAATCACGCCGTCGTCCAATACGCCCGCCGCATGGATAATACCGTGCAAAGGAGGCATAGTTTCCTTGATGTCGTTGACGACGCGTTCAACATCCTTCCTGACACTGACATCGGCGACAGCAACATGGCATGTAACGCCGGCACGGCCAAGATCGGCAACAAAATCCTCGTTCCCCACAGCACCACGCCGCCCCATTAGCACCAAATGGCGTGCCCCATTGTCAACCAACCTCTGAGCGACCAAACGGCCTAAACCGCCAAAAGCGCCAGTAATCAGGTATGTAGCTTCTGCTGAAATTGACGAAACGTCGTCATTGCCGCTCTTACCGATCGCGAACTGGGACGGAACGAGCCGCGCCGTATGCGCTTCTCCATTACGGAATGCCAATCTGGATTCCTTGCTGTCCGAATTGAGAACTTGCACCAGAAACAAAGCGTTATCAGCTGTGTCCGCTTCCGGGTCTAAATCGATGCAGCGGCACTGAAGCTGGGGTTGTTCAAGTGAAATGACTTGAGCAAAGCCCCACATTGGCGCTTGCTCTAACCGCGACGCTTCAGGATATATGAATTGACCTCCTTGCGTGACTATCCATAACGGAATTTCCAGATTGAGGCTGTTTAATGCCTGGATCAAATACAACAGCGTTCCGCAACCGCACGTCGAGTCGGAAGATTGATCAAGCTGCAAGACATCGAGCGGCCACAGGTAAACGATTCCCGCTGAACTTCCTGCATCTTTAACAAGCTTTAACAATTCGCGGAAATCATCCGGCTGCTTGACGGATATTTGGAATTCACGATCGGAGCATTGGCGAAATTCAGTACCCGCCGAGACGGAGAAAGCATCGTGCCCTTGCGCCAACAATTTGCTTGTTAATTGCGCGCCATGGCCGGCATTATCGCCAAATATGATCCACTGCCTCGGTGAAACCGTATAGGTTTCCAACTCCGATGTTGAAGGCATCCAACGAACCTCGTTGAACCATTGCGACGTCGAGTCCTGCTCATTCTGCAAAAGCAAGGCATCCCATTTGGCTTTTTCGACCGAAACGCAGAAGAGCTCTTCGATGCTAATGACGAGCTTCCCATTGTTGTCGTAAATACTTAAATTCCCTTTCAATCCCTGCTCGTTGCTTTCGGTAATCACGGCATGACACCAAGCCTCTGTTCCGATAGTGCTGGAACGGTGGTGAACTATGATTTTAGCTATCTGTACGGGCAAGAAAACACGGTTTTGGATCCGGTTGCCGGCAGCGCAGGAAATAATACCCAACAAGGCCTGGAAACCATTGTCAAGTAAAGGCGGATAGATCTTGTAAATCCGGTCGGGCTGGCTACCTAACTCTATCCGGGCCAAAGCTTCGTTTTCAGTGTATTGAAAACTGCCGATCCCGCGAAAATCACCTTGATAGTTAAATCCCATATTGGTGAATGCTTCATAAACCTCTTCCTTGCTTTTCGATGAGGTGCATCGCTGACGAATAGCCGCTAAATCAAACTCGGGGCTTTCATTAGCCGTATGATGGCCGGCGATATTAACCGATGCGTGTTTTATCCATGTGCTCGCACCGCCCGGCGTCATTTTCTCCGAGTAGATAGAAAAGGTATTTTGCGAAAGCACCGACTGCATTCTTACAGCCTCCTCTCTCAAGACTAATGCTTTTTCGAAAGAAAAACCTTCTATCACTTGAACGCTACGGCCTTCTTTGAATACCGCAGCCAGCGCCATTTCGATAAATCCGGCACCGGGGAAAACAATCGCATCGTGAACATTATGCCCTGTTAAAAACGGGAGGTTTTCGGTCTGAATCTCCGCTTCCCAAATCGAGTCGGCCTGAGCCAATGCGATCTTGTTTCCTAGCAAAGGATGCGCTTCTTCCAGCAACAAGGTGCGTTTTGTCATATTGCCCATTCTGTCCTGAGCGGAAATCTCGCTTTCTCTCCAGTACGCTTGCCGTTGCCAAGGGTACTTCGGCAATTTTACAAATTGTCCTTGAACGATATGAGTCCAATTTACCGGATAACCTTCAGCATGGAGCGCGCCAAATGTACTGAACATCGCAGCCGTTTCGTCTTGTTGCCGCTTGATCGTGCCCAGGACGATTGCACTTTTTCTTGCGCTTAAACATTCGTTCATCGATTGCGTTAATACCGGATGCGGACCGACTTCCAGAAAAACATCGCAATCCTCCATCGCTTTAATGGTCTTAGCAAACTCTACCGGTTCCCTGACATTGTGCCACCAATAATCGGCATTGAGTTCGGTGCCTGAAATGAGGTTGCCGGTCACCGTAGAATAAAGAGGAATGACTGTTTCGTTGGGAGCGATTGATTGCAATAAGCTGATCAGCTCATCCTTAATCACGTCCATCACGACGCAATGAAATGGAACTTCGACCCTTAATGGGCGACAAAATATATTATCGGCGCTGAGCTGTTTTTCGAGGGCGTTTAGAGCATCCGACTCTCCTGCCAAGGTCACGGAAGAAGGACTATTAACAGCCGCAATGGATACTCTGTCGTTATACTTTTCAATAAGTTGAGCCGCGTCGCTTTTAGGCATCGAAACGGCAAGCATGCCGCCCATGCCGGCGGTTTTTTGTTGCAGCAGGCTGCGGTAAAAAATAACCTTAACGGCGTCCTCGAGACTCAGCGCTCCCGATATATGCGCGGCTGCGACTTCGCCGACGCTATGACCGCAAACAACATCGGGCACAATCCCGTATGACTGCCAAAGCTTAGCCAACGCGACCTCAACAGCAAAGATAGCCGGTTGGGCAAATTGAGTGGTGTTAATGCGGGTATCGGATTCGCTACGGCTTAATTCTTCCAGCAGCGACCAACTTGCATGTTGTGACAATAACCGATCGCAAGTTTCTATCGTCTCGCGAAAAAGAGCGTTCTCTGCGATCAACTGGCGCCCCATGGCCCACCACTGGGTACCCATGCCCGAAAATATAAAGGCGAGCTTTCCGCCTGTATAACGATTGCTTCCTTTAACAATAAAAGGACTGTCCTTGCCTTCAAGGAATTGGGCCGTTAAATCAAGCATCTTATCTTTGTCCGATGCAATAAATGCCACGCGCTGATCTTTGTGACCGCTTCGGTTAGCCGCGCTGAAACATATATCGGACAGGCTGTCATCAGTAGTTTCCAAATGGCTCCGAATCCCTCCGACCACGGCTTCCAGCGCCTTTGGCGTATTGGCTGAAAGCGGCAGTATGAACGGGGACGAACCGGCATCGGCTTTATTAACCGCTTCGCTTTGCGACGGTTGTCGTTGAGGGCTTTCAGCGAGAATAATGGTCGCGTTCGTACCGCCAAAACCGAAAGAATTGACACAGGCATGACGGCTACTATCCGGGTCAGCCGCCCAAGTTTCGGGAACTACTGGAACGTGCAGGTGATATTTATCGAACTCTATTTGCGGGTTAGGCATCTTAAAATGAATATTAGGCGGAATCATTTCATTCTTTAAAGACATCGCAACCTTGATCAAGCTTGCCATACCCGAGGCCGCTTCCAAATGGCCGATATTACTTTTAACGGACCCTATTACAAGATCCGTTTTGCGGTTTTCCCCAAAGACCGATCCGATCGAATTGGCCTCTATCGGGTCGCCAACAAATGTTCCGGTGCCGTGGGCTTCGACATAGGAAATTTCCTCGGCAGCGACATCGGCAAGCTCAAGAGCTTTGCGTAGAGCCGCTTTTTGCGATTTCTGATTGGGAACCGTCAATCCGTTACTTTTACCGTCTTGGTTGACGACGCTACTTTTAATAACGGCGTAAATAGAATCCCCGTCTTTTTGTGCTGCCGACAACGGCTTTAAAATGACAACGCCCGCCCCCTCGGAACGAACATAACCGTTCGCAGAAGCATCGAAACTTTTGCAACGGCCATCCGGAGACAACATCGACGCCTTGCTGGTGGCAATCGTAAATTCCGGTTTTAGAATAGCGTTGGCCCCGCCTGCAATAGCAACCTCGCATTCGCCGTTTCTAATGCTTTGGCAAGCCAGATGCAGTGCAACCAGCGAAGAGGAGCAGGCAGTGTCCAAAGTCACGCTCGGCCCGGTAAAATCGAAGACGTAGGAAATCCGGTTGGCCACTATACTCATCGAAACGCCAACCCCGGTATGCGTATCAATCAGCTCGCGATTGCTGGTGTCGAGTTGCATATTATTGTAATCATGGGTGAAAATCCCCATGAACGTGCCGACGCCTGTTCCGGCTAGCCGCTCCGTATCTATGCCGGCATCGGCAAAGGCTTCCCACGTGGTTTCCAACAAGATGCGCTGCTGGGGATCCATGCACGCCGCTTCGCGCGGGGAGATTCCGAAGAAATCAGCGTCGAATTTATCAATATCTTTAATAAACCCGCCGCAACGAGTATAAGTCTTCCCAGGTTTTGTTTTGTCTTCGTTGAAATGAGAACGAAGATTCCATCTATCTTCAGGAACCTCGGAAATGGCATCAATACCATTGATTAATAGCTCCCAATAGGCATTGGGATCATTGGCACCTCCGGGGAAACGGCACCCCATTCCTACGATTGCGATGGCTTCTGTTGTTTTCATAAAATCTTCGGTAATAGATAGTAAAAATTAAGCGATTGATTGTTGGCGTTTCGACAGCCAAATGGTGCTCAAGTCATTCTGCATTCGTTCTGAAGCAGTCAGGGACTGATCGAGCTTTAAGCTTTCTATTAGCTCTTGGGCTGCTTTCATCGAGGGCTCGGCAGGATCTTTCAACGCACTGACATATCGGCAATATTCGCGAGCAAGAATTTCAAGCGTTCTAATGTTTTCGATGAGTTGAGCCCTGCTTTCTTCCGAGTCGAGATCGACAACCAGCCCGGTGTGCAGTTTGTACAGAAATTCGAGGTCAAGCAGGCTAAACAGCTGGTCGCTAACGACGGGATTTTCGATCCTATCCCATTCTTTGAATAGACTTTGCATGGTGTTATTCAGTTCATTGAAGCGCCGCATTTCGGATTGCACTGTCGACAGCCATTGCAAATCGAATGATTTGTTTTCTCGAAAGAACATGAAAGCATTGACGCCCCAGTAAATAGCCCAATCCCATATGATCTTTGCCAGCATGACCTGTTCATTGCCCATTACCGGGTATTGATTTTGATAGGTGTTCAGGTACAGCTTGAATAGGCCAAGTAAGTTAAAGTTATATTGCTCGGCAAGGGCGGCTATCTCTTCACCTTCGAAATCCCGCATCAGCAGATCGCAAATCAGAGTGTTGTTTATAGAAATAAAGTCTGTTCCGGGAGAATAAAAAGGGTCTGCAAAAACGCCGGCTTCTCCGGTGATACACCACCTATCTTTTGAAAACAGGCGCTTGCAACCGTGCGAGAAATGTTTAACCGCAAGAAAATCCTGAATCTGGTCTTTACGCGCTTCGATAACTGCGGCGCACTGAGGCTCATGCTTATGAAGCCACTGGATCATTTTTTCCAGGCTATTAAATTCACTGAGAGAATGGTATTCGGGATCGGCTACGATACCAATGCTGGTTGCATTACTTGGCAATACAATAATCCAAACCCAATAGCCCTTGCCCATTAAATGGATAGTGCCGATTTGGCGAATGCCCGGAGCAATGCGTTCTTTCCATTTCAGGTTATCCGTCCATGTTTCTACACTAACAACGCCGGAAATCCTAAACCAAGCCGAACTGGAAGCATGTTGGGTTTGTTCGGCAAGATCCAATTTACGTTTTAATGTGCCGGCCCGCCCCGTCGCGTCAACGATCCACTTTGTGGTAACTTCGTGCTGTTCCGTACCCCGTTTTACGGTAATTTTATGCGGGTTTCCGACGGCAATATCGGCCACGCGGCAATTGTCCCAAAATGTCACGCCCTCGCTACAGTTTGCCTTGTATAAATAGTTTTCCAAACGGCCTCGGTCTAACTGATACCCAGGGACAGGGGGAAAGCGTTTCAAACCGACTTCCATGCGGCGCGTAATATCTTGATTGTCTTCGAATGAAAAGAAATAGCGAACTCCGGCTTTCTCTATCTGCTCTTCATTGAGGTGCTCATGAAGTTCGAGAACTTCCCTTAAATAATAGGAGCCTAACTCCGTCACGGATTCCCCAACCTTAAAGGCAACTTCCGGACAGGGAAATGTACTTTTTTCAACGACTAATATTCGCGTGGCTTTTCTCCGGCGGATCAGCTGCCTAGCCAGTCCTGAGCCGGCTAGGCCGCCGCCCAAGATAACGACATCATAGTCTGCCGGCATTTCAGGCGACCGTTCCCTTTGGGCCATTTTTTCTTTTACGATGTCTGCCAGTGCAGCCCGCTTTTCAGGGTCCAGCTGTTGAATACGTTTATTGATTTCGTTTTTTGAATTTTCCATCTGCATTAAACCTTATTGGCTGCGCATCACATCTCTAAGTTCTCGGTAGCCGATTCTTTGGATATTGTATTTATTCAGGCACTTAAGAAACCCATCTTGTTCCAGGGCATGGTAATCGGCAACGCGGCCGGCCCAGTCGGTTGTAATTGCCCGCAATTCAGGGGTGTCGTGTGCCGGATGTATAATAAAGTGAGTAAGACCGGGTTCCAGTGTTTTCAATACATGATCAATCTCGTCCATGCGTGTTTCCGGCCGCGACAAATCGGTCTGATAGAAGTGATCGATGATAGGAAAGCCCTGCTCTTCCAGTTCCGCTAAAATTTGCTTAATTTTTGCGGCCAATTGAGGGTTGTTCCATTTTTGCAATTTTTCTTCAGACATCCGGTAAGCGAGCATTGGAATGCGGTGCGTTCTTCCTGCTTGCAAATAGGCCGGTAGGAAGTTGGGATGCAACATTGCCCCCATATGCATGTCGATATGACTGACATCGACTCCGGCCGCCAAGGCCAGATTGATTTGCGCCGCCACCTCGCCTTCAATGAATTTTGCTATCCCGTTTTTATGAACCGCATCGGTAGTGGAAAAAAAGTAGCCTTCGGAATCAATCAAGCCGGACTCAGGATGACTGGTAGAGAGAGGCCGCCATCGATAACTTTTCCATTCACTCGTAAAGGTCATATGAACGCCTAAATCGGTATTTGGAAATTCCCTACAGTAAGAAGCGGCTGATGGGAACCACGAACAAGGCACCATCGCCGCCCCTGAATTTAATACTTGCTGTTCTATCAACTGCTTGAATGCGCTAACTGTAGCTTGGCACATACCGACATCATCGGCATGAAAAATAACGACACGATCATCGGCAGAGTAGCCAAGCTTTTTAAGAAAAGGATTGAAATCGGTCATAAGGGCTTAGATTATCTTCCAAAACATAGCGACGGCTATGAACAAAACAATGATTAAAAACAACGGTAACAGCGACCAGATCATTAAGCCGGGTAGCGATAGCCATCGTTTTTCTTTCCAGTAAAAGCCAAACATTTCACTGACTATTGAAAGATGCAGGGTAATTTTATCCAAACTTTTTATCATGTTTATAATTATTAGGTTATGTCACTGTTTATTACCGAACGCCATTTTTCCTACGCGGCGAACACCAGACCACAAAAAACATATTATTAATTAGTTGCCGACCGCTTCGTTGCGAAGCGAAGAAATCACGGCAAATCCTTGGCTTGATTTCTCGAAATTCTTTATCGGCCCCTAATCCTGCGAGAGTACTGCTTCCGCGCTAACTGGCCCCCTCGCCGCTTTGGTGTCTTCCTTTAGTTGCGCTTTTAGCCATAGCTCCCAGTCATCCGCAAAGCCTGTAGCCTTTTTTATTTACGAACTACATATTTCCCTACATAAAGGGTTTCTAAACCGCTTTTACCGAAGGTTTTTAAAGCATCCGAAGGACTTGTTACCATCGGCTCCCCGCGGAGATTGAAACTAGTATTAAGTATCACCGGTACTCCTGTTGCCTGGCCGAACAATTCGATCGTACGATGCCATAGCGGGTTCCATTCCTTGCGGACGGTTTGGACGCGACCGCTTCCGTCTTCGTGGCTTACGGCTTGGATTTTATCTATTTTATCTTTTTTAGTTTTATGAACCGACAGCATAAAACGCAACGGATAATGAGTCTTTGGGTCGTCTATGTCTTCGAAGAATTCACAGGTCCGCTCTTCGAGAATAGCCGGAGCAAAAGGCCTGAAAGGCTCACGGAATTTTATTTTTTCATTAACGATGGATTTCATCTCAGCTCTGCGCGGATCGGCAATGATTGAGCGATTGCCCAAGCTGCGAGGTCCCCACTCGAAACGCCCTTGGCAAAGACTGACAACCTTGCCGGCAAGCAAGTCGTCGGTAATCATATGAGCCAATTTATCCGGGTCTTCCACTTTTTCAAATGAACGCCCGGTCGCGTTAATGGCTGACAAAGCCTCATCGTCGTTGTATTCTTTCCCCCAATAAGGATGCTCCATTATAAATTTGCGCGGTTTTTTGAGTAATGCGTGATAGACATATAATGCCGCGCCCAACGCAGAACCGGAGTCTGCTGAAGCCGGTTGAATATAGACATCTTCAAATGGAGTCTCGCGCATAATTCGGCCATTGGCGACCGAGTTAAGCGCACATCCGCCTGCCATGCACAGCTTTTTCAAGCCCGTGCTTTTATAAGCATAGTTTGCCATTTTCAACATGGTTTCTTCGGTAACAACCTGAATACTTGCGGCAATATCGGCGTAATGCTGGTTTTTTGCCGCCACGGCCTCATCCCAATCCGGATGGTCGCGATTAGGATGCGTCGTCAGCGTGAAAAATTCCGATTCCTTTTCCCGCGGCGGCCCGAAAAGTTCGATGAACTTCTTCGAGATGATCCTGGGATTCCAGGGCAGTGATTGGGTAATCGGGATATAGTCCATATCCAGCCGGAACCCGCCGTCATCATCGACTTCGAAAATATGCTTATAAATATCATCCACATACCTTGGCACGCCGTAGGGGGCCATGCCCATCACCTTGTATTCGCCCGAATTCTCTCGAAAACCAAGAAAGGCGGTAAAAGACGTGTACATCAATCCAAGCGAATGGGGATAACGAATTTCTTTGAAAAGCTCAATGCCGGTATTCCCGCTGTTCTCCGACGAGAAACTCGCAGTCCCCCTGCCAATCGTAGCGGTTGCCCATTCGCCGACGCCGTCTACGGTCAGGATCGCTGCTTCTTCATAAGGCGAACAAAAAAATGAGCTGGCTGCATGACTGAGATGATGCTCAACAAATAGCAATTTTTTAGATGGAATATCCAGAGCCTTAAGCAGTTCTTTTTTCACCCAAAGTTTTTCTTTATAAGGGCTTTCCCAGCTGTTTGTGTAAATATGTTTTAAGTTTGGCGATGACTGAATGATGGTTTGATAAAAGCGGTCGAATTTGATCATCGGCTTTTCATAGAACACAAAATAATCGACGTTTTCTTTCGAAATTCCGGCCAAAGACAAGCAAAAGGCAATCGCTTGATGGGGAAATTCCCAATCGTGTTTTTTTCTTGAAAACCGCTCTTCTTCGGCTGCGGCGATTAAATTGCCGTCATGCAGCAACGCTGCTGCCGAATCGTGGTAAAAACAGGAAATTCCTAAGATATACATTTAGTATTGCCTCCGTGCATGATCGAGCTGAGTATCCGATGTTGTTCTATCCTGCCAAAGCTGCGGCTTTGAACCTGTTGCTTGTAGTTTTCGCGCGGCCACATTCCTTAGCCACCACCCGTTCGGGATAATAAAAATAGTGTAGAGTGCCGATAATGCAAGGCGATAACACTTGGCAATCAATGGGTGAAGCTTCTGTTCTGATGTCATTTTTACTTTTTCCTTGTTTTTCTAATTATCTTTGTTCTGATTACTTCTTTTAATTGAGGCCGATCTCGCTCTTATAGGCCATGATTTCATCGGCTGCCTTGACATATCCCCCCGCCGATCTAAGCGACTGTCCTAGCTCTTCTGCATTTTGCTTGAATGCCGGCGACGATAGAACTTTTTCCACCGCATCATGCAAGGTATCCGGCGATGCTTGAGCCGGCAGCATACTTACTCCGGCACCATTGTTGACAACTTGTTGCGCCACAAGAAACGCATCGCCCCGATGCGGAATGACGACGAGAGGCACGCCATAGCATAGCGCCTCACTAGCGCTATTCATCCCGCCGTGAGTAATAAAAACAGAAGTTCGCTCCAATACCTCAAGCTGCGGCACATGCGGCATCACAACAAAATTATCCGGAGCCGGTCCAAGATCGGCTGGATTCACTTTATTGCCAATCGAGAGAATAACTTGATGAGGATACGGGCGCTCTATCCTATTGCCAAAAGCTTGATAACAGTCCTTATAAAATTCAACGGCGTCATTGACGATCGTGCCTAACGAAATGTAGATCGTAACTCCAGGCTTGAGCTGTTCAAACGGGAACGGAATTGTTCCTGGCCGCGGTGCAATGGACGGGCCGACGAATTTGTAGACGCTTGCATCGTACATTTCCGAGAATGGGTGAAACTTTCTGGACGTAAACAGGATATTCAAATCTTGCGGGTTGGAAAACGCTTCAATCAGGCTGGGGATTTTACAATGGTATTGTTCATTGATTTCCTGGGAAATCTCAAAATAGCGATACAGGCTTTGCACTCCTTTGAGAACGACTTCCTTGGGGCGCGGCGAATAAACCATATCAAGAATGTCCTCGGCTTTCATCGTCGGGTGCATGATGAAGATTGACGAGAACGTGATGGCGGGCAGCTTCATGATCTGCTGCGCCAGATTCCCCCAGATGCACATCGAATCAAGCAAAATATAATCCGGAGGAGATTGCTCCAAATCTTCCAACAATGCCGGCAAATTAACTTGAGCGGCTTTGGCGAAATGGGCCATCGACCCAAAGAATTCGCCCTGGTGAACTTTAGGAACCAAGTATTCAGGATGGCTGTAAGGGCGGTATTCCGCTCCTGTAGCTTCGATGAGCGAACGGTATTGTTCAATCGCGTAATAAATTACCCTCTCTCCGCGGCCGACCAGTTCAGTAACCAACGGCAACGTCGGATTGATATGGCCTGAACTGGTCAAATTGAGAACAACTACCGTTGACATAAATACCCCCCTTTTTGGATTGCCAATGGTAGATAAAAAATTCTATTTTTTGTTAAAAAGCTCATGCCCGGGCATCCTTGATCAAATCTGGAAATATCATAATCTTATGTGCTTACCTACGATAAAACTTCCAGGCAAGCGGACATCTCCTTCGCCAAAATTTGTACATAAGGTTCGGCAAGTACAGTCAAATGTTCGCCCGGAACTTGGTAAATATCAACAGAACCGAACGTTTGCCATCCCCAGGTCTGATCTTCGGGAGGAAGATTCTTATGAACGGTGTCAGTCCGGAAAAGGCTAAGCCGGGACGGAATCACATCTTTTGGAAAATAGATAACCTGCGATTGAGCCTTAAACAATTGCAGGATACTTTTTAATTGATCGATGCCGACTTCGGCAGGAAACAGGCCGGCCTGATTCAGCCGGCTTTTAAAATAGTGGAGCTGCTGGTCGAAATCGAGTTCTCTTAAGTCGTCCAGGGAAACCGACAGATCGGCCGACAGCAAATGCTGAATCCGTGCCGTTAACTCAATAATCCATTTCGCATTATCCCAACCCGATCGGTCTTCGCGATCTTTGTTAGGTATCGGCGTATCGATAATCCCTACAAAAGCGATTTGCTCTCCTTGTTTGAGTAATTGTTGACCTATCTCAAACGCAACCCAACCGCCAACCGAATGGCCGCAAACCCTATACGGACCTGTAGGTTGCACTTGCTTCATTGCTTCGATGTAATACGCAGCCATTTCCTCGACAGTCGTATGGGGTGTTGCGATGCCGTTAAGCCCGGCCGCCTGTAGACCGTAGAAGGGCTGATCGGAGCCTAGATAGCTGGCCAATTTGTGGAAATAAATCACATTGCCGCCGGCTCCGGGAATACAAAACAGGGGCTGCCTGTTTCCCAAAGGCTGAATAGCGACAAGCGGCGACCATGTATCATCGGCGCTGGCTGCTTTCCGCAGGCAGTCGGCGAATTTTGCAATGGTATCGTTTTGCAAAAGCAAGCTCAAAGGCAGGTCGCGGCCGAATTTCTTTTGAATTTTTGCCATCAACCTGACGGCCAATAAGGAATGTCCGCCAAGATCGAAAAAACTATCGTGTATGCCAATCGGATGATAGCCCAGCACCGATTCCCAAATTGGCGTCAGTTCAAGCTCAAGCGTATCGCGAGGACTGGCCGGGGAATCTTTCAAGTCATTGATTTTGGGGGCAGGTAATGCTTTGCGATTAACCTTGCCGTTCGCAATCAGCGGAAATGAATCCATCGTGACAAAATGCGACGGAATCATATATCCGGGTAATTCATCCGCTAAATAGCGGCGCAGTTGCTCATCGGTGATGCCCGCCTGTTGCGAGCCGTCCGACGGGATAATGTAAGCAACCAGCCGCTGATCTCCCGGCTTGTCTTCCCGGACCATGACCACAGAATCCTGAATCCCGGAGTGGTTTGACAGCAGCACTTCGATTTCGCTTAACTCGATTCGATAGCCGCGTAATTTCACCTGGGAATCCTTGCGCCCAAAGAACTCAATATTACCGTCTGCCCGGTAACAGGCTAAGTCGCCGGTTTTGAACAGCCGGCCTTCTCCAAAAGGGTTGGTAATAAATTTTTCTTGATTCAATTCAGGACGGTTCAAATAACCGCGCGCGACACCTGCACCGCCGATATGCAATTCGCCGATAACTCCGACCGGCACCGGCTCTAAATGCGGGTCCAAAATGTAGAGTTGCACGTTACTGATCGGTTTACCGATCGGTATATTTCCGCTCATCGGTTCGCTAACCGGATAATAACAACAGCCAACCACGGCTTCGGTCGGGCCGTAATGATTGAACAACCGGGTGTTCGGCGCATAAGTTTGCCAGAACGTCAGTTGTTGCCCTGACAATACCTCTCCACCGATAACCAGGGTTTGAACCGGAGCGGCCATTTTTTTAGCCGGTAAAAGCTGGTTCAACATTTCCAAATGGGTCGGCGTGAACTTAATAAGGCTTAAGTTTTGATCTTCGATCAAAACTTTGCTTAAGGTTTCGATTTCATTGCCTTCAGGGAAAAAATAAACCGTCTTGCCTGTCAATAATGGCGGAAATAAGCTGGTAATGGTCAGGTCGAAACCGACTGAGGAAATCACAGGCGCGCCCGATCCTTTACCAACGTCGAATGTACGTACAACCCAGGTAAGATAGTTGGTCAAACCGCGATGCAGCAGTTGAACGCCTTTAGGTTTGCCTGTCGAACCTGAAGTGTAAATAATATATACGAGGTTCAGAGGACCGGCGGCACTAACGAGATTTTGGTCGTTATACTCGGCAATCGTCTTCCAATCGCTGTCCAGGCAAAATAGCGGAACGTCATCAGGGATCGCTTCTTCAGGGATCAGCTTCTGCTGCGTGAGCAGAACCTGTGCCGAGCTGTCCTGCAAGATAAAATTTAAGCGCTCGCGAGGCGTTTTCGGATCTAAAGGCAGATATGCGCCTCCTGCTTTAAGGACGCCCAAAATGGCCACCGCTATGTCCAGCGATCTCTCTAACATGATGCCGGCCACTTTTTCCGGACCAAGCCCTAATTCCTGCAAGCGATGCGCAAGCTGATTAGCCCGCCGGTTTAACTCCTGATAGCTTAGGCGGTTGTCCTCGAATACCGCCGCTATCTGCGTTGGCGTTCGGCTTACTTGCTGTTCAAACAACTGGTGGATACATTGATCCAATGGCGCTTCCGCCTTGGTGTCGTTCCAGGCGACCAGCATTTGCTCGCGTTCCGATTTTGACAACAGCGGGATCATCGAGACGCAGTCAGAAGGCCGATCAACGATGTTTGTCAGCAGGTTGACAAAATGTCCGCTCATTCTCTGAATAGTGGCTAAATCGAATAAATCCGTATTGTATTTAAGAATGACTTTTAACGTGTGTTTGCCTTCCACGACTTGCATATTAATGTCGAGCTGGCCTTCTTCCTCCGCTAATTCAAACGGTTCAATACTTATTCCGCCCCAATCGACTCTCTGGATCATGTCCAATTCGCTACTCAGGATAGGCGGTTCTTTCTGTAAGGAAAAACGGGTTTGAACGAGCGGGGAACGGCTTAAGTCGCGCTTTGGATGCAGTTTTTGCACCAATAACGAAAAAGGATAATCCTGATGCGCAAGGGCTTCCAATGAAGTTTGGCGGACCTGCTGCAAAAACGTCTGGAAAGTAGGATTTCCGGAGAGGTCGGCGCGCAGAACAACGGTATTGATGAAATAGCCGACCACATGCTCAAACATGCTCTGGTTCTGGCCCGCCGTAGGCGCTCCGACCAAGATGTCGGTTTGTCCGGTATAACGATGTAATAACACTTGGTAGGCGGCCAAAAGCACCATGTTCAGCGTGGCTTGCTCCTGGCGTGCCAATTCCCTGATCTTTTGGGTCAACTCTGCCGGTAACATTACCGCGTAGGATGCACCTTTATATGTTTGTATGGCCGGCCTTGGGTAATCCGTATGTAAATCCAGGGGGAGAATCTCTCCGTTTAGTTGCTTCTGCCAGTAAGCCCACAGGTCGTTACCGGCTTGCCCCGACAACATTTCTTGTTGCCAACGGACAAAATCACTGTAATGGTGCTGAATCGACGGCAAGATCTTGGAGCGGCCCGTTTTTACCACGGAATATAAATCACGGAATTCCGACAGCAGCGTCCAAATGGACCAGTTATCGCAAATGATATGATGAAACGTCAGCAACATCACATGATCGCTGGCGGAGCATGAGAACAGCCGGATTCGCATCAACGGCCCCTCGGTTAGATCGAAAGGTTGCTTATGAACCGAGTCGACCTGCTGAACCAGCAAGCTGTATTCCCATTTCGTCGCATCGATGGTCTCAAAATCGACTTGACGGGCCTGATGGACAATCTGTTGGGGTTCGCCGTTATTGGCGGCTGAAAATGTGCTCCGTAACGCAGGATGCCGATCGCTCAGTAATTGGAAGACTCGGCGAAGGCCGTCTACGTCAAGCTCCGAACAGATGCGTAAGGCAAGGCCGACATTGTAAGCGGAACTGTCGGGCGCGTTTTGATAGATGAACCAGAGCGCTTGTTGTCCATGTGACAAAGGAAAGGGCGCATTGTTTTTTGATGCGCTAGTGCCGATATTGCCGGTATCAGCGGCTGCAAGACTTGACGATGCCGAGAACGATATTTGCTCAACAAGCTTTTGCGCCAGAGCGGAAACACCCAAGCTTGACAGGAAATTCGCTATATCCAACTCGACCCCGAATTCACGCTTGCACCACGTCCGAAGCTCCGTCGACATCAGCGAATCGAATCCTAACTCAACCAGCGAAATATCGGTATCAACTGCCCTGCTAAGTCCCAACACTTTAACGACTTTAGCTTCGAGGGCCTCGGTGACCAGCATCAGATGCTCATCGGCTGGAGCGTTTTGCAGACAATCAAGAAGCGGCAAGCTGACATCGATCGGTTCTGACGACTCCGGGTATGCGGTATCGTTTGCAATCTGAGCGTCAATCCGTGCCTCTTCCGTTTCCCGCCGGTGCTGCTCTACCAAAGCCTCCAGAATTTTCGGCATCAACTTCAGTTCTTCTTGGGAAAAATCTTTGGTCTGGGCAAGCCAATCGGCAAGTTCGTTACTGTTACCCTGATTCAGCAAGGTAGTGCATTTGGTTGAAGCGCATTTCCCGGTATTCAGGTGCGATTTATTATTCAACACCCAGTAACGTTGCCGCTGGAACGGATAGTTCGGCAGGACCACCCGGCGGCGAGCCTTCGCATAGTCCTGTTCGAAACCGGGCCAGTCGACTTTGGCTCCCAACTCGTACAACCGTCCCAGGCTGCAAAGAATTTGCTCCCAATCCTTATTCTTTCGCAAAGTCGGCAACCATGCCCGTTCTTTGCCTTCAAACAGGCATTGCTGCCCTAATCCAAGCAAAACGGGTTTTGGTCCTATTTCCAGAAACACATCGACGTCCAGCTGGTTCAGACTGTCTATGCCATCGGCAAATCGTACCGGTTCGCGTAGATGCCGACACCAATAATTCGCGCTTGCGATTTCATTTTGGATCGACTGGCCGGTAATATTGGAAATCAGCCTTATACTCGGCGCTGAAAGCTTAATTTTTTGAATAACTTCCGCATAGGGAACCAACACCGGATCCATCAACTGTGAATGGAATGCATGCGAAACCTCAAGGTCTATCGCGTCCGATTGTTCCTTAAGCAGCCCCTGGCGTAAAAGAAATTGAACGACCTTAACTACCGCATTGTCCGAGCCCGAAATAACCACGCTTTTCGGCCCATTGATTGCAGCGATTGACACCTCGTTACCGGAGTCAGAGGCGCGTATCGCTGCTGCGGCATCGGCCTCAGAGACCGAAATGCTGGTCATTTTGCCGTTTTTGGGAAGCGCCTGCATCAAGCGCCCCCGCTCCACGATCATTTTGAGTCCGTCTTCCAAATTAAAGACGCCCCCAACCAATGCGGCAACATATTCCCCGACACTATGGCCCATCACAACGTCAGGCTTTATTCCCCACGACTGCCAAAGCTGGCTCAAAGCGTACTCAAGCGAAAATAAGGCCGGTTGCGCATAAGCGGTTTGGTGAATCACAAATTCATTTGCAGTGTCTTTTATCGAAGACAGGCCTTCTTTAGGATAAAGAATCTCCAGCAGAGGAATATCCAGATAAGCGCGTAAAATTTCGTCGCATCGGCACAAGGCGCGGCGAAAAGTCGGCTGCGTTTCAAACAACTGACGGCCCATATCCGGATATTGCGATCCTTGTCCGGTAAACAGGAACGCAACTTTAGGCGCTTTTTTGATCCGCGTCCTAGTTGCAGTCGATGTAGCCGCCGATAACAATTGCTGGGCTTCAAGCGAAGATTCCGCAACAACGTGTAAACGGTGGGGCAAGTCAATGCGGCTTAGATTTGTCGTATAGCAAACATCGGCGAAAGACTGCTCTGGATTAAATTTTAAATGGGAAATATAGCGTTGGGCCAACTCCCGTAATCCATCATCGGAATTTGCGCTCAAAGCAAGAATATGCTGCGGCCGCTCCTCGCTGATCGTTTCGACCTCGGACGTTGGGGCTTCCTCAAGAATAATATGCGCATTAATACCGCTCAATCCGAAAGAACTCACACCGGCAATATTGGGTTTGTTTCTATGGGGCCATGGCGATAACTCGGTCACGACTTTTAATGGAATCCGATCCCATGGAATGTGCGGATTGGGCTCTTTAAAATGCAAACTCGGCGGGATTTGTTGATATTGCAACGCTAAGACGGTCTTGATCAAACCGGCAATCCCGGCGGCGGCTTCCAAGTGGCCGATGTTGGTTTTAACTGAACCGATGTGTAGCGGAGCCTCCCGATTATCGCCCATTATTCTGGTCAACGCCCGGATCTCAATCGGATCGCCCAATGCCGTGCCGGTGCCATGAGCCTCAATATAACCGACGTCCGCCGGCTCTACCCCGGCAGCTTTAAAGGCTTTGCGCAACAGTCTTTCCTGGGCGAGTCCATTGGGAACCGTAAGACCGGCGCTCTTGCCGTCGTGATTGACCGCCGATCCGCGAATCAGCGCGAGAACATTATCGCGGTCGGCAAGCGCATCCGAAAGACGCTTAAGCACAATCATCCCGCATCCTTCGCCTCGACTATAACCATCGGCCGACGCATCAAACGATTTGCAACGGCCATCGGAAGCGATGGCCCGCATCTGTGAAAGCATGATATTAGTGACGGGGTCTAGAATCAGATTCACGCCGCCAGCAAAGGCTAAATCGCATTCTTTATTGCGTAACGCTTTGCAAGCCAGGTCAACTGTGACTAACGACGATGAGCAGGCGGTACTGACCACCATACTGGGGCCATGCAACCCGAGCGAGTAGGATAAGCGTCCGGCAAGAAAACTATTACTGTTCCCGGTCAACATGTAAGGATCGATGCTTGAGGGCGTAATACCTCCGAATTGGCGAAAGACATAGTCGCTGTTCATCAATCCCACATACACGCCGGCTTCGGTTCCCCGTATTTGATCGGGAGACAGGCCTGCATTCTCAAGAGATTCCCAGGTAACCTCTAATAAGAGCCGAAGCTGTGGGTCCAGCTGTTTTGCTTCCCTGGGGGGAATGTTAAAAAAATCGGGATCAAATAAATCAATGCCGTCAATAAACCCGCCATGGCGGATATAGCTTTTTCCACTTGCGTCAGGGTCTGGGTCGTATGAGGCCTCAACATCCCACCGATCGGCAGGAATATCGGTGATCGCATCAACGCCATTACTCAATAAACTCCAAAAATCTTTCAGATTATCAACGCCTTTAGGAAACCGGCAGCCCATGCCGATAATTGCAATCGGTTCATTTTTCGCGTTTTCCAGTTTTTTGAGCTTTGCCTTAAGCTCCCTAAGTTCAACAAGCGCCTGTTTCACTAAGTGATTCTGATCGCTTCTAGTTGACGTTTTTTCCATCTAGTTTCCCCTGTTAGCAGAATGCTTGAGTATTGTTCGTCATCTTCTTATTGAGAATTTTGGCTTCGGTACTGTTCCAGTAACTACGTGATTAATTGCGATTGCCGCATACGGGGCCGAAAACAGTAGAGCATCTAGTTCTGAAACTAATTATGATTTGTCTGGATAACCAAGCGTTGAATTCACTATTAAAATACCTTAAAAATTGCTTCCTGAATATCAGCTAAAGCTTACAACGATTGATTAGTGCACTGCCGAGACAAAGAAATATACAAGTTAACCTCAGGGATAGGCACTGGCAATATATTTCCATTGTATGTTTAAACCGCTTGTTAGACTACAAATGTTTAGTACGCATGAGCTACCTGTCTATGCTCAGCCTTTATTCAGAAGATTTACGGCTACGTGCGGTGAATACCTTTTTACCAGCCACGAAGAAGAGAGTTCAACAGTCCAGCGTTGAGTACACCACTATAGCGTACGCGGTGAATACGATAGTTACCAAGACACCCCGATCAACAAAAATAACCCAATCACGGCAAACTTCATCGCCCAGAGTTCTATCAAGCTCTGGCCGTAATCATGACTCATAATTTCTTCAATTTTGTTATGTCCGACTTGATCCTGCATGTGGATTTTTCTAGGCATCAGGCTTCTCCCGGTTATTACTGTTGTTTTTGTCGCTAATGCGAGCGGTAGCTACGCATTTGCCCAACGAGAACGCCCTGGATTTCAACTTGATCCGGGCGATAGCTCATCGCCGACATTGCGTTATTGGCGGGGATCAATCGCACTTCTCCCGGCGCCTGCTCTATATATTTCAACGTAGCTTCGGCTTTCTCGATTAGCGCCACCACGATCTCGCCGTTGCCGGCATAACTGCGTTGCTCGATGATTACCCAGTCGCCGTCGAATATCCCGGCCTCAACCATCGAATCGCCCTGAACCTGTAACACATAGCAGGGCTTATTGCTTTTCAGTATTTCCGGCACGGCCATATAGTTGATGTTTTCTAAAGCTTCAATGGGTCTGCCGGCGGCAATTTTACCGACGAACGGCAGTGAGTGTTCGCAAGCCGTATAGTCGCGCTGAGCCTTGGCGGACAAACGAATACCGCCTTGCTTATTGCCGGCGAACGGCTCGACCAGATCCGCCGCAATCAGCGCCATGATGTGCTTGTACAACGAGCCGCGCGATGCCATGCCCAACGCCGAACAGAGTTCATCCAGCGTCGGTGGATGGGCAAAGCTTTCGTAGTTATCGCGCAAGAAATCGAAGATTTCTTTCTGCCGCCGGGTTAATGCGTTCATAGGGCTCCTGTGATTTATTTTTTGTCAGCTTACCGTAAACCGCATAAAACGCAAAAAAGAGAACAAAAACCGAATTTCACGATGATATACGGCGGTTTGCGAATTTTAATCCGGTCCTCATTCGATCTTAATCCAATGTCTAGGTTTTCTCTCATCTTGCCTCTGTAATCTATGCATCATCGTAACTGTCAGGCGCTAATCGCGATGACGTTACACAGCGTATCGAAACATACTTCAACTTTACAAAGGAAACTGAATCATGAGTGACTTCTACAGAGATTTGTTAACAGGATTGCTATTTATAACCGGCCTGCTCGGCTATCTTTGCGGTGAATTCATCATTTCATCGGCGCTATTTGCGATTGCCGCGATTGCCGGTAACTTGAACCAAAACCGCAAGCGCAGCAAAGCCGGACGGCTCTCATGGGACTGATTTACCCAATTTGCCGCTGATTAGGTAAGCTAACGATTCATTTAATTCAAACCGGTAAAACGGAAACTGAAATCGGAAGATAGGAAAGTGAATGTCGATTTTGCCTGGAACAATTAAATTCCCTTTACGGATGACTATACTTTTAAACTTTATAGGTACACCGAAGGAACTTAAATATGTCCAAGAAAACCGTTCAAATCAATTGGCTTAACCAACCGGAAGAACATGACTATCCTGCGGCTCGATCTTATTTGAGTCTAATCTACGATGAATCGGCGGCAAGCGCCTATGTAGAAAAATTAAGGGACGCCCCTCTCTCCGAATTCAAGGCAAAAGATATTTTCAGGGCATCAGGTCTTTCACTGCTCGGTATCAGTAATGCGCATGTCGAAAAAGACCAGAAAAAAATAGAATCGGGAAAAGATATTTCCCCGCTTTTATTGGTCAGGGATACGGCCAACGGCAAGGTCGTCATTGCCGACGGCTATCACCGCTTGTGCGCCATTTATTCATATGATGAAGACGCTGTAATCCGCTGTAAAATTGTGTAGCCGTCGTTGATAAGGGCTGACGAAAGAAATCTAGCGTTCTTCCAGCGAACAAAGCTCAATATCGGTTTGCCGCAAACGAAGGGAAACAGCCCTGGCGATACGGGCAAAAATCCGCGTCCCTAACACCGGATTATTATAGACTTGGCCGTTAAACTCCTGCCGCGACAACGAGTAAATCTCACAATCCGTTTTGGCAATGGCTTCGGCCGAACGTTGGCGATGATCCAGAAACGCCATCTCTCCAAAATAGTCGCCTTGGTGAAAAGTCGCTAAATGATGATGTTTGCCATTGTTTAGCGGCAAGAAAACCTGCACGATGCCGCGGCGGATCAGGAACAGCTCATCGCCGCTATCGCCTAAAGTAAATATTTTCTCACCGGCCGGCACCGTCCGTTCCTGTAGACAAGGCCGTAATGCAGCGAGCGTTGCTTCATCGGATTCGCGCAGTAATTCAATGTCGGCCAGATCAAGCGTCTGCTCGTTAAGTCTTTCTTCAGTCCATCCGGATGCTTGTAGAATTTGATTTTCCATCCATTCCAACGCTTCATCGCGGGTATCGAAAATCCGAATGCCGTTGCCGTCGTCAGTCACTAAACCGACTTGAGTCATATACTTCAACAGGTCTTCGCCGCTGGGTAATTTGGAAGGCATGCCGCTGAATATCAGTTCGCCGCCTCGTGCTCGCAACCTATCCTGCATCAACGTAAACAAATGCGCGGCCGTGTAATCCAGACATTCCACGCGGCGCATGTCGAATAACAGCCATTTACAAATGTCTAAATCGGGCTCTAATTGGCTGAACAAATGATCGGTAGTGCCGAAAAATAAATTGCCTTGTAATTCATAAATCGCCGCTTCGTTACCGTGCTCGCGTAGAAATAGCTGCTCGTCTTCCAAGCGGTAGGTTTTGGAGGACGTTTCTTTAAGCGTGGCCCGCCGCCGCAATACCGAAGCGCGAATTTGATCGCGAATGAACAATAAAATCGCCAATCCGATGCCTGTCGCGGAAGCGGCAATTAAACCGACCGTTTCAGCGACAATAACGACCGAGGCAATGACGGTAAAATCGAAAAAAGTTTCTTTATGCCGTAATAAATGGAACGCATGCCAATCGAACATTCTCGTAGCCACGACCAATAAAATGCCGGCTAACGCGGCAATAGGCACCCAGGCAATCAATGGCGATAATACGAGTATTGCCAGCACGACCAAGCCGCCCTCAATCACCCCGGATTGGGTCTTACGGCCGCCGCTGGTAATGTTGACCAAACTGGCGCCCATCGTTCCCGAACCGGGCATTCCTCCGGCCGCGAACGACAGCAGATTGGCAAAGCCCTGGCCTAACAGCTCTTGATTGGAATCATGGCGTTTTTTGGTCAGTGCATCCAGCACGATGCAGGTTTTCAACGTATCGATAGACAGCAACGCCGATAAAGCCAGCGCGGAGTAAGCCACTACCTGTAAGTCGGCCAAGCCGGTTTGCTGCACCGATTGAAAGCGGTCTTTAACCGTTTCCCAAAAATCCGTACCGGCCGGAATCGGCCCGATGATCAGCGCATTGGCTTCTAAAGATAACAATGCCGGCACATACAGGCTTATCAGGAAGTAGCCGGCTATTCCGGAAAACAAGCCGACGATAGCGGCCGGAATTTTTTGCGTTATGCGCGGTGCAATTAACATTGCGCCGATAGTGACTGCTCCGACGACAATTCCGGGCCATTGCCATGAATCGGGAGCCGTTAAGCCATGCCACAGGCCTGCACTTTTCGGTATGCCGAGCAAATTGGGAATCTGGCCGATCGCGATAATCAGGCCGACGCCCGATAAATAACCGCTGACAACCGGGAAAGGAATATATTTAATCAATCGCCCGCCTTTCAATAACCCATAAAGGATTTGTAACAACGCGGCCAATAACGCAGTCAACGCTAACAATGCCGGAATGCGGTTAATCTCGGTGCCGGTCCTGGTTAACTCAAGTGCCAACCCCGATAAAACCGCCGCAGCCGGAGCGCAAGGGGCGGAAATCAAGGCGGGGGTGCGCCCAAACAAAGGCGCGCCCAAACCCATGCAAGCCGCGCCTATCATGCCGATAAAAGCACCCTCGCCTGCCATTTTCGGGTCAACCGAGGAAAACACCAGCACGCCAAAAGCAATCGCCGACGGCAATGCAACCAGCATGGACGCCAATCCCCCCCAGAACTCATCGATGAAAGTGTGGGTTGGCGAGGTGGTTGGAGCTGCTTTAGTTGCCATGTTTTCAATATTCCGGTTAAGAAAGTTTGTTGTTTTTGTTTAAAGCTTGATTTTCGAAGTCTACGCTAATAAAGCCGGCCGAATCTTGAATGTCCGGGTTCCGAGCAGCCGCAAAATAAAATTATATCGCTGAAAGCCGGGTTCCGATAAAGAAACGGATTCAATGACAGCTCCAGACAGTTTTAATCCGCGCCTTTACGCTTTTTTTACACTGATCTGATTAAAATCCGGTATTAAAATCTGCAAGCTTAGCGACTAGGCAAGCGTTGCCAGGTAAACCATTTAAATTGATTAAGCATGAGGCCGATTATTGTGAATTATGGTTTTCTTATACCCAAAGGGCATAAGCTTCGTTTGAGCAGGCAAGCCGCTCAACTCAGCTTTATAGCCAAAGGCCATAAGTTTCGTTTGAGCAGGCAAGCCGCTCAACTCAGCTTTATAGCCAAAGGCCATAAGTTTCGTTTGAGCGGACAAGCCGCTCAACTCAGCTTTATACTAGGAATAACGGCTTTGCTGTTGCCGGGAACGGTCTTCGCCGACGGAGAAACAGCGGCGGCGCCATTGCAGCATATTGATCTAACGCATCATTGGGCGGGCTATTTTTCTCTGGTAGTGATGATCTTTGCCTATATTACAGCGATGTTCGAAGAGGCTACTGAACTTCGCAAATCCAAACCGATGCTACTTGCTGCGGGTTTGATTTGGCTTGTGATTGTCGTGGCCTATCAACAACAAGGCAACGACCATTTTGCGGTAACCGCCTTTAAGAGCAACATGCAGGCTTATATCGAATTGTTGTTGTTTATCATGGTGTCGATGACTTACCTGAACGCGATGGAAGACATGCGCATATTCGACGCTTTAAAAGTCCGGCTAGTCGGTATGCATTTGAGTTACCGGCAACTGTTCTGGATTACCGGCTTACTGGTATTTTTTATTTCCAGCGTCGTTAACGGCCTGACAGCGGGATTACTGATGGGAGCCGTAGTGGTCGCCGTCGGCAAAGACAGTCCGCGTTTCGTTTCATTGGCATGCATCAACATTATCGTTGCGACCAATGCCGGCGGTTCTTTCAGCCCATTGGGCGGCATTTCGACGCTATTCGTATGGCAACACGGCATTTTGGGCTTTACGGAGTTTTTTAAATTGTTTATTCCTTGCCTGGTAAATTTTTTCGTTCCGGCCTTGGTAATGAATTTTTCAGTACCCAAAGACAGGCCTGATATCGACGATGAACAGGTCCATTTGCTTCGCGGAGCTAAACGCGTGATCTTTCTGTTTGGCATTACGATAAGCCTGGCTGTAACGTTTGACATGAAACTGCATTTGCCGGCAGCAGCCGGGATGATGGCAGGCTTATCGTTATTGCAGTTCTTTTATTACTACCTGAACAGAATCAATAAAGAAAATACCTATAAGCAATCGGAATTCGCGTTGTTTTTCGGCAGCGGAAAAATCAATTCCTCCGCCAGCGAAATCAGTAGATTGGATATTTTCGACAAAGTCGGCCGTCTTGAATGGGATACCTTGTTCTTTTTTTACGGCGCGATGATGGGCATCAGCGGACTGGGCTACATCGGTTATCTCGATGCGATCTCGCAAGTGCTGTACGGACAATTAAGCCCGACGCTGGCCAACGTTCTGATCGGCCTATCCTCGGCATTTGTCGATAACGGCACGTTGATGTTCGCCGTCCTCACGATGCACCCCGACATATCACAAGGGCAATGGCTGCTGTTGACCCTGACCTTGGGCGTCGGCGGCAGCCTGCTGGCGATTGGCTCGGCGCCTGGAATCGGCTTGCTGGGCCAAGCAAAAGGCCAATATACTTTCACCAGCCATATGAAATGGTGCCCGATGATTTTGTTGGGCTATTTTGCCAGCATTGGCGTACATTTCTTGATCAACTCCAAATCTTTTTAACAGTGGTTGTAGACGGTCAGCCGCTTTGGGAGAAAAGTTTGCGTAACAACGAACCGGCAGAGCATCGGCTCTCGGAAATAATGTTAAACCGCAGTCACCGTCCGAACCGGTTGCAAGGCTACCTGTGGGGTATCGCTGCTCCGTTTATTTGCACGCTGATCGATTGGCCGCTACGTCATGTTTTAGGGCCGGCCAGCATCCTGATGACTTACTTGTTAGGAGTGTTTTTAGTCGCGAGCCGCTACGGTCGCGGCGCATCCATCATCGCTTCATTCTTGAGCGCACCGGTATTTGCTTTTTATTTTGCCCAGCCGATTTTTTCACTTGCTATCAGCGACCTTGAAAACATCGTAGGACTAGGCGTGATGATGGTTGTTGCTAATGTGACGAGTAATTTTTTGGAGAGAGTGCAACTGCAAGCGGAAATCTCCAAACAGCGGGAAAACCGGGCCAACGCACTTTATCGCTTAAGTCAGGCCCTATCCGATGCGCATAATCAACAAGCAGTTGCCAAAATCGCGGTAGACCATATCTACGATGATTTTGGCGCCTTGTCGGTATTGCTGTTTCCGGACCGGGAGTTTCGTCTCAAGTATCCGTCCGATACGCCGCTCGAGCATTCTGTTCGCGGCATCGACCTGGAAATAGCGCAGCAGACCTATCGGCAACGCACTATCGAGAGAACCGAAGATTCAACAGGCTCAATTAGCTATTATCCGCTGGAAAGCTCGCAATCCATTCAGGGCGTACTGGCTATAAAATCACCGGCAGCGGCTAATTTAAAAGATCCCGAATTGACTGCTTTTTTCGATACTTTTTTGAACCTGATCTCGCAAACCCTTGAGCGCCTAAGCTTAACCGAACAGGCGAACAATGCGAATCTTCAAGCCGAAACCGAGTCCTTGCGCAATGCATTGTTAAGTGCGATATCGCACGATCTGCGCACGCCATTGACGCGCATTATCGGCGCAGGCACGGCCCTGGTTGAAAATAACGCGGATTTTTCATCGGAAGAAAAACTGGATCTTAATAAAGTCATTCTTGACGAAGCCCAACGCATGTCGGAACTGACCAGCAAGATACTGGACATGGCGAGGCTGACGGCAGGTGAAATCATTCTTCACCCGGAATGGAACGCACTTGAAGAAATAGTCGGCAGCGCGTTGAACCGACTGGAAAGAAACTTGAAAACGCGGCCGGTGAGAACGCTGTTACCTGATCATTTGCCGCTGCTTTGGATAGATGCGGTATTAATCGAACAGGTTCTGGCCAACCTGATCGAAAACGCGATCAAGTACACGCCGGAAGGCAGTCCTATCGATATTAGCGCTGAATTATCGGCCAACAACATAATCATTACCGTATCGGACTATGGTTTCGGCATTCCGCAAGGCATGGAAGAAAAAATATTCGACAAGTTTTACCGGCTTGAGTCCGAAAGCCATCAAGGCGGGGTAGGACTCGGATTAACCTTATGCCGGGCCATTATTGAAGCCCATGACGGCAGCATTCATGCGACCAATCAGTCCGGTAAAGGCGCATCGTTTATCATTAACTTACCGATCCACGATTCGCCTGAGTTGAACTGTTTTGAAGGAATGCCGTCATGAGCGATGAGATCAAGCCGCTTATTCTAGTGATTGAGGACGATCCGCAAACTCGCCGTCTGCTGAAAACCAATCTTTGCACCCGCGGATGGCGCGTTATTGAAGCGGAAAACGGTAAGGATGGGCTCGCGCTGGTTAAAAGCGACAGCCCCGATCTGGTCATACTTGATCTGGGCTTACCCGATATGGATGGCATTTCGCTAACCAAACGTTTACGGCAGTTATCCGATTTGCCGGTGTTGGTGTTATCGGCCCGCAGCCAGGAGCAAAACAAGATCATGGCGCTGGATGCCGGCGCGGACGATTACCTGACCAAACCGTTCAGTACCGGAGAACTGCATGCCCGCCTCCAGGCGTTGCTTCGCCGCGTGATGCGCACAACGAACAAAACGGAAACATTTCAAACCGGCGAATTAT
Organism: Candidatus Methylobacter oryzae; assembly: GCF_003994235.2. Classification (GTDB taxonomy): domain Bacteria; phylum Pseudomonadota; class Gammaproteobacteria; order Methylococcales; family Methylomonadaceae; genus Methylobacter_A; species Methylobacter_A oryzae. Next base: position 76,267 of record NZ_RYFG02000116.1, read on the forward strand.
CGGTCGACCTGGCCCGGCGCAAAGTTTTTATGGCCGGCAATGAAGTTCATATCACGCCGATTGAATACCGCCTGCTCAGCATTCTAGTCCGCCATGCCGGTTTGGTTGTTACCCACCGCCAGCTCCTGAAAGAAGTCTGGGGAGGCGAACATATCCACGACCAGCATTATCTGCGGGTATATATGGGGCAACTGCGCCATAAACTGGAAGTCAACCCCGCCAGACCGCGTTATTTACGGACAGAGGTCGGAGTCGGCTATCGCTTGGCTGAAGAGGACAGCTAATCGGCCAAGCGCCGCTAGCGCACAGTAATAGATAACTGAAAAACTTGTGCCGGCGGCGCAGTTGTTTCCCAAGGACGGCGATACTCAAGGCGAAGCGTTCCATTGCCTTGCTTTATCGCCTTGAACTTTCCTGTCTCAGTGCCGCCGCATCCTACTCTTCCCCCGCAATCACTATCGAGAACGAAGCTGCTATTGCCTTGAAGTTCAACTAAGTCGATCGATTGACTGTTGAATGTCCAGCTGTAACCGGTACTTGGATTGGACGCCAGCTTTATTTCAAGGAATTGTCCCTGTACGAGTTCGATGGATCGCCCATTGTCGGCATCGGTCAGCGAAACCGGTGAAGTTGAGGATAATAGTTGATAGCGGCCGTCGGAACCGAGCGCCAACACAATGTTGCTGTAAGAGTGATCGTTAATTAACACCTCCGGTAAATTGAGGCGTCCGCTAACCGGGTCATAGCTAGGCGTAGCGGCATGAACCGGGGCGAAAATATTCAACAAAATCAGTGCAGTTAGCGTTTTAACACTATATGACATGAGCTCTCTCCTAATCACGTTGCATAAAACCGCACTTTATCCGTTATCTAGCGTTATATAAATACCGTCTTCTTCGGATTACCTCATCCACGGTTATACCGTAGCAAACTGGCTTTCCAAATCCGATTGTTTTTCAACGGGAAGCGTAACCGTTAGATGAATTTGTCCGGCAAAGACTTGCTCAATAATGTGTCCATTCACTTTTTTCAATGCGTAATCAAAGGACTGAAATCTTTCATAATCGAGCGTGAAATGAAGCGTTGCCATTTCTATGTAAGGGTGTAATGCCGCCGTATCGATCGCCTGTTTCGCCATGTGGCCGTAAGCCCTGGTCAGTCCGCCGGCTCCAAGCTTCACGCCGCCAAAATAACGGATTACTACAACGAGAGCATTAATAATGTTTTTACCTTCAATATGCTGAAAAATCGGCTTTCCTGCCGTGCCTGTAGGCTCGCCTGCGTCGTGAAACCGGTAAATAACGCCGTCGTTGGTTTTGATACGGTAGGCAAAGGCAATATGGTTGGCGTGCGGATGTTCGGCTTGCAACGCTTTTAATTGCCGAAAAACGTCTTGATCATTGAGGCAGGGAAAAATGATACCGATAAATCGCGATTTTTTTATGATGTCTTCGAATGTATGGGATTCCGTAACATAAAACATTTTTGCTTCTTTCAATTAAGTTTTGAGCGTCTGCTATTCGATAACATCATACCAGCAGCAAACGGCTTTTCAATTGCACTCACATTATTTTGATCGATTGCTGCCGAGAATTAAGCGAAGAACCAATCTTAATATAGAATATGCAGAGCTTCGCTTATTACACAGAAGCTTAGAGCTGAATAAGGACAAACCAAGCCGTTAAACCGCAACAAAAATAAATATGAAACTTAGCGTTATTATAAAAAAACTATCAAATCCTCGCGTTAGAAGACGATTAAAAATTGGCCTCTCTATTTATGGTTGCTTGATTATACTGGGCGTGCTGTTTAAGGTTGTCTACGACATCGGCTACTTCAACGCGCAATCGCTTAAAAAAGAAAAAATTGCCGAGCTGCCTACGACTTATCCTGTGCTGACAATGGAATCCGCCCAGCGCATTGTCTCCGGCGCATTGACAGAAGACCCTAACAATCCCAAAACAATCGTAGACCAGATCATTGACAACGATCATAAACTTTCAACTATTATTATTGAAAACAACAACATAAAAAAAATCGCCTGGATTATCGACTTACATTTGTTTTTTGACGGCGATCTATTCAATCACGAAGGTTACAATTTAACCGAAGGCCTTGAGCATCAATATAATATCAAACGTTGATCATTGATTATCCGGCACAGCGTTAGCCGGGGCAGTTGAACAAAAATTTGCGCGATTCGGAGAGTTGTTCCTGATTTGGTTGAACTGAATGCCGCAGTTCGGCCAACAGCGGTCTATGGATAATGCAAAGCCAACGGCCCGAGTTTCCAGAAATCTGCCGTTAAAAGTTTAAACTGCTTCGGATTTCCAGGAGGTTCAAACCAGAATATAGAGCTATGAATATGGCAAAAATTAAACGCACTCGAACACAACAGCTTTGGCGAAACATCAAACTTTTTATTCTGATATGGACAGCGGTTGTCGGCAGCTCGTTAATTTGGAACCTGTATTATCAGCAAGAGCGTTTCAAGACCACATTACATACCGAAGCAGCGGCTTTTCATTCGATGGAAATGGCTTATCGCAACTGGGTTATTCACAGCGGCGGTGTCTACGTGCCGGTTACCGACAATGTTAATCCAAGTCCGTGGCTAAGCGGACTGCCTGAGCGGGACATCGTCACGCCTTCCGGCAAGCAGCTAACGTTGTTGAACTCCTCTTATGTGGTGCGTCTGGTGCATCAAGCCATGGCGGATGCCAACATGCCGGTCCGTGGAAATATCGCTAGCCTGAATCCAATCAACCCAGTGAATGCTGCTGACGACTGGGAGCGCCAAGCGCTCCAAGCATTTGTTCAAGGCGACAAGGAGCACGCTTCAATCGACGTCATGCCCGATGGCAAATCTTACTATCGTTACATGAAACCGATGATTACCGAAGAAGCCTGCTTGAAATGCCACGCCCAATATGGCGATAAGCTTGGGGGAGTTCGTGGGGGAGTAAGCATTGCCGTGCCCATTGATGCCTCTCTGAAACGTGAAGACCGCGAGCGTAATGCCTTGATTGCGGGTCATGGCCTAATCTGGGGGCTGGGCGTATTCGGTTTATTTATAGGCGGCAGACGGCAACAACGCGTTATAAAGGAAGCGGAACAAAGTGAAGCCGAAGTCACATTGCTGACAAACTCAATCGCTCACGCCATTTACGGGGTAAACCCGCAAGGCTGCTGCACTTTCATTAATACAGCGGGTGTGAAAGCTCTGGGCTACGATAATCCCTCCGAATTACTCGGCAAGAACATGCACCGATTAGTGCATCATACTAGAGCCGATGGCTCGCCTCATCCTTACGAAATTTGCCCCAGTTTCTTTACCATTCGCGACGGCAAATCGTTTTATCGCGACAACGAAATCTATTGGCGTAAGGATGGCAGCTCATTCCATGTCATGTATTGGTCGTATCCGGTAATTCAGGAAGGGTGTGTCCAGGGAGCCGTCATTACTTTTCTCGATATAACCGAACAATTGCGAATCAAGGGCGAACTTAAACATTCTCAGGAATTATTAAATTCCATAGTGGAGAATATTCCGGCCATGGTGTTCTTGAAACGCGCGGAAGATTTAAGCTTCGAATTTTTCAACAAAGCCGGCGAACATTTATTGGGTTATTCCCAAAATCAGATTCTGGGCAAAAACGTATTCGACATATTTCCTAAAGAACTGGCGAATGCTATGGATCGGCAAGATAGGGAAGCATTAGTTAGTCATCTACCGTTGGAAATACCCGACCAGGCCGTCAAAACCGTCGACGGCACTGAAAAGTGGCTGCATAGCTTTAAAATCGGGCTATACGACAAAGCAGGCGATCCCACCCATTTGCTTGGCCTTGCTGTCGATATCACTGCAAAAAAGCGCATGCAAGACAAGTTGCGCGAAAGCGAAGCAAAACTGGCTGAGGCCCAGCGGATGGCCCATTTAGGTCATTGGGAGCTTGACCATCGAACGGATGAACTAACATGGTCCAACGAGGTATACCGCATTTTTGAAGTTAATTCGCATTCGTTCACCCCTTCCTATCAAAAATTTCTCGGCATCGTTCATCAGGACGATCGCCAGACGATAGAAATAGCCTTCGCCGAATCATTGCAACATAAAAAGCCGTTTCAAACGGAATTTCGCTTGCAGATGAAAGACGGCAGAATCAAACATATCTTGGAGAAATGCGAAACGACTTACGATGAAAACGGTAAACCACTTCGTTCTCTAGGCACGATGCAGGACATTACAACCAGCAAGTTGGTCGAGCAACTCTTGCGCGACGAACGGCAAGTGCTAGAACATGCATTGGAAGGCACGCTCCATACAGTATCCTTAGCAGCCGAATTGCGGGATCCCTATACCGCGGGTCATCAACGGCGTGTGGCTGATTTAGCTGTGGCGATTGCAAAGGAAATGGGACTGCCTAAAGAAAAAATCCATGGCATTCAGCTGGCCGCCCAGATTCACGATTTGGGAAAAATCAACGTACCGGCAGAAATTCTTGCTAAACCAGGCAAACTGAGCGAGATTGAGTTCATGTTGATCAAAACGCATCCTGAAACGGGTTTTGAAATTTTGAAAGATGTGGATTTCCCATGGCCAATTGCCGATATCCTTGCCCAACACCACGAAAAAATGGACGGTTCCGGGTATCCTCACGGATTGAAAGGCGATCAGATACTGCTTGAAGCGCGCATCTTGACGGTGGCCGATATTGTAGAAGCCATATCTTCGCATCGGCCTTATCGTCCAACATTAGGCATCGAAGCCGCTATCGAAGAAATAAAACGCGGACGAGGTACTGCTTATGACCCGCAAGTTGTCGATGCCTGTTTAAAATTATTTCGCGAGGGCCGTTTCTCATACCGGAATTAAAGGCTTAAGCCGAGATTATCAATCTGAAGTTGAACGCCTGTATTACAAACGTTCTAACTTGAAGCGGGAGATTCATGATTCGCCGTAAGCGCTCAGTATGAATCTCCCTTGTTGTTACTCCCGGAAGCCTAGACGCTACTAACCCATCTGCCGGTAACAGCAAATCCCCCTCACAACGAACTTTACACGCTTGGGCCTGTTTGCCGCTCAATGCGATGGCCTTTGATCAGCGCATAAATCGCCGGAATCACGATCAAGGTCAACAACGTTGACGAGACCATGCCGCCAACCATCGGCGCGGCGATGCGGCGCATGACTTCCGAGCCGGCGCCCGTTCCCCACATGATTGGCAGCAGCCCTGCCATGATCGCGACGACCGTCATCATTTTGGGCCGAACCCGTTCCACCGCCCCTTCCCGAATGGCCGCATATAAATCGGCGACCCCGAAAAACTTATCTTCCGCCCTCCTCTGCTGTTTGATTTTTTCCAGCGCATGATCCAAATAGATCAGCATCACAACGCCGGTTTCGGCGGCCACGCCCGCCAGCGCGATAAAACCGACGACGACGGCCACGCTCAGGTTATAGCCCAGCCAGTACAGCAGCCAAACGCCGCCTACCAGCGAAAAAGGCAGCGACAACATTACAATCAGGGTTTCGGTGATGCGTTTGAAGTTAAGGTAAAGCAGCAGGAAGATAATAAACAAAGTCATCGGCACCGCAATCGCGAGTTTGGCTTTCGCCCGCTCCATGTATTCGAACTGGCCGCTCCAGGTCACGTAATAGCCGGGCGGGAACTTGACCTGCTCGATGACGGCGCGCTGCGCATCGGCTACGAAGCTGCCGATGTCGCGTCCGCGAATATCGACAAAAATATAGGCGGACAGCAACGCGTTTTCAGTGCGGATACCGGGCGCGCCCTTGTCGAGACTGATCTTGGCCAATTGCCCTAACGGGATCATCGCCCCGGCCGGTGCCGGCACTAACACTTGCGTGGCGATCATCTCGGGCGAATCGCGCAGTTCGCGCGGATAACGCACGATCACATTGAAGCGTTCCCTACCCTCCACCGTTGTCGTTACGGTCTCGCCGCCCAAAGCGGTCGCAATCACGTTTTGAAAGTCGCCCACGCTAAGCCCGTAGCGTGCCAGTTGTTTCCGGTCCGGTTCGATGGTCAGGTAGAAGCCGCCGGTCAGCCGTTCCGCATAAGCGCTTGTCGTGCCCGGCACGGTTTTTACGACGCGTTCGATTTGTGTTGCAAGCTTTTCCATTTGCCCCAGATCGTTGCCGAACACTTTGATGCCGATAGGCGTGCGGATACCGGTCGAAAGCATGTCGATGCGGTTCTTGATCGGCATGGTCCAGGCGATGGTCACGCCCGGCATTTGCGTTGCGGCGTCCATCTCGGCAATCAGCTTGTCGGTGGTCATGCCCTGCCGCCACTGCGCTTCCGGCTTCAGATTGACCACCGTTTCGAACATCTCCAGCGGCGCGGGATCGGTCGCGGTTGACGCGCGTCCCGCCTTGCCGAATACCGATTCAACTTCAGGGAAGCTTTTCAGGATGCGGTTCTGGGTCTGCATGATCTGCGACGCCTTGGTGACCGAGATGCCGGGCAAACTCATCGGCATGAACAGCAAGGTTCCTTCATTCAGCGTCGGCATGAATTCGCTGCCCAGCTTCGAGGCCGGATAAATAGTCGCCGCCAGTGCAATGACCGCCACGGCGACGGTCAGTTTCTTCCAGCCCAGCACGCCTTCGATAACCGGGCGGTATAGCCAGATCAGCAACCGGTTCAGCGGATTGCGGTGTTCCGGCACGATCTGTCCGCGGATGAACAGCCACATCAATACCGGCACCAAGGTTACCGACAACAGCGCCGCCCCCGCCATCGCGAAAGTTTTGGTGTAAGCCAAGGGTTTGAACAGGCGGCCTTCCTGCTCTTCGAGCACAAAAACCGGCAGGAACGAAACAGTGATGACCAGCAGGCTCAGGAACAAGGCCGGGCCGACTTCCTTCGCGGCGCTAATCATCAACTCAAGGCGGTTGGCGTCGGGCTCGGCCCGCTCCAGATGCTTATGGGCATTCTCGATCATCACAATCGCCGCATCCACCATCACGCCAATCGCAATCGCGATGCCGCTAAGGCTCATGATATTCGAATTGATGCCGAGCCCGTGCATGACGATGAAGGCAATCAGCACGCCGATCGGCAGCATCACGATCGCGACCAGCGCGCTGCGGACATGGTAAAGAAACAGTACGCAAACTCCGGCTACCACCAGGCTTTCCTCGACCAGTTTATCGCGCAAATTCTCAATGGCTTTCAGGATCAGCACGGAGCGGTCATAAACCGGCACTATCGAAACGCCGTCCGGCAGGCCGGGAGTAATCTCCCGAATCTTGGTTTTCACGTTCTCGATGACGTCCAGCGCATTTTGTCCGTAGCGGGCAATCGCAATGCCCGAAACAGCTTCGCCTTCGCCGTTCAGTTCGGTAACGCCGCGGCGCTCGTCCGGCCCCAGCTCCACGCGGGCAATATCGCGAATCAGCACGGGGATGCCGCCTTCGGATTTGACAACCAAATCCTCTATATCCCGGATGCCGCGCAAATAGCCTTTGCCGCGCACCATATATTCGGTTTCGGTCATCTCGACCACCCGGCCTCCGACGTCTCTGTTACTTTCCGTAATGACACGGCTCACCGTCGACAACGGGACGCCGAAAGCTTGGAGTTTACGCGGATCGACAATCACCTGGTATTGTTGGACAAAGCCGCCGACGCTGGCGACTTCCGCGACGCCATGCGCTTTGGCGAGCTGGTAGCGGACAAACCAGTCCTGTAGCGTTCGGAGTTCCGCAAGCGATTGCCGGGCGCCAAGGACCGCATACTGAAATACCCAACCAACCCCGGTCGCGTCAGGGCCCAGACGCGGGGATAGCCCCATCGGCAGGCGGCTGGACGCAAAGTTCAGGTATTCCAGCACTCTTGAGCGCGCCCAATAAACGTCGGTGCCGTCCTCGAAAATGATGTACACGAACGACGCGCCGAAAAACGAAAAGCCGCGCACGACTTTGGAGCGCGGCACGCTCAGCATGGCCGTGGTCAACGGATATGTCACCTGATCCTCGACCACTTGCGGTGCTTGGCCCGGATATTCGGTATAGACGATAACCTGGACGTCGGACAGATCGGGCAACGCGTCGAGCGGAGTTTTGATGACTGCATAAATGCCGGCAATGACGATAAAGGCCGTCGACAGCAAAACCAGGAAAACGTTGCGCGCCGACCATTCAATGATTTTCCCGAGCATTTCACATCCCTCCTGAATGTTGATGTTCGCCGTGTTGCGGTGGCTCGTCCGGGACTTTTGCATCGGCAGGTTCAAACCCGCTTAGGGCGGCTTTCAGGTTGCTCTCCGCGTCGAGCAGGAAATTTGCACTGACCACGACGCGCTCGTGCTCGCTAAGGCCTTCCATTATCTCGATCATTTCATCCGGCTGCCAGGGATGGCCGGAGTGAGTCAACGGGTCAGGAATCCGTGCCGCCCCGCGCTGCCCCAACTTGACCGTACGAGGCTCGAAGCGCCCTTCGCCCAGGTCAACCAGCACCAGCGTGCGCCGGCCGCTTTCCAGAACCGACGATCTCGGCACCGCCAACGCGGTATGCGTTTGGCTGGCGATCTCAAGCTGGGCGTACATCATCGGCTTCAGCAGGCCGTCAGAATTCTGCAATTCGACACGCACTTTGACCGTGCGCGTCGCCGGGTTCAACATCGGGTAAATGAAGCCCACCTTGCCGTTGAAGGTTTGGCCGGGATAAGCGTCAAGCGTAACCTGGGCGCTTTGGCCGGATTTGATAAGGCCCATATCCTGTTCATAAACTTCGGCAATAATCCACACTTGGGACAGGTCGGCTATTTTAAACAGCGTATCCCCGGCCATGGCCCGTGCGCCTGCGACGACGGACTTTTCCATGACTATGCCGGATGCCGGCGAGCGCACGGTCAGCGCATGTTGCGCCTTGCCCTGTTGCCGCAGATGCGCCAGTTCCGCTTCGGAAATGCCCCAGTTGCGCAGGCGCTCCAGGCTGCTGTCGGTCAGGTTTTTCATCCCGGATTGCAGCCAAGCTTCGCTGTTGCCTAGCGCGGCCTCGCCGTTCCTGGCGCTTAGATATTCCTGTTGGGCGGAAACCAGATCCGGGCTGTACAGTTCGAACAAGGGTTGGCCGCGCGTTACGGCTTGCCCGGTGGTGTTCACGTAGAGTTTTTCAATGAAACCGTCAAAACGGAGAGTCACGTTATAGAGCCGCCGCTCGTCGGCTTCGACAACGCCGACGCTACGAACCGAACGGGCGATTTCGATGTTTTCCGCCGGCGCCGTTTTCACGCCGAGACGCTGGATTTTCTCGCTGCTGACGCGGAGCATGTCGGTTCCTTGCTGGTCCTCCTGTTCATAGACGGGAATGTAGTCCATGCCCATCGCGTCCTTCTTCGGGACCGGCGAGGTATCGGGCAAGCCCATCGGATTGCGGTAATGCAGAACCTTTTTGCCCTGCCCTGGATTAGCGTCAGGTGCGGACTCGTCGAATACCGGAACGTAGTCCATGCCCATTTCGTCCTTGGCCGGTACCGTCGAGGTAACCGACGGATTCATCGGGTGACGGTAAAAAAGCGGTTTCTTTGCGGATGTTGTACTGCCGATCCGCTCGGCAGCCAGCCAGTAACCGCCCGCTGCGCCGAAGACCGCAGCCGCGAGCGCAATCCATAACATGCTCTTGTTCATAATGACTCCCTCCCTGTCGCCGCCGCCAACTGCGCCAAGGCCTGATGCGCTTCGGCCAGCGTCTGCCAATACTGATTCCGGTATTCAATCCAGGCATTTTTGGCCTGAATTACGCTCTGAAAATTCGTTTTGCCCACTTGATAGGCGTTAACAGCGCTTGCGACGTTCTGTTCCGCGAGCGGCAGTATGGTGTTTTTCAACTGCTCAAACTGCGCGCGGCTGCTTTGGTAAAGAGCCTGCGATTCGCTGATTTCGACCTGGATTTCCCGCCGCGCTTGATCCAGTGCGTAACGTTCCTTCAGTAATTCGCTTTGACGCTGGTCGACCGCTTTCGCCTGCTTGCGTTCGGTGTAAATGGGCAGGGTCATGCTGAGCTGAACGCTGGCAAAATCGCTGCGGCTTTGGCCGTTTGGAGTGCTTTGGCGAAACGAATAAGCGGTTCCCAACGTAAAATCCGGGTAATAATCCTTTTTCGCCAGTTCCAGCCTGGTTTGCGCGGCATCGATCGCATTCTTCCGCTCGGCCAGCAGTGGCCGGGATTCCTGGCCGTCGGTTGCGGATTGAATATCGGGCAAACGGGTATCGACCTCGTCGGGAAAACGGATCGTGCTGTCCGGGGAACGGTTAAGCAGCGCGTTCAAGCGCGCGATCTCAGCGCGGTGCATGCCAAGGTGCTGGGCTTTTTCTTTGGCCAGTTTGGACTGCTCCAGCAGCGCCGCCAGAACATCCTGCTGCAAGCCCTGACCGATACGGTACTGGCTGTTGGCAATCTCAGCCAGCTGTTTTAACAATCGCTCGGTATCGTCAAGGTTCAGCAACGAACGGTGAATGAATACCAACTGCCACCAGTGCATTTTGACGTCGCGGACCAATCGAAGACGCGCTTCATCGACGCTGTCGGCCGCGGCCGCGGCTTCGAAAGTAGCCGCTTTTTCCCGTAGCGCCAATTTGCCGGGAAACGGGATCGCCTGGCTGACACCCACTTCCAGCATGGTCATATCTTCTTTTTGCAGGTTAAGGCCGTTGGCCGTAGGCAAGTTAAGCGCGCCGATATTAATCGTCGGATCGGGCAAGCTGCCTTCTTGCGATGGAATTGCGGCCATCGCCTCGCTACGCGCCTTGATTTGGGCAAGATTGGGATTGTCCGCCAGCGCGATGCCGACCGCCCGTTCGGGCGTCAGCACGGGCTCGTCAGCCAACAGGACGGTTGAAAATAGAGTCAGGCAGCAGACTACCGGCAATGAAAACGGCCGGAATATTACAGAGTACATAGATTTCCTTAACATCGAAAAAAACAGGTTCCGCAAGACGCAGAACCACGTTAACGCCTTAACAGGCGCGGTTCTGTTTCAAGGAATAAGGCTAATTCAGGAGTGTACAGTAGCGGTAAATCAGCAGAATCCGCCTGCCGATCGGTGGCGCTGTTGCGCGGGAAATACGTTGTATCGGGACATAGCGAAGCAAATACCCGGCCAGGCCGATTAAACATAGGACAAAGAGGGGTAGCTGCGGTTTATCTATTTTGAATTCGAAAGCCGGATTGGGCTGCGAATCAAGACAAGGATTGAAAGAACAGTCTTGATCGGGCATTGAAGCATGCCCGTTAGCTTGCAAGAAAAGGTGTTCCTGTTCCGCACATCCTGTCGACAGGGTGACAGCCGAAGACGCCCGCAATGACCCCGGCATTGCACAAGTTGCCGAAACCGTCATAGAAATCCAGCTTACGAGCAACACGAACACCAAGCTGTGCAAGTAAGGGCGATTTCTTTGAAAATGCAGCGTATTCAGCACACGGTTCCTTTAATGTGGAAATATTCGTTTTGGATTCTAACACGCCGCAATGACTTATTGAAACCGGCCAATTGCCGCTGCTACGTATAAATCTAATCGAAGCTCCACAGGTAGAGATGGAACACGGATGATACGGATGCGACGGATCGGCACGGATTTTTACGGGGCTAACTTATTGAGTAATCCCGCTAAGGTTTTCCGGTATTTTGGAGTGCAAGCTTCGCCTCGGCAATTGCTCCAGCATTGCTAAACCACAAGGATGTGGTGAATGCAGAAAACGCAGGAGCGGTTTTCTGTCTACCTCCTGAATCCTTACAGTCGTAAAGCGCCTACTGTTGGAGCCTGCACTCCGGCTTTGAACACGAGTTGGATACTTATGTTCAGATACTTATCCGTGTTAATCCGTAAAAATCCGTGTCATCCGTGTTCTCTTTATTTAGTGGCATATCAATATATCTCAATCAATTACGGCACCGATTAGCTAAAAATCTCAATCGGATATTTTCAAATTATATTTCCGAACCCGGTAACGCAACGTTTCGCGCGTAGCGCCGAGCGCCCTGGCGGCTGCTGTCAGGTTATTGTCCGCCCGCTCCAGGGCGGTCTTGATAATAAAGCAATCCATATCGTCCAGCGCCATGCTGCCATCTAACGGTAACCAAATGCCTTGTTCGGTTTGCAATGCCTCGACCGAAGGCTGTCCGGGCAATTGCAACCATTGCGCCGGAAAAGTCGGGCCGTCGGAGAATAAAACGCAACGTTCGATCACATTACGCAGTTCCCGGACATTGCCCGGCCAATAATGCGCTTTCAGCTTGCTCCACACCGCATCGGGGATGTCTTTAACCTGGCGTCCTGCTTTAGCGTTGTATTCGGCAACAAATAACGGTACCAGTTCGTCCAAATCTTCGACCGCCTCGCGTAGCGGCGGCAGGATCAGTTTGAATACGCTTAAGCGGTGATATAAGTCGGCGCGAAAACTACCGTCTTGCGCCATTTTTTCCAAATCGCGGTTACTGGCGGCCACTATCTGCACATCGACCTGGATTTCCTTTTCCCCGCCCAGACGCCGGACTTTACGGTCTTCAATGACTTTGAGCAGTTTCGACTGTAAATCCAGCGGCATTTCGCCGATTTCATCCATGAATAAAGTGCCGCCGTCGGCCTGTTCGAGCAAGCCGCGATGCCGTCCGGCCGCCCCGGTAAATGCGCCGGGCTCATGGCCGAATAACTCGGATTCCAATAATTCCCTCGGTAACGCCGCACAGTTAACTTCTATCAGCGGTTGCTGCGCGCGGGAGCCGCCGTAATGCAGTATCCGGGCCGCCAAGCCTTTGCCGGTACCGCTCTCGCCGCCGATAATCAATGCGCTGAACGGCACTTCCGTTAAGCGTAACAATAACTGGCGGATATTTTTCGCTTGCTGGCTATGGCCGACATAAGCAGCCGGCGAATAGCGCCGATGCCGATGCTTGGTTTGATCGGCAACCCGCCTCTGAACCGATGCGCTGCGGGCGGCGCTGGCAACCAGCAGGTCAAGACGCTCCAGGTCGCAGGGTTTTTCCAGAAAATCGTAAGCGCCGAGCCGTAATGCCCTGACCGAGTCGGGTACGTTACCGTAGCCGGTCAGGAACAGCCATTCGGCATGGGCTCCCGGCATCGCACCTTTCTTGGTGTCGTCGCTATAGGTAATATCGCTTTTGATTTTTTCCATGAAATCCAGCGCATTACCATCCGGCAAATTCATATCGGAAATAATCAGCAACGGTTCTATTTTTTTCTTCAGCAATAGTTCCTTGGCCTCAGCCAGATTGGTAGCCAACGCCACATCCCAACCCGACTGCCGATAATGGCGGGATAACTCGGAACCTAACAATTTTTCGTCTTCAATGATCAACAGGGTTTCTATCATGTTTTGTCTCTAACAATGCATTCATTGGGCAGTAATATCGATACACAGGCTCCGTGTGTCGGTTGATTGGTGAGAGTGATCGAGCCCCCCACATCCTTTACAAAACGTTGCACCATCGCCAAACCAAGCCCGGTGCCGCGTTGACGGCTGGTGCGAAACGGCCTGATGCCATGTTCCAACATGTCCTGCGAAAAGCCGATGCCGTCGTCCTGCACGTCGATGCGTAATCCTTGCCTTTCCGTACGCGCTTTGATGCAGATAGTGCCGGAATTACTTTCAAGCGCATCGGCCGCATTCAGCATCAGGTTTAATAAGGCTTGTCTTAGACCGCTTTCCGGAAGATGTACAGGCAACGGAAAAGGTACGTCTATTTCCAGATTTATCGATTCGGCGATCTGGTAGCGCGTTAGTGCGACCAGATCCCGGATTAGAGTCCTGACATCGAAAGCCGTAGCCACTTCCGGCGAATGGCGGCTTTGATTGAGCATGTCGTTAAGCAGTCTTGCCATCCGTTTCAGTTCGGCATTAATCAAATCCAACCGTTCCAATTGGTCCGCGTCATCAATTTCACGGCGCAAATTGTTAAAAGCCATTTGAATTCCGGCCAGCGGGTTGCGTATCTCATGCGCCAATTCCGCTGCGACCTCGCCTATCGCCGCCAACCGGTCGGCTCTGGCAAGGCTGTATTGCTGTTCCAATAAGGCTTGCGTGGCGAGCCTGACTTCATGTTGCAAGGATTGCGCGTGCAAACGGTTCGCGTCTTCCAGTTCAGCGAGATGCTTGACCATCTCGTTATAACTATTGAACACCGGCAATAACAACGGGTCGAGATGGTCGGTCGTGATCGGGGTGAAGTTTTCCTCGGTCAAGCGTTGCAGCAATTCTTTCAAATCGTTAAGCGGGTGCAGTATCCTGAAGCGCAAAAATAATAGCGCGACAAACAATGTCGCCGTGAATATCGCCAAAGCCATATACAGTTCGGTTTGGGTATCGCGGCTGATGTCTTCCAGCAGCTCTTCGCGCTGCAACGCCTCGTTATCCAGCGTTTCGCTCATAATTTTAAGCGCGGTTAACAGGCGGTTGTATTTTTCCTCTTTTTTTAACGTGGATAAATCGCCGAGCATACTTTTGACGGTTTCCAGGCTTGTCCGCGTCGCTGTCGATAAATAACGGTTATCCGTCATTAAATCCTGCATCTCGTCCAGCGTCTTGGTCAGCACCACCGGGCTTGAGCCCGATACCGTCTCGGTCAAATATTCGATCAACGCTTGCTGTAGGCCTACCGATACATTTTGGATGCGATGCGAGTAGTTAACATAGGAAAAAACAGTTTCAAAGTGATGTACATTGCGCCAGATCATGCCGCCGAGTATGGCGAGAGCCAGCACCAATAAGCCTAGAAAAGCCAGGCCGCGCAGTTGGGCGGGACGGTAAAAGATCGGTTTCATTTAAAAATCATGCAGGTTATTTCAAGGACGCTGAAATTCCGGAATTCAGCCGGATAATATGCTAAGGATTATTAGCTCTTTTTATATTGACGATATTCAGTTTAAAGAATGAGTTATTTTTCATGCTGCTGATTTTAATTCTTGTCATATATTTTGAGAACCCATTCATAAAACCATAGCGGGCGGAACAGCACGACATAAAGTAACAATATAGGGGTAATTGGAACCGGACTAATCTCAAGAATTGAAATAACAACAAGAACAAGAATACTGATAATACGCATGAGCTATTTCCGTGTTCGATAACTTTAAATTGAATGACATGAAACAAGGTTATAGATTAATCGGATGTTTGTGAATTTAAAAATACCGATTTAATGACACGCCGTAAAAAATATGGAAAATGCGAACAATAGTTTCACTGATACGGAAAAAGCAGCATGAATCTACTTGAAAAATTCCTGACTTACGAACGTTTCGAGATGGATTGGCGGAGGCTGCTGGTACAAGGCATCCTTATTGCTTTGACGGGCGCGACCCTGGCAATGGCCAGCGCATTTAATCCTAATGCTATTGTGCTCACCGCGCGGCATCTTTCCTGGCTTCCGGTCAGCGGCATGGTGATTTTATCGCTGGGTTTGCTGGAGTGCCTTGATGCCGCATTAACCAAGGAACCGCGCGATTTCCTGCAAAACCTGCAAGTCGGGGTGCTTGATGCGGTTATCGGGACAATGATTATCCTCAGCGTGACGGAAGAACCCTCGCGCTTAAGCATGATGATTGCGACTTTTTTAATTGTTCGCGGCATTGTACGCGCGACTCTGGCTCACGCTTTGCAACTGCCTCACATTCTGGTCACGTCGCTCGGCGGTTTAATATCGGTAATCATGGGCTTTTTAATCTGGAAGCAGTGGCCCACTGGAGACGGCTGGTTTATGTCGATATGCCTGAATATTGAAATTGCTGTCCGCGGCTGGGCAATGATGACTTTCGCGTTATGGGTGAGAACGCAAAATGTAGATATTGATTCAGACTGATCTTATTTATATTCGTTTTATTAAGCCGGGTAATAGAGACAGTAACTTTACGGGCCGTCGTCGTTGCATACGAGGAATCTCGTCTAGGGCCGTAGGGCGCAATAGCGGCTGCCTGGCAAGACAAAGCCCATGCTGACGATGACGGGGCGGCTTGCCAGACCGTGGCAGCGTTCGTGCGGTTAGTTGCCGCCCCTTTCAACTACGCCGGTAACCTCGCCCACATCCTGTTGCATCCCCGCCTTAACGGCGCCCCATTGTAAGCTTTGCAACAGAGCAATAAGCCCAAATTTCCAGCAAAACAATATCTTAACGATGGCACTATTATTGCTTGCCTGCTGTTATTTATATTTGCAAGCAGCGATGAAACTATTTCTTGATTGGTCCAGTTACCAAAATTCCGGCATGGGCGACGCCTATGCCGATATTCCCAAGAACGGCGGCGACTTCGCCAAGGCTGTCGCGGTGTGCATCGGCAGCCGTCAATGCGAACAAGGCGACAAAGGCGTGATGTGCCCGAGCTTTAAAGCAACCGGCAACCCCGCGTTGTCGCCGGGCGGCCGGGTCAAGTTTTTGAAAGCCGCGTTGAACTCAAGCGACGAAAAAGCGCTGCTCGATCCCGAACTGGCCGAAGCGATGAATTTGTGCGTCAGTTGCAAAGGTTGCAAGCGCGAATGCGAGAACGAAGTCGATATGGCGCTGATCAAGGCCGAATATCTGGCCCAGCGCAGGAAAAGCCGAGAATTATCCCTGCGCCATACTTTGTGGGCGCACCTACCCAAACTATTGGCTTGGCCGTTGGTCAGGCCGTTGCTGGCCTTGCGCAACCGTCATGCTTGGTTGGCGCGTATCGGCGAACGCCTATTGGGCATTGCCGCCGACTCCCCGTTGCCCGTCCCTTCCGAATACGGCAGCAAAGAAAAGCCCGCTACGGGGATCGCATTTGACAATCGGTCAACGGCACCGGCGCGCGAAGTGGTACTGTTCGTCGACACTTTCAACCGCCATTTCAACTCCGACGTAGCCGAAGCCGCAACCAACCTGCTTAACGCTGCGGGCTACAGCGTACATATTGCCGGACCGGACGACAACCGGACGACAGCGCTGTGCTGCGGGCGCACCTATTTTGCCAACGGCATGATAGACCGGGCGCGTAGCGAAGCCGCCAGGCTATTGCAGGCTTTGCAGCCGCATATTGACGCCGGCCGTTGGGTCATCGGCCTGGAGCCGTCCTGCATCCTCAGCCTGCGCGACGAATATCTGCAACTGGGACTGGGCGAGGCCGCAAATAAACTGGCCGCACGGGTGCTGTTGCTGGAAGAGTTCATCGCCAAGGAACAAACCGCAAAACGCTGGCCGCTGGCATTCAAGGCCGAAGGCGGCCGGGCGTTGGTGCATGGACATTGCCACCAAAAAGCGGTCGGCGCGATGAAGGCAATGCGCAAAGTCCTGAAAACCGTGGACGGGCTAGACTTCGAACTGATCGAATCGTCCTGCTGCGGCATGGCCGGACATTTCGGCTTCGAGGCGGAACATTACGCCGCCTCGCAAGCCATGGCCGAGCTGGCGCTGTTCCCTGCCCTACGCGCCGAGCCGCACGCGGCGATAATCGCCAACGGATTTTCCTGCCAACAACAAATCGCTAACGGCGGCTTCGGCAAACCGGAGCATATCGCCAAAATCCTTTACGCCGCTGCAATCCGGCACGGTCTGTACAGCAATGCCGGTGCCGCCATGCAACAGCAATTGTAGCCGAGTTTGGAAGCGCTCAAGCGTTATGCGGCGTTCCGCGGCTTGGAATTAGCGGGTCGGAGGAAGCCGTTAATCCTAAAAACCTTTGCCATGGCTGGAGGTGAATGAAGATGGCTATGAACAATTTAAACCAGGGCGGCCGACAAACACAAAACACCGACAGTATCGTCCAGTTCAGGCGCTATGTGGACGGGCTTAAACCCGCGTTAAAAACGCAATACCAACAGCTACTCGCCCAGGATTTGTCCAAGCAGCAATGGGACGGATGTTTCCAGCGCAATGTGCTGGCCGTTTTGGAGCTGGCTTACGGGCAAGCGCTCAAGCATTTGCAAACGCTGCCGTTCGACAGCGAGGAGCTGCAAGTCAACCAAGGCTTATCGGAATTGACCAAGCCGGCGTTGGCGGCTTTCGACGGGTTCATCGACGACTTTTTAATGTTTGCGGTCGACAAGCACTGCACTTCCTGCGCCCTATCCAATTTCCCAAACGAACATAAGCCGGACAGAACTTACATTAACGGGGTGAAGCGTGAAATCGCCGGCCTTTGGCAAAACTTCGCCGTGAACGTCAATGGCTATTTTTTGGATTAGCGGCCAGCCACTCCATCCCACACACAGGAAGACTAATGAAATTGTATTTAACGCCCGGTTCCTGCTCAACAGGCATTCATATTCTAATGGAAGAACTCGACTTGGTTTTCGAAGCGCATATCGTAAACCTTATGGCAGGGGATCAAAATACGCCGGAATACCTTACCCAGAATCCCAAAGCCACGATCCCGACCCTGGTTCGCGACAACGGCACGGCGCTGACCGAATTTCAAGCGATTGCCTATTGGCTGGCGCGGAGCTATCCCAAAGCCGGACTGTTGCCTGGCAACCCGGATGGCGACGCGCGCGTTATCGAACTGATGGACTACGTGGTCGGCACTATCCATGGCCAGGGCTTCACCCGAATTTTTACCACCGACCGGTTCACGCCTAGCAAAGACGATTTTGAAGCCGTGAAAATCCAAGGCATGGACATCGTCAAGCGCGGCTTTGCCGTCATTAACGACATCTTGCCGTCCGAAGGCTATGTCATGGGCATGTTCACCATTGCCGACGCCGCTTTGTTTTATGTCGAATTTTGGGCTTACAAAATAGGGCTTGCGATGCCGGAAAATTGCTCCAGGCATTATCGCTTGATGCTGGAACGGCCGAAGGTAAGGCGGGTTTTGCAGGAAGAAGGCTATCGCGTGGACTGACTCAACTCCCGGTTAAAGCCAATTTTCAATAACTAAGGAAGCGCTGAAAAAGTCCTTCGACAAGCTCAGGACGAACGGCAAACTGTTATTCCGTTCGTGGTGAACACAAGTCGAACCATGAACGGAATCGATTTATTCAGCACTTCCCTAACGAGGTGACCATAATATGCCATTGCTTGAAACAACCGCTATACCGACCGTGGGCCACGAGCTGATCGACGGCGACCATGATGAATTCATCAATCTGTTAAACAAGCTGGACTCAGCCGGAAACAGCGAGTTCCCGGCCTTGTTCCAGCAATTGTACGAACAAACCGGACAACACTTCGAACGGGAGAACCAGTTGATGGCTGAGTCCGCGTATCCGGGGGAAACCGAGCACAAAGGCGAACATCAGCGGGTGCTCGGCGAGTTCAAACAATTTAAGTCGCGGGTTGATAAGGGGCTGGTTGCGTTTGGCCGCCCGTTTGTCAAAGACCGCCTGCCCCAGTGGTTCGGGCTGCATGTGACCACCATGGACAGTGCGCTGGCGGCGCACCTGAACAAACACCCTTAAAATGGCGCACTGCCCCGAACTGGAAGTCGTTGCAAATTTTTACGATGCCGTCGAGTGCGAGCGCATTTATCGGCGCTTGCTGCACGAACAAAACTGGCCTGACAACCGATACACCGTCGCCGGACGGCAATTTATCCTGCCCAGGCTACAGACTTGGCATGCCGACCCGGGCATCCGCTATAGCTATAGCAACAACTTGCTACAAACCAGGCAATGGACGCCGCTGTTGTCAGCAATTAGGGAGCAAGTCGAAGCGCGCTTAAATTTCTCCTTTAATTCGGTATTGGTCAATTTGTACCGGAACGGCGAAGATTATGTCGGTTGGCATGCGGATGATGAACCGGAACTGGGCGGGCAACCCTTCATCGCCTCATTGACTTTCGGCGCGGAACGGCAATTTGAATTCCGCCATAAGAAATTCTCCGACCATGGCAGGCTATTGCTGCGTAGCGGCGACTTACTGGTTATGCGGCCGGATTTTCAGCGGCACTGGCTACATAGCGTCCCAATCGACCGGCAAGTGACTGAAGGGCGCATCAACTTAACTTTCCGAAGGGTTATCCCGGCGCCCAAACCTGATAGCGGCCATTTCTGAATAGCTGTCCATTTGATATTAATCCCCAAAGGCCAAGCTGGAGCAAAAAAGCTGCAATCGTCACGAAGATTTGTTACTGAACCATTGCCTTTTCTGTTTGGGCCTGGCTTATAACGTTTTCTATTTTCACCAGGAGCACCTAAGTAAATATCCCGTTTCAGCTTATTGAACTTTGAAATCAAAATACTGCTTCGGAAACGCTTCATTCTTAAGCGTAAAATGCCACCATTCTTCTTTAAGATTCCGGAAGCCATTTCGCTCCATTACTGTTTTTAGAGCCATTCTGTTGTCGTGCTGAATCTTGCCGATGTGACTACTGGCTGTGTGCGAGAGCGGATCAAAGTAATCAAAGTGCGTTCCCATATCCAGCTCCCGGTTGCTATCCAAATCGATGATCGTCAAATCGACCGTACTGCCACGGCTATGGCCTGATTGTTCGGCGATGTAACCATCCCTGAATAAATTCTTTTTATCAATCGATGGGTAATATTCGGCTTTCATTTCCTGATCGTGCAAATCTTTCGCCCACCTAACAAAATAATCGACAGCTCGCTGAGGACGATAGCAATCGAAAATCTTCAGCGACTGCCGATTGCTTGCAAGTTCCTTCTGTACATTCTTCAGAGCAAGGGCTGCGTCCTTCGTAAGCAGGCACTTGGGCGCATCGTAGCCGTCAATTCTTGAACCGATAAAGTTGTTTTTCGTGTAATAGCGAATATCCAATTGAACCGAAGGCATGATTTCCTTTAGGTCTACAAACTGATCGCCGTTATCAATCCAGTCTATTTCCTTTTTGCTTGTGCAAGCCGTTATGAAAAAAAGCGCAAGCAATAATATCGAAGTCGGCGTGTTGGGCCGTTGGAGTTTAAGGATCATAGGCAAATACCAAAGTGAGGGAGCTAGCGTGGAGACGCGGGGTCGTGCAATATTAACCCGGCCCTTAAATACCGTTCGCCCTGAGCCTGTCGAAGGACATATCCAATCAGGCTTCGACAAGCGAATGCCAAGGAAAATTAGAGCCGGGTTAATAAAATGTCAACTGGGAGACTCCATTCTCGTACCGGCAATTAAAAAATGCCGATACGCCATCAGTGCATTGGACAGCATATTTAGACGCTTTTTCACCGTGTGTTCGTTGGACAGCCCCTCAACATAGGGTTCGATTTCAACAATCGCTTCTGTAAAAAACGGTGCTAACCGCGGATCGGCGGCCAAATGAGGTAAGAAGCATTGTGCGGCTTGGTTGGCATCTCCTTGCATGCACTCGGCAATGACGATAGACGCCAGCAAATCGGGCTTCAATTCTTTGAGCGCCGTCCGCCACTCGCTTAATACTTTAGGGCCCAAACGGACAAACAAATAGGCTAGCCGGTCAAGCTGTTGCAGCTTAGGTATCGAAGTTAGTTCCCGATAAGTTTCATCGACAATGCCGGCTTGCCAAACGGTTGCCGAAAGCAATCGCCGACGTGAATCAAAGTCCACGCCGGAAATATCCAAGTCGCGCAAATTACGATTTTTTTCAATAATGAGGCTGACCGTTTTAACTGTGCCGTCATCGGTTTGAACAATGACGTTGCGATCACTGACATGGGAATCCGGTGCGACGGTTTTCAACGGAATATCCTGCCGCTCCGTATCCAGTTCGACTCGTAAGCGGTATAGTGCGCTGTCTTCAAGCCTAAGCCCCAATAAGACCCGTTGCGTTTGGCCCAGCAATGACCGGTTCTCGCACTGCAACCAGACGGTATCCTTGTCCGGCAAAATCGAAGCAGTGAATACGCCATGGCCGGCCGGAAATTCGGGACAATCGAAGCCCTTTCTCCTCAGCCGCGAAACCGCCGCCGCAATCGAATCGGCATCTACAGGACGTCCTTCCCAACGTGGCCACCCCTGCCTCCTGTTGTCGCGCCATTGCCGGCATTCGGCTTGGGAGCCGGGCCCAACAGCATCGGCATCCAAACAATTATTGATATTGGTGATTTCCAGGTTATTCGTAACAAAATCGGCAAAACGTTGGATGTTGGGAAAATTAATACCCGGCGGGGAAAACTTGGAATCGAACCGTTTTTTCAAAAACGACGGGTAAACCCCGGCCGGAAACTCTCGTTTGCCGACCGCTTTGCGGATGACGCCGGATTGGGACAACAAATACACGGTTTTAACCCCCGGCAATAAATCGATCCCGGCATACCTGCAATCGGTCACAATTTGCCCATTCGGCGCCGGCGCGATTTTTTCAAGGCGGCTGCATCGATAGTTTCTTTTTTCAAGATATGCAACGACGGCCTGCCGGTTAGCATATTGATGGGCGATACGGGCCAGTCCGCCGTAATCGTCCGGCTGATCTTGAAGTGCGATATATTCGGCCGGATCGATAAATTCCGGGATGCCGGCGCTACAACCGGCCAATGCAAAAATCAACAGTATTAACCGGCATACTTTCATTGGCACGCTCCCGGTATGACTTCGATGATCTTAAAATGCGTGCGGCATTCGCAAGTGTCGGCATTTTCTTTAGACTCCTTGGCCTGTACCGTCCGGCAGAAAAAGTCCTCAACCCGGGCTCCGTGATGAAAATGCTTAGACGCCTGCTTCGCAACTTCCGGTTCAAACACGAGGCGCACTTTATGTGCCGGTATGCCTGTTTGGAGAAATACATCGACTATTTTTTGCGTTTCTCTAACTGCCTGGGCCAGTAATTCAGGATTGTTTTTATCCGCCTCGGCCAACACCGGGCTGAATGCCAGTCCTTCCCTTGGCGAATCGAAATTTCTTTTTAGATGTTGCTGCAAGACAGAAATCTGCAACTCGGTGAGTGCCGTCATGCTATTATCGGCGCTAAAAATCGGGGTAAAGATATAATCGTAACGTCTGCTTAATGAGTTTGTGACGATTGCTTCCAACGAGCTGAACAAGGGATCGCCGAGCTCAATCCGGACCACACGTTCATTTTCGTCCCAAATTTTCAAGATTAATAACAATGTTCTAGCCGTCAAGGCGTACGACGCCCTTATCGAATGGCCGCTTTCTTCATGGATTTGCCAGCCGGCATTGTTTAAAACCTCGCGGTAGGCCCCGATTAGCTCGCCTAAAGTTATCGAGTTAGGATAATGGAAGGTGAACAGTTTGTTACTGGGCATATTCACGCTTCTTTGATATTGAACGAATTCATCCCAATAAGGTGTAATGAACAAAGGCGGCCCGTCAACGGGTAGCGGATTTTCAATGGTGTAGCCGCCGACGATTTCTTCTCCCGCCAACCGTCCCTGCGGCAATAAAAACAAATTTCCATACCCACCGTCCTTAAAAAAGTTGAAAAATCCCTCCGTGGGCGGTTGCGGCAATTTAACGCCGGATTTTAAGACGCGGACTTGCTCCAGTAGTAACTCAAGCGTGTTTGAGCTTTGTCTCGTAATATAGACCCTTAGCGGTTTTTCTCCGGCCGTGCGCATAAAGCTCGTGCGATGAGGAAAGTCGCCGGCAACTTTTGAAAAGCCTTGTCGAGTAAACAAGGCCTCAAAATGGGCATAAACTGCTGTTAGCTTGTCGTTTACCTGGTCTCGGCCTTGTTGTCCGGAAAATAGCGGCGTGTAATCGATGTTCAAATGCACGATCGTTTTCCGTCCTTGGCCGGTAAAATAAGGGCTTTCTCCGCTGCTCGAAGCAGCTTCGGATTCACACCGGCCCGACAAAATGGGCGCATAGGGCAATTTCCAAGCGATGCCCCATTCTTTTAGGCAGTGTTCAAGCTCCAGCAGCTGACTAACATGAAGTTCCTCCCGGTAACGTTGCGATAATTCAGCCGAGATCCGGTTGCCGCCGTTGGACGGTTCTTGCTTTTCCCCGGTATCCGTTTGCTTTACGGGCAGGTCATGGCTGTAACGGCAAAACGACGAATTAAAAACAGTTGCGAACTCCTTATCGCGATACAGGCATTGGAATTCGAGGGGCGGATGCGAAGCGGGATTTCTTTCGCTGACCAATATATAAACAGGCAACTTTTTATCTTGGTTTATATCCAGATCGAAACGGTATTTTCCCGGGCCTTCGACGACCAGTTCATGCCAAAATCCGATCGCTGCCTGCAATTGCCGTTCGTGCCTGATCTCGGGCAATTTGCCTTCGGTGTAATAGAAATCGAGAACGACGGTTTTGAAGTTGGAAAACTGGTTGATAAACCGCCCGACAGAGTCTGTAGATTGCGAAAAATTGCAGGCGACGAGAAATACGGCAAGAAGAATTACGCTCCGGTTTTGCACAATGGTAAATAATTTGTTTAACGGCAAAACAACAGCCCCGCTCTTTTCTTTTATGCCGGATACTAAGGAAAAGCGGTTTCTTGACCGCTCAGCCATATTGTTAGTACCATCAGTCTACAGCAATGAATGGCTGAGACCAACATTGAAAATCGTAACTACACGCTCACTTAGAAATGAGTGTGTAGGCAACATCAACACACGTTATGTAGATCTAAAAATCATTTAAGCAACCTTACAATGCATCCACAACAACGAACCGTTAATCCCAATAAGCTGGCCGATAAACATGAACGCCCTCTGTTCATAATCCATTTAATTTTATCGACCCTATTCTGGCTAACGATCATCGCTCTAACTCTAGGAAAGGCGTTAATTTATGCGGCAATATTCGCCGTCAGTTATCTCTTTACCCAATCGGGCCTGATAGCCTGGATCAAAGGCAATGGGATTAAGGTCAGCGATGAGCAGTTTCCGGACCTGTACGAACATTTCAAAAATTGCTGCGTTGTGCTGGGCATCAAGCAACAGCCCGGAATCTACCTGATCAACGGCGGCGGCATCATGAATGCCTTTGCTGCGCGCTTTTTAGGCAAGCATTGGGTCGTTTTGCATTCCGATATCGTCGACGCTTTATCCGAAAACCCGGAAGCCGTTAATTTTTATATCGGCCATGAACTGGGGCACATTAGAAGCGGACACCTATTATTGGGGCCTTATCTTTGGCCGTCCGGTATTTTGCCGTTAATCGGGCCGGCTTATTCCCGTGCCCGGGAATACAGTTGCGACCAATTCGGCCGTGCTTGCTGTAAAAACTCCCGGAGCGCAGTCCAGGGACTGACCGCACTTGCCGCCGGCCGAAAAAGATGGCTCTCGACAGATATACCTGCATATACATGCCAAGCTTACGAAAGCAGCGGCTTTTGGATGTCTTTTCATGAACTGGTGGCCGATTATCCATGGCTGAGCAAACGGGCCATGCGCCTTCACGACCCGGACGATTCTTTACCGCCGCATCATAAATTATCCTGGCTGCTCGCCTTGTTCGTGCCTCGATTGGGAAAAGGCGGCATGGTGTTGGCGATCATCGCCCTCATCGGCGTTCTCGCCGGCATTGCCTTGCCTGCCTATCAAAGCTATACGATGCGGGCCAAACAGCTTCAATCGAATGAGCAAACTCAAAGTTCTGCTTCCAATGCATCCCGTGTTTTTGACGACGATCAAACCGCTCCGGAAGCCCTGCCAGCAAAACAGGCGCCGTCGGCGCACGAAGCGCCGGATAGGGAACCGGCGCAAGCGACGAGTGCGAATCTTAATTTCACTCTCGATCAGCGAATTCAGGCCGCAGCTGGCGTCATCAAAAACAGTACGCCGGAAATGATCGACGTTTATACCCGATTCGACGGTGTTGAAGCGGGGCCGGGACCGAAAATCAGCCTGACTTATACCCTGGTCAACGTATCAGCTTCGAACCAACTCCCCGCCGAACTTTTCAACACGGCTTTCGGACCATTACTGAAAAAATCCTCTTGCGGCTCGCAACTGTTAAAACCGCTGATCGATGAACAGGTAAGCATCCTTCATCATTATCGCGGACAAGGCGGTTTTCAGATCGGAACCATAGCAATCGACCGTAATTCTTGCGCGCTCTGATATTGTCGGTTTTTCGATGCCGCTGTTATTGAGATTTGAAAATCTGTACCCAAGCGGGTAACCCGCGCTATATCGCCGCCGCGTAAACCGCGCAGCTCCAGCTCGCCGATGCGATTGTCGAGCAAACCGTCGCCTGATTCATGAGCATAGCCAACCAAACCCCATCCTGGTACGGCAAGGGCCGGCACCATTTCTTCGGCCACTGTGCCGGCTTTAACGCCTGGCTGGAGAAAAGCGTGAGCTTTATACAGCCTCAGAAAACAGCCTATCCATAGCCATACTTTTAGAAAAAATATTTGTTTCTCTAAAAATCAACAATAACCCACCTTTTATGTTTTTATTGAAAAACCCTGCCTAATCTCCTATCCTCCATGTTGAGGTTTTGAATGAGGTTAAAGCCTCTGGACACTATGCTCTAAACTACTCCCACTGGAGATTTTATGAAGATTGGTATACCTAAAGAGATTCATCCAGGTGAAAAACGTGTGGCCACAACGCCTGAGGCCGCAGAACAAATTATAAAACTGGGTTTTTCCGTCCTGCTCGAAAGCGGAGCGGGACTTGAAGCTAATATTTCCGATGAAGCCTACCAAGAAGTGGGCGTTGAAATTGTTGAGAGTGCCAAGACGCTATGGAAATCGGCGGATATTGTCATGAAAGTTCGCGCTCCCGAGCAGCATCCGGAGCTGGCGCTGGACGAAATCGACCTGTTACCCGAAGGCGGCCGTTTAATCAGTTTTATCTGGCCGGCGCAAAACGAAGAATTAATGCAAAAACTGGCGGCCAAAAACGCGACGGTATTGGCGATGGACAGCGTGCCGCGCATGTCCAGGGCGCAAAAGCTCGATGCGCTAAGCTCGATGGCGAATATCGCCGGTTACCGGGCAGTCATTGAAGCGGCCCAGCATTTCGGACGTTTCTTTACCGGCCAGATTACCGCCGCAGGCAAAATCCCACCGGCTAAAGTATTGGTCATCGGCGCCGGCGTTGCGGGCCTTGCCGCGATCGGCGCCGCGAAAGGCATGGGCGCGATTGTCCGGGCTTTCGATACCCGCCCCGAAGTTAAAGAACAAATCGAAAGCATGGACGCCGAGTTCTTGATGCTGGACTTTAAAGAAGAAGGCTCCGGCACCGGCGGTTATGCCAAAGTGATGTCCAAGGAATTCATCGAAGCCGAAATGGCGTTGTTCGCCAGACAAGCGATGGAAGTCGACATCATCATCACGACCGCGCTGATTCCCGGCAAGCCGGCGCCGAAGCTGATTACCGAAGGCATGGTCGAATCGATGAAACCGGGCAGCGTCATCGTCGATTTGGCGTCCGAACAAGGCGGCAACTGCGCGCTGACCGAGAAAGACAAGGTTGTCGTCAAACACGGCGTGACGATTATCGGCTACACCGATTTACCCAGCCGTTTGGCGAACCAAGCCAGCCAGCTTTACGGCACCAACCTCAGGCATTTGCTGACCGATCTGTGCCCCGACAAGAACGGCGAGATCAACGTCAATATGGACGACGAAGTGATACGCGGCGCCACGGTGATCAAAGAAGGCAAAATAACCTGGCCGCCACCCCCACCGAAACTCTCCGCCGCCCCTGCCCCGCAAACCGAAGCTCCCGCTTACAAAACAGAACAAGAACCTAAAAAATCGATCATCCCATGCTGGCTCAAGCAGCTTATCCCGTTAGCGATTGGCGGTGCGGCGCTATTCGGCATCGGCGCGGTGGCCCCGGCGTCGTTCATGACGCATTTCACGGTGTTCGTGCTTGCCTGCTTCGTCGGCTATCAAGTGATCTGGAACGTAACGCCGGCGCTGCATACACCTTTGATGAGCGTGACCAACGCAATCAGCGGCATCATCGTGATCGGCGCGTTGATACAGGTTTCTGCGCCGGACCAGAATATCCAGATCCTGGCCGGATTGGCGATCCTGATCGCTTCGATCAATATCGCCGGCGGCTTTTTGGTCACGCGCCGCATGTTAGAAATGTTCAGAAAATAACCGGAGAAAACGATGTCCCAT
The DNA here is from genome assembly GCF_003994235.2 of Candidatus Methylobacter oryzae. Classification (GTDB taxonomy): domain Bacteria; phylum Pseudomonadota; class Gammaproteobacteria; order Methylococcales; family Methylomonadaceae; genus Methylobacter_A; species Methylobacter_A oryzae. Next base: position 104,195 of record NZ_RYFG02000116.1, read on the forward strand.
AGTTTAATTACGATGTCTTACATCGTCGCCACCATTCTGTTCATTTTTAGCTTGAGTGGCTTGAGCAACCAGGAATCCGCCCGCAAAGGCAATTATTACGGCATGTTGGGCATGGCGATTGCGATTGTCGTCACAGCCCTGAGCCCGGCGGTCAGCTCGTACCCGATTTTGATCGTTGCGCTGTTGATCGGCGGCACTATCGGCGCCTTCGCGGCATCGAAAGTCGAAATGACGCAAATGCCGGAGCTGGTCGCGATCATGCACAGCTTGGTCGGTATGGCTGCGGTACTGGTCGGTTACGCCAACTTCATGGACACTTCGTCAACGCTGACCGGCGTCGAAAAAACGATTCATGAAATCGAAATTTATGTCGGCATTCTGATCGGCGCGGTGACGTTTTCCGGTTCGGTCATTGCATTCGGAAAACTTAGCGAACGCATCAGCGGCAAGCCGATGTTATTGCCGGCCCGTCATTGGTTGAATCTGGGCTTGCTGATCGCGGCTATCGTTCTGGGCTGGATGTTTTTGCAGGAAACCGAAACCGGCGGCGGTTCGCTGCCGTTATGGATCATGACTGCAATTGCATTATTGTTCGGCATCCACATGGTCATGGCTATCGGCGGTGCCGACATGCCGGTCGTGGTATCGATGCTGAACAGCTATTCCGGTTGGGCCGCGGCAGCGACCGGCTTTATGTTGAGCAACGACTTGCTGATCGTGACCGGCGCGCTGGTCGGCAGTAGCGGCGCGATCTTGAGTTACATCATGTGCCGCGCGATGAACCGCCATTTCCTCAGCGTGATTGCCGGCGGTTTCGGCACGTCCGGCGGCTCGTCCGCGGTTGTCGAAGGCGAAGTCACGCCGGTCAACGCCGAGGAAACCGCGCAACTGCTGCTGGATGCGAAAAACATCATGATCATCCCCGGCTACGGCATGGCGGTTGCGCAAGCGCAGCATACCGTCAACGAAATCACCAAGTTGCTCAGGGATAAAGGCAAGAAAGTCGGTTTCGGCATCCACCCGGTTGCCGGACGGATGCCCGGCCATATGAACGTGCTGCTGGCCGAAGCCAAAGTGCCTTACGACATCGTTTATGAAATGGACGAGATCAACGAAGACTGGGACGATGTCGATGTGTCGATCGTGATCGGCGCCAACGACATCGTCAACCCGTCGGCGTTGGACGACCCGAACAGTCCAATTGCCGGTATGCCGGTACTGGAATGCTGGAAAGGCGATACCACTATCGTACTGAAACGCAGTATGGCGTCCGGCTACGCCGGTGTGGGTAATCCGTTATTCGTGCTGGAAAATACCCGCATGTTGTTCGGCGATGCCAATGCGACGATGCAAGCGGTGCTGAAAGCGTTGAAAGGATAAGAAACTTACCACGAAGACACGAAAGTCGTAACTTCGTGATCTTCGTGGTCAAACCTTGTTTGATAACATTCGTTTATTTGCAACAATCCCACCATTTTCCACACGATTCCGGCCGTTATGCTTGGCCCTGTACAATGCAGAATCGGCTGCTTTGATCAGGAGATTGGCCGCATCACTATCTATTACAATAGATTCAGTATCCGGCACGTAATTTGATATGCCGATAGAAACGGTAACCGAGACGGAAATGTCATTCACTGCAATGACCAGCGTCTGAATAGCTTTTCGTACTCGCTCGGCTGTCTCCAGCGCTTCAAACTCGTCGGTATTGGACAATAAGGCCACAAACTCTTCGCCGCCGTAACGGACGAATACGTCGTTATCCCGTAATTGGTGTTTTATCGTCGTGGCTACCAGGGACAACACCAAATCACCGCCTTGATGGCCATACTTATCATTGATCGACTTGAAAAAATCAATATCGAAAAACTGGCAAGACAGCGGCGCGGCATTGCGTTGACTGCGTTTTAATTCTTCACCGATACGCTGTTCGAAAAAGCGTCTGTTATTAACGCCGGTTAATGCATCGAGATAACTGACTCGCCTGATCTCTTCGACATGAAGATTATTTTCCAGGCAAACACCGACTACAGAGCTAAGGTGCTCAATAAAATCCGTAGCCATCTTATCGTCGAATCTATCAAGCTGATAACTACCCAAATTTAAAGTGCCCATAAATTTGTCGCGGCGAGTTAAAGGCGTAATGGCAACGCTGGCCGGCTGTCTCTCAATATGCGGGAAAAAGTCGGCGTATTGGGCGTTTCGATAAATACCGATATAGGGTTGGGTGGCCGCCGGTTTTAAAGTGTCCAGCAAGATTAAGCCATTTTTTGAGCTGCATGAGTAACCGCTATCGTTAAGCGTTTTTGCGATTTCACCCGCTTCATCCAGCAAGCATAGGCTGATCGCATCAAGGTCAAAATAGTTTTTAGCCTCTTCGAGCAGATGGTCAATAATGTCCGGTAAAGCATTGAGCTTTAGCAATCTTATTTCAAATGCCTGGAACTTCCGCAACGTAGCGCTGTTCCGCTGAATGCGCTCAAGCATCGTCTCTAAATGGCTTTGCAGCGCAACTAAGTCGGTGGTTAAATCTTCTTCCAAGTCATTCTCTGAATAATTGAAACAATCACATAAGCCTAGCAGTTATTTGAAAAAAAACTCAATGCTTCCTAACTTTCTTTATTGCTTATTCACGTTTAGTGCGTGTTTTAAAAGTTTGATACCTTCCCCGAGGACAGCCTGGTCAGCATCAAATTAATCATGGCGATATGAACGAATGCTTTGC
>NZ_RYFG02000117.1 GCF_003994235.2 Candidatus Methylobacter oryzae
CAGGATAGCCGATTTGCATGCGCAGCACCCGAAGGGAGAGGTACAGGGACTGTACCGAGTGAATAGCCCGCAGGGGCGCGGCAGGAAGCCGGGGGTTGCCAGAGGACCAAGGAAGGCCCTTCTGGCAACCCCCGGTGAAAGTGAGGAGCGCAGCTGGATAGCGGCAACCGGGTCGCCTTTTCTTTGGTTACTTTCTTTTCGACTGCATGGATGCAGGAGGTACGACCCCACGGATGGGGGAGGTAGAATCGCGTCTGGAACAGTGATCGAGAGCAACGCAGGAGCAGTTGCCGAAGCGACGCAAAAGAAAGTAATTCGCCCACGGGGGCGAGACCCCGATTCAAATAAACCGTCGCGCTAGCGACACCTTATATTTGAATAATTTGGCCTATGTTTCTAACTAACAAAGAAACGCTCTAAGTGAACAAAAACGGCATCTTCGACCAAAACTATATCGGCCTTGAACAAGGTAATAAACTAAACGGCTGATGATTCGGTATATGGCTATCGATGTATAGCTTGAACAATTATCCGTTCCCGACTAAGCGTATCGGTATTAAGGGGCGTTGCCGGACAAGAATGAGCAAGACAAGGCTTCGCGTTTTGTGCAAGCGGTGCATGGCAGGCGTTATGTTGTGAGTCACGGCAAGCTCAGGCTGATCCTGGATGAATATCCGGGTATGCCTACTGAAAAGATCGGTTATGCGGAGCCGGCGTTTTGGCAAGCCGGTTATCGTTATCAATGGATGCGTTCACTGTTAAACGTGTGAACGGGTTACATAACCCGTCCAGCGGTCTGTTTTTCCTTAAGTTGGCGCGTATTGGATGCAACCCCGTTTTTCGCCATTCATTGACTATTGCAATGCCGTTTGTTGCATGTGTATTTGAAGGCTTAACGGACGCATATCGGTCCAGATTTCTTTGATGTGATCCAGGCATTCCTGTTTGTTACCGATTTTTCCGACGGTTTTCCAACCGCCCGGTATTTCTTTGTATTCCGGCCAAATGGAATATTGCTCTTCATGATTGACTACAACCTGATAAAGGGTGGTATCTTCTTCGTCGTCCCAAGCCATTGTTATTCTCCGTTGATAGTTAGTTGCTGTAACACATCATGCCATTCGTTACGATGGTCTCTTTGATGTTCCAAGTAGTAGACGATAGAAACGCTGAGATACCTCAGCAGTCATGCTGATCCAGTCTATGGTTTTTGAATTGTTTACGGCAATGCAGCAGGGCCTTGGCCATGTGTTTTTCAACGGAACTATCGGATATGTTGAGCTGCTTGGCGGTTTCGGCATAGGTCATGCCGTAAATTCTATTCATGATAAATATCTCCCGAGTGCGCAGAGGCAATTCATCGAGTATCCGCGTGACAGTAGCTAATCTTTCATCGACGGATACGAGTTTTTCGGCGGAAGGGAATTCGCTGTGCAGGGGCTGGCTTTGCTCTTTCGCTTGTTCGTAATTTTCAGTGACTTTTTGATGCTTGATGTAATCGTAAGCCAGGTTTTTGGCAACTCTGAACAAAAATCCGCGTGGATGATCGATGGTTTGTTTTTGCGCTTCGCGGAAAAAAATAATGAAGCTTTCCTGAGCGATGTCGGCAGCTATATCCGGGCAGTTGACAATCCTGGCCAAATGGAACTGCAATTCGGACTGGTGATTTAAATAAATGGCTTCTACGTTCAAGTTCAAATCCCTCTTCGTTATTGTTGAGTTGTTGTTGCGCCTTCGGCATTGGAATAAGGGCGGATTCGGTTTTACGGTTTAACAGCATTAGCAGGCTATCGGTATACGGATAAGCGCTTTGTAATGAAGTTGGGTAAACCGGGAAATATTACGGTTGTAAGCCTGTCGATCATTCTGCCTGCTTGAAGCGTTCTCAAAGGCGGTTTATCGATCAAAATTCATCACGTTGGCTACAGCAATAAAGCAACGACTGTGCCATTCGCAAACAATTTTAATTTCAACAAGATAAAGTCAGGCGTTGCGAAGATGTTGGGAAAATACGTTATATAACGCAGCCAAGACGCGTCATATAACATAGTTATTTTAAACGCTAAGACGACAGCGGCGTTTGTGTGGAATTGTTCCCGAGTATGTTTGTAGAGAAGCAAATGAGGTTAAAAAGGCTTTAAAGCGTCCTACTATAAAGCTGCTTTGATTTTAATCCTTATGCGGCAAATGAAGAATGTGTTCTAACGTATTGAACAATGATGTAGACGAGCTTAAAGGAAAATATTCGATGTTAATTTTTTTGTGCCGTTCTTCCCGGCTAATGATTTTTGGCGTCCTGCTTACCGGTCTTAGCAGTGGCTTAAGCAGTGCGGCTCTGGTGGCGTTGATTAATTCTACGTTGTCGAATTCTTTGGATGCCAGGCTCTTGCCGTGGCTGTTCGGCGGATTGTCTATTGCGGTATTGTCCAGCGGTTTTCTATCGCATTATTTACTTAATCGACTCAGCACCAAGATTGTTTGCGATCTTCGCATTCACATTAGCCGTTTAATCCTGGCCGCGCCTTATCCTTATCTGCAAAAGTTCGGCAAGTCGGCGTTATTGGCTAATTTGACCGAGGACATCACTGCGATAGCTATGGCAAGTCAAGTATTGCCGGGCGTCTGCATTAACTTAGCGGTCGTGGCCGGTTGCATGGTTTATCTGAGTTGGCTGTCCTGGCAGTTGTCCTTGGTTTTGGGCGGGGTGATTCTTTTCGGGGTATTGAGTTCCAGCCTGTTCAGGGAGTGGCCGAAAAAAGCCGTGCTCAAGACGAGGAATGAATACGATGTGCTTAGCGGCAATTTCCGGGCTTTGACGGAAGGCATTCGCGAGTTGAAATTACACCGGCAGCGTAGCGATGCGTTTATGGCGCAGTCGCTGGCGGCCAGCGCCCTGGCTTATCGCCGCTATTCTTTCAGGAGCGCAATGGCTTTTTTGGTGGTTAATCAGTGGGCGCAGCTACTGTATTATGCGGCCATAGGCGTGATCCTCTACGTTTTTCCGATGTGCCAGGTTATCGATCAAAAGGTGATCGGCGGTTATGCGCTGGTGTTTTTGTTCATGATGTCGCCGTTGACCATACTTACTACCAGTTTGCCGATTTTTAGCCGGGCCACGGTTTCGTTGCAAAAAGTCCGGCAACTCGGGGACCAGCTTAAAAGCCAGGCGGCACAAGCTGATATGCCGGATAAAAACGAGGCATACCCAAATTTTTCCGGGTTGTCTTTACAGGGCGTGGCGCACAGTTTTCATCGGGAAAAGGAAAACCGAAACTTTACTTTGGGGCCTATCGACCTGGACTTTAAGCCTGGAGAGTTGGTGTTTTTAATCGGCGGCAACGGTAGCGGCAAAACGACATTGGCAATGTTGCTGATCGGACTCTACGTGCCGGAGCAGGGATTTATTCGCTGGAACGGAGAGGCCGTCGATGAGCGTAACAGGGATGATTATCTGCAAAACTTCTCGGTAATTTTTTCGGATTTTTATTTGTTTGACGAATTGTATGGTGTCGGTAACGAAAACAACCAAAGCCTGGCCGACGATTATTTGCAACGCCTGCATTTACATCACAAAGTGAAAATTGAGAACGGGCGTTTTTCCTCGGTGGATTTGTCGCAAGGCCAGCGCAAACGTTTGGCGTTAGTGGTCGCTTATTTGGAAGACCGGCCATTTTATGTGTTCGACGAGTGGGCGGCGGACCAGGATCCGGAATTCAAGCATTTATTCTACACAGAGCTGTTGCCTGCCTTGAAAGCACGAGGCAAAACAGTATTGGTCATCAGTCATGACGACCGTTATTTTTACTTGGCCGATCGCTGCATCAAGTTGGAAGAAGGCCAGATAGTCGCGATTGAAACACTTGTAGCGTCGGCTAAACAGGAACAAGCCAATGAAGATGCAGTTCAAGCTTACAGTTAAAATATACGGACTGATTTCTTGATTTTTCTTCGTGAACTTTGCGTCTCCGTGGTGAGATAATCTTTTAAGTTTTAGCGTACTTCATCGTATTGGATAGCCATGACGAATATTCGAAAACCTGTTTTGTATGCCGGCGTGGGGCTGGTTAGCTTAGTGGCGGTCGCCATCGGCGGCGTTTTTTTGGTTTTGCATAATGCTATGCCGCAACTTGACGGTACAGTGCAGCTGGCGAAGCTTACGGCGGAGGTTCGCGTGAGCTCCGACGCGCACGGTATTCCGGCGATTAAGGCCGCTAACCGCGTCGATGCGGTTCGGGCATTGGGTTATGTGACCGCGCGCGACCGCTTGTTCCAGATGGAGTTGATGCGGCGTAAAAGCGCCGGGCGCTTGGCGGAGATTTTCGGCGACATGGCGCTGGAAAATGACATCAAGGCCCGGACTTACGGTTTTCATCGGGAGGCGAAAACTATCGCGGCAAAACTGCCGCCCGAGCATCGGCGCTATCTGCAAAGCTATGCCGACGGCGTCAACAGCTATATGACGGAATCCGGCAAACTGCCTTTCGAGTTTACGGTGTTGGGCTATCAACCGGAGCCTTGGACGCCCGAGGACAGTCTGCTGGTGGTCTTGGGCATGTGCGAGAATTTAACCGCTTGGGAGGAGCGTGGCGAGCGCATGCTGACGGTAATGGATAGTACCTTGCCGGACGCTATGATGCGTTTTTTAACGCCGGACACCGATTTTTACACCGAACAGCTGCAAAAACAGGCCAAATCGTTGCGCCCGGTAAAAGCGATTCCGGTCGAGGCTCTGGCAAGCGCACTAGCCGCTCAGTCATCGGAGAAAAGCGAGTTGGAGCAATGGGTTCGGCAATCCGATTTCATGGCCGGTTCCAATGCCTGGGTAGTTAGCGGCAAGAAGACGGAAGACGGGCGGGCCATTTTGGCTAACGATATGCATCTGGGCATATCGGTGCCCAATATTTGGTATCGCATTGAGCTGAATTACGGAGATACCCATGCCGCCGGCTTGGCCTTGCCCGGTACGCCGTTATTGATTGCCGGCAGCAACCGGCATATCGCCTGGGGAGCGACCAATCTTTCCGGCGATTTCCTGGATTTGGTCAAGCTCGACGTCAATCCCGCCAATCCCGATCAATACCGGGTAGGCGGGCAATGGCAACGCTTTGAGGAATATCCCGAAACCATCCTGGTCAAAGGCGGCGCGGCCAAACAGATTATAGTCAAACAAACGCGCTGGGGGCCTGTTGCCGGCCAGCCGTTGCTGGATCAACCGGTCGCAATCCATTGGGTCGCGCTGGATGCCGATGCCGTTAACCTCAATTTGTTTGAATTAGAGCAAGGCGAAACGCTGGAGCAGGCGATAAAGGTCGTCAACAGCACCGGCGGCACGCAACTGAATATTTTATTGGCCGACGATAAAGGCCATATCGCCTGGACTTTGATGGGCAAGATCCCCAAGCGCTTCGGCAATGACGGTTTGGTTAGCCGTTCTTGGGCGGACGGCAGCGTGGGCTGGGACGGTTATATTAAACCCGAAGATTTGCCGCAGGTCATCGACCCGCCTGAAGGCATTTTGGCGTCAGCCAACGACCGCCGTTTCGGCAAAAATTATCCGTACGTGATCGGTCACCAGTTCGGTAACGGCTATCGTGCTTACAGGATTACCCGGCAACTGACGCAAATGCCGAAGATTGGCGAATGGGCGATGTTTAACCTGCAACTTGATACCGAAAGCGAGTTTTATGTCTTCTACCAGCAGTTGGCCTTGAACAGCCTGACTGCCGAGGCGATTACGAAGCAGCCGGACTTGGCCGGCGTGCGCGATTACCTGCTGGCCTGGAATGGCCGGGCCGATGCCGACAGCTTGGGTTTTGCGTTGCTGGTCGAGTTTCGAAAGCAATTAATTGAAGCGGTATTTAAGCCGATGTTGTCGGCCAGTCGGGAAGCCGATAAAAACTTCAATTATGCATGGACTTATATCGATACGCCGTTGCAAGCCTTGTTAGCCGAAAAGCCGTTGCACGCACTGCCCGATGCAGCGCATTATCAAAATTGGAATGTTTTTATTCTGGAGCAGTTGCAACGCAGCCGACAACAACTGCAAGCCCAGCATCCGGATGTGGCGCTAATGGAATTGAACTGGGGCATGCAGAATAAAGTCAAACATAGTCATCCGTTTTCCAAGGCTTTGCCGATGCTGAGCAATTTACTGGATATGCCGAGCGAGGCATTGCCGGGTTGCTCTTTTTGCGTGCGCGCAGCCGGTCCCGGTTTTGGCGCCAGCGAACGGTTGGTCGTCTCGCCGGGCCATTTTGACGAGGCGATCCTGCATATGCCCGGCGGCCAATCGGGGCATCCGTTGTCGTCTTATTACCGGGATCAGCAGGCGTATTGGCTCAAAGGCTTGCCGATGCCGTTAACAGCCGGAAAGCCGGAACATACTTTGCTGCTACAGCCGGATAGCGAGTAAAATTCCAGATGGATATTAGCCATACCGCCGGTTATGCCAATCACCGATCAGTCTATGGCGCGCTTTTTATGAGGAGTTAGCTGTGAAGAAGGAAAACGAGAACAACAGTTTGGAAGCCGACCTTGACGAGCAAGCGGTGACTTGGTTCGTGCGGTTACAAGCCGATAATGTCACCAGCGAGGAAAAAGCGTCGTTTATCCGATGGCTGAACCAGGACGATGCGCATCGCGACACCTTTAATGAAATCGGCAAATTGTGGGGGGATGCCGACCTGCTGCAAGCGCTTGGCGATACCGCCCAAACACATCGCGTAGCGCCGCGTAAAAAAATAACAGCCGCGCATTTCAAGTTGCCTTTGGCGATGGCCGCTTGTCTGGCCTTAGGCTTGCTGTTTAGCAACGAGCTGAGAATCCTGATACAAAGCGATTATTCGACCCGAGTGGGCGAACGCAAAACCGTCTATTTCGATGACGGCTCCACCGCTATGCTGAATACCGACAGTTCTATAGCGGTTAGCATGGACGGCCCGCAACGTTGGGTCGAATTATTGAAAGGCGAGGTTTACTTCGAAGTCAAGCCCGACCCCAATCGTCCGTTCATTGTCCAGGCCGAGCATTCGACGACCCGTGTTTTGGGAACCCGGTTTTTCGTGCATGAAAAGAGCGCCGACGATGAAGTCAAGGTCGTGTCCGGACGGGTTGAAGTGAGCGGCCGCAAGGGCTTGAGGCAGTCGTCGATTTTGCATGACAGGGAATCCGTGTCGGCTGACGATTCCGGGCTGGGTGAAGTGTTGCTGATGGATTCGGGGCTGAGTACGTCGTGGGTGAAAGGATTCGTGGTGTTTGATAATGCACCGCTGGAAAACGTAATCGACCAGATTCGCCGCTATCGCACCGGTTTGGTGGTTTACAAGGACGATGCGTTGCGCGGGCTCAAAATCAACGGCCGGATCAATTTGCAGGGTTCGGACGACATGCTGAAAGTTTTGGGTAAAAACCTGTCGATAAAGATGACCTATCTGACCGACTGGCTGGTGATTGTCGGTTAACGAATTTTAGTTTTCACCACCAAGGCCGAAGAATAAGAAGTTTTTCTATGCTGTATGGTGTTGTAACTCCGTTCAAACGCGCTTGCTCCCGGGTTGAACTCACTCTCGCAGTGGCGGTTTTTTGGTCATAGTTAAGGTTTAGCGGATCTTGTATCAATTCAGTTAGCGTGGGGCCGGCAAAAGCGCTTAACCATTGCGTTACTCCGGCGTTGCTGTGCAACTTGCCGTCGGCAATAGGACTGCGCCGATTAAAATGGGCAGGCAGAGCAATAGCTTCCGTTATGCGGCATGCCCTTACCCCGGTAGCGGTATAAAACCGGACGAACAAATTATTGCTCCATAGTCACAAAGGCTATTTTGGCAATGCCGGCATGTTGAACGGCCGCCATCGTTTCGGCAACCTTGGCATAGACAACGCCCTGATCGGCATAGAGATGCAGGCCGATTTCGGGATTTCTTGCCAGCTCGTCTTTTAAAGCGGTTTCCAATGCCGTCAGGCCGGCGATAGGCTGTTTGTTCAGCGTGATAAGCCCTTCCGCATCGACGCCGAGCTGGAGCGGCTGGTCTTTGGTATCGGCCGTGGTTGCGGCGGTTTTCGGCAAAGTCACATGCACCGATTGGGTCAGCAACGGCGCGGTCACCAGCAAAATGATCACCAGCACCAGCATCACGTCGACCAGCGGCGTGACGTTGATGTCGCTGATTGCGCCTTCGTCTCCGGATTGCGGTTTAAAAGCCATGTTTATTCTCGGTATTGTCATTGGAATTTAAGGCGACGTGCAGAAAACTAATCACAAAGTTTTCCAAACCGGCACGTTGCTGTTTGGCCCTGCGCACGAAAAAGTTGTACGCCAATACCGCAGGCACGGCCACGGCAATGCCGATTGCGGTCGCAACCAGCGCGTCGCCGATAGGTCCGGCGACGACGTCCAGGCTGGTCGAACCGCTGGCAGTAATCTCGTGCATCGCATGCATGATGCCCAGCACGGTGCCGAACAGGCCGACGAACGGCGATGTGCTGCCGATACTGGCGAGCAGCGTCAGACCTCTTTCCATCCGGTGTTGCTCCTGCTGCATCTGTACCTGTAGTAAATGTCCCAGCAATTCAGACGGGGAGCCGATGTATTTAAGTTGCTTGTCATTGTTATGGCGGCTTTCGTTCAGCCAGGCAAAGCCCCTGCGGGCAATGCGGGCTTGCGGGCCGAGCGCGGTATTGGCTGGCACTGATGCCGCTTGCGCCAAGTCCGGTGCGTTCCAGAATGCCTGGTTGAAACGGCGGTTGCGATAATTATTGTTGGTGAACTGCCAGGATTTGAAAAGTATCACGGTCCAGGTCGCTACCGAGAAGGCCAGCAGCGTATACAAGGTACCGTCGATAATAAGTGACGGAGCAATATGATTGGGCATGAGGTTTCCTTTTTTAGTGATTCAAAACAAAATCGATGGGTACGATGACTGTGCTCGAGACCGGCGTTTCGCCGCGTTTGGCCGGAATAAACTTCCATTTTTCGACCGCTTCAATCGCGGCTTCGTCAAGCACTTCATGACCGCTGCTGCGTTGTACGGTGACTTCCTCGCTATCGCCTTCGGCGGAGACTTTTACCAGCAGCCGCACGGTGCCCTCCCAGCCTCGGCTGGAAGCAATGCCGGGATATTGGGGTTTAGGGTTGGAGCCGTAATTGGCGCTGAAATTTGCTTCGGTAAAGGGCACGGTTTCCGGTGCGGGCCTGCTCGGAAGGCTGGGAGCAGCTGGAGCCGGTACGGACTCGGCAAGCGACGGCGCCGGCAGCATCGGCTCGTCCACGGCTGACGGTTTCGGCAGTTCCGCTTGTTTGCGGATAAGCGGCTTCTTTTTGACCGGTTTTTTATCGGGCTGTTTTTTCGCTTCTTCCTGTTTAGGTTGCGCGGGAGCCGGGGCCGGTGCTGCCGGCTGCCGGTGTGGCGCAGCAATCAGCGATACTTCCATTGCCATCGGTTGAGCCTTGGTGAAAGGGGCAGCCGGTTGCTTGATCCAGATAACTGCCGATAAATGCAGCAACAGGACTAAAGTCAACAATAAACTGCCGATTGAGTGCGGCTTCTCTTCGCCTGTTAAAGCGTCAAACAGTGAGCGTGCTTTAGGCGCAGCCGGTAGCGCGACATCGCTGAAGAACGTTAACGCGCCGTCTTTGTTGCTGTCGAATAAATACATAAAGACGTTAAAGCGCGTGTTCGGGCAGACGGCTCAACAGGGCCGTCAAACGGTCAAGTTTTTCGTCGACTTTAGCCACATAATCTTTAAGTTGCGTCAGTTCATCGTGAAGATCGCTGGCGTTTTCATGAATATGCTGAAAATGCACCTGGAAATATCGGGGCAGGGGAAATAAATCGATTAAATCGTCATCGATTTTGACAGTGTGCTTTTTAGCGGGTTTTGCAGGACTTCTTGTACTCTTGGTTTTTTGTACCAGTTTTAACGATTCCATATCTCCTTCCTCATTTTTTGCGTTCGTCTTTTTTAATAAAGCTGAGTTGAGCAGCTGGCCTGCTCAACGAAACTTATGCCCTTTGGGTATAAAGCCGAATTAAGCGCCTTCAATCCGCGCCAGGATAATAAACAGGTTGTTTGTCTTAATCATCACGATCAGCTTAAAAAGTCCATCCCTGGATAATCATCTACCGTACTTGATATAAAATAAGAAAGACAGAAGCCCGGATTAGCAATTGATTTCGGGGAAAACCAACGAATTCCAGGCTTCATCTATAAGACGTTTCAGACGCAAAAAATCCTCACCTGAGAGATAAAAAATTTTAAATAACTGATGTTTTATCTATTCGCACCATAAATAAAGCGTAGTCGATGGCTAGATGATGAATACTTGGCATTACAACGAATCTGGAAACATACAGCTTTGTTTTTTCGTGGATTTCGTGCTTTTCGTGGACAGTGCAACGTCAGTAGATAGTCAAACGAGAAAATCAGGCAAGGGGGGCGGAAGTTGGAGAAATAGCGCACGGAAAACAATCAAGTCCGTTAGCCGTAGGGCGCGCCGTGCGCGCCAATGACTAAATTGGGTTAGCAAAAGGCTTTTCGTGCCTCGTGGCCATTGCGCAGCCTATAGCGAGTTCAATACGACAGATACCGCCAGTCCCAACGAAGTCAGCCCCAATCCGGCCATGGTCAAACGCGAACCGTGCAGCTTGGTCCATAATAAAAGGCCGGTCAGCGAAAGAAACGCCAAGCCGCCGGCCAACGTATCGGCCAGCAGCACCCAGGCTGTTCCCATGCCGACGCCTTTATGCAGCCGGGTGATGAAGGCGAATACGTTGGCATCCTGGCGTTTGACCGAAACAAAAGTATTGCCCACCCAATATTCGGCGTTAACCGATTGTTGCGGGCTGTGAAAATCCACCCGCCATTGGCCCGGCTGCTGGATGGCTTGGCCGAACCAAGTCACGGTTTTTGGGGGTTCGGTGGAAATTTTAGCGGCTTCCCGGCCGATGTTTAGTTGCGCCTGCACCCAGCTTGCCAGGGCTTTGGCATCGGCTGGACGCGGCGTAGGCAAAGCCAACTCAATTTGCGACTGTTCCATTTTTACTGCCGGAATTTTCATTATCATCCGGTGGTTCAGCAAAATTCCGCTAATGCCGAATAACAGCCCCAACGCGGCTCCCCACAGTCCGACCCAGGCATGGGTACGGCGCAGCCATTTGAGCCAGTGGATACGTTTAGGTTGCCGGATTGACAATTCCGGGCTTTGTGCATTCGTCATTACGATGATCTCCTTTATTGTTAAATGTCTGCCCACATGCGCAACAGGTTATGGTAAGTCGCGACCAGCGGGGTAATTTCCGGGCTTTCGGGCGCGCGGGCGCGTAAACTTTGGATGCCGGCGTCCAGTTGAAACAGCAAGCTACGCTGGGCGACGTCGCGAATCATGCTTTGTACCCAGAACACCGCGACATCGCGGTGGCCGGCGGTAACGGGCTCCACCCGATGCAGGCTGCTCGACGGATAAAGCACCAGGCTCCCGGCAGGCAGCTTGATTTGTTGTACGCCGTAAGTGTCTTCGATGATCAATTCCCCGCCGTCATATTCTTCCGGTTCCGACAAAAACAGCGTTCCCGATACGTCGGTGCGAAAGGTCGTCGCACCGACGCGAATCGCATTGTCGACATGGATGCCGAAATCCATGCCCGGCACATAGCGGTTAAACAAGGGAGGGCAGACTACTTTCGGCAACGCGGCGGAAACGAATAGCGGATTGCAGTGTAAGGCATCATGAACGATGTCGGTCAGCACTTGCGTTTCCTCTGCATTGGCGGGCAACTGTAGATTGTTTTTGACTTTCGCAGCCAGCTCGCCCGCGGTAACCCGGCCGTCCACGAAGCGTGCTTTTGCGAATAAGTCACGCACACCGGCGAGCTCTTCCCGGGTTAATATATTTTCAATGGCAAGTAGCATGTTCAGCCTCTATCGATGATGTAATTGCAATAACTACTCAGCAGTCAAAAATAGAACCGGATGACGCTGAGGCGTATTTATAAGTTGTCGGAAATATGACCGCCAGACCTTCCAGGTTTTTACTGGAGCCGCTCCCGGCGGCTCCAGCACTTCTGACCGCGATGGCTGGAGGCAATGCCGAGAACTGCCGGGAGCCGTCTCGGCCGCCATCCGTGGCAGTCGGCCGCATCGGTTCCCGACCGATTGCGACACTTCTGACCGCCATGGATGGCGGAAATGCCGAGAACTGCCGGGAGCCGTCTCGGCCGCCATCCCTGGCAGTCGTAAAACCTGGAAGGCCTTATTTGTATTGAATTTAATATTTCACCCGTAAGGTCAGCTGTCCTGAAAGCGGCACTCCGGGCAAGGCCGTATTGGTTTGCCCTGATTCGTAATAGACCTTGTCCAGCAGGTTGAACGCATTGGCCTGGATATCGAAGTGCTTATGGTGATAAGCCACTGTCGCGTCGAGGCGGGCGTAACCGGGTAGCGTCACTTCATTAACCGCGTCGGTGAATCGCGAGCCGGACATGAATACCCCGCCGCCGACTTCCCATTCCGGCGTGATGTTGTAGCTGGTCCAGACGACGCCGCTGTTTTCAGGAACGTTCACCGAGTTTTTGCCTTGGAGCGATTTCGATAGCCCGCTTACCGTGCCTGTTGCAAAGGTCGTCGATTTGGTGACTTCGGCGTCGAGGTAAGCATAGGTTGCCGAAAGGTTCCAGTTGGGCAATAGTTCTCCGGCTAAGCCCAATTCAAAGCCGTCGGTTCTTTGTTCGCCGGACAGGATATTGCGGGTCGGATCGGTAGGATCGGTGGTTCGCGCATTGGTTTTTTCCAGACGGAATAACGCACCTGTCGCACTGAGCCGTCCGTCAAAAAGATCGATTTTCGCGCCGACTTCCAGATTTTGGTTCTGCTCCGGTTTCAGGTTGGCGGTATTGGTGGCGAGCGTAAAAGTTTCCGCGGAAGGGTTGAATGAGGTGCCGTAGCTGAAATAATAGGACTGCCAGTTTTTCGGTTGCCAAACCAGTCCCGCCCGCGGATTCCATTGGTGATCGGTGCGCTCGAAATCGTTGGTGTTAAGAAGAAAGTCATCCTGTTTTGCCTGGAAGACATCGTAACGTCCGCCGGCAAGCAGTTTCCATTGCGGCGTAATCTCAAACTGGTCGAGCACGTAACCGGCCACGGTATTGGTTTTTGTATTCCTGTTCGTCGTCAATACGCCCGAAAAATCATTGGCGCGTCCCAAGCCCACGGTTGGCGTTCCTACCGGGTTGTAAACGGAAACCCGGGTGACGCCGGTCGAGTCTTTGGATTTGAAAGTATAATCTTCCCAGCCGACTTCCGCGCCGAATAGCAAGGTGTTATTAAAGCCGAATAGCGGTTTCTTGAAGGTGAAATCGGTCTGGTTGTAATAATTTTCTTGCGGACTTGCGCGTAGCGCCTGGGTTCGCGCTATCGTTGCCGCGGCTCCGGTACCGGTGGCGCCTCCGGAAAACAACAATGTGCGGTAGTTGCGGTCGTAATTGCCGTACCGGGAGGTGTTGCGCACTGAAAATTCCGAGTTAAAGCGATGGTTGAAAATCGCGGTCGCGACCGAGGTATCGTAAGTTTGCAGGAGGTCGTCCTTGAAACCGTAGAATTGATTGACGGGCACATTGGCGGGTTTTCCGCCGATCATCGGCACGCCGTAGTCGAATACGCTGTCTTCTTCCTGGTGCAACAGCATCAGGGTCAGGTCGGTATCCTTGGTAATGTCGAATTTTATCGACGGCGCGACGCCCCATCGGTTGGTGTAATTGTAATCGCGGAACGAGTCGGCATCCTGGTATAGCGCATTGAGCCGCACGGCTATGTTGTCGGTCAATTTTGTTCCGGCATCCAATGTGGTGCGTTTGAAGTCGTAGTTGCCGTAAGTGAAATCGGCGTTGGCGAATGATTTGCCCATGATCGGCTTTTTCGCAACCGGATTGATCACGCCACCGGTCGAGCCACGCCCGAACAGGACCGACGACGCGCCTTTCAATACTTCGACGCGGTCCAGGAAAAACGTGTCGCGAGCGTACTGGCCGTTTTCTTTGACGCCGTCGAGATAGGTGTCGGAGTTGGCGGCAAACCCGCGCAACGTAATCGAATCGCCGGTGCGTCCGCCTTCGCCGGCGGCAATGGTCAGCCCGCTGACGTTCTTCAGCGCATCGCGCAAATTGAATGCGTTTTGCGATTTGACCAGTTCTTCCTTGACGACGCTGACCGATTGCGGAATGTCGCGGAGCTCGGCCTCGAACTTAAGCCCGGTGCTGGACGTATCCGCTTTGTAGGCGGGTTCTTTTTCGGCAGCGGCTTTCACTTTAACTTCAGGAAGAACCGATTTGCCGATCTCGGCGCCTTCGGTATGCGATGCGTTTAATAATGCCGCGATAGCCAACATCAACGGCCGGTTTTTGTGATTTTTCATAAATATCTCGCTTATTGTGTATATAGCTTGTTATTGGCTGGCTGGTCACACAAACGGCGATGGCTGGCTATTTTTATGGGGTTGGAATTAATCTAATCTGACGCTTCAAACGGCATGCTGGACGCCTTCGCTGTCCGCGTTATGTCCCATGTTTTTCCTTTATCCGTTGAGTTCATGAGGTTGAATAAAATCGTTAAGTTGATTTTGCATTTTTTCTGAATGCCTTGAGCTGTTGATATGACAGCTAAGCCATGATTTTGAATATTTGTCGTACTTTTCCTTTTTACTTTTGACCACATTAAAGTTTGTAAGTAAGCGGTAATACCGGGAAATAAGCAGGGCAATACACGGGTTTTGCAGAGATTCATATTGAGTTTTTAAATATTCAATCGCCATCAATAAAACTTCTTGCTGATCTTTTTCAGACATATGTTTCTCCTGATGTTCAGAGTTATTCTTTTTTTGTTAATTTCACTGCGGCTAGAAATAATTTCCAGACCGTTTTTTTCGAATCAATATCCAGACACTTGAAATCCACAGCATGAATGCATTCACTTTCAATGAGCGATGCTAAGGCATTTACTGAGATTGCTATGTTTACCCAATTGTTTTCCATAATGAAACAAGTCAAGTTACTTTGATGTAGATGATAATGATTATCATTTGTCAGGTCAACAGTTGTTGTTCGTTTTTGTTAACTTAGCAAAGAGATGTAAAGGAATGCGCTTAAATAGACGCCCCGGCGTTAATTAAACGGCATACTTCGCTGATGATCGGGCTATGGCACTGCCTTAAATTTAGGTATGAGTTTTGTTGCAAGAGGTCAACCATGCTTCGGGCTACAAAACCGTACTCCTGCTTGTTGCTAACGCAATGGCGAGATGTATTGACTCAAAAGTTTAGTTGCCGCAGACTTTGGGCCTAGTTCGGTTGTCATTATTAAAAAAGACACATAAGGGGGTAGTATGCGCGATTTGTTTTTACTGACGCTCGGTGCAGCCGTGTTCGGTTGCAGCCAGGCAGTCTACAGCCAGCAATCCAACCCGAGTCCCGTTCCGGTTCCGGTATCCAGTACTAGCGGTGGCGGCAACCTGCTGGGTCTTCCACCGCTTTCCGTGCCGGTCGACAATCCGCAAACGCCGGCCAAAATCGCGTTGGGCGACAAGTTGTTTCACGACAAACGTTTTTCTGTCGACGGCACTATCAGTTGCGCCACGTGCCATGATGCGAGTAAGGGTTTTACCGATAATTTGCCGGTATCCGCCGGCCATCACGGTCTGACCGGTACCCGAAACGCACCGACCGTAATCAACGCGGCTTTTTTCAAATCGCAATTCTGGGACGGCCGCGAGCCGGATCTGGAACGCCAGTCCAAACAGCCCTTCGTTAATCCGGTCGAAGCCGGTTTGCCCAATCATCAGCCGATACTGGATATCGTCCGCGAAGATCCCGACTACAAAGCGGCATTTACCGAGGTGTTCAAAGTCGGAGGGCCGCAACTGACCATGGATCATGTCGCCAAGGCCATCGCCAGTTTCGAGCGCAGCATTGTTGCCGGTAATTCGGCATTCGACCGTTATTACTTCACAGGCGACAAGACGGCCCTGACCGAACAGCAGCAGCGCGGTTTTCAATTATTCCTTGGGCAGGGGCGCTGTGTTTCTTGTCATACCATTGAGCAGGATCATGCCTTATTCACCGATAACCGCTTTCATAATATCGGTATCGGCATTAACGCCGTTCAGCAAGATCTGCCCCGGCTGACGCAGGCGTTTTTCGAAGCCAAAATACGGGGGGGCGATGTCGATAAGATCGTATTGACCGATAAGAAATCCTCCGAATTGGGGCGCTTTGCCATTAATGACAGTTTTAACGATATTGGGGCCTTCAAAACCCCAACCCTGCGCAATATTGCCTTGACCGCGCCTTACATGCACGACGGCAGCCTGAAGACCTTGAAAGAGGTGGTGAATCATTACAACAACGGCGGCGTCACGCCGGCCGATGCCCAGGCGACCGCTTTTCTTAGCGGCGGCATCAGGCCTTTGAATTTGACCGATGTCCAAATTGACGAGCTGGTGGCGTTTTTGGAAGCGCTGACCAGTGACCAATATGCCAAAAACGGCGCGAAAACAGGAGGCAGTCATGAATAACATCAATCGCAGTCGCCGTAATTTTTTAAAAACCGGCGGCGCTTTGGCATTGGGCAGCACGTTGCCGATCAGCCTGGTCGAGTTGGCTTTTGCCGAACCGAGTCAAAACTTTAGCTTTGCCTATATTTCCGACGCTCATATCCAGCACATCAAAGGCAACCGTTTCGTTAGAAACTGGGACCGGGGTTTGATCCGGGCCGTGGCCGAAACCAATCTGCTGACTCCCAAACCGGATTTCGTGATGTTCGGCGGCGATCTGGCCCAATTGGGCACGCAGGCCGAATTGGATCACGGCGCGGAAATCATGTCGGCATTGAGTCACAAGGTGCATTACGTGATGGGCGAGCATGATTATTACCTCGACCTCGGCGCTCATTGGGAAAAATTGTTCGGCCCGCAATATTACAGCTTCGATCATAAAGGCGTGCATTTCATCGTGCTGAACAGCATCCGCACCTACGGCGACTGGACTTATAAACGTTGGCCGACCAACGAACAGCGCATGCTGGAAATGGCCGGTCTCGACAATCCCAACGGCTCGCCGTTCATGGTTGGCGATGAACAACGCAAGTGGTTGAAAGCCGACCTGGCCAAAGTCGCCAAGACCACGCCGATTGTGGTGTTTTCGCACTCGCCGCTGCAAAAAATCTATAAAGGCTGGAATTTCTGGACTGAAGACGCCGAGCAAATTCAGGCGTTGTTGAAACCGTTCCAGAAAGTCTCGGTGATTTACGGCCATGTGCACCAAATTCAATATAACCAGATCGGTAACATCAGCTTTAACTCGGTGATGGCAACCGCCTGGCCGTGGCCTTATCCGGCCAGTTACGCGCAGGCCGAGCAATATTTGCCGAAACTGACCGTACCTATGAACCGCGCCGATCCGTTCTTCGAGCGCGATGCCACCGGTTGGCAGTTCATCAATGTCGCCAGCGGCAACGTCGATCTGAACTTTTCCCTGTACAACAACACCGATCGGGTGGTGCGTTTCGATAAGATCAGGAAACATCCGGAGGATAAGGATTTTCAAGACGAAAAAGCGCGGATTAATCCGCAACGACACTATTAATTAATCCGGAAAAGGAGCAACGAAATGGCCAGAATTAACTACATCATTACAACTATTGCCGTGCTTGGTTTTACGCTAAGCCTTAATGCGACCCAGGCCGACGAGTTCACCGGCGCCGACGAGCAACGCTGGCAGCAGCAGTTCATGGCTAGCGTTAAGCAAGGCCGGGAGTTATGGACCAGTCCGACCCTGGGCAGTAACGGCGTCGCCTGTGCGCAATGCCATCCCAACGCCGCCAATACCCACCCTGAAACCTATCCCAAATTCCAGAAGCAGATCGGCAAGGTGATACCGGTGTGGGAAATGATTAACTGGTGCCTGCGCAATCCGCTGGAAGGCCAGCCGCTGGCGGCCGACGATCCGAAAATGGTGGCGATTCAAGCTTACATCACTTACGAACGTCGCGGTGTTAAACTGGAGCCCGGCAAGCATTGAAGAACAACAGATACATAAATAGACCTATCTTTTGGAGGAAAAACGATGGCAGGCGATAGTTACCAAGAACCCACTCATGAACTGAGCGATGAAACCCGAGATATGCACAGAGCGATAATTTCGCTTAGAGAGGAGCTGGAAGCGGTCGATTTTTATAACCAGCGAGTCGATGCCTGCAAGAACCCTGAGTTAAAAGCCATTCTGGCGCATAACCGCGATGAAGAAAAAGAACATGCGGCAATGATACTCGAATGGATTCGGCGGCAGGATCCGAAGTTCGACCACGAATTGAAAGATTATCTGTTTACCGATAAACCCATCGCTCACGGTTAGCACGGCTTTAATCGGAAGGGGGGCTCTCAAGCGGGTTTTTCCAGTGTTGCAGGTTGGCTTTAAACGCTCGAAAAGCAACGCCCCGGTCATCGCCGAGCAGGAATGCATGGACGCCGCGTTGCCGCCAATATTCACATTGCTCCGGCAGGCGCGGCAAGGCGCAAAACGGCACGGCGTGTTTTTGGCAGGCGTTGGCAATGCGCAGGACCGCGGCCTGCACGTCGGGATGTTGAGCCTGGCCCGGTACGCCGTAGGATTGGGACAGGTCGATTGCGCCTTCCAGCACCAGATCGACGCCTGGAACGGAGACGATCTCGTCGATATTCTCCACGCCGGCCTTATCCTCGATCATGACCGCGACCAATAGCTCGGCGTTGGCAAGCTCGAAATAGCTCGACAGGTCCAGGCGGCCGAAACCGGTGGTGCGGCCGCCGCTGATGCCGCGTTGGCCGAGCGGGTGGTAGCGGCTGGCATGGACGGCAGCGATCGCTTCGGCGCGGCTTTGCAGATGAGCGACGACGATGCCTTGGGCGCCGCTGTCGAGCGCGCGCAGAATCATCGCTGCGTCCACGCCGGGCACGCGCACCAAGGCGGTAAGTCCGGCGCATTCGGCGGCCCGGATCATGTTCTCCAGGGTTTCCGGATTGGTGTTCACATGTTCCAGGTCCAGAATCACAAAGTCGTACCCGGCATAACCCAGCATTTCCACCAGCAACGGCGCCGGTACCGAATTCAGCAGCCCGTAGACCGTTTCGCCGTTACGCAGGGCTTGTTTCAGTTTATTGGTTTGCAGCATGAACCGGCTCCTGTGGGTCTAAGTAGATGTGCCGGGGATGCGGATGGCGCAGGAAATCGTGATGGGAGATATGCCAAGCGTAGGCGCCGGCATAGCTGAACACCAGCAAGTCGCCGACCCGCAGCCGTTCCACCGGCGCGTTAACGGCTAAGACATCCTTGGGCGTGCAGAGTTGGCCGACCACGGTGATCTCGGCCTGTTCCACGCCGGGGCGCGGGAACGGATAAGGCCAATGTTCGCGAGGCACTATGAAAAAAGGATGGCTGTGGCCTTGGGCGTAAGGCGTGCGGAAATGGTGGGTGCCGCCGCGGCCGACCGCGAAATAGCGCCCGAAGCATTGCTTGATGTCCAGCACCTGCATCGCATAATAGCCGCAGGCCGCGGTCAGGTAACGGCCCGGTTCGAAGCGGATACGCCAATCCTGCATATTTTCGCTTTCCACCAAGACCGCAAGCCCGTTGCTGAATGCGTTCCAGTCGAATTGTCGGCCGGGTTCGCGGTAATTGATGCCGATGCCGCCGCCGACGTTCAGGCGGTTAATAGTAAGCCCGAATTGCTCTTGCCATTGCCGAGTCTGGCGGAAGTATTGTCTAAGCAAAGCCAGATGGGCGCCGGCGTCCAATTGATGGGACATCAGGTGGAAGTGGAAGCCGTGTAAACGGATTTCCGGGTGTCGCGCCAGCCATGTCAGGCACTCCGGCAACCGGCCGGCATCGATGCCGAACGGGGTGGCCCGCCCGCCCATGGTCAGGGTGGTGGCCGGCACGCCGTCCAATGCCAGGTTGATGCGCAGCAGCACATCGGCTTGCTTGTTCATGCTCCGGGCCAGCCAAGCGAGCCGACGCAGCTCCAGCAGGCTTTCAACGTGCAGCAATTCCACGCCGGACTCCAGCGCGGCGGCCAGTTCGCTGTCCAGCTTGCCGGGCCCGCCGAAAATGACCGGCGCATCGGGAAAATGGCGGCGTATCCAGTCCAGTTCGCCGCCGGATGCGACCTCGAAACCGCGCACATGCGGCGCCAGGGTTTGCAGGATCGGCAGGTCGGAATTCGCCTTGACCGCATAAAAAAGCTCGCAATTGTCCGGCAACGACGCGGCCAAAGCGGCGGCGTGCTTAGCCAATGCGTCCAAATCATAGATATAGGCGCATAGCGGCTCATCGCCACAAGCGAGCAGGGCGGTCTCCGCCACTCGGGTTAACGATAGCGTCATGCTAAAACTCTCCCAGGTAGGCCAACGGGCTGGACAATGGAATATAGGTGGATTCGCGGTCCGGCCGTTTATGAAAACGGTTGATCAGGTTGGCTTTGGCGGGGAACGGCGCACCGGACAGCAGCGCGTTGATGTGCCGCGCCGCGTTCGGGTTGCCGTGCTGTATCAGGTAATGGCGCAACCGGTGGCCGACGATACGCCACAAGCCCGGTTCCAGCGACGGGCGCAAGGTGCTCAATTGTGCGACGGCTTCGCAGAAGTTGTTGACCAGCAAGCAATAGGCGATGCGGTTCCAACCTTGTTCCTCGCTATAAAACAGCGCTTGTTTCACTCTTGCATCGACGCCGTCGAGCGGAACCGCGTTAAAGCGTTCTTTAACCAATTTGACGCCTTCGAAATCACGCAGCCAGACGTGGCTGGGCCAGTCGTTGCTCAGGCCGATCAGCACGTTCTGCAAATGCGGTTCGAACACGATGGCGTGATTGAAGAAGCAATACAGCACCGGCGGCAGCAATTGTTCGACATAGGCGCGGAACCAGTCCTCGGCTACCGCGTCCCACGGCGCAGCCTGTTTTTGCGCCAGCCTGCCGATAATTTCCGCCAGCCGCGTCTGTCCCCGGCTATGATTGCCGAACAATGAGCCTGCCAGTAACGGCGTGGTTCCGCGCGTGTCGGCCGGGGCCAAGCCTTGACGCAGAATCAGGCCGAAGCCTTCGGTTGCTTCGCGTTCGGCCTGGGTTTCATTATCGCCCAGACGTACCGACGCATAAGCCGGTTCCTCCAATATTCTTAGGTTAGGGAATTGCGCGGCCAGGCGCGGGCCGATGGTCCGCATCACGCGGGTGACCTGCAAAGCTCCTTCCAGCTCGTAAATCGCATTTTTGCGCACGCAATTGGTGATGCGCACATGCAGCGAACATTTGTAGAAATAAGGATTGTCCGGATGGAACAGGGTCCGTATCGACGACGTGGCGAAATATTCGGGGCCTTGCTGGCCCAAGTCGCGAAGCCGGTCTTGTTCAAGCGCCGTCCGTACCGCCGGCTGGGACAGCAAATGGCGCGCTTGCCAAGGATGCGTAGGCAATAGCGCGAAATCGTCGTCCACGCTTAAACCTTCCGGTGCTTGCTCGGCCAGCAGGGCGTCGGTGGATTGCGGCAGCAGCGATTGTTGCAGCCAGTGTTCGCGGCGTACCGCGAAATAATGCAGCGGGAAATTGGCGCCCAGCTCGGGAGCGTAGCGCCCCAGATCGGCAGCCGAAAAGCCCTGCCGGCTTTTCGGGGCCGGGTGGAACGGATGGCCGAACGCCAGGGACTGCTCGGAATCCAGGTAGGCAGCCACGGCTTCGCGAGGCGCCGCCGCTTGCGGCGCGGCGAGAATGGCCGTGGTTACCGCAACACTGTCGCGGATTTGTTCCAGCAACTCCCGATTGAACGGCACGCCGTTTTGGCTAGCCAGGTCGCGCAACAGCAGCGTGGCCAAGGTCTGCCAATCCAGCGGCGCCCAGGGTCGTCCCGGCAATTTGTGGTAAAAAGGCGAGCGGTAGCGGTAATTGCCGGTAGGCGAAGCCTGGTCGACCGCCACTAAAAGCCGTTCCCCGCTTTGCGGTAGCAGGATATGCATGGCTTTTCCGCCGCTTTGGCCCAGCGCCGTCCTTAAGGCCAGCGGCCAGTCGTTCTGGCCGAACAGCGGGCCGATACCGATTTGCCCGGCGGGAGCCGCGACTTCCCGGCAATAGCAATTGAGCAATGTCTCCAGGCTGCGCTGGCCGGCTTGATCCTCGGCGGAACAGGCTTGGTAGTAAGTTTGCAGTGCTTGTTGTCTCATGATTTATCTCCAAAAGGTCAGGTATTTTCGATACAGCGGCGGCAAAAGTTTGCAATTGCCAACCAAACGGCGGCCACGGTCATAATTCCGGCGCCGAGTAAAAAAGGTGTGTGCGGGCCGAAACCTTCGACTATGACGCCGGCAGCGAGGCCGGCGGCGACAGCACCCCATTTAGAGCCGCTTTCCAGACGGCCGAAAGTGCGGCCGGCGTTGCTTTCGTGCACCAGCGCCGCGACCAGCGCATGCAGCGCAATAAAGCAGCCGGTCATTGCCAGGCCCATCAACGCCCGCCACAGGATCAACCCGGCCAGGCTTTGCGTTCCGGCCTGAGCGAACAGCGAAGCGGCGACTAACGCGAACAGCCATGCCAAAGCGGCCGGCGACGCTTGTTGCCCGAAAGCACGGGTTAAGATGCCGGCCGTAACCAGATAAAGCAGGTTGGGCAGGCCGAACAGCAGACCGGCCAGTTCGACCGTAACCGATGCCAACCCTTGGGCATAAGGGATGAAATACGGGTAGGTGGCGACGGTCGCGAACACGAACGCGAATTGCAGCAGGTAAACGCTGTTTGCCGACAGTAATGGGAGGCTTGCGCAGGTGTTTTTCGACGGCTTGCCGTTGTCTGCGGTTTTCGAGGGTTCCGGCAGCAGCCACAGCAACAAGGCCGCGGCCAGCGGCAGCAGGGCCAGGTAGCGGTAAAGCTTAATCGGCGAAACCGAAGCCGCGAACAGGCCGAGCACGGCAGGTGCGACCACCAGCGCGGCGCGCGCCGAGCCTTGCATCAGGGTCAGGTTGCGGGTCAAGGCCGGACCGCTGGACAAGGTCGCCAAATAAGCATTGGACGCGGCGAAAGTGCCGCCCAGTATTCCCTGCAAGGCTAAAGCCAGAAAGAACAGTCCGGTGCTGTTGCTGTAACCGGCCAGCAGGAAACTGGCCGATAATCCCAGTTGCGCGCGCAACAATGACACTTTTTTGCCGATGCGGTCGGCAAACGCACCCCACCAGGGGCTGGCTAGCGCGGTGAAAAATGTCGGCACGACGTAAAACCAGCCGGCCAGGTAAGCGTTGCTGTTGTGCAGCGACTCGCTGAGTATCAACGCAAAGAACGGCGGCATGCCGAGAGCGGCGAAGGACGCGATAAAATGGCAAAACATCACGGTTGTTACGATGCGGCGCTGGGCGATAGTCACGCGATCACCCTCAGAAAGTTCGGCCCGGTCTTGCCGTAAAACTTATTCACGTCGCTGGCTCCGGTTGCGGCTTTGGGTTTCAGGCTGGCCGCGGTCAGCAGGTATTTGACGTATTGCCGCTCGTCTTCGAGCAGGATGCGGCGAGCGAGGGTGATATTTTCTCCTTGCATAGCGAGTTCCGTGAGCACTGCCGCTATCTTATTGCGCACACAGCCGTAGAGTTGCCGGCGGTTCAAATGACCGATATTCGCCAAGCCTTCGATCAGCACGGCAATATTGAGCTGTAGGGTGATGGTGGTGAACATCTGCGCCAGCGGCAATTCATCGCCTACCACGATGCGGCGGTCCTGCAAGTCGTCGACAAACGCCGCGAGCGCCGGCCAACGCGCGGCAAGGCGGGCGCCGTGAATGCGCGGCGCGTCGTTATCTTTTAGCAGCAGGCGTAAGACCGGCGTTCCGGTGCCGAGCACCAGCATGGTATTTTGCTGGTTGGATTCCAGTGCGATGCCGTAGCGTAACCACAAAACCAAGTGCAGGCGTAATGTAGTCTCCAGATAAGCGTCGAGAAAATCCTCCAGCCGGCCGGCAAAGAAATGTTGCGCCAGTTCCTCGGCCACCGATAAACCTTGCGGCGTTGGTGCGAGCAGGCCAGCGACCGGCACTACGGTGCTCTGTTCCAGTCCGGCCGGATAGCGGCGCAAAATATAGCCCAGCTCCGGCAGGTGGTTGACATGCGCGCCGGCGCTTTCATCGGTCAGCAGCAAGCGGCCGGAGATGTCCGCGTCCTGAGCCGTTATACGGCCCAGCAGGCTTTGCACGGCATGGCCGTCGGCGATGGTGCTGGGCTTGATCGTGCGTATGTTTTTGCCGCCCAAGGTGCGAATCGCCATCGGCAGTTTGATGTGCAGCCCCGGCATGGCTTGTATTGCCAAGGTGCGCACCGACAAGGTGGGCAGCACGTCCAGGTGGGTTTTGGGCGCCAGCAGCAGTTTGCCTTGCAATCCGTGCGTTTCGGCCAGCGCATCTAACATTTCTTGCGTAAACAAGGGATGGACCGGCAACAACGCATGGCTGCCGCTCAAGCCGGCGTCGAGTCCGACGTCTGCAAAGCTGGGACAGCATTGTTGCAGGCTTGTCCCGGCTTCCGGCCCGAAATGAATAGTTTTGTCCACCGCCAGCCAGCGCAATTGAAAAGGGCGTTGGAATTCCGGCGCGTATAAAGCGAGTTGGTCCGCAGCCAGTCCCAATTTTGCGCGCGCGGTCGGATATAACGGATGGTCAAGAAACGCGGCCAGCCGTTCATAGTGCAACTGCCGCTGTTGCCAGTGCGGGCTGAAATGGGCGCCTTGGCCATTAACTTGCGCTTCGGCAAAATAGCGCATCTGCTCTTTTGCGCACAGGGCGCCGTGTTCGATCGCGGCGAGACATTCCTGTGTGTAGCTTTCAAAGTCGGTTGCTAAGTCGTGATCCAAACCCTTGCGGAATAGTTTAAGAATGGCGGTTATATCGTCCAGCCGATAGTTGCCGTCGCTGCTTTGCCATATTAACGGTAGATCGTGCAACGACCATTCCTGCATGAAAGTGCAAGGCCGGAGCGGAATCCACAGGCAACCGTCGGCCAAATGATCGACGGCCAACCAATGGCTGGGCTGCACCGGCGGATCGGGCAATTGCGCGTCCTCGGCAAAAATGACTTTCCCCCGGCTTAGAATGTCTAGCACGTTTTCCCGCAGCAGCGCATCGACAACGCGCCGGCAGATATAATCGCGCTGGTTTTTATTCGCGGTACCGGCAAATTCCTGTTGTACGCTCATGAACGTATCTCCCAGGCCAAGCCTGCCCGGGCTTGCGCCAGGGCTTGATGCACCGCATCCGCGTCGGTGCCTACGCCGGTCAATACGCCCAGATAGTCCTTATTGGAATGGGTGATTGCAATCGTGTCGCCGGCTTGGCGCAACACGCGCAGCCCGATGTCGGCTGCGGCTTCACTGCGCATGAACGATGCCGGCGCGCTGACGATCCGGCCGTCCGTAGCGGGCGTTAGGTAGCGGATCGCGGCTGCGCGCGGCGATAACGGCAACGCGGACAGAGGCTCGCCCAAGTGCAGCCGCAGCACGGTTTCGAACAGCGGAATGCCCAAGGTTTGCTCCAGCAGGAAATCGCGCCGGTCGCCGA
Source organism: Candidatus Methylobacter oryzae (assembly GCF_003994235.2). Lineage (GTDB taxonomy): Bacteria > Pseudomonadota > Gammaproteobacteria > Methylococcales > Methylomonadaceae > Methylobacter_A > Methylobacter_A oryzae. The sequence continues at coordinate 25,588 of NZ_RYFG02000117.1, forward strand.
TGCTGCGGTAATTGATTTCGATCAGGCGCGGTCCTTGTTCGGCCAATACAAACTCGGTATGGCAGGCGCCGAAGCCGACGCCGAAACGGACGATCCGGTCCAGTACATCCTGCTGCTGCGCCAATTCGCTGCTCCAATCGGCTTCCAGCTCGACAAAGTGCGGCGGAGCGGACAGCCGGACATGAAATCCGCCCAGGGCGCGCAGTCCTTGGCCGTCGCCCAATGTTTCCAAGGTACACAGAGGCCCTTCGATATATTCCTCCAGTAACATGACTTGGCCGGGGCGCGCTTGCCAAACCGATAGGCAATGGGCCGCGAGTTCAGCGTAATCGCGCGCCAGAGCCACTTCCTGGCTGGCGACGCCTTCGCGCGGTTTGACCACGCACGGAAAACCTACGTCGGCCGCGGCCTTGGTTAGGCTTTCCGGTTCCGATGCGACCGCGTAGCGGATGGGTTGAATGTTGTGTTCGCGCAGGTAAGCGCGCATCTCAGCCTTGTTTTTGGCGCGGTAAGTTACATGCCAGTCCTTGCCGGGTAGATTGAAATAATCGGCGGCAATCGCGGTACTGGTTTGCAAATGATCGCTGTTCGAGAAAATCGCCGCCGGTTTTTGTCCGCGCCGGTTTATCGCTTCAATGACCGCGAGCGGATTGAATACGTCGCAGGCGATGATGGTTTCCGGATAGGCAGGCAGCCCGCCTTGGCTAAAGTGCTGGCGGTGCGCTTCGGCCTGGTCGGTCAATAGCACCGGCGATAGGCCGAGGCGGCGGGCCGCCGGTAGAAAGCCGTCGTTGACCGATTCGGTCGAGACGTGGGCCAGTAGAATTAATTCTTGAGTAGACATGATTTTTTTCCTTATATATCCATTTGTACGCTGAGCATGACCGAGCGTCCCGGCCCCGGCATTCTGCCCAGGCTGGTGTCGACTCCGCGGAAGTAGTAGTCCTGGTTGAACAGGTTGTTGCCGCCAAGGCCGAGCCGCAGATTGGTTTTATTTACGCGAAAGTCCTTGGTGATTTGGGCATTCCACAGCCAATAGCCCGGTATTTTGCCCCGGTCGCCGACGGCGTTTTCCAGCACGGTGTTGGCCGCGTCGGTAAAGGCGGCGCTGAGGTACGAGCCGTTGACGTTGAAATTAAACGTATTGATCCGGTAATTGCCTTGCAGGCTGATTTGATGGTGCGAGCTGAACGGTACTTCTTTATTTTTAAACGCGACTTGCGTGGCGCCGCTGAACAGGTTGTTCAACTGCTCGGTGTCGACAAAGGTGTAGCCTGCCTTGAGGTCGAGGCCGGACAGGAAGCTCGGGCGCCAATCCAGTTCGGTTTCGTAACCTTGATGCATGGCTTGGCCGAGGTTGCGGAACAGGGTGGTGCCGTTTTCGACGACGCCGACGATTTGATTGTCGAAATCGAAACGGAAATAGCTGACCGTCGCGTCGAGTTCCGAAAGCGGCGATACGCGTAAACCGGCTTCATAGTTCCAGGCTTTTTCCACGCCGGTATCGCCGCCCAGTGTAATTTGGGTGAATTGCACCGGCTGTAGCGATTTATGCACGTTACCGAATAGGAATACTTTATCCGGCCACAGCTTGATGCCGACATCGACGCCGGGCAGCAATTCGTTGCCGCTGCTATTGAGCGCTACGCCGTTCAACCGGTTGTTGCTGGATTGCTCGATCCATTCAGAGCGCAATCCCGGCGTGATGCTGAGCCTTTCTTTCCATACGCTCAGCGTGTCGCTGGCGTAAAGGGCGAACGCGTCGGTGCCGAAATGGAAGTTCTGCGCGGTGACGGAGCTGCCGTTCAGTCGGTACCGGTCGACGCCCTGGTCGACGCTTTCGCTGACGTAACGGCCGCCCAACGTGAACTTGTGGTCCAGCCAGCCGGTTTTGCCGGCCACGGTAAGGCGCGGTTCGGTGCCGTAAACGGTGAAGCTGCGCGGACTGGTTTGCGTGCCGTTGGAGGTTAGGGACGGATCGAGATTACATGAGGTGGCGGCCGCATTGAGCTGGCAGCCGACGGTGAACTCCCGGTCGCTGGTATGGGCGAAATTGGTCCAGTTGAATTCGGCAGCGTTGCCGAAAAAGTTGAAATCCTGATTATAAATCAAATGGCCCTTCACGGTATCGCCCTGGAATTTGTCGTAAGGACGTTGCGATTGGAAGCGGTCCTGCCGGTAGGCTTGGGGCGACAGGCTGCCCGGTAGCTCGGTATCGGTGTTGTAATATTGTATGCCGGCCTTGATGTCGGCGGTGTCGGTGACGAACCAGTGCGCATCCAGCGCCACGTTTTCGACTTCGGTGTCCGAATGCGCGCGCGACGAATCGCCGATCACGGTATTGGCCTGGAATTGCAGGCCCAGCCTGTCGTTGACGAAGCCGCCGGCGCGCAGGTAACTGTCGGTCAGCACGTTGCCGGATTCGGTGGAAATGGTCAGCGCTTCTCTTAGGGTGGCGCTGAATTTGTCCTGTATCGGTTTGCTGATGAAATTGATCACGCCGCCGACGTTGTTCGGCCCGTAACGCACCGCGGCCCCGCCGCGCGCTACGTCGATGCTGTCGACTGTTTGCATGGTCAGCGGAAACATCGACAAGCCCGTCTGTCCGTAAGGCGCCAATGCGATAGGTATGCCGTCGACTAACACCAAAGTACGCGTGCTGCGTCTCGGGTCCAATCCGCGTATGCCGATATTCGGCAGGATGCCGGTACCGGTCTCGTCCTGGGCGCGCACGCCCGGCACCAGGCGCAACGCATCTTCCAGCGTCCGGGAACCGGATTGCTGCAATTCGGTATTGGTGACTGCGGAACGCCCGCCGGGATAGGTCTTGATATTGTCCTTGTTCGGCACGCCCAGCCAGTCTCCCCGGACTGTGATTTCTTCCAATACGGTGGGCTTTTGATCCGGCTCCGCCGCGGCGAGCGCTGATGAGGCAAGGCAGGCACTGCCGGCTAAGGTGATCGCCATGTGGGTGGCTACGCGTTTCATGAAAAACTCCAGGTAAATAGTGTTAGTTGTGTAAAAAGACCTGCTAATAAAACTGCGAGGCTTGTTCCAGCTTGAGAGTCTAGCCGCCATGCTTACGAGTCGGGCAAGCGGACACTCTATGCATGACTTACGGCCGCCGTTACTCCGGTACATAAACCATCGTGCCGTCTTTCAGGCGGTAAGCCACTCCGGCCTTGGCGCCTTCGCCCTGGCCGATTTTGCCGGTGGATTTGTACTGCTCGATTTTTTTGCCGTCCTTGACGATCATTTCCATGTTCGGTTTGCCGGGATTTTTGATCACGGTAACGTTGTCGGCTGTAAACGGGTTCATCGGGTTATTGGCTACCGCCAGCAGCAACGCGGCGATAATCACCAGGAATACGTCGATGATGTTGACGACCGACAGGATAGGGTCGTCGGCTTCCAGATCGTCCATCAGGCGCAGGCTCATTGCAGGCTCCCCGCCGCTAATACAGCCGCCGGATCATGGAGAACGGCATCGTGCCCGGCGGGTTGCGTCGGTTGGCGTTTGGCGCCATGCTCGACTTCGGCCAGTTCGGTTGCATACCAGCGCCGGCGCACATTGACGGTCCAGTACGTGAGGCTGGCGGCGATCAGGGACAGGATCACGGCGGAAAAAGCCACCATCAGGTTCGCGCTGACTTCCTGCAACTGTCCGTCGGCCAGGCTTTTCAGCGCCGGCCCCATCGGGATCATCGTCGCGACCAGGCCGAGCATCGGCGCGACGCGGCTGATCAGGCGGGAAATTTCCAGGCGTTTCAGCGCCAGCGTCTCCAGGTCGATGACCGTCAGCGACGGTTCATTATGCTTTGCGGTCAGCAGCTCAAAGCCGCGCGCATCGCCGCGATGCCGCTGCACCGCTTGCCATAAAAATGCGCCCAGTGCATAAAAGGCGTAGAAGAAGACCGCGATAACGCTCAGCAGCACCGGGATCAGAAACAATTGGCTGAGGCTATACAGGTTGGTTTCGATGAGATTACTCATTAGGGCTCCTTTTGGTTTTGTGTTTTATTCGGTTAAATATGGTGGTTTGCAAACCCGATTGATGATTATGGTTACTAGACCTTCCAGGTTTTTAAAACCTGGAAGGTCTTACGCAAAATAGTCTTAAACGCCATGACACCGCCCAATAGCTTTATACTGCTGGTGCCAGGCACCCGCTCCGATAGCGAGAAAAATCAAGCCGATGCCCAGGTAAATCGATTTGCTTGGGTTGGCAGCTGCGTTTTGCTTCACCAACTGTTGTCCGGTAACCATTTTCGTCGGTGCCGGCGGCGCTGTCTGGGCAGTTTCGGCTTTAGTCTGAACCGGCGGCAGGTCGCTTAGCCCGAAACCCGCAACGCCTTGTTCGGCCGCCTGCTTAATCAAGCCGTCGGTGTATTCGGCGAACTTTTGGTTATCGGTTCTGACATCGAAGCGTTGCGCCAGTTCCCGGTAGCGTTGCGCCAGCTCGGTCAGGCTTTTCGCGTCGGTCTGCCAGTAGCCCTTGCGCGCGGCTTCCAGCATGCGCTCGATCATCTGCGCCTGGGCGTGGGGATGGTTTTTCTCGAACCACTCCTTCATGCCCAATTTGTATTTGTCGTTGACATAGACGTCGCGTATCTCGTCCCACTGGTCGCTACGCACGGTTTCCGGCGCCACGGCTTGCCAACCCCAAAGATTGTTCACCGCGTCCAGCATGTCGATCGCGCCGCTATAGCCTTCTTTTTGCATGGCCGCTATCCAGCCCGGATGCAACTGGCGGGTCTTGAGTTCCTTGGCGAGAAAACCCGCCGCCGTTTCCAGCTTCGGCGTGCCGGTATCGCGCAGGTTGGCGATGTAAAGCTCCGGGCTCTTGCCGTTCAAACTGCGCACCGCAAGACCGATGCCGCCCAAATATTGGAACGGATCGTCGGTAGTCAGCATGCCGTAAAGGTTGGAACTGCGCGACAGCAAGGCCGCTTGCACGCCTTTGAGGTTTTCGGCATACAGATTGACGCCTTTTGCCGCATCCGGCGGCAGACTGCCCCATTCTTTTTCGTCCGGGCCGTAGGCGTATTGCATCCGGTTAAGGTAAAGATCGGCGAGTTTTTTGTCGCCGGTCGCGCGGTCTTCCTTGCCGTCCTTGCCGGTGCCCCAGGTGTCGGAAGCCAGCGTGGCGTCGTCCAGGCCGGTGCCGTAGCTGCCCGACCGGTTGGAGAAAATGCGGGTGTCGGCCAGCCGCCGCGCCAATCCGGCTTCGACGCCGCGCTGTAATAAGTCGGCTTCGACTGCGCGGCTATGCGCCGCGACCGGATTGTCCGGCTCGTTCAATGCGGCGGCTTGAGCCGCAGCCGTCGCCAGCCAGCGCATCACGTTCGGGAAATGGTCGCGATACAGGCCGGTGGCCGAAAGCACCACATCGACACGCGGGCGTTTCAGCTCGGCGGCCGGGATCGGCTCGATGCCGATCACCCGGCCGCCTTCATCCCACTTCGGTTTGAAACCGAGGGCCGCAAAAGCCTGGGCTTCCAATACGCCGAAATGGCGCATGGTCTCCACCGACCATAAGCTGAAGGCGAGCTTCTTCGGATATTCGCCGTGTTTTTCGCGGTATTGGGCGATCAGTTTTTCCGTTTCCGCGCGTCCGGCTTCCCAGGCCGCCTGCGTAGGGATGCGGGAAGGATCGAAGCCGTAGAGATTGCGCCCGGTCGGCAGCGCGTCCGGGTTCTTGACCGGATCGCCGCCGTAGGAGGTCGGAATATAGTTGCCTTGCAGCGCTTTAAGCAAGTTTGCCATTTCCTGGGTTTGGGTCAGATTCAGCCAGTATTCGCGCGCCTTGGTCAGCATCTCGCCGATTTTGGCGTCGCCGGTGTAAGGCTGGTTTTGCCTGACGTGTTGGTCCAACAACTTCCAGACCGGCGTGTCGCGCAGCTTTTTATAATCGCCGACGATCATTTCTTCCGGATCTTTCGGTTGCAGTGCGGCAAGCAACGGTTTACCGAGCATTTGCATGACGGTGAACAAGCGCAGGTCGGATTCGGCCGGCAAGCCGAAAGTCGCCAGCCCCAATGGTTGGTTGGCTAGAGCGAGTTCGTGCAACTGGACATGCAGCGCATCGGCGAATTCTTTAAAGTTGTCGTGAATACGCGCCGGTTCCCAAGCCATGTCGCGGTCGATCTTGTTTTGCGCGGCAACCTGGATGATCTCGTCGCGGGTTTTGTCGCGCACTTCGCCTTCGGTCATATTCAGCCAGGTGTGCACTAAATCGTGCAGGCGGTTGATTTCGCCATGCAAGCCAGCTGGCGCGAACGGCGGCGTGGCATGGGAAATGATGGTGGCGCGCCCGCGCCGCTTGGCTTGCACCGCTTCGCCGATGTCGTCGACGATATACGGATAGACGATCGGCGTATCGCCGAGCAACAGGTAAGGAGAGTCGTAAATCGACAGGCCGCGCTCCTTGCCCGGCGTCCATTCCTGGCTGCCGTGGGTGCCGTAATGCACCAACGCGTGAGCGCCGTGCAGCTCGCGCGCCCACAAGTAGGCGGCGAGATAAAAATGATTCAGCGGTGCGCTGGTGGAGTGATACAGCGCTTTTTCCTTGTCGTCTTTTCTCTCGCCGCGCGGCGGTTGCGGCAGGATCACGGTGTTGCCGAGATCCAGGCGCGGGATGACGAAGAACCACTCGCCGTTTTCCTTTATCGCCATGCCTGAATTTTCCGGCGCGCCGAAGCGGGCGGTCACGGCTTCCTTGACCGGCGCGGGCAGGGTATCGAACCATGCCCGGTAGCGGTTCATCGGCAAACGCGCGGCCAAACCGTCGTGCAACAGCGACGGCAATTGCCCGTCCCGGTACAACGGAGCCAGCAGGCGTTGCAATTGTTCGGTCAGTTGCGTTTGGTCCGGGGTTTGGGTTTTATAACCCGCCTGTTTTATCGCATGCAGCGTATTTTCCAGGCTGTGCGGCAAATTCATGAAAGACGCGCTGAGGTTTTTTTCTCCCGGCGGATAATTCCAGAACAAAACGGCGATTTTTTTCTCGGCATTCGGCAGGTGTCTGAGTTTAGCCAGGTTCACCGCTTTGTTGACCACCGACTGCAATTGGTAGTCGATCGCGACAATATCGCCGTCCGCTTTGCGCGAGTAGGCCGCAATCAACGGATCGGTGATGCCGGTATATTCCGGTTGGGCCAAGTAAAACGGGATATCCATTGTGCTGACCCCGGGGTTGTCTTTTTCCCAGTCGGCCTGTTCGCCGCGCCGGAACGGCATCGCCTGGATGACCGGGATGCCGAGCGCTTCGAATTCGCTGCGGCGGCCTTCGGCGTTCAGCATGATCTGGTTGTTGATCAGGACGTCGGCAACGGGTTTACCGTTGCGCTGGATAAGCCGGGTAATATCGCCGTTAGTCATCATGGACGCATAGATCGGCAACGCAACCGCGCCGGCCGCTTCGATACGGCGAACGGTGTCGTCGAGAAAGCCGGTCAGTTCGGAAGCGAAATGCGCTTGGTGGAACAGAATCGCGATGACCGGTTGACCGGCCTTGGGCTTTTTCCAATGCAGATATTCATCCAGCGTCGGAAAGATCCGGCCCGTATAATCGGGATGATAAATGCCGGCGTCCGGGAATATTTGCGGCGGCAGGCACGCGCGGGCGGCTTGTTTATAGACTTGGGCCCGCACTTGGCAGAAAAATTCGGCAAAGTTGGCCCGGCCGCCGTTGCTGTAATAACTGTGCAGCGTCTTCACCAGCGCGGGAGCGATGCCTTTTGCGTCCGGCGCTTCGTTTTGTATCAACAGCCAAGGCGTCGTGATTTGCGGCAACAGCGGGCCAAGGCGCTCCTTGGCGACGCCCTGCGTCGGGCCGTAAGGCGTATCGATGACGATAAGCCCGTAACGCTCGAAATCGCCGGGTTTTTCCTGGCCGGTGAATTTATCCAGGAAGCGCGCTTCAATCTGCATGCCTTGCTCTGCGGCGATCTTTTTCAGATGTTCGAATTTACCCGGCTGCGTCGGCGCGGCGGCAAGGAACAGAATAGGTTCGGACGCAGGCATCGGCTGGGTCAACGCTATTGCAGGCTTGATCGACGCCGTTAGCCACAGCGTCACCGAGATAAGAAAAAGTAAGCGCTTAAAAATTGTTGAATGTTTGTGCATGTGTTCTCTTAATTCTGTTGAGTGACATGGGTATTCGGATAAATCCGTTGTCGCGGACGGTAGACCTTCCAGGTTTTTACTGGAGCCGCTCCCGGCGGCTCCAGCACTTCCGCCATCCATGGCAGTCGTAAAACCTGGAAGGTCTTGCTCGCTTTAATTCGTTCCAGACTGTGAAAACCATCACCAGTCGACGCTCAATGCAACCGATACGTTGCGGCCGGGCTGGCTGTAGAAATCGACACCGACGGGGTTGGTCGCATCGGCTTGGCGGATGTCGCTCCACAGCCAGTATTTTTTGTCCAGCAGGTTATTGATGCCGGCGGTGATGCGGGTACTCTTATGAGGCTGCCACCAGGCGGTAAGGTCGGTTGTTACATAGCCGGGCGGCCGGAACCAGACGCCGTCGGTATCGTTTACTTCGGTTTTGCGCAAAGCGGCGCGCAAACGCGTTTCCGCGCCCCATTTGCCGGCATCGTGCGCGAGCCCCAACGAAAACCGGGTCGGCTCGATGCTGTTGATCGGTTGGTTGATCGCATTGTTGTTGCCGTAAACATAAGCGGCCGCGCCGTCTACTCGCCATCCCGGCATAAAGTCCCAAGCGCCGCGCGCATCCACGCCGCGAATATTGACTTTGCTTTGATTGACCGACATGAAGGTCGTGGCTAGCGAGCCGATACAGCTCGGATCGGACGGGCAATTCAGGCGCACGCTTTCGATGAAGTTACGGTAATAGTTGTCGAAGACGGATACTTGCGAACGCAGATTGTCGGAGGTGTAACGCAGCCCCAGCTCGAAGCCGACGCTGGTTTCCGGTTTTAGATTCGGATTCGGGCTGATGCCGTATTGTTGCGCGGTGTTACGGAAGCTGCCGTTGACTTCGTTGTAATTGGGCGCTCTAAAGCCGCGCATCACTTGTCCCCAGCCTGCTACTTCCGGGGTGAAGCGCCATAACGCGGCCAGTTTGGGCGAAACCGCGTTATCGGTTTGCTGCACTGCTTGTTTGCGATTGGCGGTCAGCACTTGTTGCGCCAGTTCATCCACCTCCGGACTGAGCCTGCGCCAGTCGTAACGCACGCCGGGCGTGACCGTAAGCCTGTCGTTGAATAGGCCGCTGATTTCGTCCTGGAAGAAAAATCCCAGCGTATCGGTCGAACCGTTGGCGAAATCGCGTAACGGGAACACATCGCCTGCCAGGGCCTTGGACGGCGTGGCGGCGTTATTTAGAAACAGGTCCATGTCGCGCAATTGTTCGGTTTTGTCGTTCCTGATGTCGGTGCCGTAAGTCAAAAAGTGGCTATGCGATCCGATGTCGAAAGCTTTCTCAAACTGAAGGCCGCCGCCGATGGATACTTGCGAGAACAAAAAATCCTGGTCGATCAGACAAGTGTTGCTGCCGGCCGTGACCGCGGAGCAACTGGACGAGCTGTTGGTGCGCCGTTGGACGTTGGTGTTCTCGGTGCTGCTGTCCTGGTAATAGAACCTGGCCTGCAAGCGGTCGTAGATGCGGGTCTGCGCCTTGTGTTCGTATTCCAGGCTGCCGCGTACGCGGCGGCTATTGTCGTCGCCCTGCATGTAAGTGACTCGGGGCAGCGAGCCGGCAAGCCGCAGCACGTCCGTCTTCATCGCTTGCTCGCGTCCTTCCACCTGGGCGGTGATTTTATGTCCGTCGAAAGGGCGGACGATCAGTTTGGCCAGCAGACCTGAGTCCCAGCCATCCTGGTTGTTGGGGGCGGTTCGGCTATCCGACTTGGTATAGACCTTGCCCTTGTTGTCGGCTTCGTTGCTATGCACGCCGGACACGCCGATCAATCCTTCCGCGATGCCTTGGCGAAAGGCCAGCATGCCGGTATTGGAAATGCCGTCGTTGGCGCCGAAATAGCCGGACCGGTAGCGGACGGCAATCGATTCGTCGCCTTTAAGCAAGTCCTCCGGGTTCAGCGAACGGTAACCGACCACGCCGCCGATCGCATCCGAGCCGTACAGGCTGGATGCGGAGCCGCGCAGGATTTCGGCGCGCTTGATGAAGTCGGGCATCATCAATTGCGGGCCGGACATCGTGAAGTTGGTGGGGCCGCCGCCGTTGTAGAAGTCGGGCAGGCGCACGCCGTCGATCATTTGAACGACGCGTACGTCTTCAAGACCCCTGATGTTGACGCGGGTGCTGTTGAAACGGCGCAAATCGCGGGCGACGACGACATCCGGCTCGTCGCGGAACAGGTCTGCCAGATCGCGCGGCATGCGCCGATCCAGGGTGCTGCGGTCCAGCACGGTTATATCGGCCGCAATATCCTTGACGTCGGCTTCGCTACGGGTAGCGGTTACCGCGACCTCTTTAAGCTTGGTCGATTGTTTTGTTGCGGCGGCTTTTGTCTTAACGGCAGGAATTTGCTGCGAAGCGATTTCTCCGGCTTCGGAGCACAGCGAGTTCAACAATGCGGCAATAGCCAGCAATAGCCGCTGATTTTGGGAATAGCGCATAAACACCTTCTTGTTGTAGTTAGCATGCTTTTGGCTGGCTATTCACACATAAGGCGATGGCTGGCTTTAAATGGAGGTTTTCTGTCTGTTTACTGTTTGTCTCTTGGTTTTGTAGACACGGATTTATCCATATCTACAAAGGATTTTTTCGGTTCGTTGAGAACGCATCGGTGACCCGGTTTGCACAATTGCTTATTGACTTCATCCTGGTCTGCGAGCTTCTCAACGCGTTGAAGCTAGGAGTTCGGGGGCAACTTTATTCCTTTTGCTTTGGTTCGGTCACGAAGCCGATCTTCACGACGCCTGCGTTTTGCGCGGCCGACATGATTTCGGCCAGTTTTTGGTACGGCGTGGCCTTTTCGGCACGCAGATGCAGTTCAGGTTGCGGTTCTTTCTGCGCTATTGCCGTCATTTGCGAGGCCAGTTCCGTTTCCGCCACGGGCGCGTCGTTCCAAAACATTTTTCCTTGCGTATCGATCGACAACGTGACGATATCGGGTTTTTCCGGGTTCGGTTGGCTTGCCGTTTGCGGCAGGTCGATTTTTATCGAGTGGGTCAATAGCGGCGCGGTGATGATAAAAATCACCAGCAATACCAGCATTACGTCGACCATCGGCGTGGTGTTGATTTCCGCCATCGGTTGCGCGTGGCGGTCGCCGCCGAATCCGCCGGACATCATGACGACGCTCCGATTGTGCCGGCCAATACGCCATAGGTTTCATTGATGCCGTCGTGCGCGTGCAGCGCCGCTTCGGCAGTTTGTTCGGCCGCTAACGGGACGCCGGTCGTCAGGTAAGTGTGCAGGTCGTGGGCGAAAGTTTCGACTTCGCCGAGCAACACGCGGTTGTCGCGGACCAGCGCGTTGTAGGCCAATACCGCCGGGATCGCGACGGCGAGTCCGAACGCGGTCATGATCAAGGCTTCGCCGACCGGACCGGCGACTTTATCGACCGTGGCTTGACCGCCGACGGCAATGGTGCCGAGCGCGTGATAAATGCCCCAGACGGTGCCGAACAACCCGATAAACGGCGCGATGCTGCCGACCGACGCCAATAAAGTCAGGCCGTTTTCCAGCCGCATGCTTTCCTGGCCGATCGTACGGCGCAGCGCTTGACTAATGAATTCGTCATAGCGCGAATGATCTTGCGATGCGTCGCTGCCTTTGGCCAAGCGTTGTCCGGTGTAGCGTTTATGATGCAGCGCGGCGTTGATGCCTTGTAACGCAAGACGGGCGAATGGGTTTTCGGGTTTTGCGATATGCCCGCGCATGGTTGTCGCTATCGATGACACCAACGCAGGTTCAGCGCTGGCCGATTGAGAGGATCTGGCCGACGCGGTTGCGGCTTGCCAAAAGCGCGTTAAGAAAATCGCGCTGCTGTTTTTGATGCGCCGGGCCTGCACGGCTTTGGCGATCATCAATGTCCAGCTGCCGACGGACATGACCAGCAGGGCTGCGGCTACGGTCATCGATACGATGCCGCCTTCGCTGATAAATTTAAGGCTATCTGAAAAATATTCGGCTTGCATGATGTTTATCCTTCTAATGAAAATCTGACCGGTACGACCACCGATGCGCTGACCGGTTGGTTGCCGCGTTTGGCCGGAGTAAAGCGCCAGTTCTTGACTGCTTCCAACGCCGCCTGGTCGAGCCGGCTTGAACCGCTGCCGGTTTGCAGTTGCACGGATTCGGGAGCGCCGTCGGTATTGACTTGTACCTGTAGCAATACCACGCCTTCTTCGCCGAGCCTCCTTGAGACCGGCGGATAACTCGGCGCCGGATTATTCAAATAAGCGGCATTGAAGCTGGGCGATTGGTAGGGTTGCGGTTCGGCAGGTTTGCTATCCGATATTTTGTTTTCCTGCTTGGCAGCAGGCGCGTCCGCAGCCGACGCCACTACCGGCTCGGCGGTCTGCTGCACGGGAGGAGCGATAGTTTGCTTCGCCTGTTTTACGACCGGTTTTGCGACCGGCTGCGATTTAACCGGTTTTTTAATGACGGGTTGCGGTTTTGCTGTTGGTTGGACCACCGGCGTCGTTTTGGGCTGGACCGGCTGCGGGGCGCTTACCAAGCTGACCGTAATCGGTTCGGGCGGAGTTTGCACCGGTAAAGGCTGATCTTGCCGGCTTAACGCCGCAAATACCGCCAGATGCGCGCACAGCACCAAACCGAGCGCTAACCAGGGCCGGTCGTTATCGTGAGTAACGCTGCCGTAATGAAGGTTGCCCAACCGGGTTTTTTGATGGGGCTCCAACAGACAGGTGTTGATGGCCGGGAACATCATTTTAGTGAACACGGCCGAGCCTCATCGGAGCGGTATTATTTGTCGATGGGGCATGCTGCATTTGGGCCAGCCGTACTTTGGCATGGTTTAACACTGAGCTGAGCAGGTGTAACGATTCTCTATTGGTGCGAATCGTCGAGGTTCCCAAATTGATCTCTAGGGTGCCGCAATTCGGGCAAAATACCACGCGGCAATCGCCGCTATTGGAGAGGCTCACTTTTTTATGCGGTTTATTTGAATTCATTGATTTCACCATCCAAACGTTAGGCAGCGGAGAGTCTGCCGAAGCTGCTGTGCGCAGCGATTGCACACTGCTTATTCACAGTGTGCCGTTCTAACATTGGCTGGCTACCAATACCCGAATGTATTGGATGGCTGGCTAGTCGATTTTACTGTTTGCACTTTGTTGTCGGCATGCTCATTCCTTACTATCAGGAGGAGAGATTGACTGCAGGAGAAGAAAAATAGCCTGCCGACAATAAAGTGCAAAGATCAATTATTTGGTCAGGATCAACTTGCCCTGACGAGTTAAACGCAATCGGTATTCCTCACCCGCATGCTCAATCACAACTTCACGCGCCGTACCGAACAGCTCCGCACTTTGTACACGTTGCCGTAAAGTTGGAGCGGCGTCCTGCTGCGTAGAGAGCGCTTTATCGAATGGCTTGAATGAAGAAATAGTTTTTTTGTTCATGGGTTCAAATAATAATGATTATCATTTGATGAGTCAACAATTGTTGTTAGTTCTTTTGAATTACTTATACCCAAAGGGCATAAGTTTCGTTTGAGCAGCTAGGCTACTCAACTCAGCTTTATACCCAAAGGGCATAAGTAGGGTTTGAGCAGGCAAGCTGCTCAACTTTAAAATTAAGCGAACAGTTGTATTCCTGATAGTTTGTTTAATAAAGGGCTGATGTTGACAATATCGACAAGATATTCATTAACAGCTCATATTTGCTTATTAAATTGTCCATGTGTTACTTTCATTAGAAGCGATTGCCCTGTATTCTCAGCCGGCTGTCATACAGGCGTCACAGTGAAAGAGTTTAATGTCGAGAATTAACCGTTTCATATAAAACCAGTCCGGGTATATCAATCATGACCATAGAAGCAACAAAGCTATCTCAACAAGAAATCAGCAATATCGACGCCTACTGGCGAGCCTGCAACTATCTTGCCGCAGGCATGATTTATCTGCGCGACAATCCGCTATTGCGCGAACCGCTGAAAATAGAGCATGTGAAAAATCGTCTGCTGGGGCATTGGGGAGCAAGTCCCGGTCTTTCTTTCGCCTATATCCACCTCAACCGCTTGATTAACAAGTACGACCTGAACGCGATTTTTTTGGCGGGACCAGGGCATGGCGCGCCGGGCATACTGGGTCCGGTCTATCTGGAAGGCACTTACAGCGAGATTTACCCGAACAAGAGCGAAGACGAGCACGGCATGCGCCAGTTTTTCAAGGAATTCTCCTTTCCGGGCGGCATCGGCAGTCATTGCACACCGGAAACGCCGGGTTCCATCCATGAAGGCGGCGAACTCGGTTACAGCGTTTCTCATGCTTTCGGTTCAGCCTACGACAATCCGGATTTGATCGTTGCGGTAATGGTCGGCGACGGCGAATCCGAAACCGCGCCGCTGGCTACGTCCTGGCATTCGAACAAATTCCTGAACCCGATCCGCGACGGCGCGGTGCTGCCGATCCTGCATCTGAACGGTTACAAGATCAACAATCCGACCATTCTGTCGCGCATATCCCATGAAGAATTAGAGAACCTGTTCAAGGGCTACGGCTGGACGCCTTACTTTGTCGAAGGCAGCGACCCGGACACGATGCATCAGGCCATGGCCGCGGCGATGGAAGAATGCGTACTGGAGATTCGCCGCATTCAACAGGAAGCACGCAGCAGCGGCCGGCCGGTTCGCCCGCGCTGGCCGATGATTGTGCTGCGCAGCCCCAAAGGTTGGACCGGGCCGAAAGAGGTTGACGGCAAGAAAGTGGAAGGTTTCTGGCGCGCCCACCAAGTGCCGCTTGGCAATGTGCGCGATACGCCGGCGCATTTCAAGCAGTTGGAAGATTGGCTGCGCAGCTACAAACCCGAAGAATTGTTCGACGAGAACGGCCGCCTGTTGCCCGAACTCAAAGCGTTGGCTCCGAAAGGCGCGCGGCGCATGAGCGCCAATCTCCACGCCAATGGCGGCTTGTTGCGCAAAGCGCTGCATATGCCGGACAGCCGCGATTATGCCGCTGTCGTAACCAAACCGGGAACGACCAGTGCGGAAAACACCCGGCCGCTAGGCAAATTCCTGCGCGACATCATGCGCCTGAACATGAATAATTTCCGCGTGTTCGGTCCCGACGAAAACAGCTCGAACAAACTGGACGACGTTTATGAAGCCAGCAAGAAAACCTGGCTGGCCGATTATTTGCCGGAAGACAGCAACGGCGGAGAACTGTCGCCGGATGGACGGGTCATGGAGATGCTGTCCGAGCACACCTTGGAAGGTTGGCTGGAAGGCTATTTGCTGACCGGTCGCCACGGTTTTTTCTCCACTTACGAAGCTTTTGTGCACGTGATCGATTCGATGTTCAACCAGCATGCCAAATGGCTGGCGATGTCCAAGGAAGTCGCTTGGCGCGCGCCGGTATCGTCGCTAAACCTGCTGATTACCTCGACCGTATGGCGCCAGGACCATAACGGCTTTACGCATCAGGACCCCGGTTTTCTCGACGTCGTCGTCAACAAAAGCCCCGAAGTGACGCGCATTTACCTGCCGCCCGACGTGAACTGCCTGCTGTCGGTGACCGACCATTGCTTGAAGAGCACCAATTACATCAACGTGATCGTCTGCGACAAGCAAAAACACCTGCAATTTTTGGACATGGATGCGGCGATTAAACATTGCACGAAGGGCATCGGCATTTGGGGCTGGGCGAGTAACGATCAAGGCGTGGAGCCGGATCTGGTGATCGCCAGCGCCGGCGACATTCCTACCAAGGAAGCGCTGGCCGCCGTGGTGCTGTTGCGCGAGAATTTCCCGGAACTGAAGATCCGCTTCGTTAACGTCGTTGATCTATACAAGCTGACTCCGGACAGCGAGCATCCGCACGGTTTATCGGACAGGGATTTCGATAGCCTGTTTACGTTGGACAAGCCGGTTTTATTCAACTTCCACGGTTATCCCTGGCTGATCCATCGTCTGGCCTATCGCCGCAACAACCACAAGAACCTGCATGTACGCGGTTATAAGGAAAAAGGCAGCATCAATACGCCGTTGGAGCTTGCGATCCAGAACGAGATCGACCGTTTCAGCCTGGTCATCGATGCGATCAACCGCGTTCCGGCTTTACGCGTGGCGGGCGCGCATGTGAAGGAAAGCATGCGCGACATGCAGATCGAATGCCGTAACTATGCTTACGAGTACGGCACCGATTTGCCGGAAGTCGATAATTGGGTGTGGCCGTATTAATGAATCGCTCGGTTCTAACGATTAACAGCGGCTCGTCTTCGATCAAGGCGAGCCTGTTTTCGGCCGACGGTTCGCGGCGTAATTTCCGCTATGAGCATGTACGCGACCAACAGCAAGCGTTCGACCGGCTGTTGCACGATCTGGCCGGTGAACTGCCGGATCTGGTCGGTCATCGTTTTGTTCACGGCGGCGATATTAGCGATCCGGCAAGGCGGGTTGACGATGCCGAACATGCCCGGCTGCAAGGCTTGGTCCATCTCGCTCCGCTGCATTTGCCGGGCAACCTGCTGGGGCTGGATTTGTGCCTGCAACGCTTCGATGCGCCGCAAATCGCCTGCTTCGATACGGCGTTTCATACGGCCATGCCCGATTTAGCCAAACGTCTGCCGATTCCTAACGAACTGGGCTTGCGCCGCTTTGGTTTTCACGGGCTGAATTACGCTTATATCGCCAAAATGCTTGCAGGATTGTTGGGCGAAGTGGCGTACCGGAAAGTTGTGGTCGCGCATTTGGGCAGCGGCGCCAGCCTTTGCCTGATGGAAAACCTGAAATCGGTGGACACCTCGATGGGTTACACGCCGGCCGGCGGCATTCCGATGGGCACGCGGAGCGGCGATCTTGATCCCGGCGTGATGCTGGAACTGGCGAAACGATACGGTCCCGAAGAATTGAGCGATATGGTATTCCATAAGATGGGGCTGCTGGCTTTGTCCGGAGGAGAAGGTTCGGAAATGAACGAACTGCTTTCCAGCCGCAGCGAACATGCGCAATTCGCCGTTGAATACTTCTGTCGCCAAGTGCGGGCCGCAATCGGCGGTTTCGCGGCCAAGGCGGGCGGCATCGATGCGCTGGTTTTTACCGGCGGTATCGGTGAACATGCCGCAGAAATTCGTGAAAAAATCTGCGAACCGTTGACCTTTCTCGGTTTTGCGTTGGACCGGGCGGCTAACCGGTCCGGGGCAAATATAATCGGCCTTGCCGGTCACAAACCCGTACTGATTATCCCGGCTGATGAGGAAGTCATGATACGCGACCTTTGCCTGGGCGCTTGCCGGTAATCATTTAGATTAGCCACTACTACGGCCGGTTTTTGCCGGCATCGATAACACGGTTATTTTCCGGCCTGTTCGCCAATGCTATCTTCTTCAATGAGTTTAATGGAGACATTTTTTTGATCATATCGATATTTGCGTATAACACTATGAGCCCTGATAATAAAAATGACAACATCACGAGAGCGCCTTCATGTTAAATAATCTTACTATCAAAGCCCGGCTGATCTTAGTTTTAGGGCTTATGTCGCTGCTTGCCATTACATTAGGAACGCTCGGCTTGAACGGCATGAAGAAAAGCAATGAAGGATTACACACCGTTTATGTCGACCGCACCGTCCCGGTGGGGCAGTTGAGTGAAATCAAGGCAAAAATACTCGCTAATCGCCTCGCTATCGCCAATTCGTTGGCGTTCAAGGAAGAAACTCAGAAAAATGCCGAGCTTGTCAGGCAAAATATTGTCGATATTAACAAAATATGGGATGAGTATATGGCGACCTTCCTGACTGAGGAAGAAAAAAGGCTGGCCGACCGGTTTGCCCTGGATCGAAAGCGTTTTGTTGCCGAAGGATTAAATCCCGCTACAGAATACCTGCTTGCCGGGAATATCGAAGCTGCGGAAAAAACTGTTAGAGAGTCTGTACGCCCATTATTCATACCCGTTGGAAAAGGTATCGATGCGCTGGTGCAATTACAGTTGGATGTTGCCAAACAGGAATATGAGGCGGCCCAAGTCCGTTATGACGACAGCCGTTTTATTTCAATTGTGCTGCTGGCGGTGGGGCTGCTGTTGTCTGTTTTTATCGGCTTTATGTTGGTTCGAGGCATTTCGCGCTCCTTAATGATTATGCAGCAGTTTGCCGAATCTTTGGCGAAAGGCGATTTGACTGCCCGTATTAACCTCGATCATCACGATGAAATCGGTATTCTGGCTCAATCAATGATAGGAATGTGCAACCAACTGAACGGCGTTGTGCAGCAAGTCCGCAGCAACTCCGACGCCTTAGGCAGCGCCTCGCAGCAAATCAGCGCAACCGCGCAAGCGATCAGCCAAAGTGCAACCGAACAGGCTTCGGGCGTTGAAGAGACCACAAGTTCTATTGAAGAGTTGACTGCATCGGTTAAACAAAATTCCGATAATGCCAAAGTCACCAACAGCATGGCAATCAAAGTCGCGGAAGAAGCCAACAGCGGCGGACAGGCGGTCAAACGCACGGTCGAGGCGATGAAGGAAATCGCCGATAAAATCGGCCTGATTGAAGACATTGCCTATAAAACCAATTTACTGTCTCTGAATGCGGCGATTGAGGCGGCGCGAGCCGGCGAGCACGGCAAAGGCTTTACCGTGGTGGCCTCCGAAGTCCGGAAATTGGCGGAAAACAGCCGGGTGACTGCGCAAGAGATCAATGGCTTAGCTAAAAACAGCGTCAAGATTGCCGAAGAGGCCGGTAGCTTATTGGAAAAGATGGTGCCGAATATCCAGAAAACCGCAGGCTTGGTCGAAGACATTACCGCTTCTTCCGAAGAACAGGCGCAAGGTATCGGTCAAATCAGCGATGCGGTTGGACAGCTGGATAAAGCGGCGCAACAAAATGCATCGGGATCGGAGCAGCTGGCCGCGACAGCGGAAGAACTGAGCGGCCAAGCCATGCAACTGCAACAGGTGATGGCGTTTTTTAAAATCGATGACCGTTAACCGGGCTACAAATGTTCAAACAGTAAAGCTACTTCTTCACAGCTGATAATATTTTTATCGCTATTGAGAATATAGTTGGCTAGTTTAGTAATTGCCGCCCAGTTTGCCCGGTCAGTTACGAAATTAAACGCTGCGTTGAACAGCTCAGCCAATTTTTCGCCCTGCTGCTGTTTGCAGGCGGAGAAACATTGTAAATATTTATAGACAAGTTCAAGGTCGGAACTGCCGCCATAGTTTTTTAATGCTTCAAGGCCGACTAATTTTTGGCTAAACAGCTCACCATCGGCCTCGGCAATATATTTAGCTTCGGCCAGCGGACCGATTAGCAGGTTAATAATATCCACTTCAAAGGCGGTCATATAATCCTTTGTTAAAGGCGTTACGCCGTCATTGCGATCTATAGCTTTATCGGTTAGGGCCTCGGTAGAAGAAGGCAGCGATTTGATTGACCGTCCTCCTTTCACTTTCGCAACACACTCATTTTGTTCGACTTGATAAACCATGATAGCTTCTTCCGACTCTCCATTTAAATCTTTGAACATAATTTGAAAAAAGACCGGAGGAAGATTTCTGGCTTTATTATTTAAATAAATTCCCGCAGCATGCCCAGCCTCGTGAAAGGCGATACATCGCTTATACCCAGAGGACATAAGTTTCGTTTGAGCGGACAAGCCGCTCAACTCAGCTTTATACCCAAAGGGCATAAGTTTCGTTTGAGCAGACAAGCTGCTCAACTCAGCTTTATATTCTAACAATTCATCCTGGCTGGAATTATTAAATAGCTTGTTACGTTTCATGTCGAATACCGTTTTTTGAATATATTGTTTGAGAAATGCTCAATTTTTGAACGCCCATAGCACCAGAATAAAAGATTTTTATTACATGAATATTTCCATATAGAGCAAAAAAATAGCTGGAAACTCCGGCTACCTGGGTTTTACCGGCTGCGGATCCAGTTTCCAGATTTCACGGTTGTATTCGCTAATCGTCCTGTCGGTAGAGAATTTACCGCTGCTCGCACAGTTCAAAATACTCATTTTGGTCCAATGGTCTTGATCCCGATAAGCGTCTTCGACGCGTTTTTGGGTATCGATATAACTTCTGAAATCGGCAACCGTCATCCACGGATCGTGCGGGCTTTTTATCGAGTTGATCAGGTCGTCGAAAATGCCCGGCTCGAACTGGTTGAAATAGCCGGACTCCAGTAAATGCATGACTTGCTGTAAGTCTTCGTCCTGGTTGATGATTTCAACTGGATCGTAGTGTGCTTTTTTGGCTTCGATTTGCTGTTCGGTCAAACCGAACAAAAAGAAGTTTTCATCGCCGACTTGTTCGCGGATTTCAATGTTGGCGCCATCCAGCGTGCCGATAGTAATCGCGCCGTTCATCATCAGTTTCATGTTGCCTGTGCCCGATGCTTCCTTACCGGCTGTGGATATTTGTTCGGACAAATCGGCGCCTGGGCAGATTTTCTCCATCGCTGAAACGCGGTAATCCGGCAAGAATAGCAGCGTTAGTTTATCGCCGACTTCAGGGTCGGAATTAATAATATTCGAGACGTTATTGATCAGTTTGATGGTCTTTTTCGCCATGCGGTAACCGGGAGCCGCTTTGCCGCCGATGAGCACGCATCTTGGCACCCGGTCCGCGTCGCCTTTTTTAATGCAGTTATAAAGATGAATCACATGCAAGACATTCAGCAACTGGCGTTTGTATTCGTGAATTCGCTTGACCTGTACATCGAACAGGGCCTCGACATTCAAATGCAGTTCGCTATCGTGTTTGCGCTTTTTATAGTCGATCAATCGCTGTTTTGCGGCTTGTTTGATTGTGCGCCAGCGTTGCCGGAATTGCGCGTTGTCAGCGTAAGGTTGCAGTTTTTTCAGTTCCGACAAATCGGTGATCCACTTATCGCCTATCGTTTCCGTTATCAGGCCCGCTAATTCCGGGTTGCAACCGGCCAGCCAGCGCCGCGGCGTCACGCCGTTGGTTTTGTTGTTGAATTTATGCGGCCATAAGTCGTAAAAATCCTTGAATAAATCGTGTTGCAATAATTGCGAATGCAACTGGGCAACGCCGTTTACCGAAAAACTGCCGGCTATCGCCAGATGGGCCATTCTTACCCGTTGCTGGTCGCCTTCTTCGATGATAGACATCCGGCTTAAACGTTCGTTATCGGCGGGCCAGTGCATCGCAACTTCAGCCATGAAGCGGGCGTTGATTTCAAAAATAATTTCCATCAGTCGCGGCAATAAGCGCTGCATCAAGCTGACCGGCCATTTTTCCAGAGCTTCGGGCAGCAAGGTGTGGTTCGTGTAAGCCATCGTGTTTTTGGTAATCGCCCAAGCTTGGTCCCAAGCCAAGCCGTGCACGTCCATCAGCAGGCGCATCAATTCGGCAATCGCAATGCTCGGATGGGTGTCGTTTAACTGGAAGCAGTTTTTTTCGGCAAAGCGGCTGAAATCGTGGCCGTGGACGCCGCCGACCCAGTGCGCAAGCACGTCCTGCAAACTGGCGGAAGCCAGGAAATATTGTTGCCGTAATCTGAGCTCTTTGCCGTTTTCGTTGGCGTCGTTAGGGTAGAGCACCATCGTGATATTTTCGGCGGTATTTTTTGCCGCGACCGCTTCGGCGTAATCGCCGGCGTTAAATTCGTCCAGGTTGAATTCTTCGGTGGCGACCGCTTTCCACAGCCGCAGCGAATTGACGGTGCCGTTTTGGTAACCGGGTATCGGCGTATCGAAAGGCACGGCCAACACATTGCTGGTGGACATCCAGCAGTGTCGTTGGATGCCGTTTTCATCGGTTTGGATTTCGGTATGGCCGCCGAACTTGATCGAATGCGAATATTCGAGCCGCTCGATTTCCCAGACATTGCCGTGGCGCAGCCAATGGTCGGGCTTTTCGACCTGTTCGCCGTTGACGATCGTTTGCGTAAACATGCCGTATTCGTAACGTAAGCCGTAACCGATCACCGGCAACTGCAAGGTTGCGCAACTGTCGATAAAGCAGGCGGCAAGGCGGCCAAGGCCGCCATTGCCGAGTCCTGCATCCTGCTCGCTGCTGATTAATTCCTCGATGGCTATGCCGAGATCGTACATGGCTTGGGTAACCGTATCGGTGACGCCCAGATTCAGCATCGCGTTGCTCAAACTCCGCCCCATCAGGAATTCCATCGACAGATAATAGCCGCGCCGGCAATCATTGCTTTTGTAAGTGTGATGGGTGTTTTTCCAACGCTCCATCAAGCGGTCGCGAATCGCCTGGGATAAGGCTTCTCCGGCATAGTAAGGCGAGCGGCAGTTTTCATCCCTGCCCAATAGATGAACGTAGTATTGTTTAAAGTCATCGATAAAATCCGATTTTTTCCTGCCCTGTTCCGGGAGTTTGGTGATGGATGGTTTGGGCTTGCTGATAACAAATTTGTTGCTGGGCATTATTTAATCCTGAAATAAATTGACGGTTCTTCCCGTTCCACCCGGTGAGCGGAACGAGAAAGAACCTCATCGTTAATAATTGAAGAGTTTTAGTAACTGGAATGGAACAGAGATGACACGGATTAAACGGATCATCACGGATTTTAAAAGCATAAACAAACCGGGTTCTAACTAAAAATCCGTGTGAATCGGTTCCATCCGTGTTCCATTAAGCATGCGCTGAATAGTTACGAAATTTTATAACGCGGGTACTTCTAAGTTTTGGTCGTTCTGCGAGTTTTGATGAATCAGCCGTTCGAACTCGCTCAACGGCATCGGTTTGCCGAACAGAAAGCCTTGGTAGGCTGAACATTCGAAGTCTTTCAAACAATTAAATTGTTGTTCGGTTTCCACTCCTCCTGAAACCACATTGATTCCCAAATTTTTGCTCATGTCGACGATGGCTTTTACGATCAGTGCATCGGAATTATCAATGACAATGTCGCGCATCAGGAACTGATCGATTTTTAGCTGATCGATAGGAAGTTTCTTTAAATGGCTCAATGAAGAATAGCCGGTGCCGAAATTATCCATTGAGAACCCGATGCCGAGCGATTTGAGTCGCTCCATTTTTTCGATGGTGCCGGTGATGTCGTGCAGCATCAGGCTTTCTGTCAGTTCCAGTTTAAGCAGGGCAGGGTTAATGCCGCTCTTTTTCAGGAGATGGTGCAATTGTTCGATAAATTCCGGATGATTGAATTGGCTGGAACTGATGTTGACGGCGATCGACAGATCTTTTGTACGCGGGTCGTTTTGCCAGCGTTTAAGTTGTTTACACGCCGTTTTTAATACCCATATGCCTATCGGCAAAATCAGGCCGGTCTGTTCCGCTATCGGGATGAACTGATCGGCTGCAACCAGCCCGAATTTAGGATGTTTCCAACGTAACAGGGCTTCCGCGCCAAGCATTTGGCGATTTTTGTCCACCTGGATCTGATAGTAAAGCTTCAGTTGCCGCTTTTCCAAGGCCAGGTTTAGCTCCGATTCCAACGAAATCTCTTTATCATGGCCGGTATTCATCTTTTGTAGCGTCATGGTTAGCGATACATTGGTTTTACCGTACCAGTTAAGATCGTGTTGTTTAAAAAGGTTTTTGGTCATTCTATCGGTGATCAACTTGCGTCCTTCCTTATTCTTCAGCAGGACGGTATCCGGAATCGAATCGATCAGGCAAGTCAGTTGCGTACTAAAAACATGAAGTTTTCCGATGCTGTTTTGCAATGCTCGCAGAGTCTGGATTTTATTTTTGCGTAAGGCGCGCTGATCTTCTTTGGCGCGGACTACTGCTTTCTTCAGTTTTTTAGACATAACTTTTTCGTCAGTAACAGTGTTGTCGTCAATGGTTTGTGTGGCATAACTCGTTTTCATTTTAAAATTCCTCCCAGTCGCCATTAGCGACGGCCAGCATTTGAGATTTTTCTGAGGCGTTTTCATGATTGTGAAGAGGGCTGTTATGGGTTCTTCTGGTATCCCAAATAACATGTTCTCTATATCCCCGATGGTGATAAGGGGGCGGAAATTCAGCCAGGGTTGCTGTGGCACGATGTTCCAGCGCATGAGTGGAGGGGGTCTTATCTACTTTGAAACTGCTGACCGTGACAGCTAAATTCTGCACTTGCTCTTCAAGGGACTCGGCTGCTGCGGCGGCTTGTTCGACCAATGCGGCATTTTGTTGGGTCATGTCGTCCATTTGCGCGATTGCCAGGTTGATTTGTCCGATACCGGCGTTTTGTTCAATCGAGGCGTTGGTTATTTTCGCCATCATGGCGGTGACGCCATGGATGGCGCTAAGAATTTCCTTCATTGTGGAGCCGGCTTGCGAGGCCAACTTGCTGCCGCCCTCTATTCTTCTAACCGAGTTTTCAACCAAGCTTTTGATCTGTTCGGCGGATGCGGAAGTACGCTGTGCAAGATTCCGCACCTCGCTGGCGACAACGGCGAAGCCCTGTCCATGCATGCCGGCATGGGCTGCTTGTACGGAAGCGTTAAATGCCAGAATATTGGTTTGAAAGGCGATGTCGTCTATCACTGAAACAATCTGCTCGATCTTTTGCGAAGATTCTTTGATTTCGTTCATGGTAACGACAACCTGATCGACGGCCACCCCGCCCTGATTCGCTATTTCTACAGCGTTAATAGCCAGCTGGTTAGTTTGTTTGGCGCTATCGGTGTTATGTTGCACCGTGGACGTCAGTTCTTGCATGCTGGCGGCGGTTTGTTGCAGGCTGGCGGCTTGCTGTTCGGTGCGATACGACAGGTCGTTGTTGCCGGAAGCAATTTCTTTGGCGCCGGTATTAATCGAATCAGTGGCTTCCTTAATTTGGTTAATAATTTTCCTGAGTTTTTCTACGGTGATATTGGAATCGTCCTTGAGTTGTCCGAAAATTCCTTGGTAGTCATTAGTGATAGTTTCGGTCAGGTCGCCGCGGGATAGGGCGTCGAGTACGCGCACCACTTCGTTGAGGCTGGTTTCGCTGGTGAGCAAAAGCTGGTTCAAGCTTTCGCCCAGTTCGCGTAAGAAGCCTGCTTTGCCGCGTAAATCAAAACGCTTGCTGAAGTCTCCCATAATAGCGGCGGTCACAACGGTGGCCACTTCTTTTTCTACAGCAACTTCGGCGGTGCGGTCTTGCCATTCGGCTACCGATCCCAGACGCTGCCCTTGCTCATTGATGACCGGACTGGCCGTTACCGCCATGGTACGGCCGCCCAGCACCATAGTGGCCGTATGAATGCCGTTCAAAGAGCCGAGTAATTGCGATTGATGCGCAGGATTTTTATGAAAATCGTCGATCTTTTTGCCGATCAAGTTGTTTGCTGAGAAACCCGGCAAATCGTCACGGATACTCGTTTCAGCTTTGCCGAGCATATCGGTGAGCGATTTGTTGACATAGATGATTTTATTTTCGTTGTCGGCAATCATGACGCCCGTGCTGACGTTATCGAGCGCAATCTTGACGCGTAGGCTTTCATTTGCGATACGTTGGCTTTCGACCACATCAAAACCGAGCCGGGTTTGCATTGTTTTAATGGCTTCCATGACTTTACCAATTTCGTTGCGGCGTTCTATTTCAATGAGGCCGCTGTAATTGCCTTGGGCAATTTGTCCGAAATGGGCTATCGAAGTTTCAAGCGGACGGATGATGATGCGTATCAAGACGGAACCTAACCATAAAACCAGGGCGATACCCGCCGCTATCAAGCCAATCGAAATGTTGCGGATAGTTTCATGACGTGACTGAGCAGCGCCGTATTCCTGCTTGGCCACATCAAGGTGTAATTGCATCAACTGCTCGATGCTATCGCTGACCGGAAGATAAAGACGATTTATTTTGTCTACGATAATCTTGGCTTCGGAAAAGTCATTAGCTCGAAATGCGGCAATAGCCGGTTTTAATCCATCCGCCACAAGATGTTTTCTGTTTTCGGTAAATTGCTCTGCCAGCACTTTTTCGGTATCGGTTAACCCGGTGAACCCGGTGGCCCGATAGTCTTCCCAAAGCCGGGTAATTTTGTCGATGTTCTGTTCAACTTCGGCGATGTTTTTTAACACCGCTTCAGGTGCCGGGTTATTGAGGCCGGCAATCACATTTACCCGGTTAATCAGCAGCAACTTCTGAATCGCGGCAATTTGGCTGATAGGCAGGGTGCGGTCTTCATAGACGGTACGCAAGCCTTCTTTGTTCTTGCTCATGCCGAGCAAGCCGATGCCGCCGGTAACCATCAGTAGCACAGACAGTAAACCGATAATCGCTGTCAGGCGGGATTTGATAGTGAAATCCTTGAACTGTAATCGGTTTAAAAGAGAAGGTTTAACGACTTTACCGTCCTGTATTTTCAGCTTGCCGGCCTTGCCGTCGCGAAATAAGCGATAAGCCTCGTCTGCCGCTTTGACTTGGTCGCGGTCCGGTTTGTTGCGAACCGACATGTAGCCGACCAGCTCATTGTTCTTAAGAATAGGCGTGGCATTAGCCAATACCCAGTAAAAATCACCGTTCTTGCAGCGGTTCTTGACTAACCCGGTCCACGGACGTCCGGCTTTAATCGAACGCCATAAATCCGCAAAGGCCTCGGGCGGCATATCGGGATGACGGACTATGTTATGCGAGGCGCCGAGCAATTCTTCCCTGGAATATCCACTGATACGAATAAAAGCGTCGTTAACGTAAGTGATGACGCCTTTTAGATCGGTATTGGAAACAATAGAATCACTGTCGGTAAGAATATGTTCTACATCGGTTACGTGCTGATTGATTTTCATGAGCTGTTTCCGGGTTGAGTGACTGGTTAATTTCATTTAAGCGAGGCTTCTACCTACAGAGTTTAAAAATGCCTAAAAGCAAGCTATTTAAATTCGCGCTTAGTTAACAACGTGCAGTTTGGTTGCCGATTTATGCATGGCGGATTGAAGGTTGCCGGTATTTTTTGTTGTCATGCGCTGGTTAATAAACAAACTGTTCCCGCTTATCTTTTTAGCCATTTTTTTTGCTTCGGAGGCCAAGTCGGCAATATCGACATGCGATTGGCATTGACCGGTTGATGTTGGATCGACCAAGCCGACGGACAGACTGACCAGCGGGAAGAAGCAAAGTTCTCCGGCCCTGTTTTCAGTATGAATACCGCCGGCTTTTATATCTTTGTCGTTGTAATAAGCAGGGATTGTGTTTTTAAAAGATTCCAGTATGTTCTCGCAACGCGTTAGCCAGTCGTGGCAGGTAAAAATTACAATAAAATCATCGCCGCCTATATGGCCAATCACGCCGCTCTCTGTAGAAACGTGTTGAGTCAGTGAGTTGGCGACGGCTTTAATAATATCGTCGCCGGCACTGTAGCCGTAAACATCGTTAAAAGGTTTGAAGTTATCGAGATCGAAATAGCCGAAACTGAAAGGTATTTTTTCGGCCAGTAATTGATTAACCCGATTGTTGATAGGAACGCTGCCCGGCAATAAGGTAAGCGGATTGGCGTGCTTGGCATTATCGATTTGTTGGCGGGTAAATTCGGCAAGCAAATCCAACAACGTGCCGATACCCATATATTTCCCGTTGTCGGTAATGACAAAAGCCGGGTCGTTTGTCATTAATGAAGTCAATTGCTTACTGACCAAATCGATCGGCA
Organism: Candidatus Methylobacter oryzae; assembly: GCF_003994235.2. Taxonomy (GTDB): domain Bacteria; phylum Pseudomonadota; class Gammaproteobacteria; order Methylococcales; family Methylomonadaceae; genus Methylobacter_A; species Methylobacter_A oryzae. The sequence continues at coordinate 53,285 of NZ_RYFG02000117.1, forward strand.
TGTTTTTATCGATACATAGCGGGGTATTCTCGACAAATGTTTTTATCGGATTCTTGCCGTGTAGATCGATGCCGTAGCGGCTTGAAAATAGTTTGGTAAGAAATTTGTCGCGAAAAATAATGCCCGACGCGATATTGTCGTCAACCAACGGCAATATGGTCAGTTCGCCGTTGTGATGAAACAGGTTCATCACATCGCTGATCGTCGTTTTTGCCGAAATAGGCGTGATGTTCCTGATGATATGAACGGCTGTGGTGGCGTTATTAAACGGGGGCGATTTATGGTCCTTAACGTGCTCGATAGGAAATACGCTATTGTCGATTTTCTCCAGCGGAATAATCGTCGGCCTGGCGAAGTAGAAGCCTTGGGCATGAGCAATGCCGATTTTTTCGATGGCCTTGAATTCTTCTTCTGTTTCAATGCCCTCGGCAATGACGCTGCAATTGAGGGAGACCGCCATACTTTGAATTGAGCGGACAAAATTAAGTTTGACCGGGTCGTCATGGAGACCGTGGATGAAGTGTTTGTCTATTTTTACATATTCAGGCAGTAATTCAGCCCAGAGCCTTAATCCGGAGTAACCGGCGCCCAAGTCGTCAAGGGCAATCTCAAAGCCCATGCTGCGGTAATGCTTGGCCGAGGCGCGCATGATTTCATAATTATCGGCGGGTTTGTGTTCGGTGAGTTCAATAATCACTGAGCGCGGGTTAACGCCATATCGGTCTAGCAATCTAAGCGTTTCGCCTTTTTTAAATTCCGGCTGCAACAGTACCAAAGGGCTGGCGTTAATAAACAGCTTTTCCTTGATGTCCAGATCGGCATAGCGTTGTATGGTTATCTCCCGGCAGAGGAATTCCAGCCGGGTACTTAAATTAAACTGTTCGGCCGTCGTAAATAAGTTGAATGGACTGTGCAGCGGACTATCGGATGGGCCGCGGATTAGCCCTTCGTAGCCCATGATTTTCTTTTGAGTTAACGAAATAATCGGTTGAAAATGCGGCGTTAGCAGCTTGCCGTCAAGGATATCGAGTATTTCTTTGCGTAGATCCTGCATCTGATAGAGCCCCTATACATGTAAAGGTTATAGGCAGCATAGAGGGCTTTTGTTACGAGGATATTTCTTCATGATGACATGAATGTTTCCACGTATGATTCAGAGACGAGGTGTGTTATCTATGTTATTGATAAAAATGTAGTTTATATTTTAAATCAGGGGGGAATGAAGGCTGGATTCAGCAGGAAGTGATCGATATATCCAACAACTGGCTTCAGTTTTTTGCTGGAGACGTTTTTAAATACTCTTAATGTTCTTCGATTTAGAAAAACGATGGGATTGCCATGGTGGCGAGCTGAGTTTTAGCGTCTAAGCCTTAGTCTAATGCCAGTTAAGCAGGTCGATATTCCGTAGGAGCGGGCCGTGCCCGCGATATTTGTACAATGATTGCAAAAGCTGTAGCGCCGTCATCGCGGGCACGGCCCGCTCCTACAAAGCTTAACTTAAAGGCAGTGAGCTTGTGGTCAGAAAAGACTATGCAATCATCCGTTTGATAGCAGGTATTTTAAAAATATCGATCGTTGAGCTTTTTAATTTTCAAAGTACCGAACTATCATCCGGTTAGGTCCGGTTTAATTTGATAAAGGGCCGTTTAAAATTCCTCCCATTCGCCGTCATCGTGATAGGCGGAAACAGTGGTTTCTTCGCGTTTTGGCGCTACGATCTTAGCTACGGTAGCCGCCGTTTTAACTCGCTCGGCGGTTTTAGCCGCTGCCGGGGCCTTTTTCGAACCGGCCTTAAAGAAGCTGAGCAATTGAGTCATGCTGGTCGATTGCTGGCTCATCGCGATACTGCCGGCTGCGGCTTGCTCGGCCAGCGCCGCGTTTTGCTGGGTGATGTCGTCCATTTGCGCGACCGCTTGGTTGACTTGGTCAATGCCTGCCGTTTGCTCGGCGCTGGCGCTGGCAATCTGGGCCACCAGTTCCTCGACTTGGGCCACGCTATTGACGATTTCGGTCAGCGCGTTCCCGGTCTCGTTGACGAAGGCGGTGCCGGCCCGCACTTTTTGCACGCTGTTCTGGATCAGTTCATTGCTTTGCTTGGCGGCATTGGCGCTACGTTGCGCCAAGTTGCGCACTTCGGTCGCCACCACCGAAAAGCCGCGGCCCTGTTCGCCGGCACGCGCCGCTTCGACGGACGCATTCAAGGCCAGCAGGTTGGTTTGGAAGGCGATTTCATCGATCACGCCGATGATTTCGGCAATTTCATTGCTGCTGTCGTTGATGTCCTGCATCGCGATGATGGCCGACTTCACTATCTCGCCGCCTTTTTGCGCCAGTTGCCGGGTCGCATTGACCACTTGGTTGGCTTGTTGGGTGTTCTCGGCATTGTTCCTGACCGTGCTGGCCAGTTGCTGCATGCTGGCTGCGGTTTCTTCGAGGCTCGCCGCCTGCTGCTCGGCACGGCTGGACAGGTTGTTGTTGCCGCTGGCCATTTCTTGGGAGGAGCTGTCGATAAAGTCGGCCGCATCGCGGATCTGGACAATAAAATTACTCAAGTTAGTCAGCGTGCCGTTGATATTGTTTTTGCACTCGGCATAAACGCCCTGGTAGTCATTGCTGATCGAACGGGTCAGGTCGCCTTCGGCCATGCTTTCCATGACTTTGTTGATGTCGGTAAAGGCGCTTTCAATCACGTCGGTCAGTTCATTGATGCCGGACGACAGCATTTGCGCAAAGCCGTGTTTGTCGCTCATGTCGATGCGGCTGCTCAGGTCGCCGGCTTTGACATGCTGCACTAATTGGCCGATTTCCTGTTCGATTTTTATATCCTGGGTCCGGTTTTGCCATTCGGCGACAAAACCGATATGCTCTCCATCGGCATTGATGACAGGGCTGGCAATAACCTTCACATGTTGGCCGCCGATAACCATTTCCGAGCTGTAGGCTTCTTTCAGGTTTGCCAGCAGGCGGCGTTGATGGGCCGGCTCTTTGTGGAAACTGTCGATACTGGCGCCGATCAGCTTGTCGGCGTTGAAATGCGGCAAATGCTTGCGGAAGTCTTGCTCGGCGTTCTTGAACATCTGCTCAACGCTGTGGTTGGTATAGATAATTTCCAGCTGGTTATTGGCGACCATCACGCCGGATTGAACATTATCCAGCGCTTGATTGATGCGCATCGCTTTGGCGGCTTCGTCCCGTGCTTGCGCCAGGTCCAGGCTCAAATTTACTTCCATCGAATATAAGCCGCGCTGGAAATCGCCGATCAGGTCGTTGCGGGTTAAATCCTGGACATTGCCGAAACGCTTTTCGGCGAGGCGGTAAAAAATGCCGATGGTTTTGTTCAACAAGTCGGTATAGCTTTTGATCGCATAAAAGCCGATTGCCGAGGCGGCCATTACGGCGGCGGCTACGCCGGCCAGCAGGACATAATCCTGCGCCAGGAACAGTTGCACCATCCAATAGATGACCGGCATCAACAGGATAGCTAGCGCGGCAGCCATTTTCTTCCAGATGCTCATCTCCTTGATGGTTTTAGCCAGTGCCGCTAAGCCGGTCGGTCTGAGCGCGGTCTGGTTGGCGTTGATCTTTTGGTATAGCGCTTCGGCCTGTTCAATTTTTTCCCGGCTTGGCGCACGCCGGACCGACAGGTATTCATGCACTTTTCCGTTCTTAAAGACCGGCATTACATTCGCATCGACCCAATAATAATCGCCGGATTTAGTCCGGTTCTTGACGATGCCGTTCCAGGGCCGTAGCGCTCTTAATGTCTTCCACAGATCTTCGAAAGCGGCCGGAGGCATGTCCGGATGGCGGACAATATTATGCTCGGCACCGATGATTTCATCACGGCTAAAGCCGCTGATAGCGACAAACTCATCATTGGCGTAAGTAATCACGCCTTTTAAATCGGTTCGCGTAACCAACAATGCACCTTTTTTCATTGGGGCTTCTCGATTCGTTACCGGCATATTGACTCTCATAAAACTCTTCCTCACGAACTGAAATATTCGTTTTATTATTGGCTCTGATGTTAGCGGCGGTATTAACGGTAATTAGCGAATATGGCCGCTTTTTAAAACGGATTTGTAATCGGCTTTAAAATGAGCGCCATCGAAGGCGTCTATTCGCGATGTCATTACGCAGTCATACTGCCATGCTATCTTGATCGAGCATTAATAAGTGCTTTTATGAGCACCTACTTATATTTTGGGTGCGCATTATTGCTCAAACAATGGCTGCTAGTAATCAGCCAAGCGCTATCAAATTTATAAGATTCTCAGGAAGTGCCGTGTAAGAAAATTCCTACGTGGCGTAGGGGTGTTATTCAGGTGATAATATCTGCCGTGGTGACGGTATCGTGGATTCTCAATCCAACAAATCATTTTTGAATGCGTAATGGATAATTTCGGCGTTTTTGGACATGTTCATTTTCTTCATCAGCCGGGTTCGATAAGTACTGATCGTCTTGACGCTGAGCGCCATCTGCTGGGCAAGATCGGTAATGCTTTTGCCTGCACAAATGCCGCTAAAAACCTGGAATTCGCGGTCTGTCAGCTTAGTATGCAACGGTATTTCCTGGTTAGGATTTAATTCGGCGATCAGTTTTTCAGTCATCGACGGGCTGATATATTTCCCGCCTTGGGCTACCTTGCGAATTGCGGCGACCAATTGCTCGGGCGCACTTTCTTTAGTCAGGTAGCCGTCCGCACCGGCGCGCAACATCCGGATGGCATATTGATCTTCAGGATACATGCTCAGGATCAGTATAGGCAGGTGAGGGGATTGATGTTTCGCCAGCTTGATCAATTCCATCACATTTTTACCCGGCATCGCAATATCAAGCAACATGATCCCCCAGCCTTCGCTGCGGATAAACTTCAAAGCCTCGTCGCCGGAAGCCGCTTCGCCGAATATTTCCATATCGGGAATATCGGCCAGGATTTGTTTTAGGCCTTGCCTGACGATGGCGTGATCATCGACGATTAACACTTTAATCATGATAGTTATCGCTTCCGTTTGATGTTAAATGCATATTTAGTTTAAGCGTGGTTCCTTTTCCCGGATCGCTGGTAATTGAAACTTCTCCGCCGAAATGGCGGGCGCGTTCATGCATGCCCAGAATGCCGTATTTACCGGTTTTATGCATTTGCGATTTCGTCATGCCGCAGCCGTTATCCGTTATTTTCATCATCAGGTTGTTGGCGTCAATTTCAACATCGATAGCGACATGGCTGGCTTTGGAATGTAGCTTAATATTGGTTAACGCTTCCTGCATAATCCGGAATACCGCAATATCGCGGCCTTCATCCATAACGATATTATTGTCCGGCATTGTCAATGTGCATTGAATGCCGCTTTGTTCTTTAAACTCATCGAGCTTCCAATCGATAGCGGCTAATAGGCCAAGATGATCCAAAATGCTTGGCCTGAGGTCGGCAATGATTTTTCTGACCGAGCCAATGCCGTCGTCGAGATGCCGATTCATCGTGGCTATTTTTTCATGACATAAAGGCAAGTCAAGCGGTAACTGTTTATTCAGCCAGCTTAAATCCATTTTGAGCGCGGTCAGAAGACTGCCCAATTCGTCGTGGATTTCCCGTGCAATCCGGGTGCGTTCGTCTTCCCGGGCCGTCTCCAGATGGCCGGACAAATGCCGCAATGCTTCTTCCGCTTTTTTGCGTTCGGTTATATCGTGCACCGTGCCGATAAAAAAACGGCGCTGATCGACGAAGAATTCGCTGACGCCCAATTCCATCGGAAAAATAGAGTCGTTTTTTTTCAGGCCGCTGACTTCGCGTTTAATATCGATTATTTTAGCTTTGTTGCCGCTCAGATAATCGCTCAAGTAAGAGTCGTGCCGGCTCCGGTCCGGCTCGGGCATTAACAGGTTAATACTATTCCCGACTAATTCTTCGGCAGAATAACCGAAAAGTCTTTCGGCCGAAGGGTTAAGTTTCTCAATGATTCCCCGTTCATCGATAATGATAATGCCGTCCGATACGTTATTGAAAACAGAGCGCATCCTCGCTTCACTTTTACTCAGCGCATATTCCATTTCGATACGTTGCGTGACGTCGCTCACTACGCCGACGTAGTGGGTGATTCTGCCTTGTTGATCATGGATAGGCGAGATAAATATCTCGTTCCAAAACAGGCTGCCGTCCTTGCGGTAATTGCGCAAAATGGCATGGCTGTCGCACTGGTTTTGCAATGAGTTACGCAGCTCCGCAATGTCGGGTTGGTTCCTGTCATTGTTTTGCATGATGCGGCAATTGCGCCCCAACAGTTCTTCCATCGAATAGCCGGTTATGCGTAAGAAAGCTTCATTGGCGTAAATAATCGCGTAGTCGGTATCGGCTAGATCGGTGATGACAATGCCGTTGCTGCTGGAGTCGATAGCATGTTGCATCAGATGCAATTTCTCTTCAATCCTGCGGCGGGCCGTGATGTCTTGCATAACGCCGTACAATTGTATGACGCGGCCATCGATAGGATCGCGAACCGGCAAGGAATGATCGCTGAAATAGCGAATCTCGCCGTCACTGCAAATAGTCCGGTATTCGCTGGTGTCTTCAACGCCGGTTAATAATTTCTTAAACCGGTTTTGAACAACGGTCCTATCCTCGGGGTGAACCGGCAATACCCAATCGCGATCCTGCTTTTTTGCATGACCGGGAATGCCGGTAAGCTGTTTTAGCGGTTCGGTGGCCCACTCGAATATCGGTTTGTCGTCGGCAGAGATGCGGATGAAATAAGCATAATCCCTTGTAAACCGTGAAATAAAAGGATCTCTTCTTTCATGTTGCTGGAATTTATTGTCGCTCTGGTAATGGAGGCTTTTTTTCGCATCCGGCAGGCTTTGAGCTATCTTGTCCAATACCAGATGGCGATTGCGCTTAACAATATAATCGGACATACCGCTCTTGATTGCGGTCACGGCGACGTCTTCGTTGCCGGAATCGGTCAACATGATGACCGGTAAACCCGGATAGCGGGATCTGATGGCTTTAAATAAAGCCAGTCCGTCCGTCCAAGCGAGCCGATACTCGGTAATCGCCAGATCGAAACCGGCTTCGGCGATTTTCCGGTCAAACGCTGTGCGGCTGTCAACTTCTACAATGGCGGCATCGGCGAGTTTACTGCGCAATAGCTTTATAGTCAGGGAGCGCTCGGCGGCATCGTCGTCAATAATCAGGAATTTCATTTTCTTTTCGGTATGTCCTGTTCTTGTATCTGATTTTCATTGTGGTGTTAATTATATTGGATTGGGGGGACGAAAAGAATTTGAACAGTTCGTAGCGTATGCAGGCGGAGTTCGTACTCCAGCTATTGCAACTTGCAATTAGCCGGGCTTTTGGAGTTTCGGCGGACAATAGCAAAGAGGGATACAACATGGCCGCTTATTTTTATTGATAGACATAACGATTCCATTTGCGCTTGGATCGTATAACCGGCAGCCAATTACAGATATTTTTCGAACTAAAATACCGATGAGCTTACATTTTGCGTAGAGGTGCTTCAATCCTTCAGTTAAACGCTGCGGCATATGCCTTATTTCACTGTGTGAAATGCCCCGGACATATTTCTTCAGCCCCGCTATTATCAGGCCTTGAAGCGATTTTACAAAACAAACCAAGAAGTTAAGCATGTGCTATGCCAAGTAGTGCGGCTTATTGTCGCGCGTCAATTGGCCGCATTTTCATAGATGAGTTTGGCTACTAGAATAGTCGCAACTCTTGTGTCACTTCCCTGATTTGGGAACTAGAGTGTTGTATCTATTCCTTCCTCTCTAAATGCGGTCAGCAGTCCTGGCCGCATCTTTTTTAGCCTACGGGTGGAATCATGAAACGGAATTATCAAACTGATGTAGCTAACTTTATTAATGATCAAGATCTGATCAGGCAAATTGCTTTCCATGAGGCAGGCCATGCAACTGGTATTTATCTTTACAATAAGCAAAAGCAACTGCCTGAGGTGTATTTTCAAATTACTATTAAGTCTCCCGGTCTGCTGGAAGACGGTTCTTCCGGTAACAGTTCATTCAATTACGACCATTTTGCCGCGGTTGTCGAAGGCGGGCGTTTGATCCATAGCTTGCCGGTCGCGTTGATTGAAAGCGCCCATTACGTGTCGACTGCCGAGAAAGATGCGTTTCAGACCGCTTTTGAGGCCGATATGGTCAATTTACTGATCGGGCCTCTGGCGGAAGCCAAGTATGTCGCTCTCCGCGACGGTGAACAGTTCAACGCACATCTGGTCAACATCAACGCCTTGCATTATTACGGCGGGACATCGGATCTTGAAAAGGTTTACGAATACCTGGATACCTTTATTGCATCCAAAAGCCAGCATGGTGAAAAGATGGCGGAGTTGTTTAACTTGGCCTTCCAGTTCATAAGCTCGCCGGCCTATTGGAAAGCCGTTGAGCGGCTGGCCGCTTATATCCTCGCTAAAAAAGGCAACATTATCAGTTGCGAAGAGGCTATTGCTGTGCTGGATCAAAATGCGCCGCAAAAGATGACATGATCTTAAAGTCGGTTTTTTGCCAAAGAAAAAGCAAAAGCCCTGAACGATGCAAGACATTGGCGGCAAGTCATAACTTGACTTGCAAAACTTCCACATCGCTCCAGACCGCTTCAATAAAGTCACCATCCATTTCAGGCATGCCGTTTTGAATCCATTGCACCAGTATTTTGGCAATATTCGGATAAGTAACATGAACGGCGCGGTCGTCATGTAGCCAGTGTTCAATGATTGAACTATCCATATCGTGCATCACATGGCCGTAACCCAATTGTTTTAATGCGGCGGCATTGGAAATCTGCTCCATTTGCGCATGCAACGGTTTAGCCAGTATTTTCTTGCCCATTTGTAGCGATTCGCTGGCCAATTCAAACCCGGCATTACTGATAATACCTACACAATCGTATAAATCTTTCTGGAAACCGTCGCGAGACAGCGGATTGCAGGCGATGTGACTGAATGTGGATGGCACCGGTTCCGGCGAATAAATATGAAAGTCAAAATTTTCAAAAGGCGATAACAGCCGGATGACTTCATTTTGGTCTTCAAAAGGCAGGTAGACAATGATCTTGTTGTTGATGACGTTTTGCGGCGTTGCAGGCGTATCGATAATCGGCGGTAAAATAGGCTGGCCGAAATGATGCCAATGCAAACCGACCCCCACATCGGCGGGAGCAAAATACTTTATGACTTGGTCGGCGATAGGATCCGAGCCTTCTCTAGGGATTTTATAATTAAACGCATATTGATGGCCGATGCCTAAAACCGGTATTTTCCGGCTTTTGGCCGCCCAAGCGGTGATTGGCTCAAAATCGCTGATGACCAGGTCGTAGCCGCTTAAATCCAGCGACTTCATGTCTTTGATAAAAGTAATCGGCTTTGCATCAAGTGCGGTTTTCAAGTAACTGACTTGACCTTTTTCGGTATGAAAAGTCAGGCCGGTACGCGCTTCGTAGCCGTTGAAGACTTCCATGTCGAAATACTTATCCGAGGGACGACCTGTAAATTGAAAGTGAACGTCAATGCCGGCGGCATGAAGTTCTTTCGCCATAACCCGGGCGCGAGTGATATGTCCGTTACCGGTGCCTTGTACGCCATAAAAAATCTTCATATTAGCAATTGCCCCAAACTAAAAAGTGCCGTGACTATCCCCAAAATGGCGCCTACCAGCGTATCGGTCGGGAAATGCACGCCCAATACCACGCGGGAGAAGCCGACCAATGCCGCCCAACAATAAAGAAGGACCATTAACGGAGGTAAATAAAAACCGAGTAAAGTCGCCATCATGAACGCGGCCGACGTATGTCCGGACGGAAAACTGAATGTATCGGAGGGTGTAATCGTGCTGCGGAAATTTTGCAAAGCGGCTTGCGGACGGTTGCGCTTGAGGCCGTTTTTCAGCACGAAATAAATCGGCCGTTCGATTAAAAAAGCCAGCAGGATTACTTGCAGGAACGGGCTTTCAAGGCCTTCATGCCAATACAGCAAACCGATGACGGCCACATACAACGGGCCGTCGCCGGTTTTGGAAATATAACGGCAAATCTTGGTTAAAGCGGAGTGCATTCTGGCGTTTATCAGCCAGGTGAACAGGCTTACGTCGTATTTATGAATGGAATAGAGCAGTTTCATTTCTTTATCCTCCATAGGGAAGTTTTGAAAAGCATTAGCTTTCCGGATAAAGAGTAAGACGCTTGTATGACAGAGAAATGAAGGTTTGTTTAAGGTTTTGTGACGATGGGGCGTGCGTCAGCGGAGGAGAGGAGCCCGATTCAATCAAATCGCAGCGCTCCGCTTGCGCGCTGGATTAGGCTCAGTTGGAAATACGGTGACGTCAGTCGATGACAATGCATCTCTGCAATAATCAGCACATAGTCTTTTTCGATGGTATAGAGCACGGCATAGGGAAATACGCGAGTGAGGCAACGCCTAATGTCTTCCTCCAGAATACGCCAGCGTTCCGGTGCTTCGAGAATCTGCTGGACAGCGTGTTCAACAGAAGCTATGAAACGGAGTTCCAAGCCCTACTGACAACCGGCGTAATACCGGGCAGCATCTTCGTATTCTGCGAGTGCATCAGGATGAAACTCATATCTCATTTGGCAAGTGCGCGCCGAACACGTTGCATTGCTTCATCGCCAGGGATGGTTTGAACTCGCCCAGCTCGCACATCATCACGTCGCCGCCGCGCCTCGGCAGACCAAAGCTGTTGAATGTAGCCGTCTTCTGCCGGATCAAGACTCTCTACCAGACGATCGGCGAGTAGGGCGCGCGCTTCGCTAGGCAAAGCGAGTGTTTATTCGGCAATTTGTTCAACGGTCAAGGGCATAGGGTCAACCTCCATAATATGGTTGGAAAAAATATATGTGTTGATAGGAATAAGGCCTTCAAGCGCCTAGCGCGAGGTGGCGTTTCCGGCGAATTTGAGTGGGGTTGCCGGAAACGCCGGTTCTCGCTGTCGCTCGAATCGGCTTATTCCGGCCTACAGGACTAATTGACAATCTCAATGCCTTTATTAGTTAGCTTTTGATAAATCGCATTTATTTGAGATTTGTTAAGTCCGTTTTCGTTCGGCGGTTCTAATTCTGATTCAAGATAGTTTTCCACAAATCCATCTTCATCTTTAATAACATTATCAGATTGCTCAGCTTTTTGGCGTCGGTGCGCAACTTCTGTTACATGCTGTATAGCAGATTTTTCTGTCATACCATGTAGCATATGAACAGCTACTTCCCTTAATAAGCTGTCTTGAACCTCCCCTTTATATTCATCTTCTTGCTCCTCAGTAATATAGTCCGCAGTCATTTTGCTTTCTCCTATGTGAAGTTTTGGGCCCAGCGTGGCCACTGGGGTGTAAGCGCGAGATCGATAATTTTTTCGTGACTTTTGTGGACCACGCCCTACAAACTAACCCGCATAACCCTAACGGAACCTTTATTCAAACCGGGCAGGGCGGCTATAGCTTCCTTAAGCTTGCTTTCCCAGTTGCGCCGGAGTTGCAGCAAATAATCATCGTCGTCGTCAAAACAATAATATTCGTCGAAGCTGAAGCTGTCTTTCCTGTAAATCAGCATTTCAACCGGCGTTCCGACACTGGCGTTACTGCGGATCGTCGAATCCATCGATACTAGGCAGCAGCGCGCCGCTTCGTCGATTGGCGTGCCCAGTTTAAGAAAACGGTCCAATATCGGCTTGCCGTACTTGCTCTCGCCGATTTGTAAAAACGGCGTGTTGGCCGAACTGGTGATGCTGTTGCCTTCCGCATACACCATATAAGCGCCGTGCGGTTCGTCGCCGATCTGGCCGGCTAAAATAAAACTGGCCGAAGGATTAAACGCCGATTGGCCTTCGGAATTAACATGTTGCTTTTGTTTTTCGACACTGACATGGCCCAGGTAGGCGGCCGCTTCGGACAAGCATTCGACATTATTGATATTAACGCCTGCATTTTTGATTTTATCGCGATGCAACTGCTCTAAAACGGCTTGGGTGGTGGCAAGATTGCCGGCGCACAGTAAAACGATTTTGCGGTCGTCGTTGGTTTTAAAGGCGTGCATTTTGCCGTAAGTACTGACGTTATCAATACCGGCATTGGTCCTTGAGTCGGAAACCAGGATAAGCCCTTCATCTATGGAAGCTGCAATACAATAAGTCATAGAAACATTCGTTTGTTGAGTTAAAGATACTGCCGGGCATTATCCAATAAAGCAACGCCAACGTCCATGCCGCCCGGAAACACGTTAACGGCGGCGATTAATTAACACGCGGTCGTTTTTGTCGCGCTTGGCGCTGTGTAAATTATCTTCCGGGCCCAGTATGTTGGTAATAGTTCCGGCGTCAATGTCATCATAATTATCACGTCGGAGATAGCTTGGTTTATGGACATGGTCGACGACCAGGTTGGCCGCTATCCCGACAGCTATTCTTCGTGCTGAAAAATGTTTTTAGCGTAATTCGGAGGCAGCTTTGCCTACAGGGATGTAGGCAAGGAGCGTTAGCACGACTGCATGGATGCAGGAGGTAGAGCAACGCAGGGAGCGGTTGCCGAGGACGCGGAAGCTTTGCCTAACCTATCGTTAACCGCCCGCCATGCTTCCGTTTGCGGCGGCTGCTCGATCAGGATCGTGTCCAGCTGCAAATTATCCAAGTCGCGCAGTGCCGCGTAAAGGCTTTGCGCATAGTCGGCGGCGTGCTCGGGCAGTCGCAAGACACGGATTTGAGCGGTTTCCGCCACGTCCAGTTGATAACTCAACAAGCCGATTTTTTTGCCGTCCGCAATCAGCTGCCGAATCCTGGCCGCCAGTTGTTCCGCCGGACAACGCATAGCCGGCGTGGTCGGCGCGTAATGCACGGCCATCATGCCCGGCGCGCGTACTTCGTCGGACATTTCGGGCGCCGGCGCGGCATTTTCCGGCAGCAGCAGTTCGGTTTGCAGTACGGCTTCAATTTCTTCGCGGCTGATATGGCCAGGCCTAAGCAGCCGCGGCCGGCTGCCGCTCAAATCGACAATCGTCGATTCGACGCCGACCTGGCAGGCGCCGCCGTCGAGGATCATATCGACCGCATCGCCCAGTTCGTCGCTGACGTGAAGTGCTTGCGTCGGGCTGATACGGCAAAAGCGGTTCGCCGACGGCGCGGCAATGCCGCCGCCGAAGCTTTTCAACAACGCCAGCGCGACCGGGTGGTTCGGCATGCGCAAGCCGACAGTAGGCTGGCCGCCGGTCACGGCTAGCGGCACTTCGGGCTTTTTCGGCAAGATCATCGCCAACGGCCCCGGCCAGAAACGTTCGGCCAGTTTTAGCGCCGCTTCCGGTACGGTGCCGGCCCAATCGTACAGGCTGGCGACGTCGCCGATATGGACGATTAACGGGTGGGTCGCGGGCCGGCCTTTGGCTTTGAAAATACCGGCGACCGCGTCCGGATCGGAAGCGTCGGCGCCCAGGCCGTAAACGGTTTCGGTGGGAAATGCGACCAGGCGGCCCCGGCGCAACAATTCGGCCGCGCGTTCAATCGCGTCGGCTGTGGCAATAGTCGGTTTCATAATGTCAGGCCGGCACAATTTCAATCAATACCTCATCCGGGTTGGCCGGCTCGCCTTTGACCACGTGCACGGCTTTGACGGTGCCGGTTATCGGCGCTGTCACTTCGGTTTCCATTTTCATCGCTTCGGTAATCAACACGGCTTGGCCGGCTGAAATCTGCTGGCCGACTTTGACCAGCACGTCAAGTACATTGCACGGCATGCCGACGACGACGTCGCCTTCGGCCGAAGGTTTGGCGCGTTTGCGGGAAATCGCGCTCTTGATCGCGCCTTGGGTGCCGCCGTCGAGCACGATTTCGTCCAGCGTCTCGACAACAATTTCCTCGGGCACGCCGTCGACCATGAAGTAAAAATGCCGTAAGGTCTGGTTTTTCGGGCCGGCGCCGGTGACTTTGACGTGATACGACTCGCCGTGCAGCGCGACGTTGAATTCGGTCGGCGCTTTCTTGGTCGCGTCGGCGGCTCGGGATTCGATTTCCAACGGCTCCGGCACTAGGTTATGGTTGGCGCGCTGTTCCAAAAACTGCCGGCCGACTTCGGGGAACATCGCGTAGCTCAGCACGTCTTCGTCGTTCAGCGCCAGTTCGCCGATGTCCTGGCGTAAATTGTCGAATTCGGGTTTTAGCAGGTCGGCAGGGCGGCAGTCGATCACGTCTTCGTTGCCGATCGCGCGGTTTCGCAAATCGGCATCGACCGGGGCCGGCGCTTTGCCGTAGCCGCCTTGCAGGTAGCGTTTGACTTCGTTGGTGATGGTTTCGTAGCGTTTGCCGGTCAATACGTTCAGCACCGCCTGGGTGCCGACGATTTGCGAGGTCGGCGTCACCAGCGGCGGATAGCCCAGGTCTTTACGGACTTGCGGGATTTCTTTATAGACTTCGCCGATCCGGTCCAGCGCGTTGCGTTCTTTCAGTTGGTTGGCTAGGTTCGAGATCATGCCGCCCGGAACCTGGAACACGTGCACTTGCGTGTCGATGCCGGTGAATTCGCTTTCGTAGCGGCGGTATTTTTTGCGGACTTCGGCGAAATAGCTGTTGACCGCTTGCAGCTTGTCCAGGTCCAGGCCGGTGTCGTAAGGCGTGCCGCGCAACGCCGCGACCAGGCTTTCGGTCGGCGGATGGCTGGTGCCGCCGGCCCACGATGACAGTGCGGTATCGATATGCCGGCAGCCGGCTTCGATGGCTTTCAACTGGCACATTTCGGCCAGGCCGGAGGTTGCGTGGCAATGCAGGTGCAGCGGCAGGTCGACCGCGTCTTTCAAGGCCTTGACCAGCTCGCCGGCCGCATACGGCGTTAACAGGCCTGCCATGTCCTTGATCGCAAGCGAATCGCAGCCGAGATTGGCCAGATCCTTGGCTAATGCAACGTAGCCTGCAATATCATGCACGGGGCTGGTCGTGTAGCAAATCGTGCCTTGCGCATGCTTTCCGGCGGCTTTGGTCGCTTCAATCGCGGTTTTCAGGTTGCGGACGTCGTTCAGCGCATCGAAAATCCGGAACACGTCCATGCCGTTGTCGGCGGCCTTGGCGATGAATTTTTGCACGACGTCGTCGGAATAATGGCGGTAGCCGAGCAGGTTCTGGCCGCGCAGCAGCATTTGCAGCCGGGTCTTTGGCAGTGCCTGTTTCAGCTTGTGCAGGCGCTCCCACGGGTCTTCTTTTAAAAAACGCAGACAGGCGTCGAACGTCGCGCCGCCCCAGCATTCCAACGACCAATAGCCGATGTCGTCGAGCATCGCGCAGGCGGGCAGCATGTCCTCGGTGCGCAAACGGGTCGCGATCAGCGATTGATGCGCGTCGCGGAGAATAACGTCGGTGATATGAACTTTTTGCATGGCGATTCCTTAATTTACAAGCCGGTGTGGGCGGCCATCACGGCGGCGATCACGCTGGCCAGCTCTTCGGGGCGGAGTTTGTTCGAGTAATTGATCAATTCAGGGTATTTTTCGACAAAGCCGGTATTGAACGTTGCGGCCCGGAATTCGGGATGGCGCAAGATTTCCAGGTAATACGGGATCGTCGTCTTGATGCCGGACAAACCCATGTCTTTCAATGCGCGTTCGCCGCGCTTGATCGTGTCTTCCCAGGTCATCGCGCTGACGACGACTTTGGCCAGCATCGAGTCGAAAAACGGCGGCACTTCGTAACCGGTGTAAATCGCGGTGTCGGTGCGCACGCCGGGACCGCCCGGCGCGTAATAACGGCTGATGTGGCCGAAGCTGGGCAAAAAGCCGTTTTTCGGGTCCTCGGCATTGATCCTGAACTGGATCGCGTAGCCGCGGCGGACGATTTCGTGCTGCTTGAAACGTAAGGTCAAACCGGCTGCGACCCGGATCTGTTCTTCGACGATGTCGACGCCGGTTACGGTTTCGGTAATCGTGTGTTCGACCTGGACGCGGGTGTTCATTTCCATGAAATAAAAGCGGCCGTTGTCGTCGAGCAGGAATTCGACCGTGCCGGCGTTGGTATAGCCGACCGCTTTCGCGGCAATCACGGCCAAGCCGCCGATATATTGGCGTTCGGCTTCATCGAGTTGCGGCGACGGCGCGATTTCAATCAGTTTTTGGTTGCGCCGTTGCACCGAGCAGTCGCGCTCGTACAGGTGAATGGTGTTGCCGTGCTGGTCGGCCAAGACCTGCACTTCGATATGCCTCGGGTTGATGATGCATTTTTCCAGGAACACGTCGGCGCTGCCGAAGGCTTTGGTCGCTTCGGAAATGACGCGCTGGTAGTTGCGCTGCAAGTCGTCGGCGTTGTCGCAACGTCTTATACCGCGGCCGCCGCCGCCCGACGTGGCTTTCAGCATGACCGGGTAGCCGATTTTCTCGGCCACGGCCAGCGCCTGCTCGACGCTGTCGACGTTGCCGTCGGAGCCGGGCGTGACCGGAATGCCGGCGGCGATCATCGCTTTCCGGGCTTCGGTTTTGTCGCCCATGCGTTGGATCACGTCGGCTTCGGGGCCGATGAAGGTAATGCCTCGTTCCTTGCAGGCCCTGGCGAACTGCGCGTTTTCGGATAAAAAGCCGTAGCCCGGATGGATAGCGTCGCAGCCGGTCGCCGCGGCCAAATCGACCAAGCCGTAGACGTTCAGGTAGCCGGCCAGCGGTTCGCTGCCGATGCAATAGGCTTCGTCGGCTTTTTTGACATGCAGAGCAAAGCGGTCGGCGTCGGTATAAACGGCGACCGAGCGTATGCCCATTTCGGCGCAGGCGCGGATGATGCGCACCGCGATTTCGCCCCGGTTGGCGATCAGGATTTTACGTAACACGATTTATTCCTCCGTTTTTGCCGGACGATTTAAACTGGAAAATACTAGGTTTTCTATAAAATTTACAATTTCCGACTCGTCTTTGCTGCGGCCGAAGTCGGTCAGCGACGGCAGGTTATTCATGAAAAAATTCTGGAAATGCGCCATTTCGATAATCGTGCTCGACAGCGATTTCGGGTATTGATAGTCCGGTTTGCATTCCAGGATGATGTTGCCGATCTTGGCGCAAAGATCCTTGTAAGGTTTGAACAGGTGGTCCTTGTTGTCCTCCGACACTTTCCGGGTCAGGTAGGCTTTGGAGCCTTCGGTAATGATGATCTGGTGCAAAAGGCTTTCGTCGATATGGCTGGTGGCAACATCGTCTTCCACGGCCGTCGCCAACAATTGAATGATCTTTTTTAGTTTAACGACAGGGTCTTGGATGTTGTGGGTATGAAAAGCAACCTGGTATTCAAGCCAGCTCCAATACCAGGCCGTAATGTACATCAGCAAACGGTGCTTGTTTTCAAAATACCGGTAAATGCCGGCTTCGGTTGTACCGATCGCCTCCGCCAGTTTTTTAAACGTGAACGCTTCAAAGCCGCTTTGGTGAATTAACTGAATACTGTGCAGAATGATTTTTTTGCCCAGTTCCGATTGTACCGGATCCCTGAGAAATAATTTTTCATTCATTTTAATTTGTAACTGTATTTCCATCGTTTTCCGTCAAGCTAAAAAGGGTTGCTGCGTTTCACTAGAGAAATGATAACCGAAGTATTGCGTCTTTAAAAGATAGTGTTACTATTATTTAAAGATGGTTTTACTGCTTTTATTCTAACTAACGGGAATAGCATGAAAAGTTCTACAGAATTACATAGCAATAAAGAGGAATCGCCGGATTTCTTACGTAGCGCTTTAATGTGGCGTGGCTCGGTTACGCCGCGTATTTTGCCCAGCCTGCTGTTGATGACCTGTTATTGCGGCTTGATCGTTGCATTGGACCAGTATTGGCGGCCGTTGCCGCATCTTGACGTGACGCCGTTTGAATATACCGGCGCGGTACTCGGTTTGGTCCTGGTGTTTCGGACTAATGCCGGTCACGAGCGCTGGTGGGAGGCGCGGAAATTATGGGGAGGCATTGTTAATCAAAGCAGGAATATCGTGATTGAGTCGTTGAATTACAGCCAGATTCCTGATTCCGGCCCTGAACAGCGTTTATGGCGTACGGAAATAGTGAAATGGACGGTGACATTTTCTTTTGCGGCGAAAGAATCTTTACGCAATAGCAACAATTTCAATCATCTAACCGATCTTTTGAACGAGCGGGAGTTGGGCGAGTTGAAATCCGCAGTGCACATGCCTATGTTTGCCGCGAATAAAATAGCCGCGTTAATACAGCAGGGCAGGGCCGGGAATTATATCGACGGCTTTGTTTTTATGGGTTTGGAAGGACAGCGGACTTTGTTGATCGATTACCTGGGCGGCTGCGAGAGAATCTTAAAAACGCCAATGCCGTTGGTCTACGCAATCAAAGCCCGGCGCTTCATTTTGACTTTTTTATTACTGCTGCCGTTTTCTTTAATAGAGAATTTGGGCTTCAGCGCGGTGTTTATCTTCTTTCTCGTCGCTTATCCGTTGTTGGCTTTGGACAGGATTGGCATCGAGCTGCAAAATCCATTCGCTACCGAAAGCCTGAGCCATTTACCGTTACAAACGATTTGCGACGGCATAAAGCTTCACTGCCTGGCATTGCAGAAACGCTAACGGAGGAGGCCGCTATTCCAACCTGAGCACGTCCACCGATACCGATAAGGTATGCTGGCCGCCGCCGAAGGCAATGCCTTTCAGCGGAGTGACGTCCGCATAGTCCCGTCCCCACGCCAACGTGATATGTTGATCGAACGGCACAGCATTATTGGTGGGATCGAATTCCAGCCAGCCGGCGTCCGGTACGTACACCGCAAACCAGGCATGCGAGGCGTCGGCCCCGACCAAACGCTGCTTGCCGGGCAACGGCAGGGTTTCCAGATAACCGCTGACATAACGCGCGGCAATGCCGAAAGAGCGCAGGCAGCCAATCGCCAAATGGGCAAAATCCTGGCAGACGCCGCGGCGGAATTGCAGCACCTCGGATAACGGCGTCGCAATCGTGGTGCTGCTCGAATCGTAAGTAAAATCGTTATGGATGCGCTGCATCAAATCGGTCACGGCTTGCACCAATGGACGATTCGGTAAGAATGAGTTTCGGGCGTAAGCGGCCAGTTCGTCAGTGGCAACGACCATCGGCGAGTCGAGCAGGAACAGTTTCGCGTCGAGCAGTTCATCGCAGACATTTTGTGCTTGTCCGGGATTGCCTTGCAACTGCTCGCGCGCTTGCTCCCAGGTTATTGAATTAGCCAAGTCGTCGCGGCTTTGCTTCGGAAATGTCTCAACTTCGCTGACAACAGTCACCATCAAACGTTGATGCGCCTGCTGTATCGCAAAATAAGCGACGCGATTGCCGAAAAAATCCTCGCGTTCGCTAAAGTCGCTAGGTTCGGGGCTGATCTCAAAACGGCTGCTTTGACAGCGTTGACGCCAAAAATCGCGGGGCTGCAATCTGGCCTCGTTCTGGCACAAGCCGACCAGTTGATGGTATTCGTAAAGCGTGCTGTGAGTAATGCGGTATTTCACAACTCATCCTCCGCGTGCGTCGGCGTAATCAACTGCGGCATTTCCGAATGGCTGAAATAGGCTTGCGCAAGCACTTCATAAAGCCGCCATAATTGTTCGGTCATCGCCGACAAAACGTTCTCCAGCTCCGTATAAATTCCGGCATCGTCGTCGGCCTTAAGCAGTTCGGGAATTTTAATCAAACGCAGGTCGGTGTAGGCTTTGAGGATTAAGCGTTCTTCTTCGCTCAGCTGCCTGTTGCCGCGTTCTCCCGGCAATGCCGCGATATGATCGGACAACTGGCGTAGTTGATAGGCCAGCGAACGCGGGTGCGCTTCATCCATCAGCAATAAATCCAGCACCATCGGCAATTTAATGAATGCCCGGTAGCGGCGCCGGTAAATGCTCAAACTGTCGGTAGACATCAACACCGCTTCCAGCAGCTGGTTTTGCAAGGCCGCTTCATGGCGCTGCACGACCGTGGCGCGCAGTAGCGAGATCAACGCCAGCGCATGCTCCAAGCGGCGGCCGCTATCGAGCATCAACCAACCGGCTTCGCGGGTCATGCTTTCGGTGGTCAGGCCGATGAATGCGACAAAGCCGGTAATCAAATCGTCCAGGCTTTTTTGCAATTGCTCCAGGTCGCAATGATTGTTCACGACCCGTTGCTGCCAGCGCCGTTGAATATTATCGACGCAACGCCAGGTATCCTGCGACCAGACATCGCGAATGCTGAACGCGGTTTGCGCGAACGCTTGAATGTTGGTCGCCAGAGTGCCGGAGCGATTGCTGTTTTTAGCCAGTGCCAGTAATTCAGGCTGAGGGTCTTTCAATAAAGACGCATCGCTGCTTACAAAGCCCGGATAGGTGCCGGTCACTTGCGTTAACGCGTTTAGCAAAACGTTCAGGCTTTGGCTGTCGAGCGGATCGTCAAGTTCCCTGGCTTCCGCTAACTTCAGCAAGGTCATGCGCATCAGGCGGGTAGCGGCTTTAATGCGCTCCAGGTATCTGCCGACCCAAAACAGGTTGTTTGCGGTCCGGCTGGTTAACGGCTCGATATCCGCGGACAAGATCCCGTCCTGGCCGGGCTGGAACCATAAGCTGGTGTGCTTGTCCGGTTCGTTAGTCAACACCCAGGTGTCCTTGCTGATGCCGCCGGCCTGGTTTGACACGATAAAATCGTCCTGCTGCCGGGCAATCCGGGTAAGGCCGCCGGGCATCACGTGATAATCGTCGCTGCCAGCAACGATGAAACTCCGCAATACCGAAAAACGCGGCTCAATATGGTGGTCGACAAATGACGGCACCGTAGAGAAATCGACATGCTCCTGGCCGACGTAACAATGCGGTTTGGCGGTAATCGCGGAGCGTAAAAGCTCTTTCTCGTTGGCGCTTAATAGCGCGCCGAACAGGGCATTGTTCCCGGAACTGCGATTGATCGGTTTAATGACCAGCCGGCCAAGATTTTGCAACACAAAATCCCGTTCAAGGCGCTGGCCGCACCACCATGTCGCAATCGACGGCAGCAGCAATTCTTCATTTAAAAAATACCGCGACAGCTTAGGTAGAAACGGCAGTAATCCGGGATTTTCCAAGATGCTGCTGCCCAACGGATTCGCAATCGCGACATTGTTACGGCGCACGGCTTCCAGCAATCCGGCAACGCCGAGCCGGGAAGCGCTGCGCAATTCCAGCGGATCGCAGAATGAATCGTCGACGCGGCGCAAAATTACGTCGACCGGTTGCAGACCGTCCAGCGATTTAAGCCAGACGCGGCCGTCGCGTACGGTCAGGTCGTCGCCTTGCACCAGCGAAAAGCCAAGATAAGACGACAAATAAGCGTGTTCAAAATAGGTTTCGTTAAGCGAGCCCGGCGTCAGTATCACAATCCGCGGGTCTTCTTTATTATGCGGCGCAATATCGGCCAGCCCTTTACGCAAGGCTCTAAAAAAGCCGGACAGCCGGTTGACTTGGGTTTCGCGGAAAATGTCGGGCAATACCCGCGTCATCACGGTGCGGTTTTCCAGCGCATAGCCGGCGCCGGACGGCGCCTGGGTGCGGTCGTCCAGGACCAGCATTCGGCCATTATGGCCGCGGGCGAGGTTGGCCGAATAAACAATCAGTTCGCGTTGCAGTTGGGACAGGGCGCCGACGCAAGGATGCAAAAAGCCGTCATGCGCGAGCACCAGCTCACTGGGCAGCAGGCCTTTTTTCAGCAGGTGCTGCTTGCCGTAAATATCTTTTAAAATCAGGTTCAGCAGTTCGGCGCGTTGCTTGAGGCCGGCTTCGATAGGCAGCCAGTCTTCGCTGCCGAGCAATAGCGGAATAGGGTCGAGCCGCCAGGGCCTAGTCAGTTTTTGCGCATCGCCGTAAACATTGTAGGTGACGCCGTTTTCGCGCAACAGGCGCTGGGCTTCGCGGCGGCGCAATTCCAGCTGGCCTCTGCCCAGCGTTGCAAGCGAGTCCATGAAGCGCTCCCAGTACGGCAGCACTTTATGTTCCTTGGCAACCATTTCATCGTAAACGCCAAGTTTGGTCGCATAAAATTGCGCGCCAATATCGTTGGTGGATTCGCTCACGTTACGGCCTTGTTGTGCTAATGCCAAAAGAATTGTCCACGAAAGTCACGAAAAGTTGAATAAACTTAGGTGTTGCAAGTCATTAAAATACATTGATGACAACTAATAAAGAACACGGATTTTTACGAATTGACACAGATAGCCGAATATGAATTTCCGATTCATGTTCAAAGCCTGCACTCCAAAATACCGGAGAACTTTATAAGAAGTTAGCCTCGTAAAAATCCGTGCCGATACGTCGCATCCGTGTTGCATCTTTAAATGCCGTTATTAATGAAGCTTAACCGGATTAAGCTTCTATAGCTGCATAATAGGTCTTTTCGTGTCTTTCGTGCTTTTCGTGGACCTTAAGGCCGCTCTTCAACGCTTTTATAGTGGCGCAACGGTTCGCCGACATAGATCTGCCGGGGACGGGTAATGACGACTTGTTCGCCGTGCAGCATTTCCCGCCAGTGCGCGAGCCAGCCGGGCATGCGGCCGATAGCGAATAATACCGTGTACATGTTGGTCGGTATGCCGGCCGCGCGCAGAATCAGGCCGGAATAAAAATCGACGTTCGGGTACAGTTTGCGGGAGATGAAGTAATCGTCTTTCAACGCGATTTCTTCGAGTCTGCGGGCAATGTCGAACAACGGATCGCTGACGCCGGCTTTGTCGAACAGTTTGTCGCATTGTTTCTTTAATACCATCGCGCGAGGATCGAAATTCTTATACACGCGGTGGCCGAAACCCATCAAGCGGTTAGGCGAGTTTTTGTCCTTGGCCT
This sequence comes from Candidatus Methylobacter oryzae, assembly GCF_003994235.2. Classification (GTDB taxonomy): domain Bacteria; phylum Pseudomonadota; class Gammaproteobacteria; order Methylococcales; family Methylomonadaceae; genus Methylobacter_A; species Methylobacter_A oryzae. The sequence continues at coordinate 76,086 of NZ_RYFG02000117.1, forward strand.
GATTGATGAACTCGGTGCCGTCGCCGCCGTCGGCATGTATTTGTTCAAGCATATGGATGACTTCCTGGTTGGCTCCGCCGTGGCGTGGCCCCCACAATGCGGCGATGCCGGCCGAAGCCACCGCGTAGACATTCGCCAAGCTTGAGCCTGCGGTCCGCACCGAAGAGGTGCTGCAATTTTGTTCGTGGTCGGCGTGCAGGATCAGGAACATATCGATAGCCCGGACAATATCGTCGTCCAACTGGTAATCGCGTACCGGCGACGAGAACATCATGTTCAAGAAGTTGCGCACATATTTGAGCTTGTAGGAAGGATAAATCAACGGTTCGCCGATCGATTTCTTATACGAAAAAGCCGCGATCGTGCGCACTTGGGAGATCAAATTGATAACGATCTGCTGTTCGGATGCTGCGTCAAGACGGTCCGGGATCGGGTAGAACGTCGATAACGACGCAACCATCGTCGCCAAAATACCCATCGGGTGCGAGCCGCGCGGGAAGCCGTTAAAAAAATGGTGCATGTCTTCGGGAATGATCGAAGACTCGTTAAGCCGGGTTGAAAAGTCCGATAATTGCCGGCTGTTAGGCAGCTCGCCATTCAGCAGTAAATAGGAGACTTCAATAAAGCGCGACTTTTCGGCCAGTTCCTCGATAGGATAACCGCGATAACGCAATATGCCTTTCTCGCCGTCGATATAGGTGATTGAACTTTCACAGCTGGCGGTATTGCCATAGCCTTCATCCAAGGTTACGTAATTACTTTGGCTACGCAATTTGGAAATGTCTATGGCTTTTTCGCCCTCGACACCGACCAAAGTGGGCAGTTCGTAATTTTTATCATCCAGCGTCAATATGGCCGCAGGTAGTTTTTTTAATTTATCGGTCATTTGCATCAATCTCCAAGTTGATGGTTCCACCATCACTTAATTTTATTTAGCTCGTAGGCTGTTTAACATCCTACGCAGCTGATGACATGATCGCTCATGTTCACTTACTGATTTCCAAGCTCCTGCTTGAAAAAATACTTTCTAAAATTTTTAGCCGCATAGGGCGCGTCGTCGAAATTAACGGTACGCCCCTTACCCTACGCGGCCCATATTTTAGAATAATCCGCGGACTTTGGCTTTATCCGCCTCGGTGCCGGAGGTCCATTGTAAACGGATATTCATGATTTAGCTCCTCAATCGGCGGTATCGTCGGTCTGGGTGTTGTTTCGTTAACGCTAAATCCGGCCAATTCGGGCTGTCCGGGCGCTGCTACAGTCTGCATTATTGTTGGCGGACGGGTAATAATGCCGGGGGTATGGCCGAAATCCCAAAAGCGGGTTACGCGCCGCGCCTCGGCTTCGTAACTGTTGACCGGAAATATGTCGTAACTGCGGCCGCCGGGGTGGGCGACATGATAAGTGCAACCGCCGACCGAATGTCCGTTCCAGGTATCGATCACGTCGATCACCAGCGGCACATGCGGGCCGATCGTCGGATGCAATGCGGACGGCGGCTGCCAGGCGCGATAGCGCACGCCGGCGACATATTCGCCTTTGCGGCCGGTGTTGCGCAACGGCAAGCGCCGGCCGTTACAAGTTAATAGATAGCGGCCTTCGGTAAAGCCTGTCACTTTGACCTGGACGCGTTCTACCGACGAATCGACGTAACGCGCGGTGCCGGTGCTGCCGATTTCTTCGCCGAGCACATGCCAGGGTTCAATCGCAAAACGCATTTCCAGGTCGATGCCGTCTATCATCGTGTTGCCGTAACGCGGAAAACGGAATTCGAAAAACGGCTCCAGCCATTCCAGCTCAAAAGGGTAGCCGGCCCGTTGCAAATCCTTGCAGACTTGTTTCATATCCTCGCGGACATAGTGCGGCAGCATGAAACGGTCATGTAATTCCGTGCCCCAACGGATCAGGCCGTGTTTGTAAGGTTTACGCCAAAACCAGGCGATCAAAGCACGCAAAAGTAAGGTTTGCACCAACGACATCCGTGCATGCGGCGGCATCTCAAACGCGCGCAATTCCAGAATGCCCAAGCGTCCGCTCGAACTGTCCGGCGAATAGAGCTTATCGATGCAAAACTCGGACCGATGGGTGTTGCCGGTGATGTCGGTCAGTAAATGCCGCAGCAAGCGATCGACCAGCCAAGGGGAGGGCACTTCGCCTTCCGGCATTTGCTGGAACGCGATTTCCAGTTCATACAACTTTTCGTCGCGGCCTTCGTCAACCCGCGGCGCTTGGCTGGTTGGGCCGATAAACATGCCGGAAAACAGGTACGATAAGCCGGGATGATGCTGCCAGTAAGTGATCAGGCTGCGCAATAAGTCGGGGCGGCGCAGCAATGGGCTGTCGGCCGGCGTTTCGGCGCCGATCGTGATATGGTTGCCGCCGCCGGTTCCGGTATGACGGCCGTCGAGCATGAATTTTTCGGTACCGAGCCTGACCTGGCGCGCCTGCTCATACAGAATCGTGGTCTTGTCGACCAGCTCTTGCCAGCTTTTCGACGGATGAATATTGACTTCGATCACGCCGGGATCGGGCGTTACCATCAGGCGCTCGATGCGGTAATCCCTTGGCGGTTCGTAGCCTTCCAATACCGCCGGGATAGCCAGGTTTTCCGCGGTCGCTTCAACGGCGGCGATCAGCTCCAGATAATGTTCCAGCGAAGTCAGCGGCGGCAGAAAGATATGTACGCGGCCTTCGCGGGCTTCGACGCAAACGGCGGTATGCGGCACTTCAACTTCGACGCTTTGCTGGTCGCCGGAGTCCTGTTCGCTCAGCTCGGCATGAGCTTTCAGTTTTTTCTCGATATGGCTGTAACGGCGCGAGATCTCGCCGTAATAATCGCCCAGTTCCGGTAGTTCCTGAAACAGGCTTTGCGCGTCCTGGCTATCGCGTTTGTCCGGGGCTATCCAAGGCAAACTGTTTAATGGCAAACGCATGCCGATAGGCGAATTGCCCGGTAGCAGAAACATCGGACCACGGCGAAAATCCCAGGGGCCGCTTTGCCATTTTTGCTGCGACCAGTCCCATTTTACCGGCAGCGCGAAACCTGCGGGCTTGCCTAAACCGGCATCGAGCAGTTGCGTCAAGGTAAGGCGTTCAAGCGAATCTTTCAGGTCGGTTTTTAATGGATCGATATTTTCCGGCAGCGTTCCTTCCTGCCAGAGATAGTAAAAACAGTCTTCAAAAGCGGTCTTGATATAGCGCGGTTGCAGGCCCAGACGTAAGGTCAATTGCTTGATAAATAATTCGGCCTGTTCAACGCTATGGCCGTAATCTTTATTAATATCGGCCAGCAATTCGGCATTGCGCCAAATCGGAACGTTGTCTTTGCGCCAGAAAATGCCGTACTGCCAGCGCGGCAGAGCTTCGCCGGGATACCATTTGCCCTGTCCGTAATGCAGCATCGCGCCTTTGGCAAAGCGGTCGCGCAAGCGTTGGGTCAGCGCATTGGCCAGCTCGCGTTTGTGCGGACCGTCGGCGGCAACGTTCCATTCCGCGCCTTCCATGTCGTCAACGGAGACAAACGTCGGTTCGCCGCCCATTGTCAGGCGCACATCGTCAGCCAGCAATTGCCGGTCGACTCGTCGGCCCAGCGCGTCAATGCGCTGCCATTGCTCGTCGCTATAAGGCTTGGTTACGCGCGGGTCTTCGTGCAAACGCACGACCGTGTTGCTGAATGAAAATTTCACTTCGCATTTATCGGTGCCGCCGTCGACCGGCGCGGCGCCGGCCGGATCGGGCGTGCAGGCCAGCGGGATATGGCCCTCGCCGGCCAGCAAGCCGGAGGTCGGATCAAGCCCTATCCAACCGGCTCCGGGAATATAGACTTCAGTCCAGGCATGCAAGTCTGTGAAATCCTGTTCCGGCCCGGATGGGCCGTCCAGCGCTTTGACGTCGGCGGTCAATTGCACCAGATAGCCGGACACAAAGCGCGCCGCCAGTCCTAAATGGCGCAATGTCTGCACCAGCAGCCAGGCCGAATCCCGGCAAGAACCGCTGAGTTTGGTCAGCGTGTCTTCGCAGCTTTGGACGCCGGCTTCCATGCGTATGTTGTAGCCGATCGCCTGGAAAATCTTGCGGTTTACATCGACCAGGAAGTCGTTAGTGTTGCGTTTATCGAGATTAAAGCCGGCCAGCCATTGCTTCAGCAAAGGGCCTTGCTCGGTGATTTCCAGGTAAGGCTGCAACTCTTTTTGCAACAGCGTATCGTATTGAAACGGATAATGTTCGGCATAATCTTCGACAAAGAAATCGAACGGATTGATGACCGTCATATCGGCGATGACTTCAACTTCAATGCTGAGCTTTGTGCATTTTTCGGGAAACACGACCCGCGCCAGCAGGTTGCCGAACGGGTCCTGCTGCCAGTTGATAAAGTGGTTTTCAGGCTCAATACGCAAGCTGTAGCCTTTGATCGGCGTCCGGCTATGCACCGCCGGGCGCAGCCTGAATACATGCGGCGACAGGGCTACCGGTCTGTCAAAGCTGTAGACGGTTTTGTGGTTGACAGCGACTCGAATGGTCATGATTTCGTTCCTATTGCCGAAGTATCAGCGTTACAAAAAGTTCTAAAAGCGAAGTCCACGAAAAGCACGAAAAAAGAGCCGGATTGCGCTAGTTTTCAAGCGGGAGCTTTATTTCGTTGCAGTCAAGGTGCGCTCAAGCTTAAATGCCGGGCATATCGAAGCAGGACGCAGCGCGTGGGAACGAGGGAAATCCTGCCCCGCACAAGTGAACATAGCGCTTATTTTTCGCGGCTTTCGTGCTGTTCGTGGACAATGTTCCTATTAAACCCCGACAGCTTTTTGCGCTTCATTCTGCATCCGCAACAGTTCCTCTTCGATACCCGCCGCATGCGTCAGTTCGGCAACATTATCCTTGGTAAAGAAACCCTGGAAGCCGCCGAAGCGCTGCACATACTCGATAATCAACGAGGAATGTTCGGAAGCGCTGGAAAAAATCTGTTTTAAGCCTTCGTCTTTCGAACCGATCACATCCAGCAAAAAGCTTTTGCCTTGCTCGCTAATCGCATCGACGACGAAATCGATGTTTTCTACGCCGTGCTGATTGCCGTCTTTAACGGCCAAGGCGATATGGTGCAGCCGGGGGCCGTAGTTGCGCACGAAGTTCTCGGTCGGCGACGGGAATATCTTGAAATGGTTGACGAAATACGGCGTGTTGTTGGCGGTAAACACTTTCGCGGGGCTGCGCATTTCGTCGGCATAATGAATGCTTTTGGTGACATTGGTCGATGAATTTTGATCGACAATATCGAACGAGCCCCAGTAGTAATAACTCGACAGCGATAGCCATTCCAAAATCGCGACTTCACGGTTTTGGCTGTAAATGCGCGTCGCCAAATGATCGACCGGTAAAATCAAGCCGTCGATGCCCAGCGCTTTTTGCCGCTGCTTGGCGGTTTCGCAGGCTTGCCGGGCATCGCTGCGAATACTGCTGACGCCCAGCGCATAAACGCGCGGCTCATCGGCTTGACGCTCCAAATACGCGACAATGTTATGGGTATAAGGGGAGGGTTTGGTAATGGCTATATTGCCCGGCAGTTCCAACTTGCGGACATCGTCTTGTGAAAAGAACAAAAAGCCCCGTTGCTGCTGTAACTTAACCACTTTATGCAGGTTGCTTACCCTTAAAATCTCTCCCATGTAGCGGCTGTGCGGCTTGCTGGAACCGATTGGAAACACTTCGTTCAGGCTGCGGAAAATGCCTTTGGTATCGTTGCTTTTCACTTCCCGTATGATCAGGTCCGGCGCGCTCATATCGATGCGCAAAACATGAGTCCAGTGCGATTCGCTTTCCAGCGTAACCAGGTAATGGTAAGGCGACATCAGGCAGAGTTCGCCGATATATTCAATCGATTTTCCGGGCTCGACGGTCAGCATCATCGCATCGATTTGATGAATCATGTTGCTCAAGCCCAGGCGGTCGCGTTCTTCAAGCAGTTTGATCAGGTATTCGTTAAAAAATGCTGAATTTTCTTTGTCCCCCTGAACAGGAAACGATAAGGAATGGCTAATGGCTGGCATAATGGACTCTCTACAAGTTTTATTGTTGAAAATAAAGCAAGTGTTGTACCAAGTGGTTAGCCGGTCTTGTATAGGGGATGAGAGATAACAATTTTCCGCAACATTTGCCGGAGCTTGCACTCCTGTTAAGCAAATCGTCTTCATTTCGCCTGTTTTTAATGCTGTGCGGGTTAGACCTTCCGGGTTTTAAAAACCTGGAAGGTCTGCTTATCGGGATGTTTCCCTGCTACCGCCAAATCTAGGACTGCCAAAATAGGGACTTGCGTATAACGACGAGAGCCATGCATGCGAACGACGCAAATACGCCAATGAATTGCCCGAACAGCTCATTTTGAAGCTCAAGCTGCACCAAATTGGAGCGGGCCGGATCGAAAACCGGCTTATTTATCCTTCTTGAAACTGCCGTCGTACCGGCTATTACTTTAAAGATACGGGTGGCCGTGCATTAGTCCTCAAACATGCGGCCGTGTAAGCCATTTATGCTGTGTAAGAGATGGCATAAATCATGCTCTTATTTCATTAAAGCCAACTAGCCTTATGAAACGCCATGAAATCAATTTGGGAAAACTACAAAACCGATCGTGCTTACGATGAACTGATGTGTTCAGAGTTCCAACCGAGACCGATTAGCTATCGCTTATGCCAATATCTAAATTCGCTGAACAAAAACGACATCGATAAACGCAAAATGGCTGCTGAATTGGCCATTTTGGAGATGGGCATCAGTTTCACTGTTTACAGCGACGAAGGCAATATAGACCGGGCTTGGCCGTTCGACATCATCCCCCGCATTATTAGTTCCATAGAATGGCGAAAAATAGAAAAAGGTTTAAAGCAACGTTTGACCGCTTTGAATTGTTTTATAGCGGATGTTTACGATCAGCAGGAGTTCATCAAGGCGGGCAAAATGCCCGGCGCGATTATTAATAGCTCAAAAAACTTTCGTAAAGAATGTATCGGCTTGAAGCCCCGCCACAACGTCTGGGCCAACATTTGCGGCACCGATCTGGTACGCGATAAAGACGGCGTCATGTATGTGCTGGAAGATAATTTACGCGTTCCTTCCGGCGTTTCCTACATGCTGGAAAACCGCGTCATTACCAAGCGCGTGTTCCCGGAAATATTGCAAAACATAGACATCCTGCCTATCGACGATTATCCGGGGCGTTTGCAGGATATGCTGGCGTCAATCGCGCCCGAGCATATCAAAAAGCCGCAAATCGTCGTGCTGACGCCCGGCATTTATAACTCGGCTTATTTCGAACATGCTTATCTGGCCCAGCAAATGGGCGCGCAACTGGTCGAAGGCGGCGATCTGGTCGTCAACGACGACGATTGCGTGTATATGCGCACAATCGAAGGCTTGGAAAAAGTCGATGTGATTTATCGGCGTATCGACGATGATTTTCTCGATCCTGAAGTATTCCGAAAAGATTCCGCGTTGGGCGTTCCGGGCCTGATGCGGGCCTGGAAAGCCGGCAACGTATCGTTGGCTAATGCGCCCGGAGCCGGCGTTGCGGACGATAAAGTGGTTTACGCCTACGTGCCTGAAATGATCCGTTATTACCTGAACGAAGAACCGATCTTGCCGAATGTGCAAACTTATTTGTGCGATAACCCTGAACATCTGGACTATGTGCTGGCGCATTTGCCGGAACTGGTCGTCAAGCCTGCGAATGAATCGGGCGGCTACGGCATGTTGGTCGGGCCTCATGCGACAACCAGGGAAATAGCTGCGTTCCGGAAAATTGTCCAAAAAAATCCCCGCAATTATATTGCCCAACCGACCTTGTCGATTTCAACCGCACCGACGTTGTGCAAAGGCAAGCTTGAGCCTCGGCACATCGATTTACGGCCGTTTATTTTGCAGGGCGAAAACACCTTCGTTACGGCCGGCGGCTTAACCAGGGTCGCACTGAAAAAAGGTTCGCTGGTCGTTAACTCCTCGCAAGGCGGCGGCAGCAAAGATACCTGGATCATCGATATGGAGCGCAACTAATGTTATCCCGTTCAGCAGAACGCCTTTATTGGCTGGCACGTTACCTGGAACGCACTGAAAATATCGCCAGACTGGTCAGTGTGCATATGAATCTATTGATGGACTTGCCTAACGGCGTTGAAATGGGATGGTTGCAGCTCGTCCGTATCAACGCTTCGGAACAGCAATTCTATGAAAAATATAAATCCGCCAACGAACACAATGTGACCCGGTTCTTGTTAATCGATGACACTTATCCGTGCTCTCTGTTTTCGTCTTTAAGCGCAGCGAGGGAGAATATCCGCACTTCCAGGGATTTGCTGCCCGATGAAGCCTGGGAGCAGGTCAATGAAATGTACTTGTTTGTTAAAAACAATATCGATTCGGTCTACAACCGCAGCAGCCGCGTTGTGCTTTTGAACGAGATTTTGAAAGGCTCCCAGTGCTTTACCGGGTTGTTGTCGGGCTATATGAGCCATAACCATCCTTACCGGTTTATTCGCTTGGGTAAGAATATCGAACGCGCCGACATGACCAGCCGGATTCTGGACCTGGCTTCGTTGTTGTTGGCCGATTCGCGTAGCGACGAAATGCGTCAATACGAAACTATCTTGTGGGTCAATATCTTAAAGGCGCTGAACGCCCAGTTGATGTATCGCCAGCATGTCAGGAGCAGCGTCAACGGCGACGATGTGCTGAATTTTTTATTGCTGAACGAGAACCTGCCTCGTTCGGTCAGTTGTTGTCTTGCTGAAATTGCCGGCTGCGTTAATGCGCTGCCTAATTGCGATTCGTTGCCGGAAGAGGTCACAAAACTGGAAGCGTACGTGCAAACCATCGATACCCGGCAAACCACCCAGGCGCAGTTGCGCGGTATTCTCGACAGCCTGCAAAACAAGGTTGGAGAGCTGCATAACCGGATAGCCAATAACTGGTTTATGCAAGGCATTCGCGAAGATGCGGCGGCTGAATAATGGAAATTACCCCGGCAAATATGTCAGACATCCCGGCGCTTTGCGAGTTGCTGGATATTTTGTTTTCGCAAGAAGCCGATTTCACGCCGGACCGCGAAGCGCAAAGCCGCGGCTTGGCTCAAATCATCGGCAACCCCGAGATTGGGCTCATTGTCGTTGCCCGCGAACAGGGCAGGGCGGTGGGCATGGTCAATCTTTTGTATACCGTATCGACCGCGCTCGGCGGCCGTGTCGCGCTACTGGAGGACATGGTCGTTGCTCCCGATGCCCGCGGTTCCGGCGTGGGCTCCTTGCTTTTGCAGCAAGCCGTTCAAATCGCGCGCTCGAACGGCTGCAAACGCATTACCTTGTTGACCGACAGCGATAACGAGCCGGCGCAACGTTTTTATCAAAAGCACGGCTTCGGTTTTTCGGCGATGATTCCGTTAAGGCTTTTATTAAACAAAATATAACGCTGCTTCAGATACGTCAGATAAGGTACCGGCCCACTTTATTGAAGGCCGCTTCCCGAAAGGGAGCCGGGCCGGCCTTAAAAGTGTCCTGTTCCATTAAAACATTTATTGCATGTCAGGCTTCGGCCTACTGATATGATAGCCTTGGGCGTAATTGATGCCCATATCCTTTAGCGCTTCCCAAACTTCCTGATTCTCTACAAATTCGGCGACGGTAAGAATATCGATGTCCTGGCATAATTTCGATAAGTTATGCACCAACGCATAATCTATTTTGGAGTTAAGTATGTTGCGCACGAACTCGCCGTCGATTTTGACGTATTCAAAACGTAACTCCCGTAAATAGTGAAACGAGTTGTAACCGGTGCCGAAATCGTCCAGCGCAAAAGCAAAACCTTTCCGGCGCAGGTTGGTCAGGAATCGGCGCATATTGGTCATATCGCCGATGGCGTCGCGCTCCAATAACTCGAATACAATCTTTTCGGGAGGAATCTGCAGTTTCTGGCAGAGTTCTTCCGCATAGCCCAAAATGCCTCGGCCTTGAATTTCTTGTACCGATAAATTGATGAAAATTTTTGCGTTCGCTTCCGGCCGGTTGGCTTCCATGCAATTGCGCTTGGCGGAAAATGCGTTATTGATCATGGCAATGTCGAGATCGCGCGCCAAGCCGTATTTATCGATGGTTTCAATAAACGCTGCCGCCGAAGTAATCTCGCCCGTTGGCGATTTAAGCCGGGCCAGTGCTTCAAAAGCGTAAAGCTCGCCGGTTTGACAATTAACAATGGGTTGATAATAAGGAATGATGCGGTCTTCTTTCAATGCCTCGCGCAGGTTTTCTGCAATATCGCGCACCTCGCGAGCGCTTACGCGGGCATCCGTTGCATCAAAGGCATAAACACTGTCTTTGCCCATATTCTTGACCGTATACATGGCGGCGTCCGCGTTTTCAAGCAGCTCGTCGGCGGTTAGGCCATTGATCGGATAACTGCTCAAGCCGATGGATACGGTTAAACGGAAGCGGTTATCGCTGGCTGATGTTATGGTCATCTCACGCAATGCTCGGCCTACATTCTCAGCAACTTTCTTACCGCCTTCAGGTCCTGTTTCGGACAGGATAATAGCAAATTCGTCGCCGCCGATGCGGGCGCAAAGGTCGCCGTTGCGCGTGTGTCCATTCAAGACATTGGCAATTGCGCACAGCGCTGAATCACCGGTGAGGTGACCGTAGGAATCATTGATGTCTTTGAAGTCGTCCAAATCGAGCATCAGCAGGCTGAACTGATGTTTGTGGCGTCCGGAGCGGCCGATTTCGTACTGTAGAATTTCGTTAAAATGGCGGCGATTGTGCAGCCCGGTAAGGGGGTCATGAATTGCGTAATATTCAAGTTCCGCTAACGAGCGCGATAAAACTTTGCTTGAGCCCACCACCATGACCATGACCGCAAGTATCGCGCGAATAATGCTTTCTTCTTGCGGCGATAGATTGTTTTTGGCTGCGTAAGCGACGCCCAATAATCCGGCTAAGTTAATGGATTGGTTAGGCACAGGCACACTAATCATACGAATATCCAAGTGTGTTTTGATTTGAGCTCCGCCGGAAATAACAAATTCCTCAATATGCAGTACCGCATCGGGAGGCAGTCCAATGCTTTGCAGCATTTGCTGGCTTAGTAATCCGCGCGCCTGATCCCTTATTTCATCCGAGCACTGCCCCATATAATACAAATAAAGCACCAAGCCGTTTTCTTCGGCAAAAGCGATGTAAAATAAATCAAAAGGAAAAATGGCGTAAAAATCCGCCAGAATTTCCTGTACAAACTCCTTCCAGTGCGAGACGTGTTCATGCGACAAGATGATGCGTTCCAATACCCGGCTTTGCCGTTCCAATAAGTCCTTTTCAATGAGAACCGAAGACAACTCGTACAAAGTTTGATTAAACTCCACCATCAAACTCTGGATGTGCTGGTCGTTCGTTTCCCACTGGTTACTGCGTTGCCGGAACAGCAAGTCAAGACTCCGGTCAAGCTTGTCGGTTGTTTCAATGACTTGCAATATTATTTGGGACAACGCCGCCAAATCGCCGGTGGCCACAACCCCTTGCAACATGCTGATAATCTCTTGGTGTACCTTACGATTAAGCCAGGAAATACTCATTGCATAACGCTTGGTACGGGTCTGATTTTCCAAGATCTCGGCAATCTGGCTGATAACGCTGTAGCGTAAGGCCTCCAAATGATCCGGCTGGAGTAAGTTATTCATGCTCAGTCGGACTCCTTAAAGCGGCCGCCGGCCTGCATTAAATCAATGCCGCATTGCAAATCCTTAAGCCAGTTTAGAAAATCCTGCACCGCGGCTCCTCGATAAACCGGTCCATGTTGCGGGGCGATCATGGCAATATCGAGATCGGCAATGGTTTCCAACCAGCAGCGTATTGCTTTATTAGAGCACATGTAACGGCGGTGAAAGCTTTCGATATAGGTGAGGTGGCTGGAAAAATCGTCTATAAAAGCGTCATCTTTTTCCATGGGTAGCATGGCTGCACCGATGTCTCCTGTGAACAGGATTTTAGAAACCGGGTCGTATACGTTGATTTGGCCTTCGGAATGCAAAAAATGCGCGGGTACAACTTTTAATTTAAATCCTAATTCTGACTCATAATCCATGCCTTCGTTAGGTACGCCGATAAAACGGTCCATGTCTTTTAAACCGTAATGAGGCAAGAACCGTATCCAGATGCTCGAAACATGCACAGGCGAACGGCACAGTTCCATCCAGGTCGATAAACCCCCGACGATATCGGGGTCTTGGTGCGACAGAAAAATAGCTTTAATTTGCTCAGGCCTTACGTAACGCAACATTTCCGCCAGCACTCGAGGCATCACCCCGAAACCGCCGGGATCGAGCAACACGCCTTCATCATGGTGAGTAATCAGATACTGGTTGGAACGTATCCCATCTTCTTCGCCCGGCTCACTTTCATTGAGCAAGATAAAACGATGATCATCGGATTCAAATAATTTAATGTTGCGCATGCGTGTTGATATTCTGTGTTAGGTTAAAATGATTTTCGCTATGAATAATGATGATAAAGGCGGCAATCGGCGGTTTTATCATCAAAACTCTTCCCACTCGTCGTTACTGCCGCTTTTTGATGTACTCAACGATAAGGCGAGGGCGCTTGGCTTTTTAGCGGTTGCTTTTACTGGCGCCGACGGTGATTTATTTCCGTCTATTGTTTCAACGCGTAGACTGGCCCGCTTTGAATTTACTTTAAAGAAACCCAGCATCTGGGCCATATTGGCAGACTGCTCGCTCACGGCGATACTCCCCGCTGCCGCCTGTTCCGCCAAGGCTGCATTTTGTTGGGTAATATCATCCATTTGCGCAACCGCTTGATTGACTTGATCGATACCCGAGGATTGCTCTGAACTGGCGCTGGCGATATGAGCAACAATATCTCCCACTTTGGTAATGCTTTCGACAATTTCAGTTAGCGCGGCACCGGTTTCATTGACAAATGCGGTTCCCGCCCGGACTTTTTCGACGCTGTTCTGAATCAGTTCATTACTTTGCCTCGCTGCGCTTGCACTCCGCTGAGCCAGATTACGAACTTCCGTTGCAACTACCGCAAACCCACGTCCATGGTTTCCGGCCCTGGCCGCTTCGACAGAGGCATTTAACGCCAACAGGTTGGTCTGGAAGGCAATTTCATCGATGACGCTAATAATCTCTGCAATTTTATTACTGCTGGCATTAATTTCCTGCATTGCATCGATAGCTGACTGAACGACGCCGCCGCCTTTTTGGGCCAATTGGGTTGCCGAATTGACAACTTCCGTCGCTTGGATTGTATTCTGCGCATTATTTTTGACGGTGCTGGCGAGCTGCTCCATGCTGGCGGCCGTTTCTTCGAGACTGGACGCCTGCTGTTCCGCACGACGGGAAAGATTGTTATTGCCGTTTGCCATTTCCTGCGCTGAACTGTCGATAAAGTCAGAGGCGTCCCTGATTTGAATAATAAAATCGCTCAATTTCGCCATCGTGTTATTGATGTTATTCATACATTCCGCATAGACGCCTTGATATTCGCTGCTAATGGCAGTGATTAAATCACCCTCGGCCATATTCTCCATGACGTTATTGACGTCGCTGAATACGCTTTCGATGACATCCGTTAGTTCATTGATTCCGGCGGACAACATCCGGGCAAAACCTTGTTTATCCCCCATGTCGATACGGCTGCTTAAATCGCCTGTTTTAATATCCTGCACTAATTGCCCAATCTCTTGTTCAATTAAAACTTCAGGCGTCCTGTTTTGCCATTCGGCAACAAAACCGATGCGCTCACCTTCATCATTGATCACCGGACTGGCGATTACCTGCATATGCTGGCCGGCAATAACCAACTCTGAACTGTAAGGTTGCCGGAGATTTTCCAACAGGCGCCGCTGATACGAGGGATCTTTATGAAAACTGTCGATATTGCTGCCGTGCAATTTATCGGCTTCAAAACTCGGCAATTGATTACGAATAGGTTTTTCCGCGCTTTTAAACAATTGCTCTACGCTGTTATTGGTATAAATAATGTCCAAATTATTATTGACTACCATCACTCCCGATTGAACGTTATCCAGCGCTTGCGTGATGCGCTTGGATATGGCCGCCTCCTGCCTGACATCCGCCAAGTCATCGCCCAGCTTGACCTCCATGCAGTAAAGGCCGCGCAGGAAGTCTCCCAGTTTATCGTTTCGTTTCAGGTCCACCTTGTTGCCAAAATCCCCACTGCTCAACCGGTAACAAATAGTGATGGCCGATTCCAAGACTTGATTGATTCCTCGTATCATCGATAAATTGACTATCAAGGTAATGATAACCAATAGTCCGGCGCCTGCTAGCAAATCGTATTGCTGAGATAAAAACAACTGATACATAGAGAAAAAAGCGGACGCTAAAAAAGCGCAGAGTACAAACGCATTTTTTTTCTCTATGGCGATTTCGCTAATGAATTTAAAGACTGCGTTCAAACCGGTGGGGTTGATTTTTACTTCGCCTTTGCTGATTTTTTTGTACAAAAGCTCGGTTCCGGGGATCAAGTCGCGTTTTGGCGGATGCCGTACGGAAAGATATTCATGGACTTTGCCATTTTTAAATAAAGGCATGGCATTGGCTTCAACCCAATAATAATCGCCATTTTTACATCTGTTTTTCACCAAGCCTTGCCAGGGCCTACGCTGTTTTAAGCTCTTCCACATATCCTCGAAAGCTTCCGAAGGCATATCCGGATGACGGACGATATTATGCTCCGCCCCCATCAGCTCCTCGCGCGTAAAACCGCTGATTTCGACAAAGGCATCGTTGACATAGGTGATGCGTCCCATCAAGTCAGTTCGTGAAACCAGAATAGTGCCTTTTTTTAAAACGACCTCGTTACGCGTTGTCGGCATATTAATTTTCACGTCACATTTCCTCGGAATTCATCAATATTTTGAAAGTAATTTTCACTGACACATCAAGTATTAGGTAGGATGCCCATCCAAATAGATACCAGCGAATCGTTGGCAACGCGGGAGTGACTCATGTCATGCCTGTGCATTGGGGGGCTTGCTTTTTCATGCCACTATCTGCCGGTCAATTAAATAATTCCCCGCACTTTTTTAAAAAACTCTTTTTGGCTTTTTGGATAGAATCGTTGGGGCAAGCCGCTTCGCACAAGGCGGCGCCATAGCGTGTACAGCCGTTACATAGTACGGGGTTAATGACATAAGCATCCTCGGTTTGGAAAATGGCTTCATTCGGACACTCAGGCTCGCAAACGCCGCATCGGGCGCATTTATCCTCATTAATGATCAAGGTCATAATTTACTCATAACTACATTTGTTAATTAAATATTGGCCCTCAAGATGAGGGTCGAAACTCAACACGTTACTGTTTGTTTAAGAATTTCTGGTCATACGCGAATAGCTAAACTCATACGGCTAATTTGACAACCTGGTGATTAAAAGCCGTTGTCGGTTTTTGATAATTATTGTTAAGCATTTGATTTATTAAGATATTGGCAAACGCGTCTGCCGATAGGGGAGGGTTTTTTAAATAGCCTTGATAGATGTCGCAACCTTTCTCCAGCAAGAACTCGAGCTGTTCCGGGGTTTCGACGCCTTCCGCCAAGACCTTAAAACCCAGAATATGGCCCATCGCGATAATCGTGGCGGCAATTTCCATGTCGTCTTTGATGTGAGGGATGTCATCGATGAAGCTTTTATCGATCTTTAGCACATCCAGCGGGAAATGTTTCAGATAAGCCAGCGATGAAAAACCGGTGCCGAAATCGTCAATAGCAAGGCGGATACCTTGGCCACGTAGCTTATTCAATAGCTCTATCACGTTGTCCAGGTTCTCCATTAGCCCGCTTTCAGTCATTTCAAGCTCAAGACACTCGGCCGGAAAGCCGGTTTCATTCAGCACTGTAGCAACCAAAGCACTAATATCACCGCGCCGAAATTGATGGGGAGAGACGTTGACTGCCAGGGTTAGCGGGGGCAATCCTTGGTCCAGCCAACGCCGCCCTTGCCGGCACGTTTCCCGCATCACCCATTCGCCGATTTCCAAAATGAGCCCGGTTTCTTCAGCGATAGGAATAAAGCGTGACGGCGGAATCAAGCCTTCCTGCGGATCTTGCCAGCGCACCAATGCTTCGGCGCCGACAATGCGACCGCTGAGAATATCCACTTGCGGCTGATAAAAAACGCGTAATTCGTGTTGTTCAATGGCATGCCTTAATCGGCTTTCCAAGGCAATGCGTTTTCGGGAAGCAAGCGTCAGGTCTTCAGAGAAATAGGCGTAACAACCGCGTCCCTGATCTTTGGCCTGATACAGGGCGGCATCGGCGCAGCTCAGCAGCTCGTCATAGTCGCTGCCGTGTTCCGGGTGCAAACTGATGCCGATGCTGACGCCAATCTGGACATCGTTATTTTGATTTAATTGGAAAGGTTTATTGAGGATAGAGATGATTTCTTCCGCTAAGCGGGCAGGATCTTCCGGATGAGCAATGTTTTCCATTAATACAATAAACTCATCGCCGCCCAAGCGTGCCACCATGTCAACGTCACGCAATCTTGAGCTGATGCGTGCAGCGACCTGTTGCAACAAGTCGTCTCCGGCCAGATGGCCCAGGCTGTCGTTAACGGCCTTGAAGCGGTCCAGGTCGAGCATCAGCAGTGCCAGCCGTTTACCTTCGCGCCGATCCATTTCGATGCTGTGTTTTAGCCGCTCCTGTAATAACCGGCGATTAGGAAGCTGCGTTAGCGGGTCGTAAAAAGCCAGTTGTTTGATTTCTTCCTCGGCGGCCTTGCGCGAAGAAATATCGGAGAACGAGGCGACATAGTTGTTGATTTTGCGGCTCATGTCATAAGGTTCCCTGACTGCCGTGATAATCAGCCATTCCGGATAGAGCTGGCCGTTTTTGCGTCGATTCCATATTTCGCCTTGCCAGGCGTCGGTACGATTAATGCTGTCCCACATGGCCGCGAAGAACGCTTTGTCATGCCGGCCGGAACTGAGCATATGAGGGGTTTTGCCAATGGCTTCTTCGGCACTGTAGCCGGTGATTCGGGTAAATGCCTGGTTGACTTTGAGAATGACTTTGTCCGCATCGGTAATTAACATCGCATTCTGCAATTCAAAAGCGGTGGCGGCGATGCGCAGATCGACTTCATCTTGCTTTTGTTGGGTGATGTCGGTAATGAAGCCGTGCCAAAGTACGGAGCCGTCCGTCTGTCGTTGCGGCAGGGCGTTACCGAATAGCCAGCACAGGGGAGCATCGTCAAACTGTAGACGAAACTCCTGACACCACGGCGTCAAATCTTGTGCCGATACTCTAAAGGAGGCCTTAAAGTTTTCCAGATCGTCAGGATGCAAGGCTGAAAATATCTTGGAGGCGTCTTCACTGACGTCTTCAGGGCTGACCCGGTAAATAGCATGGATGGCTTCATTCGCGTACGGAATGCGGAAGCGGCCATCGGGAAATAGCTGGAACTGGAACACCATTCCCGGCACTTGGCTGGAAATTTTCTGGAGCCGCTCAAAGGCTTCCTGGCTTATTTGCTCGGCTTTTTGACGTTCAATGACTTCTTTGGCTAATTGTATAGTGCGTGAAGACAGCGCATCGTACATGGAGATCATCGTTTCTATCAGTACCCGCATTCCCCCGCTCATTTCCTGGTCAGCTTGCTCCTTCGCTTGCATTAACGGTACGCCCGACTGCACCGCCAACACGACCTTAGCCATGCGCATGTCTGTGTCGAGAATATGAAAGGCCAGCCATTGAGTCAGAAATCCAAGAACTTCTTCGATCGTCTGATCGGATGATCGAATGCTCTGCGCTTCCATCATCATGTTAACTTTAGTCAGGAATCTGCTGTGATCGTCTATATGGCTTGCTTCCCAAGCATCCTCAGAAAATACTGTATGCCAAATGGTCTCTTCAGCCTGAAAATGGTAAATAGTGTATTCAACTAAGTCATTGAAAAAGTTGGTCAAAGTCGGCATATCGGATTGATTGGCCAAATGGCTGGCCAGCGCATTCAGTAACTCAACCAGTCGCTGGTGCTGCTCATCGATCAGCGGCACTCCAACCTCGAAATTCTTATTCCATGGAAAAACTTCAACTGAATCCATAATATTTTCTTAGGTAGTTAAGGTCGCTAATAAGCCGACAGTGCTGTAGTTATCAATTTTTAATTATTCAAATTCAAATGCGCTAATCTGCTATTCGAGCTTTATTTTCTTGTTTAGCCAATGAAGGCTTTATTAGATCAGGTTAGGCCGCTCGAAGGTCTGCTTAGCTGTCCGACGATGGTGGGATAACAAGTCAAAACTTTTGGCTGTATCCGAGAATATCGCGACATCAAAACAAACCGGAAGCATGCTGATAATTACCTTATTAAATTTATGCTAATTCATTGATAATTATGGGGCAATTTGAACTGTCGTAACATAACGAAATATTGCATTTTCTTGCAAACAAGGTTTTTTAGATTATCGGAAAGATTGATTTTCCTACTAAGAAAGCACGTTGGCGCAGTAAATCCCCTTACGCTACGATCCGGTAAATTGTCTGCAAGAGGGATATTGATAAACCGAAAGAGGAAATGCTTCGCCTTTTTTAGGATTGTATGTAAAGCAGCTAAGCCAATCCTTAGTAATGATTTCGGCTGAAACATATACGCCCAGAATGTTCTATGCGATTATTGCCCAGGCGGTAAAGGCATAACCGACTTGATAGACGGTTTTGATCGGCAGTTGGTATTCTAATTTATTTGCGGCTTTTTTACGCAGACGGGTAAGCATTACATCCAACCTTTCTCCGCTATTAACAACGCGCGGCCCGAAGATAAGTTCAGCAAGCTTTTTTCTGGGAACAGTTTCGCCTTGTGCTTCGAACAATGAATTGAGAAAGAAAAACTCCCGTGCAGTGAGCTTAATATTTATCCCATTCGGATCGGTCAAGCACCAATTTTCTCTTGATAGCAGCCACAAGTTTTGCTTCTGCTCAGCCTCGGCTTTCAATATCGTATTCTCAAGCCGTCTGCGAATCGTTTCGATATTGGCGACCAGCTCGGACAGGTTGACCGGTTTAACGAGATAGCGGTCAGCTCCTGCTCTCAAACCTAAAAGCCGGCTGTCGAGAGAGGCATGTGCGCTGACGATAATTACCGTCAACTGTTGCAGTTTGTGCAAATGCTCGGTGACGCTGATGCCATCCTCGCCAGGCAAACCGACGTCGAGCACGACCACGTCGACTGGATCGATCGAAAGCCGTTTGTAAAAAGCTTCGGCGCTGTCGACGCCCCAAGCATAATAGCCTAGCACCCAAAGATACTCCAGCGTGCTCTCCAGCAGATCCTTATCATCCTCGACGATTGCAATACGCAACGATGTTACTTGCTCAGACGAATTTATCATTTTTATATTATCGTTCGGTTATTTTTATAGCGGAAATTTAACTATCATACGCGTACCTTTGGACTCATGGCTTTCGGCGTCTAAATGGCCTCTGTGAAGCTCGACAATGCGCGCCACCAGCGACAAGCCGAGTCCTGCGCCGGGAATGCTGGAGCTTGCATGACCTCGATAGTATTTTTGAAAGATAAAAGGAAGCTCGTCAGCAGGAATGCCTGAGCCTTTGTCGATGACTTCGAACACATAAGCTTGGTCAACATGCTTGATGTGTAAACGAACTTCGCTTCCGGGCGGCGAGTATTTAATCGCGTTACTGAGCAGGTTGAGCAGCAGGATATTCAATAGTTGCGGATCGGCATTGAGGGGAGGAAGACCGGGAGATAGCTCAACAACGACTTGATAGTCCTCTGAAATCAGCTGGGCGTTTTCTTTTAACAATGCTGTAAATTCCCGAAGATCAATAGCGCGGCGATGCAAACTTAAGCTTTCGCTATTCAAACGATCTTCCGTCAGACAGTTATCGATAAAATTGACCAGACGGGAGACGCCGCGTTGGATTCGTCCAACAATGTGGAGGGCTTCACTTTCTACGGGCAGCTTAATAGCAAGCAGTTGGGATGCGGAATCAATGACCGCAAGCGGCGAGCGAAACTCATGTGAAACCATGGCCACGAAATGACGCTGCTCGGCTAAGGCTTTGTCGGAGCTTTCTTTGGCCAGCCGCAGTTCTTTTTGAATAATGAGATTATCATTATGCTTTGACATAAGCTCGGCGGAAAGCTTACGTAAATATTTTTCCCTACCGTTAATTATTTTATTTTTTCGTTCTAACGATCTATAGGCGGCCAATAAACCGATAACCACGCTGGTAGATATGAGGGCTATTAGCGCGGCAATCTTGATATATTTGAGCAGTTTCTCATTGTCGGCTTTGGGATCGGGATCATAGCTGAAATTTTGCAGGAACTTATCGTTTTCAACCATGCCCGCGTTGATGAACGTTTCCGCCATGTGCCGCCAGCGCCAGGGATTCATATGACCCAGATCGATCACGTCAGGCATTATCAATGAGCGTATTGCGTCGGCTTCAAAGTTAAGATGCTCCCTGGATTTCTTAACGTTATATTTATTAAGCAACAGATCGATAATTTCCTGCGGGTGATTCATTGCATAATACCAGCCTTCAAGACTGGCTTGACGGAACGCTTTGACGCGTTCGGGATGTTGTTTAAGCTCGTCTTCGGTTGTAAACAGAATGTCGCTGTAGAAGTCGACGCCGTAATTGCGCGGATTGAGTACGGTAAATTCAATCCCTTGTTGCTTTAGAAGATAAGGCTCATTGCTTAGGTAGGAATTAAACGCGTCGACTTTGCCGGTAATCAAATCATCAATTTCATAGCTGCTGGGAATAATGTGAATACGGCTTATGTCTATGCTTTCATTGTTGAACATCGCGGCAAAATCAGCATCGACGGTCTGATCCATCAACATGATTTTTTTTCCGACTAAATCGTCGGGTGAGGAAATTTCGGCATCTTTGCGCGCAATCAGTATAGAAGGCGAGTGTTGATATATTGCAGCCAAGGCGACAAGCGGTGCGCCGCGTAAGCGTTCCAATAACAACTCACTATTGGCTTCGCCATACTGAGCATTGCCTTGCAGGACTTCCTGTACCGGTTTATTGCCAGGCGTGCCTTCGTGGATAACGACGTCGAGCCCCGCATCTTTGTAATAACCTTTTTCCAGCGCCGCATAATAGCCTGCAAATTGAAACTGGTGACGCCAACGTAACTGTAGATGAACAGGTTCGGCAGCTATTGAAAAGCTTAAACCTATTAACATCGTGATCGCTATCAGACGGATCGGTATTATGTGGGAATAGTTCATTCTAAAACTTGCTTTTATAGGCTATGGCTCAATAGAACTGCGAGTCAGGCTATAGAAACACCAGCAAACTCAGTGAGAAGACAATATCAATGTAAGGTTTATCCGATTGGATTTGAATATTTGCAGTGCCATCTAAAATTTGCTGAGCCGGAACATAAACACAGGACGCATCAATGCAAGACCAGCAGGGGTTTTTTGGGGGGCACGACGAATATCTATTTGTTTGAAATTTTCATATTATAAACGCCGTACCTATATACGGAAGCAAGTTAATAATGCAAAAGAACTTTACCATTGGTCTTCTGGCAAAAAAAGCCGGAGTGGGGGTAGAAACGATCCGTTTTTATCAACGCCGAGGCCTACTGATAGAACCTGTTAAACCATTAAAAGGCGTTCGGCATTATACCGAGCGAGACGTGCAGCAAATCCAATTCATTAAGCATGGCCAGAAACTTGGTTTTTCGCTTGACGAAATCTCAGTATTATTAAAACTTGATAAAAAAATGCATTGCCGTGAAGCCAAGGAAATAGCCCTAAGAAAGCTTATTAAAATTCGGGAGCGCATGGAAGGCTTGCGTATGATAGAAATAACCTTGTCTAATTTACTCGAAAACTGCGAGAGTCAAATCGATCCGGTATCCTGTCCGATAATTAATACACTACTAAAACACCGGCAGGATGAAAGCTTGTAGCTTGTGAGCCGCGAGCAATCATATGCGATGTAAGGCATTCAAAACTTAATGCAGAGACCCGCTAATAAGTAACAGCGCTTATTGATTAAAAGCCTTGGAGTCTCTACCTTGCTTGTAATCTGAAAAACGACGTCACTTTGAATTTCTCCGGAGAAAGCTCATGAATGCAAAATTACCGATTACCTTGTTTTTAAGCTTAAGTTTGCTGACGGCTTGCGCCCAGACGAACCCGCATCCGATGGATATGGATCTGGCCTTGCAAAACGCGAAAACCAAAGAAGACCATGAGGCGCTGGCTGAACATTATGAGGAAGCGGCGCAAGACATGCAGGAAAAATCCAAGGAATACAAAAAGCTTTTTGATCAATATGAGGAAAAAAGCTATCTCTACGGTAGGCAAGCCGAAGATTTAAAAGCACATGCTCAAAAGCTGATTGATGTTTACGAAAAAGCTTCCGAGGAAAATTTGAAAATGGCAAAAATGCATCGCCATATGTAATGCTTCAAATCATCGATTACAAACAGCCTTAACAAAAATTAAGACTGCTTGTTTGTCAAATTAAAGAACGCTGTTTAACTGCGGTTTAACGCCGCCGCGGCATCCTGTTCATGACCGGCCAGATGCGCATCGCGGGGCGGCAATACATCCGCGACCACTTCCAGGCGTTTCCAGGCCGGTACCGGCGTTTCGCAATGCTGCTTCGGAACAAACGCCGACTCTTCAACCAAAGTCATCTTGTGAATATAACGCGGACAGTTCGGGAACATTTCCCGCACTTTGACCCGCAACACCAGTTCCGCCTCGGGCCAGTGATTTTGCAGGGGATCGTCATCCTGAATAAAAGCGCTGCCGTTTAAGCGCAGACGGGCTTGACGCTGGAAGTCCACGAACAACATACTGACATGCTCGTTCACCAATACATTGCCTGCCGATAAATACATGCCGCTGCCGTCGTAGAGCGGAAAAGCCAGGGTTTGCTCGTCGATCACTTTGACCAAGCCGACGCTGCCGCCTTTGTAGGAACAGTTGGGACGTCCTTCCCGGTCGACGGTGGCGAAGAAAAACATGTTCTGTTCTTCGATAAACGCTTTGTCTTCCGGGCTGATTTGCGCGCTGACGATCGCTTCGACCAGGCGGTCGGCCATTGGACGGGTTTCGAAACGGTCTTGCAGTTGCCGGCTGCCTTCATGAAAAAATTCGCTCATTTGCTGTTCCTGGGTGTTAGTGGTTGGTGAGATGTTGTTTAAGCGGCTTCGATAAGAACAATCGCGGCTTGCTTGGCTTGTTCGGCCGCGCCTGAATGACGCTTCATCTGTTCCGAGACGATAGCGCCTTCAACCAGCAGGCTTAATTGCAGGGCCAGACTGTCCGGGGATTTAGAACCGCATTGTCCGGCCAGACCGGCAATATAGCTGCGAAAATGGTCGTAAAACTCGGCAGATACTTGATGCACCGGGTTGCCTTCGAGCGGGAATTCAGCGGCCGCATTGATAAAAGCGCAGCCGCGAAATTCAGGTATAGCCATCCATTCGCCAATCACATCAAAAACCGCCAGCAACTTTGCCTTGGGCGTATCCGCTCTGGCATCAATCTGCTCGACAAACCAGGCTCGAAAATCCTGGTCCCGTTTACGCAAGAAGGCAAGCACCAACTCGTCCTTGGACGGAAAGTATTTGTACAAACTCATCTTGGTTGTGTTGGCCGCTTTGGCAATCGCATCGACGCCGGTCGCTTTGATGCCTTGGCTATAAAACAATTCAGCTGCGGCTTGCAGGATTTTTTCTTGCAGAGTTAATGACATAGGCTCGGGTAGAGGAAACAAGTTGATTGCGACTATACCGATCGGTATACTTTGTTGTCAATATGCTGACCGGTAAGTATATTTTTATAAACGAAATAAGAATAGAGATAATACGATGGAAATATTATTAATTGGCGCTGTGCTGATGATTTTTGCCGTGTTGGCTTCGGCGTGGCTGATGACTTTTGCCAGATGGTTCCCCGTTAAAGGCATCGACGGCGAGTTCCTGGCCGACTACAAAACCTTGATTCGGGCGCACATTGACTTTGCGCTAATGGCTTTGTTCTGTCTGGGATTTTATGCGGTCAAAGTGCCGTTATCGGTGACGGCTTGCTGGCTGGTGGTGATAGGCGGCATCACGAATCCTTCCGTTTTTGTTATTGCAGCCTTCGATCTGAACTTTTGGGAAAAGACACTCTGGAAAGTCTATACGGCTTTGAGCTTTGCCGCGACGACGATAGGTTTTGTCTGGGTGAGCATCGGTTTGTTGGATTATGCGGTATAACGGAGCTGCAAAATGGAACACGGATGGCACGGATTAGACGGATTTAAACGGATTTTTAAGAAGCAAACACTGTGTTCTATCTGTGATTATCCGTCAGATCCGTGTTATCCGTGTTCGATTATTTATCCTAGTACCGTCCTGTTTAAGACAGCTTTAAAACTCCTCCCAATAACCATTATCCGCGGTAGGCAGCAATTTTAACTTTGGAAGCATTGAGCTTTTACCTAGACTCGGGCCGGGCAGTCTTGATTCTGTGCGTGCAGGCAGCGAACGAAACGCATTGACCAAATTGTGCGGGTTATCGTCCACTTTAAAACTGCTCATTATGGCCGCCAGGTTTTGAGCTTGTTCTTCCAGCAATTCCGCCGAAGCGGAGGCTTGTTCTACCAGCGCGGCATTTTGCTGGGTCACGCTGTCCATTTGCGCAATGGCTCGATTGACTTGTTCAATGCCGGAACTTTGTTCGGCGGAAGCGGACGTGATTGCGGCCATCATTTCGGTCACGCCGCGAACGGAAGCCGCAATTTCTTCCATCGTCAGTCCTGCTTGGGCGACTAACTTGCTGCCGACAGCAACCTTACCGACTGAATCGTCAATCAGGTGTTTGATCTCTCCGGCAGCCGTCGCTGCGCGTTGCGCCAGATTGCGCACTTCGACGGCCACCACGGCAAAGCCTTTGCCTTGTTCGCCGGCGCGAGCGGCTTCAACCGCAGCGTTCAACGCAAGAATATTGGTCTGGAATGCGATGTCGTCGATGACCGAGATAATCTCGCCGATTTTATGCGAAGATTCGTTGATGTCATTCATCGTCGTGACGACTTGGCCGACCGCTTCAACGCCTTTGTCCGCGATGTCGGATGCGTCAACGGCTAGCCGGTTGGCCTGTTGGGCGTTGGCGGCATTATTGTGTACGGCGGAGGTCAGTTCCTCCATACTGGCGGCGGTCTGTTCCAAGCTGGCGGCTTGCTGTTCGGTACGATGCGATAAGTCGTCATTACCGGCGGCAATTTCTTTAGCCGCCGCGTTAATACTGTCGGAGGTGTTTTTGATCTGGTTGATAATGGCTTTCAGTTTTTCAACTGTCGTATTGGAGTCATCCTTGAGCTGTCCGAAAGTGCCGGAATAATCGTTGGCGATTGTTTCGGTCAGGTCGCCGCGGGACAGGGCTTCAAGGACTCGCGCCACCTCCTGCAGACCGCTCTCGCTGGTTTGCATCAATTGGTTGATGGCTATGCTCAGTTCGCGGAAAAAGCCTTCCTTGCCTTGCAAGTCGAAGCGTTGGGTAAAGTCGCCTTGTACGGCGCTATTTACTATTTTAGCGACTTCCTGCTCAATGCCGACTTCAGACGTGCGATCTTTCCATTCCACGACGACGCCGAGTTTGTCTCCGCGTTGGTCGGTGATCGGATTTGCGACCAGGTAAAAGGTACGTCCGGCGATAGTGATCTCGCTTCGTAATGTCGAATTGAAATTGGCCAGCAATTCTTGTTGATGGGCCGGATTCTTATGGAAAGTGTCGATGCTTGAACCGAGCAGTTTGTTGAAATCGAAATGCGGCATGGATTTGCGAATGTCGTTTTCGGCCAGCCGCAACATGGTATGAACTGCCGGGTTCATATAAATAATGGTGTGATTATTGTCGGCAATCATCACGTTGGCGCTGATGCTGTCCAGGGCGGTTTTGATGCGCAGGGCTTCATCGGCGATTTTACGATCCGTCGTGATGCGTTCAAGCAGTTGTTGCTGCATGTTTTTCATGGTCGCCAGTAAACTGCCTGTATCGTTGGCTTTAATCGCTATGACGTTATCAAGATTGCCGGCGGCGATGTTTTCGGCCAGCGCAGTCACATCGTTCGGTTCTCCGCCCAACTGGCGGACGATGCTGCGGCTGATCACGATGGTCAAGGCGACGGCCAGCGCAACACTGAAAGCGAAAATGCCGGTCAGGGCGATGCCGTAACGATGGATTGTGTCTTGAGCTTGCGCTTCATCGGCCGTATTGCGGGCAGTTGTGAATTTAACCACTTGATCGATAGCCGCGCGATGTTGCTCATAGGCGCGATGCATGTTTTGCAGGCTGTCCAACGAGCCGTTGCGATCAGACGATTGAATGGCGGGCAGGAAATGATGCTCGGCTTCGTTGTAAAAATTCCGGGCTGCCTGGTAAGAGGTTTGAAGCAGCGGCGTTTGCAGTTCTTGCTCCAACGGCTGGTCTAGCCAATAGCGATGGCGGGATTCGTATTCGGCTTTTAGCGTTTGAAATCGCGTTACCAGCGTGTCGATTTCGGCAGAATCGATGATTTGGGTTAATTGCAACGCCAGCAGGTAAGATTCGATGATGTATTCAGGCGGCGGCAGCACATCGGCAATAAGATCCTTGCCTTGAACGATGCGTTGATAAACCGGACCATTAACATTCAATGTATTCATGGCTTTGTAGGTTGAAAAACCGAATAGCGCAAAACCGGCGATCAAGGTGCCCAAAATGACCGTAAAACGCATTTCGATAGTTAATTGTCCAGGTTTTTTTAAACTATTAAGCATGACGTGCACCTATTTACATTTATGATTGCGGTGGTTGCGCATTGATACTGTCTAACTTCGGATGTATGAACAACTAGAATTAAGGGAATAGGGTTTACCATAAATATCAGTCTTATTCTTCGGAACCGTAACATTTGGCGTAGTCGGTACAGACTTCGCAAGAGGGTACGCGGCACAGGTACAAACCTTCCGCTTCGCAAAGCTGCTTGTACAAGAACTTTTTCCATTTCATGTCCTTGGTGTTTTTTGCGGCTAATTCGGGAAAGTTGTATTGCAGCATCGCGCTCAATTGCGAGCGCGACCAAAGACCTAAATCCTGCCATAAGTGGTCGCTGCCTAAACTGCCGGCTACGAGAATGCCTATAATCCAGTCTGTTTCGGCAATATCCGCTTGACTAGAACTTTTCAGCAAATTAATCAGGTCATCTTTTTCCAGCATCCGGCTAAAGTCCGGCTTGCTGCCCGAGGCCGCTTGATCCGGAATGCCGATGCCGGGAAAAAGATGATTTTTTAATTGACTGAATTGCCCGCTCTCCAAGCCCATAAAATCGGGCAGAACGCCTTGCCCGGCACACCAGCTTGCGATCATGCAGGCCAGCCATTCGTGATTGGGCGACAGCCAAGCCGACGAATCGGGTTTCAGCCGGGCAAAGAATTGCTCACGGTCGCTATGGAGTTGGAGTGCGGCGGACATAATTAATATTCGACCAGAATATCTTCATCCCTGACTATCATCTGACAGGCCAGGCGCCAAGGCGAAGGCAAGTCGTCGACAATCATTTTTTCCATTTCTTCTTTGCTGATTTTGCCGCTGGATTGCAGCACCGATTTCTCTTTTTCAGTTAAAGGGCCGCCCATGCGTTGGTGTTTTTTGTCGATACTGCTGACTTTTATCAGGCAAGTGCCGCATTCGCCGTCTTCGCATTCGTAATTGATCGGGATTTTGTTTTCCCGCGCCAATTTCAGCAGCGTCTCTGTATGACTGCCGGCAACCGCATAAACGGTTTTGTCCCGGTATTCGGGATTTGAAAAGGTAATTAAAGCCATGATTTGCTCCTTAATAAATTTGCTAAATTGCTGCATGGGAGGCCATGCTGACGATTATTCTTGTGTCTGCATTCCCACAAACGTTTACTGCTGTATAGCGCTGCCGGAAATACCGGTGGAGACCTTCCAGGCTTTAAAAACCTGGAAGGTCTAACTCGCGGAATTTGGTATAACGGCGACTATCAAACGCGGAAATGCGAAACGTGTGTTCCTAAACCGGCCGAACCTTAACGGTTCCGCCCAGCACCTGGGCCTGACAAGCCAGCCGGTTATGTTTACCGGCCATGTTCTCGCGCAGGACCTTATCTTCAAGTACAGACGGTTCAGTCAGATTGTTCCAGCCTTCGGTGACTTTCATAATGCAAGTACCGCAGTCGCCTTCGCGGCAGCCGTAAGTAATACCTGAACCGACCTTTTCGGAAATTTCGATCACGCGGGTGCCGGCAGGCGCCGAAACGGTGATGTTAATGTCTTCAAAGGTAATTGACGCTTTCGCCATTGCTACTCTCCTGATGTGTTAAAAAATATGATTACCAACTTAATCAGGAATAATCTAAGGTTAAGCCGTTCGTGGTGAACCCTTCGATAAACTCAGGAGGGCCCTGAGAACCATGAGCGGCGGCTTAACGCCCCCCTTCGACAAGGTTCGCCTGAGCCCCGTCGAAGGGCTCAGGGCGAACGGTTAAGCCTTGCGTTCGCCCGTCTTAAGTTGGTAGTCAAAAATACTAAGCAAGATCGGCCATATCGATTGTTTTGGGTTGTCTTAAACCCATTAGATCCCGTGCCATATCACGCCCGAATTCACGACAGATTTGGATTTCTTCTTCGGTCGGAATTAATTTAATGCGTATGCCCGGAATCGGGACACGCAATTTGAGACCGCGCAAGCGGTCCTCAACCATTTTCACGCCTTCGCCGGTCCAGCCGTAGGAGCCGAACACGCCGCCCAGCTTCGATTTGAGATTGATAACAGCCAGCGAAGACAATAAATCCCACACCGGTTTGACCGCATCGCCGTTGATGGTCGGCGTGCCGAACAGGATGCCGTCCGCGCTTTCGATCAAATCGACGAACGGCGCTATTTCGCTGCCTTCCAGGTCGTATAAAGAGACGCGCACTTGCTCTATGGACATCGCGCCTTCATAAATCGCTTCGGCCATGCGCCGCGTGTTGCCGTAAGAGCTGATATAAAAAATCAACAGCGTTTTCTCGCCGGCGCTGATTTCGCTTTGCAATGCCGCCGTCGATAACTCGCGATAGCGCTGGACGTAGCGTTGCGGCTGGTCGCGCAGCAGCGGGCCGTGCGCAGGCAGGATTTTGTTCAGCGGCAGCAAAGGCTCGAGCAAAACCAGAGCCCGGTTTACGTACTCTTTAAACGGCCGCATGATATGGGCGTAGTAATATTCAAACGAAAAGCGAAAATCGCCGACTTCATCGTTAAACAACCGCGCATCGCAAAAATGGCAGCCGAATACGTCGCCTGAAAACAAGGTTTTCTCTTCGATTAAATACGTGCATTGCGTATCCGGCCAATGCAAATAAGGCGTATGGAAAAACTCCAAGGTGCGGTCGCCGAGCGATACCCGGTCGCCGGTAAACACCGGTTTGAAATCGAACTCGTCCTGCTTCAGCAGGGCTTTGAGCATCGATTGCGCTTTTTGGGAAATATAAAGCTGGGCTTGCGGCGCGCGCCGCATCAGTTCCGGCAAGGCGCCGGTATGATCCGGTTCAAGGTGATTCAGGACGATGACTTTAATTTCGTCGTAACGCGCAACCGATTCCAAGCGGGCAAAGAAATCACCGGCAAAGTTTTCCTTGACGGTATCGATGATCGCAACGCCTTCGCTGCCCCTGACGATATAAGCGTTGTAACTGGTGCCGTTGGCGGTTTTTAAGATAATGTCGAAAGTGCGCAATGACGGATCGAGCGCGCCTATCCAATGAACGCGTTCGGACAGCGTAACCGCTTGCGCCACGCCATCGAGAGTCAAGACCGGCGGTTTAGTCATGGCCGCAGTTTGTGGATGCGGATAGGCGAGGGCAGCTTTCGATATCCTGCCGAGTCCCGGTTTCTTGCAAACCTATCCAATTATCGACCGCTTGTTGGTCGAATCCCGCCATCACGCTGTCGCCGGCTTGCATTAACGGGCGGCGTATTAATAGCGGGTTCTCCAGCATCAGCGCCAACGCTTGTTGTTCCGATAAGCGATCGGGATCAATCTCGCCGTATTTGATTGGCGGGGCGCTGTAATTGAACCAATCCCGCACCGGCAATTCGCCGAAAAAACTACGCAAACGCTCTTCTTGCCAGGGTTCTGTCAATATATCGAGCGCGACGACCCGATGCCCCGCAGCTTCCAGCAATTTCTTCTGACGGGTATTGCTGGCGCAGCCGGGTTTTTCGTAGAAATGGACAGTAGCCACGAACGCGTCCTCAATTAATGGGACTGTAACTCGGCCATCGCTTCGGCCATTTTTTCAGGCGGAATGCCGGTTAAAGAGCCGGGCGGGTTAAATGCCAATCCGAACGAATCGACAATGGCGCCTTCAATCGGGCAAATGCTGGCGCATTGTTGGACCGGAAAATCGCCTTCGCATTCGGTGCATTTTTTACTATCGACCAAAAAATGCGGCTTGGCTTCATAAATCGCGTTGCTCGGGCAGACCGGCTCGCAAGCAAAGCAATTGACGCAGGATTCAATGATTTTTACTGCCATGACAAGCTCCTGAAATATTGGTTCATCTTTTTTCTGGTTCCCAAGTTGCAGTTTGGGAACGAGCGGCAATTTATTGACTGCCGGAATGCAGGCTTCGCCTGCCAGTGCAAGCAAAGCTTGCACTCCTGCCTTATGGAATTGAAAGGCAGGCAACCCAGGCGAAACCAGCGTTTGCGTTGTCTAAGCGATTTAATTCGGCTCAAACTTTTCGGGCAAAACCCGGGAGCTACGCACTCGCTCTAACGGTTTCAGGCTTTTCATCCAGCTTGCCTGCCGCCGCCATCTCTTTGTAAACCGCCATTACAGCTTCTTCAATTGGCTCCATCGCATGTTCGCCGTTCGGTTGAATGCCGGCTTTTTCCAATTGTTCCCAAGGTTCATAGCCGACTTTCGAGCACAACACCGCCTCGCAGCCCGCCAATGCCCGGATAGTCACCTGCAACGTGCTTTCGCCGTCGCCGCAAGTCGTATCGCCGCCGCAATATTGGTCGGCTTTGCGATGACTGATAAAGCGCACGCCGTCCGGCGATGCTTCGTAAATCAGGAATTCCTTGGCATGGCCGAAATGCACGTTAATCACGCCTTGGCCGCTGGTTGCCACCGCCATCAATACCGGCCGCGTAGTCAGCTTGGGTTCTTGTTTATGCTGTGCCGCTTTTTCGGCTTTTTCCAAACGCTTGCTGTCCATTTCAGCCTGTATGGCTTGATGAATTACTTTGCGTTTTTCCATCGCCGCCTGGTAATCGATTTCCATGTCTTCAATCTTATCCAGCGTAAACTCGTCGCCTCTATCCTCGCCAAGCATGCCGACCGCGTCGGCGCGGCATTGGCGGCAATGGCGCATCATGTTCATATCGCCGGAACAGCTGTCTTGCAGGTCTTGCAACTCGTCGGGAGTAGGGCCGCGCTGCCCCATTACGCCGTAGAAAGTGCCGTGCTCGGCTTCGGCAATCAGCGGCATCACGTTGTGTAAAAACGCGCCTTTGGACTTAACAACCTTGCTGACTTCGGCCAAATGCTGGTCGTTTACGCCGGGAATCATGACCGAATTGACTTTGACCAAAATGCCTTTGGCGATCAGCATTTCCAGGCCTTTTTGTTGTTGTTCGATCAGGATTTTTGCGGCTTTGACCCCTTTAATGCGTTTGTTTTGCCAGTAAATCCACGGATAAATCTTCGCGCCGATTTCAGGATCGACGCAGTTGATCGTGATCGTGACGTGATCGATATTGTGCTTGGACAATTCCTCGACCGCATCGGGCAGGGCCAAGCCGTTTGTTGATACGCACAACTTAATATCCGGCGCTTCCTCGCTTAAGCGGCGGAAGGTTTCAAAAGTGCGTTCGGGATTGGCTAACGGATCGCCGGGGCCGGCAATGCCCAACACCGTCATTTGCGGAATAGTCGCCGCGACCGCCATCGTCTTTTTAACGGCCTGGTCCGGCGTCAGCAATTCGGACACCACGCCTGGCCGCGATTCATTGGCGCAATCGTATTTGCGATTACAGTAATGGCACTGGATGTTGCAAGCCGGAGCCACAGCTACGTGCATCCGGGCAAAATAATGGTGGGCATCTTCCGAATAGCAGGGGTGATTTTGTACCTTCTCCCGTATCGAATCCGGCAATGAATCCATTTGATTGTCGGTTGAACCGCAAGAACTGGCTGAACAACCGCCTTTTTTCGCCGCAGGGGCATCGTTTAATACTGGTAATTGCATCGCATCGACCTCGTAAGTTGTATTTACTCAAAAGCAAATGCACAGGTCGTGCCAATGGATTTATCTTGTTGATATGTAAGTGTAATTATTTTGTTTTTGGGCTGGATTGTTGCAAACGCAACAGTCATTTTTTTGGGTTTTGTAATTAATGGGACAATGATTTTGGTGAGTCAATTGTCCCTCTAGGCCTCTGTTGACAAACCTCCAGAGCATTCATAACATGCAAGCAAGCTGCATTCATTTATATAAGGGGCAAATATGAGCAACCTGTCTATACGCGGAATCGATCCCGACCTGGCAACAATCCTTAAACAACAAGCGCAAGCGAGCGGAAAGAGCGTCAATCAACTGGTGCTTGATGTATTAAAAGAACATACAGGGTTACATAAAAAAAAGCAGTTCACCCAGGAATACCATGACTTGGATTTTCTTTTTGGAAAGTGGACGGATAGCGAATTTCAAAAGATTCAGGAAAAAATTGACGAGGAATCTCAAATTGATGATGAGCTTTGGAAATGAACGCTTTATTGATTGATACCAATATTTACTCCCACGCTATGCGCGGCGATACCGAAATAATTGAAACCCTTCAGCAAGTTGCTCATATCGGCATTACCGCAATCTCAATAGGCGAACTACTTTCCGGTTTTAAGGCGGGAAATAAAGAAAAAATCAACCGACAGGAACTCAACCAGTTTCTTGATTCACCCAGAGTTACGCTATACAGTAT
This sequence comes from Candidatus Methylobacter oryzae, assembly GCF_003994235.2. Taxonomy (GTDB): domain Bacteria; phylum Pseudomonadota; class Gammaproteobacteria; order Methylococcales; family Methylomonadaceae; genus Methylobacter_A; species Methylobacter_A oryzae. The sequence continues at coordinate 109,133 of NZ_RYFG02000117.1, forward strand.
CGATGAGTAGACAGCTGAGTATTACTGTTTGATTCTTGATCAGCTAAAAAACAATGGAACGCCAATTCCTACCAATGATATTTGGATTGCGGCTGTTGCTTTTCAGCAAGGTATGCCTGTTTATACGAAAGATCAGCACTTTACTAAGATTAAGGGGTTGCTAATTATGTGATTTAACTCGGGGAAGTCTTCGACAATTTCAGTGCGGCCCATGCCGTCGGCCAGCCAGGAAAGCACGTCATAAACGGTAATCCGCAAGCCTCTAATGCAGGGCTTGCCGCTGCGTTTGCCGGGCTCAATGGTAATCATGGTGTGATAATCGATGCTCATGACTTTGTACTCGGTTGCGATTAGGGCGAACCGGATTATATCGCGTTGGTTAATAAATGCGCATGGCAACCCACCTCAAGCTACAGTCTTCCTGATGCGCTTTTTACAGCTTACAGCATCACCCAAACCCACCAACAACCATACTTGTGGAGCCGGATGCCCGATTACAGTAAAATTACCGGCTATTACGTTCCATTAATGAAAATTTCCTCCGAGGTTCACCATGCCACAATACCGTTCCCGCACCACCACCCACGGCCGCAATATGGCCGGCGCCAGATCGCTCTGGCGTGCCACCGGCATGAAAGAGGAGGATTTCACCAAGCCGATTATCGCGGTGGCTAATTCCTTCACCCAGTTTGTGCCCGGCCATGTGCATCTGAAAGATATGGGACAACTGGTCGCACGCGAGATTGAAAAAGCCGGCGGCGTAGCCAAGGAATTCAACACCATCGCCGTCGATGACGGTATTGCGATGGGCCATTCCGGCATGCTGTATTCGCTGCCGAGCCGCGATTTGATCGCCGACAGCGTGGAATACATGGTCAATGCCCATTGCGCCGATGCATTGGTGTGCATCTCTAACTGCGACAAGATTACTCCCGGAATGTTGATGGCCTCTTTGCGCCTGAACATACCGGTGATCTTCGTTTCCGGCGGCCCGATGGAGGCCGGCAAAGTGAACTGGAACGGCCAAACCCGCGCACTGGATTTGGTCGATGCGATGGTGGAAGCTGCCGACGATAAAATCAGCGACGAACAAGTGGCCGCAGTGGAGCGCTCCGCTTGTCCGACCTGCGGTTCCTGCTCCGGCATGTTTACGGCCAACTCGATGAATTGCCTGACCGAAGCTTTGGGGCTGTCGCTGCCGGGCAACGGTTCGTTGGTCGCTACGCATGCCGATAGAGAACAGCTGTTTTTGCGTGCCGGCCGCCTGATCGTGGAACTGGCCAAACGTTATTACGAACAGGACGACAGCTCCGTGCTGCCGCGTTCGATCGCTACTTACGAAGCCTTCCAAAACGCGATGAGCCTGGATGTCGCGATGGGCGGTTCCACCAACACGGTATTGCATCTGCTGGCGGCGGCGCACGAGGCCGGCGTCGATTTTACGATGTCGGATATTGATGCGATTTCGCGCCGGGTGCCTTGTTTATCGAAAGTCGCTCCGGCCACTCAAAAATATCACATGGAAGACGTGCATCGCGCCGGCGGGGTGATCGGCATTTTGGGCGAACTGGACCGTGCCGGCGTCATCAACCGCGATGTGCCGACCGTACATGCGCCAAGCATGGCGGCCGCGCTGGAACAGTGGGACATCCAGCGCACCCGGGACGAAAGCGTCAAAGAATTCTACCGGGCCGCGCCCGGCGGTATCCCGACTACCGTCGCTTTCTCGCAGTCGGCGCGCTATCCGGCTCTGGACGACAACCGCGTCGACGGCTGTATCCGCGATAAAGCCAATGCCTATTCGCAGGATGGCGGCCTGGCAGTATTGCACGGTAACATCGCGTTGGACGGCTGCATCGTAAAGACTGCCGGCGTCGACGACAGTATCCTGAAGTTTACCGGCCGTGCGCGTATTTTCGAAAGCCAGGACGACGCGGTCGCCGGTATCCTGAACGACCGGATACAGCCAGGCGACGTGGTCGTGATTCGTTACGAAGGCCCCAAGGGCGGCCCCGGCATGCAGGAAATGCTATACCCGACCAGTTATCTTAAATCCAAGGGCCTGGGCAAAGCTTGTGCGTTGCTGACCGACGGACGTTTTTCCGGCGGCACTTCGGGTCTCAGTATCGGCCACGCTTCGCCCGAGGCTGCGGAAGGCGGCGCGATCGGTCTGGTGGAAGAGGGCGATACGATAGAAATCGACATTCCTAATCGCCGCATCCATCTGACGGTGACGGTAGAAGAACTCGAACGCCGCCGGGCTGCGATGGTGGCTAAAGGCACGCAGGCCTGGAAACCGGTCAAGCGGGAAAGAGTCGTCTCGGCCGCGCTAAGGGCCTATGCCGCGATGACAACCTCAGCCGCGAAAGGGGCTGTCAGAGACGTTTCCCAAGTTGAGTGATCGGTAATAAGGGGTGATTTTGCCGGAACACGCGCTGAATCAGCGCGTGTTCCGGCTGATTGTTAGTCACAATATCGAGACTGCGATTTTTTCAATACCTCAGTGGGGATTATTGGAGTGCAAGCTTTGCTTGTACTTGGCAGGCGAAGCCTGCACTCCGGCAGTGCCTGAGTAAGTTTCCGTGTTTAATGATAACATCGTTATGTCCTCGTCACCACGCGTTACGCTCATCAAAAAAGCCGATAGGCAGACCTTCCAGGTTTTTACTGGAGCGGCTGGGAGCGGTTCCAGTAAAAACCTGGAAGGTCTAATCCGCGCAAATTCTCTACCGCACAAGGTAAGCAATGTTACCGAGTTGATTATAAATTTGAAGGCGTATCATTAGCTTGCCTAAACGATACGGACTTTATTCCAGGCTGATCTTTTCCTTTGTTTTAACCAATTTATTTCGGGGGAATTTATGAAAAAATCAGGCTATTTTTTTATGTTCTTGTTGGCGTTATTGACAGGCCAACCCGTATTGGCGCAGGACCGTGCGGTTGAAATCAGCATTTCCGGTATCGGTCCGCCAGTTGATGTGCCCGCTTACGAAACTGTCCGTCAGGTAATTGGCCATGCGGTTGCCAAGGGCGTTATAGATAAATTCGTTGTATCCGGCTACGGGGTTGAGGGCGGACTCTCAGGCTGTGTCGAGGCCTCTCCGCATGCGCAGGCGGAAGACCTCGACGCTTTTATAAGGCAGTTGCAGACTATTCATCCCAATCCGCAGACTACTGCCTATTCGGTGAAACCAACCCAAAGTTGTATTACCGAGGTGGTCTATTGTACGCAAGATGCCAAATTGTGTCCCGACGGTTCCTATGTAGGCCGTGTGCCGCCGTCATGCAGCTTTGCTCCTTGTCCGGGAACGCAATAATTGCTTGGGTTGTGCATGAGACTGTGAAAGTATTCGCTTTAGAACAAAATAAAGAATTCACCACATCCTTGTGGCTTAGCAATGCAGGAGCAATTGCCGAGACACGAAGAAATAAAAACTTCGTGTCTTCGTGGTGATTAGGTTTTTAAACTGATTTTCATAATATTTTTACAGTCTTACATATTTGTCAAACTCAAGCCACATCGTAATACCAGTCCAAAAGCGCTTCTCCGCCCCAGTTCTCGGCATTGCCGGGAATGTGTTCATCGGTCTGGTATAGCGTCATCTGGCCGGGTTTGGGGGACATTACCAGCAAGCTTTCCGCATACTCAAACGAACAGCCTTGTTTACCGGTTTCGTCTTTGAGCCATTGCGCGGCCATCTCGATGGCTTCTTTCCGGGTTTCTCCAAAGCCGAATACGGCGTAATCGTGTTGCACATATAAAATAGTCATTGTTGCTCCGAATATTTTGGGAATATCCAAAAGAATTGTCCACGAAAGATACGAAAAGCACGAAAGAAGCTTTTAACAAGATTTTCCCAACTATACTTTTTTCGTGGCTTTCGTGCTTTTCGTGGACTATGTTTTTTCTTGGGAATAGCCGTAATCAAATCTGCTTCATCGTAATATCCAAGGTCATAATCCGGTAAGCGATTTGCCTTGGCGTCATGTTCAACAAGCGCGCAGCTTTGGCTTGCACCCAGCCGCTTTGCTCTAAAGCCGCAATGACCCGCTCCCGGTCGTCCATGTTTTCATCGTTAAAATCGATCGGCGGCGTTTTTTGCGGTTTAAGATTAACCGCCGTGCCGATTTCATCTTCCAATCCGGTACTGACCATCACGTCACGGTCGATAATGCCGTTTTGGCTCATAATCGCCGCGCGTTCCAGCCGGTTCGCCAGTTCGCGGACGTTGCCGGGCCAAGTGTGCTTCATCAGTATGCGTATCGCGCTTTCCTTGATTTCCAACGGCCGTCCGCCTTGCTGCTCCGAGATTCTGCGCAGCAGGAACTCGGAGAGCTGCGGAATGTCCTCTGTCCTGTCGCGCAACGGCGGCATATGGACCGGCATCACGTTAAGCCGGTAATACAAATCTTCCCTGAATTCGCCTTTCGTCACTTCTTCTTCAAGGTTGCGATTGGTTGCGGCAATGATGCGGACGTTAACTTTAATCGTTTGCGTACCGCCGACCCGTTCGAATTCGCCTTCTTGCAACACGCGCAGCAGTTTGGCCTGGAACGAGGCGGAAATTTCGCCGATTTCATCCAAAAACAGTGTGCCGTTGTCGGCTAATTCAAAGCGGCCTTTACGTTGGCTGACCGCGCCGCTGAACGCGCCTTTCTCGTGGCCGAATAACTCCGATTCCAACAAGGTGTCGGGCAGGGCGGCGCAATTGAGTTTTAAAAAAGGCCCGCTGGCGCAGCCGGAGTTAAAGTGAATCGCATTGGCGACGACTTCTTTACCGGTGCCCGATTCGCCGCGGATTAATACGGTCGTGTTCCATTTGGCGACCTGGCGGATCAGGTCGAATACTTTCAGCATCGGCGGCGAATGGCCGATAATGTTTTCAAAGCTGTAATTCTTGATTAACGCTTGTTTGAGCTGATCGCGCTCGCTGAGCAGATGGCGTTGCTTGCGCTCGATGTCCCGCAACATTTTGACGCTTTGCGCGATCAGGTTGGCGATCATCTCCATGAAGCGGGCGCGTTCGCCCAGAAATTGGCTGTTATCCGGCTGGGCAGCCAGCACGCCGATCGTGTCGCCGTCTTCGATATAAATAGGAGAACCGATAAAAGGCAGCTCGGGATCGTATAGGCCGGTGCGGCCTAGAAAGCGCGGTTCTTCGGAGACTTTTTCGATGACGATCGTGCTGCCTTCGTCAAGTATGGCGCCGATTAAGCCTTCGCCCGGGTTATACCTGACCGGCTCGGTACGTTTATTGGCGTTGTTGGTGTGTACGACGCTGACAATCATGCTGCTATTTTCAATTTCGCGCAGTGTGATCATGCCGGAGCGCATGCCCGAGCGTTTATGCAGTATCTCTAAAACCGCCTGTAGTTTGGCATGCAGGTCGTGAGTGCTGTTTAAAACCTGACTAATGATATACAAAGTATCAAGTTCAGCTTCGATCAGTTGTATACGTTCAGTCATTGCCTACCCCTTTAAATAATTGTCTGTGCAGAGGAAAACTTATTTTGAACCGGCATCCCTGATTGTAGTCCGGGTCTATTTCAATAAAGCCGTGATGCTGGTTGACGATTTCCTTCGCCATAACCAGGCCCATGCCGGCTTGATGACCGCCCATCGCGCGGGTGGTATAGAAAGGCTCGAATACTTTGGCGCGCTTTTCAACCGGAATGCCGGTGCCGCTGTCTTCAATGCTGACGTAAATCAAGTCGGCATCGGTATCGGTCGCGATCTTGATCCGTTGTTCGGCGCCGTGCGATTCGCGGATCGCTTCAATCGCATTGTCTATTAATTGCTTAAACAGGATACGCAGGCGATTTTCGGAGCCCAGCATGGCCGGCAATTTGGACAACGGTTGCCAATGCACTTCGATATCGTTACTACAAATCCGCTGGTTACTGAGCAGCAGCACTTCATGCAGGATTTGGTTAATGTTCACCGGGATAACCGCTGTTTGCAGAATCTCGGGAATGCACTTTTGCATCGTCGTGACCGCTTCTTCGCCGGACTGCTGAATTTGTTGCAAGATTTGCAATAGGCCGGCGTGTTGATCGTCCTTTTTGTGCCGCAAGATTTGCTCGGCCGCCCTAATTTGGTTCATCGGCATTTGAATTTGGTGCATTGCGCCGAGCAACGTTTCCCGAATGCCGCGCACGCGCTCATCTTCCGCCATCACGGTTTTTAAGGTTTGGATATGCAGTTCTTCCATTTGCCGGCGTTGGCGGGTGATGTCGGTTAATGTCAGTATCAGGTACTGTTTCGAGGTGTTCTCAAAAAAAGCGTCGGCATTGACTTCATTTTCGATAACCCAGTTTCCGGCGCAGGAAAACCAGCGGGTTTTGTGGCTTCCTTTGCTTTCGATTTTGAATTCACGGTTGTTAAAGCCTTGTTGTTTGCTGCGTAGCTGCGACCATAAATCACCCATTTCGTCTCGCAGCAGTTGTAAAAAGTACGTTGCAGGTTCGCCTTTATCGAGATCGCTGACCAGGGCTTTATAGTTATGATTATCGAGAATAACCCGGTCCCGGTCGTCAAGTACCACCATCGCAATCGGCGATGAATTAATGACCGACTCGATCAATAATTTTTGATTGATGACTTTCTTTTCGGATTCGTACGGCTTGGTAATGTCCCGGTGCATGCCGATGTAGTGCGTGATCATTCCGGAGCTGTTCAACATTGGTGCAATGGTCAAGTCGGACAGGTAACGTTCACCGGATTTATGCCGGTTGCATAAAGTTCCGCGCCATATTTTTTTGGAGCTGATGGTGCGCCATAAATCCCGGTAGACCTCTCTGGGGGTACATTTATCCGATAATATCGATTCGTTCTCGCCCAGAATGTCTTCGGTCCGGTATCCGGTAACATTGCAAAACTCTTGGTTTACATAAAGAATTTTGGCTTTTTTATCGGTAATGGAGATGGCTATCGGTACTTGTTCAACCGTTTCGACGAACAGGCTGTAAAGCATCTCGTCATTTTTAAATACGTGTCCGTCACCGAATAAATCGGGTGCAAGTTCGCCGATGACGCTCGCCATGTTGGTGTGGGTTTGTAAAAATCGCAATGAAGTTTTTTTCATAGTTGTTGGCCGGGTGTAAGAGGCTTTGGAATTCCTTAAGCAAATATAGAGCCAACATTCGCGGTCTTGATTTCTCGTTCCCAGGCGCTGCGTGGGAACGAAGTAATGCAGGCAGTTAGACCTTCCGGCACTTCTGATCTCCAGGGATGGCGGCCGAGACGGTTCTCGGCAGTCCTCGGAATTTCCTCCGTCCATGGAGTTCAGAAGTGTCGCAATCGGTACGATTGCCATGGATGGCGGAAGTATTGGAGCCGCCGGGAGCAGGTACGTTAAAAGCCATTGTAGGGTTTACGACACAGATATTTTTATCGGTGTCGGGATGTATCACTTCCAACAGTTTTTATGCACCGCTTTGGCATGTTTTGCCGGCCATATTGAGCGATAAACGGGCTGTTCCCGCAATTGGCATAATTGATGCTTGGATTCTTGCAAACAACCCTAAAAATAGACTGGGAAAAACAGTGAGCGAATATCTTTTACTTTTATTAGGCACGGCTCTGGTCAACAACGTGGTTTTGGTAAAGTTTCTTGGGCTGTGTCCGTTCATGGGCGTGTCGAAGAAGCTGGATTCGGCATTGAGCATGGGGTTGGCGACAACGTTTGTGTTAACGCTGGCGGCAATGACCAGCTGGATGCTGGAACATTTCATCCTGGCGCCTTTTAATATCGAGTTCTTACGGATACTGGCTTTTATCCTGGTCATTGCCGCCGTGGTGCAGTTCACCGAAATGGTCGTGCATAAAACCAGTCCGGTGTTGTATCAAATACTGGGTATTTTCCTGCCGCTGATTACGACCAATTGCGCGGTGTTGGGCGTGGCATTGCTGAATGTGCAAGAGCAATACGGTTTTATGCAAAGCATGATTTTCGGTTTCGGGTCAGCGCTCGGTTTTACGCTGGTGATGGTACTGTTTGCCGGGTTGCGAGAGCGGTTGGCGTTAATGGCGGTCCCGGCATTATTCGCGGGCACGCCGATTGCATTTATTACCGCCGGGATTTTATCGCTGGCATTTATGGGATTTGCAGGGCTTTACAGCAAATGATTGTAACTATGATGAAGCCACGAATTGACACGGATCAACACAGATTAAACAACAGTAACCCGTTAAATCTGTATCGATCCGCGGCTAAATAGTTATATAGAACTTACGCATTGACAGCCGGTATAGAATATGAGGCATGAACTAACCCTAGGCAACGGAAGGCCCGCCCGTGATAAGAAAAATA
>NZ_RYFG02000118.1 GCF_003994235.2 Candidatus Methylobacter oryzae
AGGTTATCGCCACGTTCATCACCGGCTTTATGCCGGGCAAAGACCAGCTCAATCCACAATATTAACCAGCGGTCAATGCGTAACTTCTAAAACTGATCCTGCGTTTCAAAAAGCTTATCAGCTATCTTAAAAAATCATGATTTTCCGGGAATTATTCCGGACTGATTGATATACTCGTTACAGATTAAAATCCGGTAAGTCGGGCGGGAAGTGTTTTTTACTTCGAGTTAAAACCGAATTTTCAAGCGTGAAGGGGTATTGCTATGCAAAAGAACCTGTTACGGTTGTATCCGAATTCTTGCGATAACATCCTCATTAAAGGCTTATATCTTGCCCATCAATTACATAAGTTGGGCGATGCGGAATCTCCGTTTGTCTATGCCAACTTTCTGTCCAGCCTGGACGGGCGCATTGCTGTAGAAGATGCCGTTCAAGGCGGCACACACATCCCTAAGCATATAACCACAGCTTCCGATTTTGCCCTGTTCATGGAGCTGCATGCGCAGGCAGATTGTATTATTACTCACGGCGGCTATATGCGGGCATTAGGAGAAGGCCGTCTTGGCAACATCTTGCAGGTCAAGGACAAAGACCTTATTGAATGGCGCAGTAACAACGGCTTAAAGCCTCAGCCCGCCGTCGTCATCGCCAGCGCCAGCCTGAATTTTCCTATCCATGACAGTATTCAAGAACATGCGCAAACCGTCCATATAGCTACCGGAAGACACGCCGATCCCGAACGTATCCGATACTGGCAAGACCTGGGATACAACCTGATGTTTACCGGCGAAGACAAGATGGTGCATGGCGCGCCTTTGATTCGTCAGTTAAGCGCATTAGGTTTCAAGACGATTTATTTGGTGGCTGGGCCGCAAATGCTGGACACCGTTATCAGGGAAAAACAATTATCAAGGCTATACCTGAGCATGACCCACCAGCTCATAGGCGGCAAAGACTTTCGCACTTTGCTGGCCGGAGCCATGCTTGGCCCGGAAGGTAACCTGAGGCTTGAAACGCTGTACTACGAACAGGACTCGCCGGCCGGAACCGGTCAGTTTTTCATGCAATTCGGCCTGAATCGAACCGCTTAGAAGGAGACGCACAATGAAACAATGGGTCTGCACAAGCTGTGGTTATAACATGATCGGCGATCTTCCGGATGTCTGTCCATTTTGCGGAGCTCATCGCGACAAGTTTCTCAGTTGGGAGGAAGCCGAGAGAATTTATCGCGTCACTGCAACTCAAATCAATGACAGAGTTACGCAATTGGTTTCAGTGCCCAAGCTGGGGCTGGAGCATGCTGCCTACCGGATTGAAATGCAAAACGAAGCTGTTTGGATCGACTGTCCTTCCGCATTTAATCACACGCTGGAGCCGGTCGGCAAAATTTTTTTTACTCACCCGCATTTTATGGGCGCATCTAATCAATACCGGGAACTCTGGAATGCAAAAGTTTATTTGCATGCTTTGGATGCGGAAAATCTTTTGATTCAGGCATTTCCTGTCGATGAGTCTTTCCATCATGACTTTGTGAATAATGGATTAGCCGCTTACCACATAGGCGGCCATACCTTGGGCTATACGATTTACATTTACCGGGACGTATTGTTTATTTGCGATTATGCGTTCCCGCCCGGCCCGAACATGCGCTTAAACCCGTTCGGGCCGAATGTCGAAACCCTGCAAGGCGCCGAACGGATACTGCCGATTATTAATCACAGTTCTTTAACAACCGTTTGCGGTTATAACTATGTCTGCGATTTCGACAAATGGTTGCCTGATTTTGAGCGCGCTATTGAAAATTTCAGTCATTAAACTTTGGCGTGGCTGACAATGCCGGACACGAATGGAGACTATCTATGACCGACCTGACGCATAAAACATGTGAAGTATGTAGAATCGGCGCCCCACTGGTCACCGACGCGGAAATTGACGAATTTATGCCGCAATTACGGGGCTGGGAACTTGTTGAAACCGAAGGCATCAAACGCCTGCAAAAAACCTTCAAGTTCAGCAATTTTGAAGAAGCTTTATCGTTTACCGATAAAGTCGGCGCGTTAAGCGAGCAAGAAAACCACCATCCGGCAATTTTAACGGAATGGGGCAAGGTGACTGTGACCTGGTGGTCTCACAAAATAAAAGGCTTGCATGTTAACGACTTTATTATGGCATCGAAGACTGACGCTTTGCTAAAGCTGAGTTGAGCAGTTTGCCTGCTCAAACGAAACTTATGCCTTCTGGGTATAAGGCTACAATAGCTGTCTGAATGATCGGATTTAATGTAACTTTCAGCGTATTCCTAATATAGAACACGGATGACACGGATTGGACGGATTTTTAGTCCTACCCCCGGTTTGTTTTTCGCTTTTAATCCGTGTTGATCTGTTTAATCCGTGTCATCCGTGTTCCATTTTTCTATGTGTTGAATAGTTACGATTTAATCCGGTTCAACCGCTATTTTTAAGGTTATTGGTAATAGACCGATCTAATCCAAGTTACACTAATTTTTTTAAAACCGTGCGTAAAATCCCCCCGTCCCGGTAATACTGGATTTCAATCGGCGTATCGATACGGCTGACGGCTTTAAAAGTCGTGACGGTTCCGTTTGTCGCCGTTGCCGATACATTGACCACTTCCTGCGGTTTCGCGTTGTCGCCTATGTCGATTGCAAACGTTTCCTTGCCGGTCAGATTCAAGCTTTTAGCCGATTCGCCGTTGACGAATTGCAGCGGCAAAATGCCCATGCCGATCAGGTTGCTGCGGTGGATACGCTCGTAACTTTCGGCAATGACCGCTTTAACGCCCTGCATGAACGGGCCTTTAGCGGCCCAGTCGCGCGACGAGCCCGAGCCGTATTCCTTGCCGGCCAGGATGCACAGCGGGATGCCGGCTTTTTTATATTTCATCGCCGCATCGAAAAACGTCATCCGCTCGCCGGTCGGATGGTAAATCGTTATATTGCCTTCGACGCCGGGAAGCCGCCGGTTGCGAACCCGCCTATCTTCAGTCTCGTCCTTGCTCATCACCTCGTCGTTGCCGCAAGCCGGCTGGTCGGTTGTCGCATCGTCCTCGACGCCGATAACCAGCTGGTTGCGAATGCGGATATTCGCGAACGTGCCGCGAGCCATGACTTGATCGTTGCCCCGGCGCGAACCGTAACTGTTCCAATCTTTTTGCTGCACGCCATGTTCCAAAAGATAGTGCGCCGCCGGCGAACCGGGGGCGATTTGGCCGGCCGGCGAAATATGATCGGTAGTCACCGAATCGCCGAACAAAGCCAGCACTTTAAGGCCTTTCAGCGCCTGGATTGACTGCCGGTCTTTACTCAACGCTTCAAAGAACGGCGGTTTTCGGATATAGGTCGAATTTTCGTCCCAGCCGTACAACTCGGTGCCGGAAACTTCGATTTCCTGCCATGCTTGAGTGCCTGTGAATACATCAGCATAACGCTCGCGGAACATCTCCGGCGTTACAAATTGCCTGATTACCTCGGCCACTTCCCAGGGCGTAGGCCAGATGTCTTTCAGGTAAACCGGCTTGCCGTTCTTGTCTTCACCCAGCGGTTCGCGGGTAATATCTAAAGCCGTCGAGCCGGCCAGCGCATAGGCAACGACCAGCGGCGGCGAAGCCAGGTAATTGGTCTTGGTCAGCGGATGCACGCGGCCTTCGAAATTTCGGTTGCCGGACAGTACGGCCGATACGACCAAATCGTTATCCACTATCGCTTTCTCAACCGCTTGATCCAGCGGGCCGGAGTTGCCGATACAGGTCGTGCAGCCGTATCCGACCAGGTAAAAACCCAGTTGTTCGAGATAGCCAAGCAAGCCCGACTGTTTTAAATATTCCGTCACCACCAAAGAACCGGGAGCCAGAGAAGTTTTGACATAGTTTTTAACTTTCAGCCCCCGTTCCAGCGCTTTTTTGGCGACCAGGCCTGCTGCCAGCATGACCGACGGGTTGCTGGTATTCGTGCAGGAGGTAATCGCTGCAATGACGACTGCGCCATGGGTAATTTTCTCGTCGGCATTATTTCTCGATACGATGCCGCTACGTTCCAGGTCCCGCTCGAATAGCCCCATGCCTTTGATGCCTGAAGGTTCAACCAGCATCTGCCGGTAAGTCGGCCCGACCTGGCTCAGGTCAATGCGGTCTTGCGGCCGTTTCGGACCTGCCACCGACGGTTCGACGGTGCCAAGATCGAGTTCCACGGTTTGCGTAAATTCGGGATCCGGCATCTCGTCGGTGCGGAACAGCCCTTGTTCTTTCGCGTAACGCTCAGCCAGGTCGATTAAGTCGTCATGACGTCCGCTGAAACGCATATAGCTGAGCGTCTCGTCGTCGATAGGGAAGAAACTGACCGTCGAGCCTTGCTCCGGCGCCATATTGCTGAGCGTGGCCCGGTCGGGGATGCTCAGGTTGCTCAGTCCCGCGCCGTAAAATTCGACGAACTTGCCGACCACGCCAAAGCTTCGGCACAGCTCGGTAATGCGCAGCACCAGGTCGGTCGCGGTCACGCCCGGAGCCAGCATGCCGGTCAGCTTGATGCCGACGACGTCCGGCACCAGCATGTAAATCGGCTGGTCCAGCATCACCGCTTCGGCTTCGATGCCGCCGACGCCCCAGCCCAACACGCCCAGGCCGTTGATCATCGGCGTATGCGAATCGGTGCCGACGCAACTGTCGGGGTAGCAGACGTTTTTGTCCTTGTTGTGGAACACGACCGGGGCCAGGTATTCCAGATTAACCTGGTGAACGATGCCGGTCGAAGGCGGCACCACGCGAAGATTCCGAAACGCCGATTGTCCCCATTTCAGGAACTCATAGCGTTCGGCATTTCTTTGAAATTCGACGGTTTCGTTCAGCAGCAGCGCATTGCTCTTGCCGAAATAATCCACCTGCACCGAATGGTCGATGACCAGATCGCAGGGAATCAGCGGATTGATTTTTTTCGGATCGCCGCCGAGTTGCCGCATTGCATCGCGCATTGCGGCCAGATCGACAAGGGCCGGAACGCCGGTAAAGTCCTGCAATATCACCCTGGCCGGCTTGTACGGTATCTCATAGCGCGCGCCTTGCGGCTGCCAGTTAGCTACGCTCAGGACATGCTCTTGCGTAATCACGTTGTTGTCGCAGTTGCGCAATAACGATTCGAGCAGGATTTTGATCGTGTACGGCAGCCGCGAGACATTAGCCGCGCCGCCAGCCTCAAGCCGGGGTAAAGAATAATAGGAAACCGAGCCGATGCTGTCCGCTTTTAGTTGTTGACGCGCGCCAAAGAGATCGTGGGTAGTCATGACAGAAACCTCACTTATGTTTTGGGTCTTTCCACTTAACGGGGGCAGTTTAAAGTTAAACTTTTTACCTTCGTACATTGTCATTAAGTTCAGCCTTGTAGGAGCGAGCCATGCCCGCGATGAACGCGTTGCAAAGTCGATAATCGCCGCGCAAATATCGCGGGCACGGCCCGCTCCTACGGTTTCATTGTAATGGCAGTTTCCCTTCGACAGAGCTCTCCTGAGCTTCGTCGGTGGAGAGGGCGAACATTTAAACTTGTCGCCTGTCCTGTCTCAAATAGGAAACGAAAAATGACAATTTAAGTAGCTTTTACCTGTATCTGTAACAGCGTCAAGATTCTTGATTCTATTTTGAGTTAATTGGGAGTTTAATTTTTGTTGAAAAAAGCATGTAAATGACATTACCGATGTTGCTCAGCGTCCACGAAAAGCGCAAAAAAATATCAGCCGTCGATTTCTCGCTGACAATGTCACATCCGGCCTTCATTAATAGGTTCTGCCTGTCCGGAACGTTGCCTGTTAGACCTTCCAGGTTTTGAAAACCTGGAAGGTCTGTCTAGTATTTTCGTGCTTTTCGTGGACGACGCTTTTTTATCATCGGTATGCGTAACATCAATGACTCAGCTAAACTGAATCACTGATAACGCACAACTACTCAAGATATTCGCTTTGCCGCGAAGCATTGAAACGCCGCCGGAACAACAAGCCGTCATCGGTGCTTGGATCAAGCGTTTCCCGTAGGTAAGGCAAGCATTGAATCAAGCTTGGCGGCGGGGTGGTGGTCGTCACGATGTATTGGAACGGCGCTTCATCGCCATACGCTTCCAGTTCTATACGCTGGATCATCAGCAAGAAGTTTTCGTATAGGCCGGAACTCATATCCGCCTCTCGCGGGCAGTCGTGAATCAGCAGGCCCGGAAAAGAGCTCGCCGGATCCACAGCGTCGAGCATGCAGACCAAATCGCCCAGCAAGACTTCCATCACGCGATAAGCTTCGCCGCCGCGAACCGACAGTTGGAATGGACGCACTTCATCGCGTAGCGCAAAAGAACCAAAGGCCTCATTCGATAACAGGGCTTGCGCAAGTATATCCGTGAGTTCGCCAAGGCTTTTTTCGCGGCTAGACCTTTGCTGTTTCAGCATCTGAAGTTGCAGGCGTTTATTGTCGATGTCGCTGGAGATTGAACCGCTTCGGGCAACCGATTTCCGAATCGTTTCGGCGGCCGCCGGCGAACCCGAAGTTCGCTCCCATCTTGCCAGTTCATCCAGTAAACGGCGGCCCCGATCGACTTCGAGCGCGACGGAATCTCGCTTCATCCTTAAAGACTTGCATTCTTGCTCTTTTGCGGATATTAGGCTTGACGCTTTCTCTACCGCCTCGTTCAGTGCGTTCCGGCGTGCCAATGCCGCAACTGTGCGAGCCGTCCAATCTTCCGCCGCGTGTGCCAGTGCGCGTTGATCCCGGCGATCTTTCATATTCATCGCTTGTAACCTTTGCAATTCATCCTGAATATGTTTGCAATCCTGAAAGGGCAGGTCACCGTGCTGGCAGTGGCCGGTTAATTCAAGAAGCGATAGACGCCGGTTAGCGATCTGTTTGGTAGCGCTTTCGTCCTGACGCCGGGCTGCATCGGCTAATTGAAAATCCTTGTCGGCTTGGTCATAGTCGCGTTTTCGTAATCGCCCGTCTACTTGAAGCTCAATCAGTTGTTCGCCGGCTTGCGCATACCGGGCGTCGGCTTCGGCAAGATTTGCCTCCGCTTTTTTCCTGGCTTCTTCCACTTTGTCTACAACGGATTCTTTGAACAAATCGTCGGAGTAGAGTGGTAGGTCATCCGCTACTTGCAACCAAGCTCGAAGTTCCGATTCAATGCGGCGACGGATCAGTATCGGTTCCTGTTCGAGCCGTGCGGTTTCTTGTTGCACTTTTTCAAGATCGAGTTCAAGAGTACGTATCTGTCTTAACAGTTTCGATTCCTGCCGGTCCAGCAAGCCGAGAACGGCGCGGATCACGATCGGCGGATCTTGTCGGGAGCGCTGCAAACGTGTGCCTTCTCCTTCCCGCCAGGCAAAATAAGACTTGAAGCGCGAACCCTGATCGCGGGTTATCCAAGCCAAAACATGGTGCCATTCAATGGTTTGTCCTGTCTCAGGGATAAGGCGCGGCGACACGTTCGACATCATTGCATTGGCCAACAGTATGTCGAAATCCTTGAAAACCAGGTTGCCGCCATCGCGCAGCAGGGATTCCAGATCGTTTCCGGCCTTAACGATGCCGTCCTTATAAGCATTGAAGAAACGGAACACCGTAAAGGTTTCATCGGCAACATGCACCACCATGCCGACCCCGCCATGAGGAAGCTCGCTATACAATTCATCCCTGAGTTCGTTGACCGATTTGGCATTGTCGCCAAGGCAATGGCGGAGCAATAAACATAAGGATGTTTTACCGACTCCGTGTCCCGCCGCATGAATGCCGGTGGCGCTGCCGGCAACCGGCTCGTGAGCCCAAACGACATTTAAGCCCCGCCGAAACTCAATCGAGCGGATACAGCAGCCGGCTTCGGCTTTGCCGAATATCGCCAAACGCTCGACCCATAGGCGGGGCGATGATTTTTGTGCCGAAAGGCGTCCGATGAGTTCTTTCATCATGCATTCTCTTTATGCTTGTTTTGTTGAGGATTGGAATTCGTTATCCACATCCGAAGACGATAATCTTTGCAGACGCTCTTGCGCGGCTCGCAATAAAATATTCGCGATAACTGCCATGTTTTTTTCAATAATCAATCCGGCGGGTATTGTGGCTGTGGACATTGCCGAAATCCGCGCTCCCTGTTGTTCAATCCGAATAACTCCGGATTCTTCAAAAAAGCGCAGCAATAGTTGTAACCGAGCAATGCGTTCAGACTCGAATACGCCATTGTTTTCCCGGCGGTAAGTGTTGAACAGAATGGCTTCATCAGGTGTCGACGTAGTATATGCGCTGTCGTTTTGGGCGATTATTTGCGACAGCAGCGTGAGCAATTGGCGTGACAGCGTGCCGGCTTCTCGCAGGACTGTCAGTATCAAGCCCGCTAACCGGGCATCATTCTCGTCGCGGATGACGCCTAACGGCGAATACGCAGGCGATGCTTTCCGGCCTGGAGGCGGTACGAGACGGCTTACATAAGGTTCCTTTGCTTCATCGGCCAAGGCCATTCGATCAAACTCCCGTAGAATCAAATTAGCCGTGCGGTATTCATTGAATGCCTTGAGCTCGTTGTTTTTGAGTACGCGAAAGGTTTCGGAGGGGTAATCGTCGCCCATTACGTCGGCGGGATCGAGGATATAGCTCAGTTCGTCGCCGTTTAAGCCATAGGCGCGGGCATACCAAGCGTCGAGTTCGGCGCGGAGTATGGCGCGGCGGTCAGGGGCAAACGGGTCGAAGAACGTGAACGGCGTGCCGTCGTAACCGAGGTCTTGCGCCCAAGGCTGTAAGTCGTGGGCAGTGTAGGTGAGTTCCAGTACGCGGGGGACAATGAAATCAAGGTCGGGTTCGCTGTAAAAGTCAGGAGGCAGAATAGGAAATTGTTTGAGATAAGAGTAGGTTAAATGTGTGCCGCCCAATTTCTGACGAGCTATGAAATCCAAAACGATGCTGTCCAAATTGCCAAGCAAAGCTGCGGTTTTTCGAGTTATTGAATTTACTGTGAATAGAGGCATTGTATGTCCAACCCCCAGCTTCGGCAACACACTCGCAATTACCGTGCGTTCGTCAGTCGCCCGGCAAATGTCACGAAACCCCAGCAACCATCCACGATCCCAACCCTTATCCCGCAAACGCTGTTCGACTTCCACTTTGTCCACCCAATAACGCGGCGTGACGCAAAAATCCGGATTTTGTTTGTCAGCCAGCGCCACATCGCCTGCCGTATCTTTGCCGCCCACGCAATACGTTGCCCAACGGTGGTCGAATTGATGAATCATTTTTGCTTCATACAGCGGCAATCTGTCCGGCGCGGAGCAGTCATGAAACAAATGACTATCGTTGGACATGTGAAACATCGTCATGAAACGAATGCCCCAAGGGTTGTTGCTTGAAGTCGTCATAAACCGTTATCCGGCAGAAACGGATTGATAATCGTCAATCGCCCGCCAATAACTTGGCCGTGTTGCATGTCTTCGCTGTAAAGCGTAGTGCAACCTGCATTCAGGGCGGTTGCGATAATCAGGCTGTCGAAATGGCTATATGCGTAACGGGCGGCGAGTGCCCATGCGGCATAAGTTTCCTGAATGCCAACATCGGTCAATTTGACGGCTTTTATGACAGCGGTTAATGCCTTGCCAGCCTCGGCAGGAGAATAACGCAGTTTGCGTCGTAACACATGGGAGCATTCGTTAACGACCTGAGTGGAAATAGTCGGTTTTTCGACAAGCAAAGCGCAGGCTATGGTGCGCTTGCCGCTATCGTTACCGAGCGCGTAAAGCACTACATTGCTGTCAAGAAATACCGTCATCTCAACCCCGTGCATCATCATAGAGCTCATCGCGATTTGGGATCGGTTTGCCGTTCCAGTCGATGCGCACTGTGTTTAAGTAAGCAAGTGCTGTTTGCCGCTCCACTTCATTCTTCGCTTCCGGCTGCACAACAGCGGATAAGCGTAGCGCGGTCTCTAAATCTTCATCGGTAATGTTATTGTCCAAATTACTGGACAATGCGGCGAGAAAGGCTTCGCTGTCGCTCTGCTGGTTTGTGATGACAGGTATCGGGTTGTAACGTTGTTCCAGAAATTCAATGAAATCGAGTGCTTCACGGGCAGCGGCATCCGGAAGATTAAGACTGTGTTGATAGATAGTTTCGGCTAGGGTCATGGTGTTTATCTCCAGTGAGTGAGGTGGTAGCATCCCAAAAAGGGCGATTAACGTCCATTGTCGTATGGCTATTTCCTCGGTTTTTGAATGTTATGCCGCATTCGGCGGCGTATATTGGCTTCTTTGATCGGTAACGGATTTTTGTAAACGTTGTTGCTATGGGTTAGGCGTTCGCTTTCGGTTTCTATATAAGCTCTTTAATCAAAATCGGTATTTTAGCGTAAATCTTTTTGGTCAAATCCGCATCCATTCTGGAACGGAACACCGGGCAAGTGAGCGTGTTGGGATTGATGCGGCTAAAATCTTCGGCAGTCAGCGCAAAGCGGCGAGTTGCGAAGTGTCGGTCAGGAAAAAGGCGAATTCGGCTTGTTCGGCATGGCCTAGCGTCAGCAGGCAGAATTTATAGCTGCGATGTACGCCGGCAAAAATCGCTTCGCGGTTTTCAAAATCATACAGGCTGGCAAGTTGTCCACTTTGAGCAATATGACCGAAAAAAGCTTTGGTTGAATCATCGGTGGCGATACCGGTAGGCACGATAAATCCGGCTCGTCCTGTTTTGGCGGTAATCCGGCTGATGGTTTCCGCGAATAACGCATAGGTATTCACATCGCCGACACCGGTCAGCGGATAGCGTCCGCCGTCCTTGCCTTTAACATGGGCAAACACGCTGGCGGCCTCGGCGGCGCGGCGGGCGCCGATAAAGTTTTGATACAGGTCTTGTTCGGCTTCACATTGCTCCTGCGGATGTTTCAGTTCCGGATAGAGGTTCCGGGCGAGCATGCCTTGCGCCAACCAATCAATGCGCTGAGCGCGTTCGGCCTTGTTTTTGGCTTCGGCGACGAAACGGTTGCGGGTGGCAAAAAACTCCTCTTCTTGCAATTTGATACGTTCCCATGGCGGGTTGCCCAATACGCAATCGAAACCGCCTTGCGCAAAAACTTGCGGAAATGCCAACGGCCAATGCAGTACGTGAGCTTCTTCACAAACCCGTTGCGCCGCTGCCAAGCGCTGGCTTTGGTGCATGGCCGCCAGCTCGTCGGCGGCTTGTTCTGTAAACAGCTCCAAATAGAGGTTTTGGCTGGTAGGGGTAACGATCAGGGCGTCTGCATCGGCTTTGGGAATTAAAAAGGCAGCGATCAGCAAATTAGCCGCATTGCGTAACCGGTTTTGTTTTTCATGCTCCAGAAATGCGCGATAGGCTGCTTCCTTGGCGGCAAAGTCATCGGGATTTCCGTCAGGCATTGCTTCCAGGGCTTGTAGTTCGGAAAGACCGTCGGCATCGTCGAGTGCTATGTCGAGATTGCGGTTGGTTTTATGTTTAGCAAAAGCTTTAAGCCCTTCTTTGTTGGCTTTAGCAATTTCCTTGCAAACGTTCTTGTCGTCGCCGGATAGGGATTTGAAGGCCGCATCGGGAATGCCGTGCTGCAACTGATTGAGATCGGTCAGGCCGATCAAGGCATCGCCGCATTGCAAGTGGTGATCGAGAAAAGATAATGCTACACCTTCTTCGAAACCTTCCAGCCATAATGCGGTGCGGGCAAGTTCCAAGGCCATCGGGTTACGATCGACGCCGAAAATGCATTTATTGATGACTTCATGTAAAGCGTGGCGATAATTTTGTGGTTTAACGGTATCGTCCTGCGTTCGTAATACGGCCAGCCGTTCAGCCAAACGCCGGGCAGCGGCAAGCAAAAAGTGGCCGCTACCGCAAGCAGGATCGATCACCTTGATGCTGAGTAAGGCATCTGCGGGAGTGGCCGGATTGTTAGCTAAGCGCTCTTCAATCACAGGATCCAGGGCGGATTTAATCAACTCCTGCACCAAGCTGTCCGGTGTGTAATAACTGCCGCTGGTTTTGCGGGCATTGCCTTGGGTGCTGCCTTCGGACGTCAAGCCGACAAAACCGAACTGACGGGCATGAAGGTCGATTTCAGGTACCAGTTCCAGCAGACTTTCGTATACCGACCCCAGTTCTTCAGGCCCCATGTTGCGGTAATCGACGGGAGCGAGATGGCCGCTAAGGTTGGACCAGCGCATTTGCTGCATCACTGTCAGCAAAGTTGCGTTGCTGAGGGTGCACGTATCCAGCGCCGGACATTGGTTGGCTGCAAACAAACCTCCTAAGGCCGGTAATGCCAAGCGCGGTTCGCCGTTGACAAGGCCGCGAAACACGATGCGTAAGCCCGTCCAATGGTCGTCAAAACCGTCGCGGGCGCGGCGGCGCAAACAGCGGTCACGTAAGCGGGCCATGGCATAGCCTTCGGCATAGGCTTTACGGGCTGATAGGGCTTGTTGATCGCTATCGCCGTTATGCAATATCCCGCGTTCTTCAACAGTAAATAGGAATATCAGCCGGTAAACCAGGCGTAATAGTTGTTGGAAATAGGCTTCTTTGCTTAAGTTGCCTTCGTACAGGTCGCGGCGCAAAGTTTCATTGGCTGGGTGCTGAATAAATCCGGTGCCCAGTGTTAGCAAGGCATCGGTTACGCCTTGGCGCAAGCCGTCACGGACGCGGGTGCCTTCGCGCCGGCCTTCGCTACGCCAAATTTCCCAAATACAATTTTCATCCTGATCTTCCTCTGAGCGAGAGGGAACAGAACGGCTGGCGTGTAGTAATCGCCAAGCCATTTCAAATTCGGGAAAATTTAAGCCGCCTAGCATATCTTGCAGGTCGAACTCTAAAAAGCTAGGCCGCGTTAGGGTGGCGGCATCGCGTAGCAGGCGGATTTGTCGGCCATTGCTGACCAGCGCCCAAAGATATTGGTCGCTGGCATTGAGAAATTCCTGGGCCAGTTGAAACGGGCTTTTCTTACGAGCGCCACTGCCGGCAACAGCAAAGCGTGGGTCGGCTTCATCCAAGCCCAACGTGTGCGGGGCAATCACTACCGGAATGCTTTGTCCTGCTAATGCTGTGATGGGGTATTGGCGCTCGCCGACGCTGATAGTGTTTTTCAGTTCAAAACCGGTGTAACCGAGTGTATCGCGGAGCAGATCCTGGACAAACTTGGTGGTGACATCGGCCGCATCGACATCCTGCCGTTCCAGATTGGGAGCAAAATGTTTCCATTGGGCGGAAGCGATTTGAAAAGCCCGGCTGTATTCGTCTTTTAGTTTAAGCCCGGCTGGGATTTGATAATCGGCCTCTTTTTGGTAATTGGCTTTGCCCAATGCGGCTTTTTCCAATTGATCGGGCAGAAATAAGCCTCCTTCCAGCTGCAAGGTTGGCAAATTTAGGGCATTAGTATGGTTTCTTCTGACGCGTTTCATAATTTAGTCTCTACAGTGCGTCGGGAAGTAAAACGTAGATGCCGATGATATCCACCGGCAAACAGGGGGTGATGTTGTATTGTCCTATATCTTTGGCGGCTTCGCGTACCCGGCGATGGTCGGTCAATAAAGCTTCGGCGCGTTGTTGGGCCAAGGCTTCGATACGTTCGGGTTGCAATTGGATAAATTCCAGCGCGGTTTTAATTTCGCGTTGCATGATATCGAGCGGTAGATTGCCGCTAGGTTGGCATTCCAGTAAGGCGCCGGCAGTTTCTTCGCTGAGCCATTCCGGTTGGCTACGGCCTCGCACAGCCAAGGTTACGGTTTCTTCGGCCATTAAATGATAGGGTTGCCTTCGCCTGACGTAGCTGAGTTGATGGCGTAAACGGAGTAGATACAGGGTAGTCACCATATCGACCGATTCGGTGACCGTCGTGGCGCAACGTGCTGCCAGCGGTTTTTCGCCAAGCAAGGCTTCTTCCAGTAAATGCTCGGCCAATAAGCTGACGATTGGATGACTGCGATGTAATTGTGAAAAGTCGATAACCAACGGTTTTTCAATGCCATCATCGGCTAGCCTGAGTTTTAACGCTTCCGGGAAATGCAGGGGCAATAACTTGAAACGGTTATCTTTAAACGGTTCCAGGGGCGCATTAAGACGAGCGCAGGCGGTCTGCACAAAGTGCTTAACATCTGCTTCACTACCCAGCGCGATTTGCTGTTTTTGCCATTCCGGCATGACTTCTTCCGGTTTAATCCGACGTTGAGCAAACACGGTACGATTGGCTTTGGTTTTTTCCATGGCGTCGTGCCATTTTGCTTCCAGCGGTTTGATGATTTCTTCCGGCTCAACGAAATCGAACAAGCTAAGGTTTCGCTCGTTTCGCTGCATCAAAGCGGTTTTAATCAAAGCCTGATTGATGCAGGATTCGTCTTCCGGCATTGGCACCAGTACCCCTAGCTCTTTACGAATGGCGTCGGCTTTTCTGAGAATTACGTTCAATACAAAGCCATCCACTGGGTTATCCTGACCGTAGAGCATGGTGCAGCGCACTTCGGTGGCTTGCTGTCCAAAGCGGTCGACTCGGCCTTCGCGCTGCTCATGGCGAGTTGGATTCCATGCCAAATCGTAATGCACCACTGCGGTAAACAAATGTTGCAGGTTGATGCCTTCGGACAAACAGTCTGTGGCGACCAGCACGCGCCGATCAGCGTCTTCCATGGTTTGTACGCGCTGCTCGCGTTCCGCCGGTGTATATTCGCCGGTCACGGCTTCTACGGCTACGGTTGGAAATTGGGTACGCAAGTGTTCGGCGACATAATGGGCGGTAGCAATATAACGGCAAAAGACGACCGGGTTAAAACCGTCTTTTAGCAGGCTTTTGACGTGGATAATCAATAGTGCCAGCTTGGGATCGCCGGTTTTACCGCTAAGGCTTTCCGCCTGTGCAATCAAATACTGTAATCGAGCTGCATCTTGCAACTGCGCCGGTGGTTCGAGATCGTTACTGCTCAAGTCATCGGCTTGACCGTCGTATAATCTGGAATCGGTCAGACAAGTCTCGCTATCTAATGTACCTTCAAGCCGGGTATTTAAAGCTTTAGCTGCCGCCGCCGGAGATGAAGCTACACAACGTAATAACGCTAAAGTGGCATACCAAACCAATCGGGGATTACCGTTTGCCGATTGTTCGGCCGATTCAGCGAGTTCGCGGCAATAGCTTTGCACGTCATCAAAAAACTGTCCCCAGGCACCGTTGAGTTCGTAAGTCAATTCCGTGGACATGCGCTTAGGGAATCCGCGTGTGTCGTGCCATTCGTCAATATCAATGCGGCGGCGCTGAACGAAATGACGAGCCAGTTCCTGGCGTAGCGGATCGCCGGCGGAAGTACGGTTTTGCAACGTTGCAAACTCGGGCTTAAGCAGCGACAGCAGGTTATAAAAAGCGCTTTCATCGCCGGAATGGGGCGTGGCGGTGAGCAGCAGCAGGTGCCGCTCTTCGTTAGCCGCCAGGCGTTGCAATAGTTCAAAACGCAACTGTTTGCCTTGGCCGCTGCTCGCGCAAGTATGTGCTTCATCGACAATCACGCACTCCGGAGCAATCGCCAGGAAATACTCGCGATGGCGCTCGCTTTTGATGTAGTCGAGGCTCACCACGATATAGGGATAATGATCAAATAAACTGACGCCATGCGGCACCTCGCGTTCGATGCGGCTGGCACTGGCCGAGGTTAAAACCACGGTTTGGAGGTTGAATCGTTGCTCCAGTTCGCCTTGCCATTGCTCAACCAGATGCGGTGGGCAGAGTACGGCTAACCGGCTGATTTCGCCGCGATCTATCAGTTCGCGGACTATCAAGCCGGCCTCAATGGTCTTGCCTATACCCACGTCATCAGCAATTAACAATCGTACCGTGGTTAGGCGCAAAGCCATGAGCAATGGCACCAGTTGGTAAGCCCGTGGTTCTACCGCAATATTGCCGAACGAGCGAAATGGCCCGCCGCCTGCACGCAGTTTGAGGCGTAGCGCATCGCGCAATAACAATGCAGCGGCATGGTTTCCGGGTTTTTCGGGATCAGGCCAAGGGAATGTGGCAGGTTCGACCGGCTGGAATTCCAGCTCAGGAATCAGCGAGATAATATCATCGTCAGAGCCGCCCAATGGCCGCAAGCGTAACCAATCGGACTTCGAATCGGGTTGCACAATCCATTCACGGCCTCGGGCGCGCACTAAGTTGCCGATAGTGAAGTCGTGGGTTGGCATATTCATTCAGTATTCTCTTGTTTTCCGAGTAAGCCGGCGTGTTGTTCAAATAATTCAGGCCATAGCCGAGGCTTGGAAAAGTCCAGTACCTGCCAGCCTTTATCTGCTAATTGGGATTTTATGTCATCGGCCAAGGGGGCTAAAAACACCAGAACGCGAAGACTTTTATATTGTCCGGCGGCAATCGCTTGCCCTTGATTGATAGGGACTTCGGTTGCATCGGGTTGCTTTAGTTGCCGAGTCTGTAGAGCGGCTAGCCATTCGCCAAGCATGTCATGCGTAGGCTTTTGCCGATCCGATGATTGGGATTCCTCGTTGACGGGAACGACATTGGCATTCGCAAGCGCCATCAACAAGCGCAGGGCGTCCGGGTTCCGTCTGTCGATATTGTCATGATCGGGCTGATTGAAATACGACAGCAAACACTGGTAACAACCGGCTTCGCAGATACTTTCCCCCTCGGCATTGCGATGCTCTTGCCGTTTAAGTTCTTCAACCGTTGCTAAGTTTGTTCCAAATTCAAAATGCATGAGTTGAAGCGTTGCGCTTGCCACCATGGATAAGCAGCTTGGTTCACCGGCAAGACGTGTCAGGACTCCGGCTCCGCCTTCTGCGGCTTCGTAAAACAATAGTGCCTGCCGATTATCTGTTGCAGGCAACGGCTCGACAACCAATTCCGACTCCTCAATTTGAAAAGTCTGTTCAATGCCGCGTTTAAGTGCGGCTTGTAAAGTAGCCATGGCCGCTAAAGGTAATGGCCGTGCCGGCGCCAGAATCAGGATATTCCGGTGATCTTCGACGAACGGAACGATGCGTTGTTTGGATACTTTATCGAGTAACGCCTCATCGCCCTCTGGCTCATTGTCTTTATCGGAATCATCCTGTTTGCTCCAAACGCCGGTAATTGGATTAATGTAAAAACCAAGCTGGTTTTCATGTTTACGTCGCCGCCAACCTTTGTTAATACGCCAAATCCGAGCTGCCGGTGAGTAAGTAATCGAACAAAGCGTTTCGCCGTTATGAACAACATGGGCTTTCTGTTTTTGCACTGCACCATCAGGTCCGGGGAGGAAGCGATAAGTGGTTTGTAGCTCAAATCCTTGGCGCTGGCGTTCTTCATCGTTAATTGAAATACGTTCTACAGCAACTGTTTCAACGGTTTCGATGCGATACAATTCCTTGATCCAATCATGATCGGTGAGCAAGGCTCCGCAGTTTTCGCAACAATTAGCCAATGGCTCAGCGCCATTTGCATCGCCTAAATGCCCATAACCGCATTGACTGCAAACCCGTGCCGACACTGTGCCTAGCGTACTGTTTCCGGAAATATGATCCGCCGAACCGACATTAAGTTTGGCTCTCATTACGCGATACATCTGGCCCTCGTGGTATATCAAACTGCGAGGACCGAATTCCGAAAGGGCTAGAAAGCGGGGGCGGCTTACCATACTGCCTTCGTCATTGTTGCCGTTTGTCCCGCCGCGGGCCGGAATCCAGGCCATGAGCGGTAAGCGCGGAAAATTATAGCCCGGTAAAAAACCTTGGCTAGCCAGATAGCGATAGGTATAAAAGTCGGTATTTTTTGTATTGCCTGTTTTTAACAGAACTGTGTATTGACGCGCTGCATCGCCATAACGGCGACGGGCATTTTCCCGTTCATTGTGCGACGCGGTATGGCTTTTGACAATGCTGTCTGCCATGGTCATCTGTTTGTGGGTTGCATCAAACAGTTTGCGCCATCGTTCCAAGGCATCGGTAAGCGCCTTGGGCGAATCATTGATTACTTGTTCTACGTAGTCCTCAGTAAACCATGCAGCACCGTTTAGTTCGTTTTTTAGTTGAGCGACGACTCGATTAGCTGCATTTCCGGCTTTTTCCAGAACATAGGTATCACTTAAGTGAGCAAGCAATTCCGGCTTGATCGGTTTTTCCGGCATTTCCAGGTCGAGCAGCGGAGCGATACTGCTGTCCAATTCGACTTCGCAACACGCGAGCCACACGGCATGTAAATGGCTTTCGATCAAATCGCGGTTAGCAATATCCAAGGTGGGCGGTTTGACAATGCCGTGAACCATTTTGTCGGCATTGCGGAAAAACCATTGATCATGAGGGCTTTGCGCGGCGCAATATGTGATAACCAGTGCTTGTTGTCCCGATCTTCCGGCGCGACCGCTACGTTGAGCGTAATTGGCGGGTGTCGGCGGAACATTGCGCAGATAAACGGTATTGAGTGCGGAAATGTCGACGCCCAGTTCCATGGTTGGCGAGCAAAACATCACCGGCAAGCGCTCCAGCGGAGCATCATGCGCCGGATTATCAGCCCAATCTTGGCGGTCCTTGTCGGTATAGCGAAAACGTTGCTCCAGCAATTGCCGACGAGCGGCATCGACTTGGGCGGTATGTTCGTGTGCTTCAAAGTCAAACAGCGGATGCGACGGTAATCTCAGCATTTCAGCCATCACCAAGTAAAGTCGGCGGAAAAAAGCATTGGCTTTGCGCGAGGTTTCGGCTTCATTACTGACCGGTAAGCACCATTCGATGGCGGCAGCGTTTAACTGCCATCCCAGAATTGAATTGTCGATGGTTTGTTTATGGATATAGCCATAATTTGCTGCTGCGTTCAGTAGTAGCCCAAGCGCTTCAACCAATTCCTGCTCTTTGCAATTGGAAATTTGTCCGGCAAAAGCTGTTTCTTTCCAGAACTCTGCCCGTTTAAGCAGTCTGATGATGCGTGAACGTGGGCCTCCGGTGACCAGATGATCACTGCGATATTTGCCTTCCGGGCGTTTACTGAGAATCAGGTATTTCGCGGTGGACAGTTTTTCGTCAGGGGTAAACGCCCAGCGTTCGTTGAGATATTGATGAGCGGTATTTTTGGCTTTCTCCTGCTCGACAGAATCCAGGTAGCGGCTTTCCAAACACAGTGCTCGCCGCATTTCATCAAACACAAGTTTGCTGAAGGATACACGCGCGTTAGCGCCGATATTTCGTAATAGGGTTCCCGGCAAGCCAAATAGTGTTTCCTCGGCGCAAAACGCTGTTAATTCGCGATAGTTAATTACTAAAAGGTTGAGTTGATCGAGGTTGGGGTTGTTGAATCGCCAACCTCTGCGCAAGTCTCTCAGCAATCGATAGCCTAAAATAAAGCGCAAGGTCCGCTGTGCTTCTTGCCGGGCAAGGCCCGTTAACTTAGGCGTACGCAGATATTCAGCCAGCATAGCTGGGTCCGGTTTATTGAAACCAAGGGCTTTAAACACTTCATCTGCAAGATATTCTTCGGTCAAAATACCGTTGTTATTCTGCAAGGCGCCGATCAAGCCTGCGCGTAGTGTTAGCAAGAATACAAAATCATTGAAATGCCCGGCCTGTAGAGCGGCGTCTTGGCGATTGTCGGTAAAACCCAGTAGCTTTCTAGGGTCCGGGATTCCTTCCGGAATATCGGTTTCAGCAAATAATTGGCGTAAGGCACTCAGCGTCAGCATGGTCGTTGCCGATGAACGGCCTTCGCCGGAAAGACTGGATAATCGGTTAATATCTTTGCCATGAGCGTCGTGAACGTGACTGCAGTTCAAACAAAAACGCAATTTACCCGGTATAAACCAATAATATTCGCCTTTATTTTCGACTCCTTGCGCATTGACTTGGGTAGCAACAGGTACTGCTTTTTTGTAAGAACTTTTTACTTTGGTTACGGCTTTGCTGAGGTCAAGCCAGATTTCCGGCAGGTCTTCTAAATTGCCTTGGTACTGCTGCTTGTTACTGTAGGGACATAAAAATCCAAATCGTGCATCCTCGTTATCATCGTCACTAATATCGTCGATTTCTCGTGGTTTAAAACGAATGTCGCCATGTTCTTCACGCCAAACCGGATGGTATTCCTGTCCGCATTCCCGGCAGAAATGAGTGGGATACAAAAGCACCGATTCATTTTGTCTCCCCGGTGCAAATCGTTGTGCATCAAGGGTGATGTGCCTGCTTTCTTGGGCTTCGAGGGTTGCATGTACTTTGCCGGGGCCGCTGATAAACTGATGAAGTTTAAATGCAAACGGTGGTTGTCCTTGTGGCGATTCATGGTGCTGGGCTGCGATAAGAAAATTTTGCAATGCTGCTTTTGCAAGTTCCACTGCGCAGGAAGCGTCTTGTGCCAAGCGGTTGCTTGCTTCAGACAAACTGATGGGCTTTGCCCGGTTTGGCTCACTACCATCAGCAGGTAATTCAATGCCCAAGTTCAATTCTACCCAGATAGAAAGAGGGTCTTTTTGAAAATCTTCAAACTTTGACCATGCAAAGGATGTTCTGGAAACTGATTCCAACAAATAGGGTTTTATTGCGTCAATATCTTTTGACGGGTCGGTAACTCGCTCAAGCGTTTCGCTGATGATGTCGTGAATACTTACTTGAGTTCCAAATAATTTGCTGGCAACTTCGGCCACTGTTTTCTTTTGGTCATCTTTGCTGCCGGAGCTTGACATGGTTGCCGAGGTGCCGATGCAAATCATCTTCTCAGCATGCAGTTTTTCCCGTAATCGCCTAACTAGCAGCGCTACATCGGCACCTTGGCGTCCTCTATAGGTATGAAGTTCATCCAGGATTAAAAAGTTAAGCCCTTTGCAGTGCTCGACAACCCGTCGATCAGTTTCCTCATAACGCGTCAATATGAGTTCCAACATCATGAAGTTGGTCAGTAAAATATCCGGCGGATTTTCGGCGATTGCACTGCGCTCAGCCGTGGATTCCTGGCCTGTGTAACGGGCGACAGTAAATGGTTGCTCAGAATCGGTGTAGCCGTATAAGAATTTCTTTAATTCTTCATGCTGGCTGTTTGCCAGCGCGTTCATAGGATAGATAACAATTGCCCGCGTTCTGGCGATAGGGTCTTTTTCTTTAAGAATTTTATCTATGACGGGAATAAAAAAAGACAACGACTTACCTGAGCCGGTGCCGGTAGTGACAACGTAGCTTTGGCCGGACTGAGCTTTAATGATAGCTTGGAGTTGGTGGGTATAAAGGTGTAATGGCAAAAGCTTATGCTCCAATTTTCCAATCTGGAAAATCTCAACACATTTTTTATGCAGAATACCTTGCTCAGCGAGTTGTTGAATTGTTGTTTTGCGTTGGTAATTAGGATTTATCTGAATTAGCGCTTCCGGCCAATAGCGTCCGGCGTCGTATTGGCGCTCAACTTCTCTTTTGATGTCTGGGGCTGCAATCTGGGTAAAGCTGCGTGAGAAGGCGCTGTAATCGGAAATCAGCTCGTCACGGAAATTGAAAACGTTTTTCATAGGGGAAGGAGCCATGTCCATTGGATCATTTTTTATTAAACTTTAACCTTATCTTTAAAGCAAATCTATACATTTAAAAGTCAGTCTCGGATGAACGCGAAGTATGGTTAATTGTTATAGGGCTTTGTCAACTATGCGACTTTTGATAAAAATAACAAAAGTTAAGCGCATTGATAACGACAAGCCACAGTGTTGTTATAATAATGAATGGATATGATCCATCGTTAAATCAATATAAATTAAACAGTTGTTCCTGCATAATCTATATAAACAGTAAGCTCAGCTATTACATAAGGATATGAAGGATCTATAGCAGCGTATCAACAATAGGTGCTTTGAGTGGCGCAGCACACTAGCTGCCGAAAAACAAATATCTGTCCATGCTTTTTAATCAAGCCATAAAAGGACAACACATGAAAAAAAATACCGCCAACACCCGCACCGAAACCGACTCGTTCGGTCCGATTGAAGTTCCTGCCGGCAAATACTGGGGCGCGCAAACCCAGCGTTCGTTGCTTAATTTCAAAATCGGCGATGAAAAGATGCCCAGGCCGTTGATCCGCGCGTTGGGCATCGTCAAATATTGCGCCGCGCTGGCGAATATCGCGCTGGACAATATCGATCCTAAACTCGGCAATGCGATAGCCGATGCGTCCCGCGATGTCATTCAAGGCAAGTTCGACGACAATTTCCCGTTGGTCGTTTGGCAGACAGGTTCCGGAACGCAGTCGAACATGAATGCGAACGAGGTGATTGCGAACCTTGCTATCGAGCGGCTGGGCGGCGTTATCGGCTCGAAAACGCCGGTACATCCGAACGATCATTGCAACCGCAGCCAGTCGTCGAACGATGCGTTCCCGACCGCGATGCATATCGCAACTGTCGAGCAGTTGCACCACGCGCTGATTCCGGCGCTACGGCATTTGCATCGCGCGTTGGCCGATAAGGCCGAAGCCTGGAGTTCAATTATCAAAATCGGCCGGACGCATTTGCAGGATGCGACGCCGCTGACGTTGGGCCAGGAGTTTTCCGGCTATGCGGCGCAAGTGCAACTCGGCATCGAACGGATCGATGACAGCCTGAAACGCTTGTATCCATTGGCGCAAGGCGGCACGGCGGTCGGCACCGGGCTGAACGCCAAGCCGGGTTTCGGCGGCAAGTTTGCCGGGGAGGCGGCTGAATTTACCGGACTGCCGTTCGTGTCCGCAGCCAATAAATTCGAGGCTTTGGCCGCGCACGACGCGCTGGTCGAAATCTCCGGCGTATTGAATACGCTTGCGGTCGGCCTGAATAAAATCGCCAACGATATTCGGCTGATGGGCTCGGGGCCGCGCTGCGGCATCGGCGAATTGTCGTTGCCTGAAAACGAACCCGGTTCGTCGATCATGCCGGGCAAAGTCAATCCGACGCAATGCGAAGCGATGACGATGGTCTGCGCGCAGGTTATCGGCAACCATGTGACGGTCACGTTCGCCGGCGCGCAAGGGCATCTGGAGTTGAACGTATTCAAGCCGGTCATCATCTACAACCTATTGCAGTCGATACGGCTGCTGGCCGACGCGGTGCTCAGTTTTACCGATCACTGCGTGGCCGGCATCGAGCCGAATGTCGAGCGTATTGCCGAGCTGGTCGAAAATTCGTTGATGCTGGTGACTGTGTTGGCGCCGCGAATTGGTTACGACAATGCGGCCAAGATTGCGAAACTGGCGTTTAAAAATCGCAGCACGCTACGCGAGGAGGCCGTTTCCGGCGGGTTTGTAACTGAACAGGAATTCGACAGCTTGGTTCGGCCCGAGGCCATGACTTATGCCAAATAAAGCAAGCACGTAACGCCGGCTGCCGTTTGTCATCACTCAAAAAAACAAGAACTCAAATCCGGCGTTTTGGCTTCCTTGGATAGCTTGCAATCATGGATGATCTGGAAGGCTTTATTAAAATCGGCGTTCGTGAAGGTGCTCGTCAAATGAGCGCATAAACAATAAACGGCTGAATAATCGTCGGTAACGCCGGAGGTGCAATTGTTAATTCTGTCGCACAGGATGCGGACGATCGAAAGAATATAGCCGTCGTGCCGCCATGTTATCGGAAGATCGGCGACATCTTCGCCGCGCATCGCTACGGCCCGCAATGCGCAATAGGCGAGATTGACCAGCCCCGATAATATTTCCACCATGTCGCCCTCTTTAATGGCTTTCAATACTCCGCTGCCTTCGTCCATTAAAAACGCCTGACGCATAACAATATCCATGTCGGATAATCGTTCGGGGGTTCCATGCTTGGCTTGCTTGAATGAAGTTAAGTCATGGAACTCTCTAACTAATTTTAGATGCTTATTCATGGTCTTATCCTCTGTCTGTTACAGCGGTTCGGCTTCAAAGGCTAGGTTGTTTAGCCCGGTCTTTGCAGTCAATATAGATGCTTAATCTAATTAAGCGACGTAAATCATCGCAGGATTTTAAAGATGGAACACGGATGGCACGGATGCGACGGATTAGCGCGGATTTTTGTCGGTTTAAATTCTTATCCGTGCCAATCCGTAAAAATCCGTGGTATCCGTGTTCTCTTTTTTATTGGCATATCAATGTATGTTAATGAATTGCTACGCCAAAATAAGAGATTTATTCGAGCGCTATTTTTCCCTGAATGCAATGGTTGACGCCAATCGCAGGGGCGTCCAGGATCATTTTGACTTCGATGGTTTCGGAGCCGTTTAGCTTACCGGTTTCAATCGCTTTCAGGACCGCATGTTCGATCTCGCGTTGCGAGGTGATGCCGACGTTTTTGAGATATTTTCTGACTTCTATATTCAATGTGTCTTCGTTCATTTGTATCTCCTCATTTTATTGACATCCATGCGAGAGTAACGGGACGGGTTCCCTGAGCAGGCGTCATTTGCCGCGATAGTACGCATACCGCTGCTAAAAAGGAATAGGTAAAATCGAGTATACGGTTTTACTGAAAATAATGGCCAAGCTGGTCCAGCAGGGTCTGCAACGCATTATCGCTCTCGGTATTAACCGTTATCAGGCCGGATTGTTCTTGTTCGGATAGCGGCTGCGCGGATTGCTGTTGCCGGTGCAGTACGGCTACGCTTGCTTCCGAGGCATCGCCTTGCCGCAGGTTAATTCGCTTGCACAGTTCCCGGTCGGATGCTTGAAAGCTGACGATATGAAACGGTACGCCGCAGTCCGCCGCAAGCTGCCGGAACAGGTAGCGTTGCTCTGTTTTAAGGAAAGTGGCGTCGATAATGGCCGGGAAGCCGGCATCGAGCACGGTTTTGGCAAGCTCTTTAAGATGTTGGTAGGTTTTCAGGCTTGCTTGTTCGGTATAGAGGCCGCTATCAATGCCGCTATCGGTTTGCGCATTGGCGCGATAACCGAACAGTCGTTTGCGCTCTATGTCGGAACGTATCTGGAACGCGCCGATTGCTTCGGCGAGTTGGGCGGCGATAGTGGATTTACCTGAACCGGAGTAGCCGTGAGTAATGATCAGGACGGTTTGACGACGGCGGGTAAAGCGCTCGGCCAAGTCGGCGAATGTCGTGTATTCGCAAAGCGTCTGCCGGGCCGATTCGTCTTGCTGTTGCGCCTTGCGTAATAACGAAACTTTAGCCCGCACCAGCGCGCGGTAAACCAGGTAATAACGTAATAAAGCCAAGCCGTGATAATCGCCGGTCTGCTGTAAATAGCGGTTAAGGAAGCGGTAGGCGTAGTGGACGTAATTGAAATGCAGCAGGTCGATAAACAAAAAAGCCACTTCGCTGATCACGTCAATCCAGCGCAGCATCGGGTTAAATTCGATGCAGTCGAACAGCACTACCTTGCCGTCGATCAGTGTGATGTTGCTCAGGTGCAGGTCGCCGTGGCATTCGCGCACGTAGCCTTGCTTTTTGCGCTGCTGCATCAGAGCGGCCAGATGGCATACTTCGCTATCGCCCCATTGCCGGATATTTTGCAACTGCTGTTTTTGCGCGCCGTCAATCAACAAGGGCTCGATATGCTCGAAATTTTCGATAAACCAATGTGTGATGTTGGCGCTGTCGCCATACGGAGAGTTTTGATCGGTCCGGGCAATGGTTTCATGAAAGCCGGATACCAACTCGGCAAGTTGATCGATTTCATCAGAATTCAACTGGCCGAGTTTGGCGTATTCGCTGAGCAGTTGGCCTGAAGGGAAGCGGATCATTTTGACCGCATATTCGATGGCTGTGCCGGCACCGCCCAGTTCAGGCCGATCCGGCGTTCCGATAATCGGAAGCACTTCAAGATACAGCTCGGCGGCCAGACGCTTGTTCAGCCTGAGCTCTTCGGTGCAGCAGAAACGGCGTTTTTCCAGCGTGGAAAAATCCAGAAAACCGAAGTTAACCGGTTTCTTGATTTTGTAAGCGTATTGCTCGCTCAGCAACAGCCAGGAAATATGGGTTTCAACGACCTCGCAGCCGTTAGCTTCGGATAAGGCTTTGATCAGTGTGAGGCTTGAATCCGGCGCTGTATTATTGCTCATGTTTTGTAATCCCAGGCTAATCGGTGAACCGATGGTATTACGTCAATGGTATCGGGCGCAATGATGGAAGAAGATTAAAGGGGGCGATACGCTTTTTAGCGTTGCTATTTTAAATAGCTGTTCACCGCCAGCGTCAAAATAAAATCGGTTTCAATCTCAAGTTCCGCAGCTTCTTTAATAGCTTGCTGGGCGCTTTCATTGGTTCGCCATGCAAAGGGCGTCATTTGTAACAGGGCGATTCTTTGTTGCGAATCCGGCGTGATCTTATAACTGACGCGCTGCATGTCGATGCGCTCAAAGCCTTGCGGCAGGGTGCTTTCCAGCGCATGTTCCTTGACTTCGTTGTAGATGAACTTCTTCAACTGCCATAGATGCCTCGGTCCCGGCGTTACGGTCAGCAACAGGCCGGACGCTTTCATCACCCGTTTCAGTTCGTCATCGTTTGACGGAGCGAATACCCTCAGCACCAAATCAAAATAGTGATCCGCATAAGGCAAACGGTTTGAGCTTGCGACGATAAAGCGGGCATCAGGCTGCTTCTTGGCGGCAGCGGCGACCGCGAATTTGGCAATATCGACACCGTGCAGCATGATCGTGCTTGCGCAGTTAGCTTCAATTTTCCGGTTGTAATAACCTTCGCCGCAGCCTAAATCCAGCAGACGTTGGGGGTCGTGTGCAGCGATCATCGTCGCCACCGCTTTAGCCATCGGCTCATAGAAACCTGCTTCCAAAAACTCGCGTCTGGCCTGCACCATCTGTTTATTATCGCCGGGTTCGATGGAATGCTTATGCTGCACCGGTAAAAGATTCAGATAGCCTTCTTTCGCAATATCAAAATGATGGTTGTTTTCGCAAGCATAACTTTTAGCCGATGGAGTTAGCTGTAGCGAGGCCGCGCAAATTGGGCATAAATAGCAAGAAAAGGGATCGTGAATTTGATGCATGTACGTTGGGACTTTTACCGGCCGGGCCGTCAAAAGTTTCAGATGAGGAAAGATCGTTTTGAATGAAAGACAGGGTCAACTTAAGTTAACCCTGTCTCAGCTAAAAGCCGGATCTACTGATTTACCCAAAGGGCATAAGTAGGGTTTGAGCAGGCAGACTGCCCAACTCAGCTTTAGATTGACTTGAAAAAGCCTAATGCTTTGTTTAATTCGGCAATAGCTTTGGGTTCATCGGCACTCTTACCGATGATTTGCGCTTTAATAAGGCTATCGACACCTTGTTTTACAGCGGCTTCGTGGCCTGCGATGCCTTCAGCAGCAGTGCGTGCCGCTTTTTCATGTGCATAAGCGCCATTGAAATCGTGTTTGTTGATTTCGGCGATAGCTTCTTCGATGTGAGCGATAACTTCATTTGCTTTTGCATCTTCAGCCAAAGCAACGGTGCTAGCACCTAAAGAAATAGCCATAGAGAAACCGAGTACTGCTTTTTTGATTAAATTCATCATGTACCTATGAAGTGTTTTGGTGTGCTTTCCAGATTTTTTCTGAAAATTAATGATTGAAAGGGAACATTGCCTTTCAGTGCTTATCATATACGAATAAACGATCTCTTATTAAAAAATATGTCCTAAGTAGACGGGCTGGCGCTATTTATCCTGCTATCGTTCTGGTTGTTGTATTCTATTAACTATTGATAAATTAATAGAATACATACGCGATGTTCGGCTTTTCATTGAGTGGCAAGCATGGCTGACTATTTTTAGCGGACATCCTTTAAGTTTCCCTAAAACGGTCGTGGACGGTAAAGAACTGGAAGGCGATACTGAAACCATCTATCATAAGCTTCACTCCCAGGTCGATTTAGTGGTTTTTCCGGTTGGCTATCTTGCACTTGGGAGGTCAAAAAGGCGCTGAAAAAGTGCTATTCATAGGATTAATTGGAGATAAGCCGATTTAAATTGCGATTCAATTTAAGGAGCGCTTCAAACAATACCGCATCTCTATGAGCGAAATAGATTTCTGTACACAGTTGTTGTGGGATGCTGCCTCGCAAACTATTGCCAGTCCAGGCGCGAGCCATTGCTGGCACCGGCTGGCGAATTGTTATCTGCAAGTCGATGATGAATCTGTTAAAAAGGCGCTAGTAGAGCATTTATTAACACAAACGCCAACTGAAGGTGTGGCGGGATTCCTGCGCGCTACTTGGCTGACTTCGATGATGCGCGATAATGCTCACCTCGCAGAAGCAGGCCGTATTGTCCAGGACATCATGCCGATTGATCCTGACCGTCTGGCTACGTTTCTGGCGTTTGCCTGGGGGAATTTGTTGGCTAGCCCAAACGATAGGCGAACATTTACACAAGTCGTTCGAAATGCATTTTTTCCGGAAATCTTGCATAAATTGGGACAGCATATAACAGTGCGTCTTCCCGTCCGCAAAATTGAACGAGTGCGGAAAGTTGCCATAGTTTCTCCCTATCTAAGCCGCTATCCGCATGCGCCAACCGCAATGGTTCTGAATCAGGCGCGTATATTGGTAGAACAGGGACTGCAAGTCGAGATATTTTCCTGCCGCGATCTTTCTGTATCAGGAATGGAATATTTCCTCGGTGTTAAAGAAGCGACTGCTGTGCCTGTGTTTGACCCGGGGCAGTGGGGCTCGTATTGCCTGTCTGGGGTAAGGGTGCGCCAGGGTGTCGAAAGTTTTTCGGTGATGGCTCGGTGGGCCGAGATATTAAAGCATATCGCGGTATTTGATCCTGATCTTGTGTTATCCGTTGGTTTTTTTTCACCCCTCGTAGCGCCGCTATTTAAAGTGCGTCCTGTATTGGGGTTAAACGTTCATTCTGTTGCACCATTGGATCAGGTTGACGTATGGCTCTGCGCATCGCCGGAAGATGCAGGCAGCACCGATAGTGAATGGGGTTCCAGCAGTGTCGGGTGGTATCATCCTTATCGAATTCGGCGTAGGCCGGCTGCGTCAGTGCTGTCGCGCCGGAAACTCGGCTTGTCCGAAACGGCACTGGTACTAATCAGTGTCGGAGATCGATTGGAAGGGGAAATCGGCGGGGCGTGGGCGGTTCGCATGCTTGATCTGCTCAAGAATTATCCTAATGTCACATGGCTGCTGGTCGGTGGCATTGGAAAGATGCCGACGGCATTGACGCAGGCGCCGGTATCGCAAGTTCGGACATTGAGTTGGCATGGGGATATTCCTGCCTTGCTCCAATGCAGTGATATTTATGTTAATCCGCCTCGTATGGGCGGTGGTTTCAGTGTGGCGGAAGCGATGGCGGAAGGGTTGCCGGTGATCGCTTATGCTGATTCGGACGGCGGTCTAAAAGTCGGTGCTGCAGCGGTTGCCAGTGATGCGGATTACTTTTCAAAACTTGCCGCATTAATCGCCAGTGTCGACCTGCGGAAGCAGGAAGGAGAAGAAATGCGTGCGCTCTTTTCAGCTAAGCTTGACCTTGATCAATCCGGGGCAAGCCTGTTAGCGGCTTGCGATTTTACTCTTGAGCGTTTTATGCAGCGTACTAAGCCAGCGTCTTCTTGAACTTGGCAGGAATTCCCACCACCAGCACATTCGCGGGAACGTCGGCGGTTACCACGGCACCGGCACCAATGAAAGCTTGATCTCCAACCACGAGCCGTTCTATTAATGTCGCGCCGATTGCGATTGTGACTCCGTGCCCGATATTTGATAATCCACCCAGATTACTGCCGGGCTGAACGCGTGAGAACGCGCCGATATGTGTGTCATGCCCGATAGTTACGCCGCGATTGACAAATACATGTTCGGCTAATCGCGCACCCGGACCTATGACGCTGTTGGCTCCGACGAATACGCCTTCGGCCAGCGATGCTAGCGGCGATACGTAAGCACTGGGATGAATCAGCGTATGAAAACGCAAGTCGAAGCGCTCCTTTAATTTATTTGCCAGAACAGCGCGTGTTGGCGTTGTCGGTCCAAGCAAATATAACTCTTCTGCCAAAACAGGTTTGAAATCATCAATATGTTCGACGACAGGGGGAGGACAGATACCTTCCAATGCCGAGAGCCGTGCTGCCAGGCTAATATCCCGTTCACCTGTTTCTTCCGGTAGATCGATGACAATTTTGCCCAGAGGAATTTTATTTGCCAAGGCGCAGTCGAACAGGTCGGACAAAATATTGCTGACGCCAAAAATGACAAGCCGTTGCGGTGCGGTGCTCATTGGGGCAAATCCAGGCTCAGCATTCTACGTACTGTTTGCGGGGTTGCAATAGCCCGATTCAAGGCTTCGGCCTGATTGATTACTCGCTGTACCAGCTGTGCATTAGTAGCCAGTTGCGTTCGCTCCTCATCCAACCATAAATTATCCTCCAGACCGACCCGAACGCCGTTTCCAAGCACCACCCCCAACGCATTGGCGCGAGTTTGGAAGCGCCCGATGCCTGCTAATGACCAGATCGATTGGGGTGGCAGATCGTTAATGATGGTGGCTAGGTGCAGCAACGTGGCTTGGGCGGTGCTTGGATTGCCGAGCAGAATATTGAAGTAAAACGGAGGTGTGATCAGACCTTTATCGATCAGAATTTTCGCGAAGTTGACCATGCCGGTGTCGAATACCTCCAGCTCCGGCCGGATGCCGCGTTCCTGCATGATCTTCGCAAGGAGGGTGATTGTTTTCGGGTCATTGACGCTGGCGCTGGTGGCAAAGTTCATCGATCCCAGTGTCAAGCTTGCCATGTCGGGTTTGAAACGGCCCTCTAAATAAAGAGCGGTTGCGCGACGTTCGGCTTCATTTATCAGGCGGCCTGAGGTGGAGACGATAACGACAATTTCCGGATTGCTGGTGCGTACCTCGTCGATAATTCTTTCGTAAACAGTAAGGGCTTCTGTTGGTGTTCCATCTTCGGCGCGCGCATGGAGATGCACCATGGACACGCCGAGAGCAGCGCAACGGGCAACATCGGCGCCAATTTCTTGCGGCGTCAGAGGTACATAACAGGATTGCATGCGTGTAGGCACCATGCCTGTTGGCGCAAGATTAATAATCAGAGGTTGCATATGCGCCATATTATTAGATACCGGGTTGGGCTGGAACGGTATCAGCCCAACCTCGGTAAACAGCTATGCTTAATTACGCGCTAACCTGGGCAATCCAGTCTTGCAGGTTGTAATAGTTGGTGATGCGGGCGACTTTGTTATCGCGAATTTCAAAAAAAGCGCCGGCAGGCAGGCGGTATTTTTGGCCTTTTGCTTCCGGCAGGCCTTCGTCGGTTTCCAAGTATTCGCCCAGTACGACGAATTCGGCAGCGGCGCGTTTGCCGTCGGCTGTCGCCATGATGACCATGTCGACCAACTCTTCTTTATAGCTGTCGTTCATGCCGCCCATGAAGTTGCGGAATGCGTCCTTGCCGGTTTCGCGTTTGCCTTGGTTGATGTCGTGGATCACGTCGTCGGTCAACAGGTTCAGGAACGTGTCCATGTCTCCGGCGTTGAATGCGGCGTAGTAGTTTTCGATCAGTTTAATGCTTTCTTGGTTCATAGCTCTTTTGTGGTTAATGTTAAAAAATTAGATTGTCCTGACTTCGGCTAATAAGTCAGGATGGCGGTCAAGTACCTTAAGCAGTTTTATCAGCGCCAAAGGCGGCTTGGTTTTACCGTTTTCGTAGCGCGAGAATGCATTGACTCCTCCGCCAAAAATTTCTGCCGCTTCGCGCTGGTCAAGATTGAGTTTTTTGCGAACGCCGGCGATAAAGCTTGGATCAACGATTGTTGCGTTTACTTGCTTGTTGAATTCCCGCATTAAAGCACAGGTACGTTCGGCTTCGCTGCCGTCAAGAATCGCTTCGCCGCAAGCCGGGCAAAAATCACCTGTCACATCGGGGAGAATTGTCGATTCGCCTTTGTAGGTGTAGGGCATGTCGCGAGCGTCATGCACCAGCTCTGTTTCAGCACATATTGGACATTTCATCATAGCTCCTTAAACGACACGATCAGCACATCATCGATGACTGTCAGTTTCAGATAAACTTCTCCGGCCGATGTGTTAGGCCTGTATACATCCTGCCGGATTTTGTGGTCGGCGTGCGCGGTCATGCTTTTGTAAAAATCCTTAGCGGTTAACGACATGACCACATCGATCATTTTCTCAAAAGAAAAGCCGAGCGCCTCGGCACCGGCCAGCGCGGATAAAGTCGTGCGAACTTTATCCGCTGCGATCATGGATTTCACCACAGTTAACTTGTAGTGCGGCGTGGCTTTCTCCATGAATATTATTAACCTAGTTGGTTAAATATGGCAAGTTGCGCCGGATCAATCTTTTTCAAAGCTGTCCCGCAACGTGACGGTCCGGTTGAACACCAGCTTGCCGCCGGCGCTGTCTATCGCGTCCAGGCAGAAGTAGCCGGTGCGTTCGAA
Source organism: Candidatus Methylobacter oryzae (assembly GCF_003994235.2). Taxonomy (GTDB): domain Bacteria; phylum Pseudomonadota; class Gammaproteobacteria; order Methylococcales; family Methylomonadaceae; genus Methylobacter_A; species Methylobacter_A oryzae. The sequence continues at coordinate 32,316 of NZ_RYFG02000118.1, forward strand.
TTGGTAGCGGTTGTCGGGATCGGCAGTGCCGAGGCTGGCTTCGACGCGGCAATCGGTCAGCACTTCCAATGAATCGGGGTTGATTACATCAAGGAAGTTAGGTTCATTGTCCGGATTCGGCACGCTGAACAAGCGGTTGTACAAACGCAGTTCGGCCGGGTGCGAGTGTTGCTCGGAAACCCAGTGGATCACGCCTTTGACTTTGCGGCCTTCCGGGTTCTTGCCTAGCGTATCGGGATCGTAGCTGCAACGCAGTTCGACGATGTTGCCGTCGGCGTCTTTGACGATTTCGTTGCATTTGATTACGTAAGAGCCGCGTAAACGGACTTCGCCGCCTTCGACCAAACGTTTGTATTTTGGCGGCGGCACTTCGGCAAAATCATCGCGTTCGATCAATACGACTTTTGAGAACGGCACGATGCGCTTGCCCATTTCCGGTTTTTGCGGATGGTTGCTGACTTCCAGTTGTTCAACCTGGTTTTCAGGATAATTATCAATGACGACGCGCAACGGTTGCAGTACCGCCATGGCTCGGAGCGCGTTTTCGTTCAGGTCTTCGCGTATGCAGTATTCCAGCACGCCCATTTCGATCCAGGAGTTTTGTTTGGTCAGGCCGATGCGCTCGCAGAAATCGCGGATCGCTTTCGGCGTGAATCCGGCGCGGCGCAAACCGGCAATCGTCGGCATGCGCGGGTCGTCCCAGCCGTTAACGTGCTTTTCCATGACCAATTGGTTCAATTTGCGCTTGCTGACGATCGTGTATTCCAACTGCAAGCGGGCAAACTCGATTTGTTGCGGATGGCACGGGGTTTTGACCTCGTCCAGTACCCAGTCGTACAGCGGGCGATGGTCTTCGAATTCCAGCGTGCACAGCGAGTGAGTGATGCCTTCCATCGCGTCGGAAATGCAATGCGTGTAGTCGTACATCGGGTAGATGCACCAGTCGTCGCCGGTGCGTTGATGATGCACGCGGCGAATCCGGTATATGGCCGGGTCGCGCATGTTCATGTTCGGCGACGCCATGTCGATTTTGGCGCGCAATACATATTGGCCGTCGGCAAACTCGCCGGCACGCATGCGTTGGAACAAGTCGAGGTTTTCTTCAATAGAACGGCTGCGGTCCGGGCTTTCCTTGCCGGGCTCGGTTAAAGTGCCGCGATAAGCGCGGATTTCTTCGGCCGACAGGCTGTCAACATAGGCTTGGCCTTGCTTAATCAATTGCACCGCATAGTCGTACAGTTGCTCGAAATAATCCGACGCGTGGCACAACTCCGACCATTCGAAACCCAGCCAGCTAACGTCGCGCTTGATCGACTCGACGTATTCGTCGCTTTCTTTTTCCGGGTTGGTGTCGTCGAAGCGCAGATTGCAGCGGCCGTTGTATTCGGCGGCGATACCGAAATTCAGGCAGATCGATTTGGCGTGGCCGATATGTAGGTAGCCGTTGGGTTCCGGCGGGAAACGAGTCACGACTTTGCCGTCGTTTTTATTGTTTTTCAGGTCATTGTTGATGATCTGGCGGATAAAATTTGGCCCAGGTTGATTTTCGTTTGTAGACATTGAGTTTTTATCGGTTATTGATGTGAATTGGCGTCAATTATACATTGAATGGATATTGTGGAGCTATTCGTTAGCCAAGGTCTGTATCCGGCAAAAGCCTTGGCCGTCGTTACCTAAAACATCGGCCAACCAAGGCAGAACCTGTCTCATTTCCGCGGCTAAAGTCCAAGGCGGGTTGATCACAATCATGCCGCTGGCGGTCATGCCGTGTTCGTTGCTGTCGGCCCGTATGCCCAGTTCGAATAACTGGATATTTTTGATGCCCGTTGCTTGCAGGGCGTGCTCTAGTTCCTGATTTCGACGGCGGTCGACGACCGGATACCACAGCGCGTAAGTGCCGGTGGCGAAGCGTTTGTGCATCGCGGCCAGCGATTCTACAACCTGTTGGTAATCGCTTTTGATTTCGTAGGAAGGATCAATTAACACGAAGCCCCGGCGTTCGAACGGCGGCAATAACTTCAAACCGGCGTTTAAACCGTCGGCGTGAGCAATATGGATACGCTTGTCTTTATCGAGGGCAGCCGTTAACAGCTTTATTTCGGTATTATGCAGTTCAAATAAGCACAAGCGGTCTTTCTCGCGCAGCAATTGCTTTGTAATCAACGGCGAGCCGGGGTAGCGCGTTAATTTGCCGGTGTTGTTGAAGCGTTTGATCAGGCTGACGTAGTGGGCGACAAGCTCCGGTAAGTCATTGCAGTTCCATAGTTTGCCGATGCCGGTATCAAATTCCCGGTTTTTTAATGCATATTCACTGTCCAGCTCGTATCTTCCGGGGCCCGCATGGGTATCGATGCAGCAAAAAGGCTTATCTTTCTTTTTTAAGTATTCAACGCTTTGTATCAGGATAATGTGTTTTAAAACGTCGGCAAAATTGCCGGCATGAAAGGAGTGTCGGTAGCTGAGCATGGTCGGATTAATTTTAATGATTCAGTATTTGGCAGGAATAGAACACGGATGACACGGATTAAACGGATAAACACGGATTTTAAAACGCAAACAAATTGGGGAGTGCTAAAAATCCGTGTAAATCCGTACTATCCGTGTTCCATTTTCTGTGTACATTATTTAAAGCTGGTTCTGATTAAACCTTTATTTTTTAGAGAATTTTGTCGAATATCGTCATACCTATTTCAAAAGCAATCAGCCAGATGATGATCCATTCCAGTATCGACGAATGCCGGTGTTTTTGCTCGTCGGCCAGCATTTCGAATAATTCATGAATGGTTTCCAGCTTTTTCGACAATACGCCGGTTCGTTGCGCTATTTCCAGGTATTTCGCGGTGACGCCGTAAAAGGCTTCATATTCCGGGTATTCCCAAAAGAAATCAGGCGTATCCAGCAAATCATAGTTCAAAATAATATCGCTTTTGGTCAAAAACAGTTGGCCGCGGATTTTGGCAATTTTGTTGCGACTTAGCCTGATTGTGCCGTTTTCGGCTAATGATTTTGGAATATAGCTGGTGTTGTTGATGGTCGCCAGCGCATTGGTTTCAAAAGAAGCCAGTTTGATCGATTGCGCCATGCCTTGCGATAAGGCAAAGATCAAAATCGGATCGGAGGATTCGATTTCAATATGATCTTCAATAATGCGGGTGCTGGGACAATCGAGAGCAAAAGTGAAGTTGTCTTCCTCCGGGGATTCCAGCGGATATTCCGCATGATCCAATAACAATTGATGTAGCTTGGCCTGCTGCTCCAGGCTGACATTCCAGTGCACAACGGCGCCGTAAGCGAAGACAATCGACCAGGATTGATTACTCTCAATCAGTAATGTGCCTTTAATAATCCTTATCAGCGTTGCGTCCGACAGCAATTTCGCTAATGCGCTAATATCAAACCCCTGCGCCAGACAGTATGCTACACAATTTTTGATGGATGGTTCTTCGGGCATAAAATGCTCCTCAAAAGTTTATAGCGGGACAGCACCGGAGTATTGACGAGCTTTTTATTTATACCCAAAGGGCATAAGCAGGGTTTGAGCGGATAAGCCGCTCAACTCAGCTTTAGGCATCAACATGCGATAGCGAACTGTTGATGCCACTGAAAACAGCGCTTACTATTCTGCGATTTTTACCAGCCAGCCGTTTTCGCCGCTACATCTTGGAATCTTGGCGTTAACCTTGATATTGATTCTTGCGGTTGTGCTAACCAACTCGGCGGGCAATTTGCCTTTGACGATAAAAAAAGAGTCTTTATCTTCCGTTGTCACTTCCACGGGAATTGTTTTCACTGTGACTGTAATTTGCTCGGGTTTCTCGATATTAAAGGCATAAAAAGAGAAGGCAGAACCCGGCGCGACAGTCGCTAAATTTTCGGGCAAAAATTTGGTCAGTTGCGGTTTTGAACAGGCATTCTCGCTATCGCCACCGCCGCCCATAGCCGCGCCGTGTCCGCTGTGATGCTCCGAGGCGTAGCCTGCGCTGAAGTTTAAGCAAAAAAACATGAAAAAAACGGTTCGTAATTTTGGTATTTTCATTGGTTTACCTTATTAATTATTATTTTTATCGTGATCGGCATAAGGAAAGCGGCAATCTGCCGGCTTAACCGCTCACCCTTCGACAAGCTCAGGGCGAACGGTTAAGCCTCCCTTTGTGTCCCGTCTTAAACGGGAAGCCGCTAATTATACCCAAAGGGCATAAGTTTCGTTTGAGCGGATAAGCCGCTCAACTCAGCTTTATATCCATAAACGGCGAGCCATCATAAAACATTGGAATAGTCCTGTTCCAACTGCCGGAAATTCATCGACGACATGAAACGGCTGAAGCTCAGCCAGGATGAAAGCCCCATCAAGTCCTTGAATTGCGGCGGCAGAAAGCGCGGCGCAATGACCGTGCCTTCTTCAACCAGGTCGACCAGCACTTTCATGTCTTCGATCATGGTCTTGCCGCAAAACAGCAACGGGATACGGTCAGGCTTGCCTTTGTTGACCGCCAGGCGCATGAAATTATAAGTCAGCACGAAGCCTTTGATATAAGTCAGGTCTTTGGTAAACGGCATGCCGTCGGAACTGCTGCCTCTAAAAACGCGACTGCTGAGCGTATAGCTTTCTTCGTTGTCCAAGCCTTTATCTTTAAAGAAATTAAATATATCGATAAAGTCCGCGCCTTCTTCGGCCAGCGTGATCGCCCGCACCCGGTTGATCAGACGCATCAGCCGGTTCGGCGTGGAACTGAACGTTAGGATTTCCATCAATACCGCCAGCCCTTCCTGGGTAACGGTCGCGGATGGGGGGCCTTTGCCTAGAAAAGTACAATAAGGCTGGGCTAAGCCGTTCAACGTCGTGCCCAGATGCACCCAGATTTCGTGAACTTCAAGTACGCGCAGATCGCGCATGTTGAACAACGCATCGGCGCGCAATTTGATGTAATCGGTGCCGGCCGCGGCATCGGCGACGATGCCGTCGCTGAGCATTGCGCGCAGGCCGTCGCCCGGAAATACCGCTTGAATCTTTTCGTTCAGGATCGCTACGGCGTCCTTTGCGTTGATGGTTTTAGGCTCTTCAATTAAAAAATCGAGCTTCAATAATTGCGACAGGGTTGCTTCCATCATGCTGCCCAGATTGGCGATGGTTGGGTCGCCGACATGGAAAACGTCCTGGGATGAACCGTATAACTCTTGGGAAATATTCGAAAATGTCGGTTTGCCGCGGGTTTCCAGCATTCGCACGACATCGAGGTATTCCTTGCAGATTCGGCGCATGATCACGCTGAGCGGATTCAACTGGCCTAGTTTGCGCATCAAGTCGCGCTCGATTTGGTAGAACTCGTGTTTTTTTTCGTTCGGATCGAAGCCTAAAGGGCGTTTTTGGTAATAATCCGGCGTCACGACCGGCGGCTTTTTGCAGTTGCCTTCGAAAAAAGCCTGTTTAATACTGTCGTCCCATTTAATCGCGTCGAGTATCCGTATCGGTTGTTGCGCTTTAACGATCCGATCCGATAGCGCTTTGACTTCGGTCAGATAAGCAGACGTTTTAACGGCTTTTTTGCTCATGAGTGTCGTTTATTTAATTTGGAAAGCGGTTAGTTGTAACAGTAGCGGAACCATCCCCAGTATATCAATAGATTAATAAAGCCCAGAGGAATTCCAATCCTGGCAAATTCAAAAAAGCCGAGAGTTGCGTGATGTTTTTCGGCATGCTGGATAATAATCACATTGCTGGCGGCGCCCAGAATCAGCAGGTTTCCGGCGATAGTGCTGCCGGCCGCGAGCGCCATTAGCAGTTCCGGATCCGGATTATTCAGCATCGGCAAATACAGCGCTACCAGCGGCACGTTGGAAACGAGCTGGCTCAGCGAGGCGCTGAGCAGCAGGATAGCCGGAACTGTCGTCAAATCTATCTGCAACGCATCGACCTGTTTCTGCATGATACCGGATTGCCAGACACCGGACATCAATACAAACATTGCGGCAAAAAACGCTAGCGTGGACCAGTCCAGGCTTTTTAATAACTGCGACCGGGCCGAACTGAACAAGATCGGCGGTAGCGCGGCGATAATAGCAATATGGCTTAATTTAAGCTGCACGGAGCTATGCATAGCCGACAGGACGATGTTCAGTATGATTAATCCGACCAATAGAAATAGCGAAACTTGGGCCAGTTTGGCCAGTTTCTGATCCCATAAATCGACGGGATTATGAGTCAGCGGCATCGCGTCGATGAATTGTTGCCGGTAAACCAGCCGTAAAACCAAGTAAGTGACGGCCAAATTAACCAGTGTCGGGATGGCGAGCGCTTGGACAAAAGTTGTAAAAGGCGCCGGTAAAGCGCTTTGGCTGGCGATCAGAAAGTTTTGCGGATTACCGATAGGACTCATCACGCTGCCGATCGTGATCGCATAAGCCAGCGTTAATAACAACATTGTGCGGCTGATGTGGTGCTCCCGAGCCAAGCGTAACACCAGCGGCGTGCCTATGATGGCGAGCGTATCGTTCATCAGTAGAGCGGAACCTAAAGCCGCGCCGAACAAAACGCCGCATAGCAGCTGCGGCACTGATGTCGTCCGGTTAAATAAATGATAGGCGAGCGCGTACAGATAACCGCTGGCGACCAATGCCTGGCCGACGACGAACATGCCGAACAGGAACAGCATGACGTTAAGGTCGATAGCTTTTAGCGCATCGGCAGGGCTAATCTCGCCGGTAGCCAATACCACCAGTGCGCCGCCGGTCATCGATTGCCAAATCCTGATGTTGAAGTGGCCGATTTTACGAACGGCGATCAATACAAATACTGCTGCCAGCGTCAGTGCCGATATGTTCATGTTGTTCCCGATTAATGGATGATTGACCGATCTATTATAGATTGACTTTGATATTCATCGGGTTATGAGAACTATGTCGAAAAATTCTTTTTTGTAGCGGACATTTGGAATCATTTAAGGCTGACTTAAGATTGAATGATGAAAATAAAGCAATCTGCACTAATACGTATAAAGTATGAATCGAGAGCGTAAACCGACTATGAATGAAAGCGACATTATTTCATCACGACGAAAGTTTCTGAAAAAAATGGCTTATGGTTCCTTGCTGATGGCTGGAGGCGTCGGAGTCGCAAACGCTAAAGTTAAACATATAGCTTCGCACACAGTGCTTGCCCCTCACTCGGCTAAACATCATCAGACTCATGTTCATGACGTGATACATCACCGCCAGCACCAGCATTTGGCTGCATACGAGCCTTCATCCCGGACGAATGTTCGTAGCGTACTTAACCGGAACTCGCCTTCCCACAAAATGCTAGCCTTTCATAACACGCATACCGGCGACCAATTAGCGCTGACTTATTTTGAGCAGGGCCGTTATATCAAAGACGCTCTCCACGAAATCAATCATTTGTTTCGCGACTACCATGACGGTACCGTTCATCCTATCGATCCGGCGTTACTGGACCAGTTGTATGATTTAAAACACACCCTCGAAGTCAGGAAGCCTTTCCATATCGTTTCCGGTTACCGCTCGCCGGCGACTAACGCCGATTTACGCAAGCACAGCGACGGCGTCGCCAAAAACAGTCTGCATATGGAGGGCAGGGCGATTGATATTCGCATTGAAGGTCTGGATACCAGAAGGATTAGGGATGCTGCGTTGGCCATGCAGCGTGGCGGCGTTGGCTATTACGAAAGATCCGATTTCGTGCATTTGGATACCGGTAGCGTAAGAACCTGGGCCGGATAAGTATTCGTACCCGGTTAAGTCACAAAATTTACGAAATTCAGGGATAAGAATATTAGTTTCTCATAGCAGCAAGGTCTGCTTGCTGCCCCTCTGATTGTCCGCGATTATTAAATTACCAATAGCACATGCACTTCAGCTTTTGTTGGAAATAACTTCCCGAAAGCACTATCTTCTATCGTCAAGCCTTACGCGCGTAAGGCTTGAGTTTCCGCCCCACGCCGGGAAGTTATTAATGACCATCCTTATTTGATTGTCGATTCCGCCGTTGGCGCCGGTGCCGGTGTCGAATTGGTGCTGATAAAAAGCGATTGGTCGGATAAATCGTCCGGTTTGCTCAAAGCCTCCAGCAATACCGCGTCATGCCCGTAAATGTCGGTATAAAACTCTAATGTATCGGAGTGGTCGAAAAAGGCCGTCGTGTAAAAGAACAACACCGGTATCGGCTTTTTCAGGATGACTCTCTGCATTTTCGGCGTACTCATTGCGACGTGTATCGTCTCGGCGTTCCAGTTGTCCTGGTTTCTTAGCGCAAACTCAGCCAGTTTCTGCGGATTCGCAACCCGCACGCAGCCATGGCTGAAATCCCGCCGCGATTTGCTAAACAAGGCGTTTGAAGGCGTATCGTGTAAGTACACGTCATCCTTATTGGGGAAGATAAATTTCACTTTGCCCAATGCATTCTTTCCGCCGGGGCGCTGCCTGATTCTTAGTTTTCCTTCTTTAAGCAGATTCATGGTTTCTTCATTAAGCGCGGTCGGTTTTTCACCGTCACGGAAAACGGCAACCATTTCCATGTTTTCCTTATCGAGATAGCCTCTGTTTTGAGTTAACTTGGGCAATATTTCATTCTTTATGATGCTGTAAGGCACGTTCCAGTAAGGCATGAAATCGATAAAATGCATTTCCGCCATCAAAACCGGGGTTTGGGTCTTCAGCGCATTGCCGACAACAACCCTCATATTGATAATATTCGGATCGGCCTGGTCAAGTGCATTGATCGCATCGACCGTATCAAACGCCCATAATTGAAAAGCCGGAATATTAACAATGATCGACGCGCCGACGTTCAGCTCCGGCAGCCAGCGCAGTCTTTCCATTGCCAACTCGATTTGCGTGACGCGATAGCTTAAAGGGATGTTCAGTGCGACTACCGAGGTTTTTCCGATATGACCGTCCGCGCTAAGTCCATGGCGTTGTTGAAACTTCTTAACCCCGGCGGCAATAGCATTAGTGTATAGAGACGATTTCTCAGCTTTGCTTTCAGTTTTATTTTCAGGTAAATCGCCTGTCAGTGTTAAGAACCGGTTTAGCTCGGCAATCTGCGGATGCGATTCGCCCGGATGCAAGGTTGTTTTAAAGTCGAATTTAAACGTAGGCGCGCTCGCGGCAAGTTGGCGGTAATTAGCCAAAGCCTGCTTTAACTTTTGATATTGAGTTAATTTGGGTTCAACCGCCAGCGGTAACTGCGTCAGATCGTTTTTCGCCAAACTGTCTTTAATCAACAACGGCAAGTCGATCAGCTTTTTTTCTCTTAGCTTTAAATTAAATTTTATGCCTTGAGGATTGACCCGGCCGTAATGCAGATCGTGCAGGAAGCGCAGCAGCGATATGCTCAGCGCGGTATCGTACAGTGCCAGTTCTTTGTACGAGTCCGGCTTGAGCTTCAAGGCCGTCTGTAGCTTTTGCTGTAGCGATTCGGCATCGTAATTTTTAGGGTTTAATCCGTGCACCGCCGCGTTTGCCAGCAGATTAAGTGCGTCAGTGATGTTCTTTTCCGAGTTGGCATTGCCCAGCCACAGCGGTTGATTGTTCGACATCTTGTACAGGGACTCAAGGTCCTCGGTACGGTTTTGAAAATTGGACAGCATCAGGTAAGGATGCTGCTTTGCCGTAACGATGGCGGCAATTTCTTGAGCGGTACCGGGTTCCTGATGGATGATTTCTTCGGCAAGCAGCGCTTGCAAGGGCAAGCCCATAAAAAGAAATATCAGCAGTCGGGGCATGTAGTGTTTTATGGTCGTTTTCAATTTATTTCTTCGCTGAGCGTTCATGATATTGACGTTTTCCAGCCTGGCTGCTGTAAAACTTTTAATAGGATAATCAATCTTTTGATATACATTTTGACGATATATGATTTTAACATCAACTTCATCGTTCGAGGAAATCCGGCATCGTTGCAGATAAATATTTTATTCGCTCATTGCATTTAGCTGATCCTTGCGGTTTATCCAGGCGTTAAAATAAGCTAAGCGCAGCATGGCGGTGTATCCGGATAGCGGTATCGTTTTTATAGCCAAAGGCCATAAGTTTCGTTTGAGCAGGTAAGCTGCTCAACTTAGCTTTATTTTCGAGTTTCATTCTCTACAAGGCAACGTAATGACAAGTCTTACTTTTTTAGGCGCGACCGGCCAAGTGACCGGCTCCTGTTATTTATTGGAAATCGGCACAAAGCGCATATTGCTCGATTGCGGATTATTTCAGGGATCGAAAGAAACGGAAAAACAAAATGAAGCCGATTTTCCGTTCGATCCGGCTGCTATTGACGCCGTGGTTTTATCGCACGCCCATCTTGATCATTGCGGACGCCTGCCGAAGCTGGTTAAAGAGGGCTTCAAAGGACCGGTATTCTTGACCGAGGCCAGTTTCCCGCTGCTGGAATTGATGTTGATGGACGCCGCTCATCTGCAATTACGCGATACCGAGTGGGAGAACAAGCGGCGCGAACGCGCCGGCAAGCCCTTACTTGAGCCGTTATATACCGAAGAAGATGTAAAAACGCTGCTATCGTTACGCCGGCCGATAGCCTATGGCGTCGAAACCGAAATTCTTCCCGGTCTAAGCGTTTCGTTTCATGAAGCCGGGCATATACTCGGCTCATCCATCGTGCGTTTACGCATCAATGATGAAGATAAGACCAAGACGCTGGTTTTTTCCGGCGATTTGGGCAACATGAATTCGCCGCTAATGCGCGATCCGGCCGTGTTAACCGAAGCCGACGTATTGCTGCTTGAATCCACTTATGGCGACCGCGACCATAAACCGCTGGAAAACACGCTGGAGGAGTTGAGTCAAACGTTGGCGCAAGCCGCAAAGAGCGGCGGCAACGTAATCATTCCGTCTTTTGCGGTAGGCCGAACCCAGGATTTGATTTACTGGTTGGGCAAAATCCAGCGTCAGGGCGGACTGCCGCAACGCGAGATTTACCTGGATAGCCCTATGGCGATCAGCGCCAGCAATATCTACGCCGACAATACCCATCTATTCAATATTGACGATCCCGAGTTTACCGAAATTGCCCCGGACGGCTGGCAAGCCTGGCTGCGGGGCTTGATTTATTCGCAAACAGCCGAAGAGTCAATGGCCGTCAACCAAATTGCAGGCGGCGCGATTATCATTGCCGGTAGCGGCATGTGTAACGGCGGGCGCATCCGTCATCATCTTAAATACAACTTGTGGCGCAGCAATGCGCATATCGTCATCGCAGGCTTCCAGGCCGAAGGCACATTGGGCAGGGCAATTGTCGACGGTAAAAAATCGCACTTAAAAATTCTCGGCGATGAAATCAATGTCGCGGCCACCGTGCATACCTTGGGCGCTTTAAGCGCTCATGCCGATCAAAGCCAGCTGTTAAAGTGGGCGGGACATTTTAGCAATCCTAAACCCAGACTTTACCTGATTCATGGTGAAAAATCGGCGGCGCTATCGTTGCAAACCTGCTTCAAGCGTAGCGGATGGACGGCGAATATTCCTGGCGTCGGGGAGAGGATTATTATCTGATGAGCAGAACGTTAAGCCTTAATTAATGAAATTGAGCTTAAATTGATCGACAGCCGGAAGCCAACAACCTTGCCAAGCCTCCGGCTTCGGAGTCGGTAAATTTACAATATCGCCGTATATTCATTCTTAGCAGTATTCAAATAATCCATGAAGATCATTCAGTTACCCACCTTTCAATCAAAGATGCATCCGCTGTTGTTTTTGTTGCTTGTTGTCATTTTAAGTCCTGCCGGAGCTTGGGCTAAAAACACGGCGCCGGATTCTTCCGAACTGAAAAGCGCAACGTTTGAAACCAATAAGGACACGTTAAAAGCCAAAATCGAGGCGATTAATAGCCGGGAAGGCATCGATGAGGCGACAAAATCCAAATTGCTGTCTATTTATCAGGCGGCGGAAGACAATTTGACGAATATTGAAAAGTTTAAAGCGCAGACCGCTGATTTTAAGGCGGCGATCAAGCAAGCGCCGGAACAAACCAAAAAGCTGCAAAAGGAACTTGAGCAAGCCTTGCTGAAAGTTTCCAAGCAAAAATTGGAGGACTTTAGCCGGATACCGGTCGAGGAGCTTGAGCAGCGGCTTATTCTTGAGAAAGGAAAAATCAGTAATCTCGATGAGCAGATTAAAAAGCTTGAAAGCGAGCTGGCCGTGCAAAACAGCCGTCCGCAATTGATTCGCGAAGAGACGGTAGCGGCGCAGCAAGATATTGAGACGGCCCAGAAAAAATTGAAGGCGCCGATTGGTAAAGCGGATGCGAAATTGGAAGTCGAAGCCAGGCAGGCCCAGCTCAGAACGTTGATCGATTCGCGTATTGCCGAGCTGAAAATGCTCGAGGCCGAAGCCATCAGCAATCCGGCCAGAGTGGAATTGCTTAAAACCCAGTTTCAGTTGTTGGACATACAAAAATCGGCATTAAATCCGGTTGTTGGTGCAATCGAAAGCCTGACTTCCGACTTGCGCCAGCAGGAAGCGAAACAAATGCAGGACGCACTTAGTCAGGCCGAAAAAGCGGTTGACGGCAAGCATCCTCTTATTCAGGAAAGCACGCGCCGGAACATTCAATATAGCCGAGACTTACAAGACATCACCGCTAAAATTGAGCAATACACTGAGCAAAAAACCAAGGTCGAGGCTCAGACCGGCGAGATTGAAGCCGATTTTAAAAGCGCCGAGAAAAAAATCAGTCTGGCGGCTTTAAGTCCTGAATTGGGCAAAATCCTGCACGAGCAGCGGCGTAATTTATCGATTCAGGATGAGTTTAAGCAGCAGTCCCAGGTCATTCAAAACGAAACTGCCGAAACCAGTCTTGCGCAGTTCAAAGTCGAAGACGAACTGAAACGGCTGATAGATGTCGACGCGGTGCTAAAGGACATGATGAGACAGCAGGTCGACCAGGCCTTGCCTGCGGATCAGCGCATGATGATACAAGCCGAGCTGCGGGTATTGTTGAATAATCAGAAAGAGTTGCTGAACAAGTTGTCGATGGCCTATGCAACCTATCTGCGCATGTTGGGCGACTTCGATTTTGCCAGGCAACAGATGAACACTCAGGTCAGCAAGTTTGCGAGCTACTTGGACGAGCATTTGTTATGGGTGCCCAGTTCCGAACCGATCGGCTTGGGATACATAACCGCTCTGTATCATTCCATACAATGGTTGTTGTCGCCGTTTAACTGGATCGATTTAATTAAGGATGCCATTAGGTTAATCCTTCAGCACCAGTTTTTGGCCTTTATCGCAATACTGAGTTTGGTCGGCTTGCGGTTGAGCACAAACTGGGCAAAGTTGCAGTTAACTGCTATATCAGGAAAAACGGATAGTTTCTATTACACCTTGAGATCGTTGGTTTACAACTTGATTTTGGTGCTGCCGCTGCCGGTGATTCTTTATTTTTCGGGCCGTTTTTTGAGCGGCAGCGTTCAGGTCGCGGATTTTACAAGAGCCGTCGGCGAGGGCATGAAAGGTACGGCAATGCCGCTGTTTTTCCTGCAATTCTTTTACCGCGTGTTTGCAGTCGACGGCATAGCGCGCAAACATTTTCAATGGCAAAAGAATATCGTCAGTTTGTTGCGCACGCAAATCGCCTGGATACGGTATGTCGTGGTGCCGGGCGTATTTATTATCACCGGTACCGGCGCCTCTAAGTTTTCAGTGCATAGCGACAGCATCGGCCGTCTGGCGTTGATTATTATCATGGTCGTGATGGCGGTGTTTGCGAGCCGGGTGCTAAGGCCTTCTACAGGATTGTTATACGGCTATATCGACAGAAATCCTGACGGCTGGGTCACTAAGCTGCGCTATGTCTGGTATGCGGCCGCGATTTGCATCCCGTTGGTTATCATCGGTTTTGCCGTTGCCGGCTATTATTTGAGCGCGTTGGAATTACAGCAAAAGCTGATCGTTAGCTTGCGGTTGATTTTTTTGACGATCATCGTTCATGCGCTGGTATTCCGTTGGTTAACGCTGGTTAACCGGCAGTTGGCTATCACCAATGCGAAGCAAAAACGTAAAGCCGCGGCAATTCCCGAAAAGCATTTGGCCGGGGCCGAGGATCCGGTATTGCCGCTTGACGAACAGCAAATCGATATTCCTAAAGTGAATGCCCAAACTATCAAACTGCTTAACGTCGCTATCGGTTTCACGCTGGCGGTCGGTTTCTGGATGATTTGGAAAAACATCTTGCCGGCGTTTTCATTTTTGGATGATATTGTGCTTTGGCAGCATCTGGTTAATATCGATAATCAGGAAAGTTACCAGCCGATCACGCTGACCAATTTGTTGCTGGCCGGGCTCTATGCTTTTATTGCGGTCGTTGCGGTGAGGAATTTTTCCGGTCTGATGGAGTTGCTGGTTTTCAGGCGTTTGTCGATAGAGGCGGGAAGCCGTTATGCTGTTAATCAACTTGCGAAATATATTTTATTTGCTATCGGCTTTGTCAGCGTCGCAAACGAGCTGGGCGGCAGTTGGTCGCAAGTGCAATGGCTGGTTGCGGCGCTCAGTGTCGGCTTGGGTTTCGGTTTGCAGGAAATCTTCGCCAACATGGTGTCAGGTATTATCCTGTTGTTCGAGCGTCCGATCCGGGTCGGCGATACCGTGACGATAGGCAGCATCACCGGCAAAGTCAGCCGTATCCAGATGCGGGCGACTACGTTGGTCGATATGGACCAGAAAGACTTGGTTGTGCCGAACAAGACTTTTATTACCAGCCAGCTTATCAACTGGACGCTAAGCGATCCGATAACCCGCGTAGTCATTCCTGTCGGTATTGCTTACGGTTCCGATATTGAGCTGGCGCATAAGATCATGATCGATACGGTCAGCTCGATGCCGATGGTGCTTACGGATCCCGAGCCGAGCGTGTTGCTGGTCGGTTTCGGCGATAGCTCGCTGAATTTTTCGATCCGTGTCTATGTCAGCGAACTGGGGGATCGGATGCCGGTTACGCATGATTTACATATTCGACTTGAAAAAGCCTTGCGCGAGCATAAGATAGAAATTCCTTTTCCTCAGCGGGACATTCATGTGCGTTCCGTAATTCATGAACATGATTCGGTAAATCAAGATTTGCAGCAAATTGTCCATGGGTAATGAAGCTTTTAGTTGGTAATGCCGATTATGGTGTTATGATTCGGCGAAGGGTTGTTTTAACTATTTATCTCGCGCAAAGAAGAACCTATGAATTTGAATTTGGAAAAAATAAATGGTTGCACCGTCCTTTTTATCAAGGAAGAAAGAATTGATGCGCATAATTCGGGAGAATTAAAGGAAGCTATTTTGCATCTGATTGAGCGCGGCGATGTCAATATTATTGCCCAACTCGAGCAGGTGCGCTTTATTGATAGCTCCGGTTTAGGCGCGTTGTTGTCAGGCTATAAAAACGCGGCAGCCAGGTCAGGCAAGCTGGCTCTCGCCAATATGCAGCAACAGGTGTTATCGATGTTTGAGCTGACCCGCTTGAACAGGGTTTTCGATATTTATGCGGATTTAAACGAGGCTTTTGATAACGAAGCCTAGAGGTTTTTTATATGTGTGACTCGATTATTCAGGTAGAGGTAATCATTCCGACGCAGACCAAATATCTGGATTTGATCGGAAGCATCGGTGAGCATATAGCGAAAAAACTGGACGAATTTTCCGGCGACAAGGAGGCGCTCGCATATCATTTAAACTTGGTGTTAACGGAAGCGACCATTAACGCCATCAAACACGGAACCATGACGAATCCTAGCGATACCGTCAGGATAACGATCAATATTCAAGAAAACGAACTGAACATCAAGGTGTATGACCATGGCCAGGGCTTCGATTTGGAATCCGTGCCGTTACCGGACCTTGATCAACCCAAAGAAGGCGGCATGGGCATATTTTTTATCCGCACCTTGATGGATTCGGTGACCTATACCCGGCAGGGCGACTGCAATGTTTTGGAAATCATAAAACATCTGAACTGATAACAATCCCGCTGACCAATAATCATGCGATAAACTTTTTATTAGGCGAAAAAGCGATTGAACAGACCTACCAAAAACTGGTCGACCGACCTACGGCATATGGCTGAAAGAGCTTTGGGTCAGCAAGCCGGCCGTCAATTGTGGCAAAAATACCATTCAGCGTTTCCGGCTGAATATCAGGCGCTGGTTTCGCCGCGCTATGCGTTAAAAGATATGCTGCATCTTGAGCGGATTCTTATTTCAAACGGCAATTACTGCATCAGCCTGCTTAATCCCTGCAAGCAAGTCGAACATTACCGGCTGCATTTTTACAGCCGGCAACCGCGTTACTTGGATGAATATATTCCGGTCCTGGAAAATATGCATTTAAGGATCATGGACCAGGTGCAATTTGCGCTTACGGTTGACGGCATTACCCTGTTTATTAAAAGCTTCACGGTTAAAACAAAAAGCCAGTGCGCTTCTCTTGCCAAGTTAAAAAGCCGGGTGTTGGAAACCATTCAGGTAGTGATGGCCGGAACTGTTGAAAATGATGCGCTGAATAAGCTCTGCGTGCTGATCGGGATGGACTGGCAGGAAGTCGATGTGCTCAGGGCTTATCGGAATTATTACCTGCAATTGGGACACCGGACGACCCGGAGCAGTGTTCATCATGCTTTGCTGAGCAATCCCCAGGTTGCTTTGGATTTGTTTAATTATTTTGACGTTCGCTTTAGACCGGATGCCGAATGGGGCGATCCGGTGGTTCGCGAAGAGCAGGCTTCATTTCCGTTGCGCTTGCAGTTGTTGGAGAGCTTGGCTTCGGTTTCCGACATTAATGATGACCGGATTTTACGCACATTGTTTAATTTGATCGATGCGACAATGCGCTGTAATTTTCATGCGCGCCGCAGCCAGGCCGATTATTTTATTGCTTTTAAAATTAACAGCTTGGGTATTATCGAAATGCCCGCTCCGAAGCCGCAAAACGAGATTTATGTTCACTCAGTCTATATGGAAGGCATACATCTGCGTAGCGGCAAGATTTCCCGCGGCGGTATTCGTTGGTCGGATCGTCCCGATGATTTCAGGGCCGAAATTTTTGGCTTAATGCGAACCCAGATCAGCAAAAATGCGTTGATTGTCCCGACAGGAGCCAAAGGCGGATTCGTTGTTAAAAAGAGCGGCTCATCCGGTTTGGGAATAAAAGACGCCGCCAAAAAAGCTTATCTTACGCTGATACGCGGCTTGCTCGATTTAACCGATAATTATGTTGGCGACGAGATCGTCAGTCCTGAAGGCATTGTTTGCTACGACGATCCCGATCCGTATCTGGTGGTCGCGGCCGATAAAGGCACGGCCCAGTTCTCGGATATTGCCAATGCCGTTTCGGCCGAATACCAATTTTGGTTAGGCGATGCCTTCGCCAGCGGCGGCTCTCGGGGCTATGACCACAAAGCGCTGGGCATTACGGCACGAGGTGCTTGGGAATGTATCAAACGCCATTTTCGCGAGTTGGGCAAGGATATTCAAAATGAAGCTTTCACTGTAATCGGTATCGGCAGTATGGATGGCGATGTGTTTGGCAACGGCATGTTGTTATCGCCGCATATCCGTTTGTTGGCAGCTTTTAGCGGCCGGCATATTTTTATCGATCCCAATCCATCCGATAGCGATGCGCCGTTTAATGAACGTAAGCGCCTGTTTGAATTGCCGGGTTCAAGTTGGAACGATTACGACAGGACACTTATCTCCGCAGGCGGCGGTGTCTATTCAAGAACGGATAAGGATATTCCGGTTTCTACTGAATTAAGAAAATGGCTAGGCGTGCGCTACAAATCGCTGGATGGCGACTCCCTGATCCGTTATTTGCTGAGAGTTCCGGTGGAATTGTTATGGTTGGGCGGCATTGGTACTTACGTCAAAGCCGGCACGGAAAAACACGAAGATGTCGGTGACCGGGCGAATGATATTGTGCGGGTGGATGCGGCCGATTTAGGTGCGAGCGTGGTTGGCGAGGGGGCTAATCTCGGTTTTACGCAAAAGGCGCGTATCGAATATGGCTTGAGAGGCGGACGCATCAATACCGACGCGGTCGATAACTCGGCAGGCGTCGATACTTCCGATCATGAAGTGAATTTGAAAATTTTCCTGGCCGGTCTACAAAAGAAAAAACTGATTGTTGATTACCAGCCGTTGTTCATCAGTATGACTGAGGATGTTTGCCGCTTGGTGTTGGCTGACAATATCGCCCAAAGTCTGTCTTTATCCTTGGATCAATTGCGCAGTGCGGAAAATCCGGCCGCTTTTTTGCAATTGGCCGAACATTTGGATGTTGCCGGATTTTTCGATAGAGCCGTTGAATGCTTTCCGCAAAGCAAGGAAGTCATGTCCCGGTCCGGGCAGGTTATAACCCGTCCGGAACTTGCGGTATTGATGGCGGCAAGCAAAATGTACCTGACTCAGTTGCTTAAGGATCAATCCGTTTTGCTGCATGAAGAATGCTGTCAGCGCTATTTGCACGCTTATTTCCCGGAGCAAATCAGCAGAGAATACGGGAATTATCTTTCCAGTCATCCTTTGGTCCATGAAATTACGGCCACGCTGATTAGCAATAAAATCATCAATCAGGCGGGTTGCTGTTTTTTTAGTCTGGATGACGGCAACGCTTATATTTTGGATCAGGTTACTTGTTACTTAACTTTCGACCAGGTTTTGGATGGCGAGGCTTTGCGGCAAGAAATTAGTGCGTTGGATAATAAAATAACGGCCGACAATCAATACCGGTTATTGATACAACTGGAAGACATCCTGACCGGTTTTTGCCGCTGGGCTTTAATACAAGAAAGGAAAATCCGTCCAAATGAACAGACTATTGCGCGTTATCGCCGGTATTTGGAAGATTATGAATGCTATTTCAAAAGCGATTACGCCGAATTCAATGAACTGTTGGAGCAATATCGGCAAGATGGCTTTCCCGACCAGCTCGCTCTTAGGATGGTACTTATATCCAGCCTCAATGATTTTCCGCTAATTGTTTCGTTGGCCGTCGAAACCGGGCTTGAATTTGTCTGTGTGCTGAAATTATTCAAAGAAACAATGCATTACTTAGGCTTATATCAGGTTGACGAACAGTTGGCAAGCATGCCGATACATGATGTTTGGGAACAAAAAGTGCTGGACGAATTGCAAGAGGATATGAAACGAGCAATTAGCATAGTGATTAAAAATGTCTTTGCAAATAAGGCGGAAACTTGCGATGACTACTTCAATCTGCCGGACCAGAAACATAAAATCGGCCGGTATCAACGAATTTATCAGGAGATTAACAATACGTTGCCCGTTAATTTGTTTCCGTATATTGCGTTAATCAAGGAACTAAAATATTTAGTTGATAGCGGTTGGTGAACGGGAGCAGTGCGCTTATTCTAATAAATGCGCTAAATGAAAGGGACCGATTGGCTTTTGAAGGCTTTCACCCCTCGCTCTGTCTTTGTAAAGAGGAGGGAAGAAAGCCGGAACTTATGCAGGGCAGAAAAATACAATTACGCTGTTGGTTTTGTTTTTGCTGCAATAGCGCTGCCTTCTTTCAATTGCTCGGCATAAAAATCTCTGACCGCTTTGGGGTCAAATGTTAAGAACGTGCCGCCTGATTCAAAATGTTGAATAAACACTTTGCCGATTGCATAAGTTGTCGCGCCCGAAATAACCGGCATGCTGACTGCGCCTAATGCAGAACCGACAATTGGAATCACTTTAATTGTACTTGCAAGCACGGGGGATAATGAAGAAGAAAATCCGCCGCCAGTTAAAGCGCCTAAAATGTTTTTACCTTTATTTTGCATGAACTCTACACCATAAAGGTTACTCAAGCGTCTTAGCATCTCGAGTTGGATTCCGGTAACGGCTACGAAATCAAACACCGGAATGGGGACAATTCCTGCTGCTAGGGCGCAATACATACTTGTTTGCACAATACCTTGTGCTTCTTCAGTTTTATCGTTTACTGCGGGCGTATTTTCAGACATTAGTGCCTCCAAAATGAGTTAAAATTCAGTGCCGAACCACTAAAAAAATATACTACTACACTTTGCCACAGATTCAAAGCTTTAGGCAGTGCTTCAGCAGACTTTCAATAGTCTTGCTGATTCTTGCTTTAAGTTATTTTGATAATTACAAGTGACAAAACATACTATTTTAATCACAATTACTACGTAATAATACGTAGTAATTGTGTGTAATTAAATACATTGGAGTGTAAAAGTGGATAAAAAACTGGTTCAAAGCGTTTTTTTGGGTGTAAGCCGAGCTTTTCCGCATAATACTGCCATCAGCGAACCGAATCGGAATATTTCCTTTGAACACTTGAATCAATGTGCCAATCAGGCGGCTGCGCAACTTCTTCAGCATGGTGTAAAAAATGGCGATGTCGTAGGCTTGTTAATTGAAGCAAGTATCGATTACGTCATTGCGATGCTGGCAGTATTAAAAGCTGGCGGTATTTTCATGGCTTTGGACCCGGATACGCCGAAGAAAAGACTGGAGTTTATTATTGATAAAACGGCGCCGAAGCGGGTTATCACTAATAAGCCCGAGTTTGTGGAAATAGTATCCGGTTACCCCGTAGCGGTAACGATGCTGGCGACATCACTGCATGAAACCGCTTTAGAACCCGAGGTAGTCGTTGACGGCAACGACAGCGCCTATATTGTGTTTACTTCAGGATCAACCGGTTTTCCCAAAGCGATTGAAGGACAACACAAAGGCTTAAGCCATTTTATCCACTGGGAGATGAAAACGTTCGGGCTAACTGAAACGACGCGGGTAGCCTGGTTGGCGCCGCCTACTTTCGATGTGAGTTTACGCGATATTTTCGTACCGTTACTGTCAGGCGGCACGTTAGTTATTCCCGATGCGGAGTTGCGCAAAAAAACGGCTTACTTGCCTACTTGGTTGACGGATAATAAAGTGACTTTAATGCATTGCGTACCGTCGCTTTTCAGGATGCTGACCAGAGAGTTTCAAGAACACAATAGTTCTAACGCATTGCCTGGTTTGCAACGCATATTGCTTGCCGGCGAGCCGCTTTACGCTAAAGACGTGATCGCCTGGCGAGAGTTGTTCGGCGAACGGATTGAGTTGGTCAACATTTATGGCCCGTCCGAGACAACTTTAGCGAAAGCTTATTATCCGATTAAGAATCCACCCGCCCAGCCGCAGGCAATGATCCCGATCGGTCAAGCCATATCCAACAGCGCATTACTGATCATAAAGAGCGGCCGCTTGTGCTCTATCGGGGAAATCGGTGAAATTTATATTAAAACGCCGTTTCGCAGTAAAGGCTATTACGGCGACCCTGAATTAACCGCGGCGGTTTTTGTACAAAATCCGTTACATCAAGAGAGCGAGGATATTGTTTACAAAACGGGCGATTCCGGCCGCTATTTGCCTGATCACAGCGTCGAGTTCTTAGGCCGTCAGGATAATCAAGTCAAAATTAACGGCGTTCGTATCGAATTGGCTGAAATCGAACAGGCGGTTTTAACGCATGATGCGATTGACCAGGCTGTTGTGATTGCTCATGCAGTCGATAGGCGGGACAAGGTGCTGGTCTGCTATTTTATTGCGCATACTTCATTGAGCAATGATGCATTACGCGAACATTTGCGCCAATGGCTGCCGTCCGCAATGCTGCCGACTTTTTTTGTGCCGTTAACGGAAATGCCGTTGAATTTACACGGCAAAGTCGACAGGAAAGCGCTGCCGAAGCCGGATGAATTATTGTACGCAGAGCATTACCAAGCGCCGGAAAACGATATAGAAGTTGAACTGGTCAAACAGTGGCAGCAATTGCTCGGATTGAACAAAATCGGTGTCACACATGCCTTTATGGACATCGGCGGCGATTCGCTAAAAGCCATGCGCATGGTTTCCGGTATATATAAGGTGTTCAATGTCGACATCAGTTTAAAAGACTTTTTCGCCCAGCCGACTATTCGCCAGCTGGCGCGCTTGATTGCGGCGGCTAAAACAGCCGAAAAACATCAGATACTGCCGGTGCGGCAAGCGCTCGACTATGCCGTATCGCACTCGCAAAAACGCTTATGGCTGATGGATCGAATGCATATCGATTCGGTTGCTTACAATCTCCCGGAAGCTTTGCTGATCAACGGCGACTTGAATGTCCAAGCTTTAAGCGACGCCTTGCAAGTGCTGGTAGACCGGCATGAATCATTGCGGACCCGTTTTATAGAACGAAACGGCGAACCGCGGCAAATAATAGAAGCTATCCGCGCCGAATTGCCTTTAATCGACTTGAGTACATTAACCGATCCCGATGCGGAAGCGTTAATGCATGTCGATAAGGATTTACGGCAAGCATTTGATTTTCAGCGTGCGCCGCTGTTCCGTACACGCCTGCTGAAACTGGCGCCGCAACGCCATGTATTGTTGTTCAATATTCACCACATCATTAGCGACGGTTGGTCGTTGGGCGTGTTAACCCGGGAATGGATGTCCGTTTATCAGGCTTTGCGTAATGACCAAACGCCATCGTTAACACCGTTGAGCATTCAATATAAAGATTATGCCGCTTGGCAAAATCAATACCTCGAATCTCCCGAAGCGCTAAAACATCGGCAATATTGGCTTAAGCAATTATCCGGCGAGTTGCCGGTATTGAACATGCCGGCCGATTATCTAAGGCCCGCGGTGCAAACCTTTAACGGCGCGACATTGCATTTCAAACTGCCGGATTTTGCGTTGCAACAATTCAAGGCGTTGTTGAATGCGCGTCAAGCCAGCCTGTTCATGGGCTTATGCGCGGTTGTGAAGATTTTATTGTACCGCTACACCGCTCAGCAGGATTTGATTTTAGGCACGCCGGTGGCCGGACGGGGACATAGCGACCTGGAAAACCAATTGGGTTTTTATGTGAATACGCTGGCGTTGCGAGACAGCATAGATCCCGGACAGTCTTTTGCCGCGTTAGTCGATCAAATCAACGCGACCGCGATTGCTGCATTCGATCATCAGCTTTATCCGTTCGATATGCTGGTCAACGATTTAACGATCCAACGCGACATGAGCCGTTCGCCGGTTTTTGATGCGATGCTGGCGTTGCAGAATAACGAGACCGGCATAACGGCTATCGACGGCCTGAATATCGAACCTTTCGTCAAAGAGAATCATTGGGACATCAGCCGTTACGATCTGCTGTTTCATTTTAGCGAAGCGGCAGACGGCCTGGAGTTGGATCTTAATTTCAATCCCGATTTATTTGCCGAAACACGGATGCAGCGTTTAGGCGGCCATATCCTGCAATTATTCGACAGCATCTTGCGCCAGCCTGAGTGCGCCGTTGCAAAATTACCGATGCTGACAGCTTTAGAACTGCAACAGTTGGCAAGCTTTAACCCTATCGGTACGGATACTGCCGGCAACATGACGATTGCCGATGTTTTCGAACGGCAAGCGGCATCAACGCCGGATAACGATGCGCTGGTTACGCCGGAATATACGTTGACTTACAAACAGTTAAATAGCCAAGCCAACCAATGCGCTAAACGCCTGCAAGCTTTGGTGCCTGAAGGTTCTGTTGCCGCCGTTTACAGCGAACGGGTCGACCCATTGCTATTGCTGGCTTGCGCAAAAGCCGGCGTCGTCTATTTACCGATCGATGCAGGCTTGCCGCTACAGCGAGTGCTTTATATGTTGGAGCAAAGCGGCTGTCGTACATTGCTGCATAGATGTCAAACAGCCGTTCCTGCTGTACTGGCGTCCGCTTATCCCTGTTTGGCGTGGGCCGGTGAAAACGATTCCGGGCTGGATGTAACCAATCCGCAACGTCAAACCCGGACTGACGATATTGCTTACATTTTGTACACGTCCGGGTCGACCGGCCGGCCGAAAGGCGTCAGGGTTAAGCACGACGGTTTTGTGAATATGGCTTTGGCGCAAATTGACGGATTTTCGGTGTCGGCCGGCGACCGCGTATTGCAGTTTGCATCGATTGCGTTCGATGCCTCGTTATCCGAAGTTTTCATGGCGTTATTTAGCGGTGCTGCCTTGCTGACTATCGACCAAGCGACGATTAACGATACCGCCGGCTTTATCGATTATCTGGCGCGTTACCGGGTTTCTCACCTGACCTTGCCGCCTGTTTATTTGCGAGCCTTGCAACGGCAAGCGATGCCGACGTTAAAAACCTTAATTACTGCCGGCGAAGCGCCTCATATCGACGACGCGCTGCATTATGCCCGTCGCTGCGCTTATTTCAATGCTTACGGGCCGACGGAAACTTCGGTATGCGCTTCGTTTTACCGTGTCGACGCGCAAAACGATTACCGGCAACGTATTCCTGTCGGAGCCGCGCTGCCCAACTTGGCGATTTATGTGCTGGACGACGCACATAACCCGCAGCCTGTCGGTGTCGCCGGTGAAATCTATATCGGCGGCATTGGCGTGGCGAAAGATTATGTCAATGCGCCGGAATTAACCGCGGCGAGTTTTGTGTCGCTGCCTCAGCTTTGCCCGGCGACGCTTTATAAAACCGGCGATTTAGGTTGTTGGAACGAAGCGGGACAGCTTGAATATATAGGCCGTAAAGACCGGCAAGTCAAAGTATCCGGTTACCGGATTGAGACGGCTGAAGTGGCTTACGCGTTGCGGCAATTCCCGGAAGTCGAGCAAGCCGTCGTTACGGTGCAAAAAGACGGCCGCGAGCAAAATGCGTTATGCGCTTATTACACCCGTGCAGGAAAAGTCGAACTGTGGCCGTCGATTGCCGAATTTTACGTTTACGACGACATTGTTTACCGCAGCATGGCGACCGACCATGCCCGCAACGCGCGTTATCGCGCTGCGTTTGCCAAGGTATTGCAAGGCAAGACCGTTGTCGAAATCGGTCCAGGTCCCGAGGCGATTCTGAGCCGTTTATGCCTTGAAGCCGGAGCCGAGAAAATCTACGCGATTGAATTGCTCGAAGAAACCTACCGCAAGGCGCAGCAAACCTTAAAACGTTTAGGTTTGGAAGATAAAATCCAGCTGTTGCACGGTAATGCGATGACGGTGGAATTGCCGGAGCAGGTCGACTATTGTATTTCCGAAATCGTCGGCGGCATCGGCGGTTCCGAAGGAGCCGCGAAAATCATCAATTCGGCGCGGCGATTTTTACGCAATCCGCAAAACATGCTGCCGACGCGCAGCTTGACCAAAATTGGCGCGATTCAATTATCCGAAAGCGATTTCGATTTCCATTTTTCGGCGATTGCCGCGCATTACGTCGAACGTATTTTCAGCCAGACCGGTTATCCGTTCGATCTGCGGCTATGCCTGAAAGGACTGCCGGACAGCGCTTTGATCTCCAATGCCGATGTTTTTGAAGACCTGGATTATACCCGCGATATTCCGCTCGAAAGCGAACACGATATTGTCCTGAACTTCGATAAGGACAGCTTGTTTACCGGTTTTCTGGTCTGGCTGACGTTGTATCCCGATGCCGATGAAGTGATCGATATTTTATACAGCCAGGACAGTTGGATTCCGGTGTATTTGCCGGTTTCGATTGCAGGGATCGCGGTCCGGAAAGGCGATGTGTTTAAAGCGTCGTTGCAACGCAAATTGTGCGCGAACGGCCTGAATCCCGATTATTTTATCGACGGTACGTTATATAAAGCCGACGGACAGGAAATCCCCGTTTCTTACGCGGCATATCATAATCAGCCGCAGTTCCAGTCCGGCGAATTTTATCGCCGCTTGTTCCCAGGCAAAGGTGAAATTCCGGTCAGGCCTGCGCTTCAGGTGGCAAAGCTACGTGCATTCTTGGCCGAATCGTTGCCGGCATATATGATTCCGGCGCATTTTACCGAGCTGGAAAACCTGCCTTTGAATAGCTCCGGAAAAGTCGATTTAAAAGCGTTGCCGGTTCCTTTTACGGTAAACAGCAGCGTACAGGGCGATCATTATGCGGCACCGACAACCGGTGCCGAACGGCATTTGGTCGAGGTATGGCAAGACGTTTTGGACCAAAGACCGATCGGCATTCACGATCATTATTTTCATCGCGGCGGCGACTCGATCCGCGCAATACAAATTGTCGCGCGGTTGCGGGAACATAACCTGAAGCTGGACGTGCGCGATATTTTCCAATACCCGACCATTTACGAATTGGCAACGCAGGTGACAGAGGTTGTTAAAGCCGTCGATCAAAGTCCGGTAATCGGCGTGATTCCGTTAACGCCGATCCAGCATTGGTTCTTTGCGCAAAATACGCCGGAACCCCAGCATTTCAATCAAGCCGTTTTGCTAAAACTTAACGGCCGGGCGCAAAAAGCCGATCTGCAAACCGTGTTGGAACATCTGTATCGTCATCACGACGCCTTACGCATTCAATTTAAAATCGGTGTCGACATCGCTCAGCAAATCAACGGAGCGGAAGGAATCGTCAATTTGCAGGAAGTCGATTTACGCGAACAAGCAGAGCCGGCTCAAGCCATGCAGCAACATGCCGATGCGGCGCAGGCCGCTATCGATTTAAGCGCGGGACCGTTATTCAACGCTGTGTTGTACCGTTTGCCGGAACAGGATTGTTTACTGCTGTTTTGTCATCATCTGGTTATCGACGGCGTATCGTGGCGTATTTTGTTGGAAGATTTCAGTAGCGCTTATCGGCAAGTGCTTGACGCTCAAACGATAACATTGCCGTTAAAAACCGACTCGTTTAAAAGCCATGCCGAACGCTTGCAGCTGTTTGCCGAAAGCGGCGAATTAAGTCAACAGCTGGTTTATTGGCAAACTTTGGCTTCGATAGTCGAGCCGGAACCGCAAGCGAGTGCTGCGACGATAGCCGATGCCGGTGAATATGCTTTCGCTTTGAATGAAGCCGATACGCATCTGCTGCTGACCGATACTCACCAGGCGTTCAACACTCGCATCGACGACGTGTTATTGGCGGCTTTGTCAATGACTCTGTATCAATGGCAAGGGCGCCGGCAAACAGTAATCGAAATGGAAGGCCATGGCCGGGATCAGCTGGAAGGTTTGGATACGCAACGCACCGTGGGCTGGTTTACCGTCGCTTATCCGAAATTGCTGCAATACGACCCGCAACAAAACCTGGCCGATTTACTGAAAGAGACCAAGGAATCGCTACGTCTTATACCGAATAAAGGTTTGGGTTACGGCGTATTGCGTTATTTGCAGGGCCGGCCCGAGTTGGCGTTGACGCCGGAAATCGGTTTTAACTATCTGGGCCAAATGGATGGGGCTGACAGGAATGAGTTGTTCAGTATCGATTGGCAAGGTTTAGGCCGCGCTGTCAGCGCCAAAATGCCGCTGGCTCACGATCTGGACATTTTAAGCTTGGTCGAGAACAAAGCGCTGCAATTTCATATTGCTTACAACACATTGCGTTATCAGGACGAAAGCATCCGGCAACTAGGCGATTTGTATAGGCAAAACATAACTTTATTGATCGCTTTCTGCATGGAGCAAGACGGCAGCGAATTAACGCCGTCGGATTTGACTTACCGAGAAATCAGTATTGATGAACTGGATCTGCTGTTTGACGAATGACGGACTTAAATAAAGCAAACTTACAAGATATTTATCCGTTGTCGCCAATGCAGCAAGGCATGTTGTTTCATGCCTTGTACCAGCCGGGCGGTGATGCCTATTTCGAGCAAATAAGCTACGACATCCGGGGCGACTTGGATATTGGTCTATTCAAACAAAGCTGGCAGTTGCTGCATAACCGACATGACGCGTTGCGTACCGTTTTTGTCTACAAAAAAACCGCCAAGCTGTTGCAAATGGTGTTAAAGCACCGGGACATGGACTTCAACTGCATCGACTTAGCCAACCTGGCACCGGATCAACAAGCCGAGCGCATCGAACAATACCGGCAACAGGACAGAGCCAGGGGCTTTGTTTTAACGAAAGAGCGTTTGTCGCGGATTCAGCTGTTTAAAACAGCTGCCGACCGCTATGCGATGATTTGGAGTTTTCATCATATTATTCTGGATGCATGGTGTTTCGGCATCATTTACCGGGAATTGATGCACTGTTATCAAAGCCTTCTATACAATAAGCCGCTACGCTTGGCTCCGGCCCCGCCTTACAGCCGCTATATTCAATGGTTAGGCGCTCAAGATAAAGATGCCGCCCACGATTTTTGGCAAAACTATCTGCAAGGTTATGACGTTGCAGTCGGTTTATACGGACAACAGCAACAGACAGGCGATTATTGCTACGCGATACAAAAGCTGAGTTTATCAACAGAGGATTCCGACAGGCTCAGGGGCGCTGCGAGAACGGCGCAGGTTACGTTAAACACCGCCGTTCAAGCGGCTTGGGCTCTACTGTTGAGCGCACATAACAGCCGCAAGGATATCATATTCGGCGTTACCGTGTCCGGACGCCCGGCGGCGGTTGTCAATGTCGAAAACACAGTCGGTTTATTTATCAATACCGTGCCTTTGCGTGTCCGTATTGACGACCGGCTCAGTCTATCCGCACTGTTGCAGCATGTTCAGAAGCAGGCATTATCGGCCGAATCCTATCATTATTACTCTCTGGCCGACATTCAAAGCCTCTGCGAGCTCAAGCAAAATTTGCTGAATCACGTGTTGGTGTTTGAGAACATTCCGCAAGTGCATGCCGAAGATTCCGGCATGCAGAACAACGGTTTTGCGATTCGGCAAACCGATATGTTCGAACATTCGCATTACCCTTTCGCGTTGTCGGTAACTCCCGATGAGTCGATCGAATTAACGTTGACCTATGACCGCTCGGTCTATAGCGACATAAAGATCGAACGCGTCGCGAAGCAACTGGAGTATTTGCTGTTGCAAATTGCCAAGCAGCCGCAAGCTAGCGTGGCCGAACTTGCGATTTTGCCGGAATCGCAGCAAGCAGAAATTTTAAATCGTTTCAGTAAGGTTGTTGCCGGGGAAGACAGCCGCTTGCTGCTTGATTTATTTGCCCGGCAGCGAAACTGTTTTCCGGACGATCCAGCGGTCAGCAGCGGCAATAACCAGCTGACATTTCGTGAGCTCGACGCCAGGTCGAATCGTTTCGCAAATTATTTACTGCAAAATTTCCAGCTTGAAGCTGACGATAGAGTGGCCGTATTACTGCCCCGCAATAGCGATTTAACTGTTGCGTTGCTGGGTATATTAAAAACCGGGGCCGCCTACGTGCCCTTGGATAATGCTTACCCGAAAGCACGGATTGATTACATTTTGGAGCATAGCCAAGCCAAGCTGTTCGTCACGGCCGGTTCCGGTGTTGGCTGGGGTGTGCCGTCGGTAACGGTTGAACAGGCTGTCAGCCAGTGCGCTAACGATTCCAATCCAGGCATTAACATATCGCCGACACAATTGGCATACTTGATTTACACCTCCGGATCCAGCGGTCAGCCCAAGGGCGTGATGGTAGAGCACGCCAATCTCGCTGCTTTTTGCATTAACTTGCGGCAACGATTCGGTTTTACCGGGCAGGATAAACTGCTGGCGTTGACGACGATCAGTTTCGATATTTCGGTACTGGAATTGCTTTGTTCGCTGGCAGTCGGTATAAGGATTGTGATAGCCGACGATCAACAGAGTCAAAATCCCGAACAAGTCGTTCGCTTAATCAAGGACCATGCTATTACGCTATTGCAGTCCACGCCTTCGCGTTTGCAATGGTTGATCGGCGCCGGCGGGATTGAGGCGCTTTCCGCATTAAAAGTTATCCTGGTGGGCGGAGAAGCTTTGCCGGAAAGTTTGGCGAAACAGCTCAAACAATTGCAGTCGACCCTGATAATTAACGTGTACGGTCCAACCGAAGCGACTATCTGGTCAACTTGCCAGCCGTTAGGCGAGGGCTCAATATCTATCGGTACGGCGCTGGCCGGCGAAAGCGTTTATATCATGTCGCCCGAACGTAAATTACAACCTATCGGCGTGATTGGCGAAATCGTTATTGCCGGGGCCGGCGTCAGCCGCGGTTATTGGCAAGACGAGGAACGAACCGATAAAGTGTTTACCAGCGATCCGTTCAAAACCGGCCAACGCATGTATGCGACCGGCGATTTAGGACGTTGGCTGGAAAACGGTGAAATCGAGTTTTTAGGACGTAATGACGATCAAGTTAAGATTCGCGGCTACCGTATCGAATTAGGTGAAATTGAGCGCCAAATCCTGGAACACCCGGCCGTTGTTCGAGCCGTTGTCGTTAATAGCGGTAGTGCCGAACAGGGTGTTTTGAACGGGTTTATCGTACCGGTCTCGCCAGGGGGCAGTTTCGAGGGATTGACTGCCGAACTGCGTAAACATCTGGCGCAATGGCTGCCTGAATTTATGATCCCCAGCCGCTTTATCGTTACCGAATACGTACCGTTAAACAGTAATGGTAAAGTCGACCGTAAAGCGCTGGTCAAGATGCTAGGAGAATTAGCCGTACCGCAACGCCAATATCGTGCAGCCCGGAATGAACTGGAGCAGCAGTCTGTAGAGATTTGGCAACAGGTGCTTCAGTACCGGCCGATCGGTATCGATGACGATTTTTTCAGCCTGGGCGGAAACAGTATTACTGCAATCCAATTATTGTCGCAGTTGAGTAAACTGTTCGGCAAAGATATTCTGCTCAGCGATTTTTGGAGTCATTCCAGCATTTCATCGCTAACCGAGGCTTTGGCTGATGAGCGTAATTCGGTAATGGTCGCGCTGAATAATCATAGCGATGCGCCGGTAATGTTTTGTTTTCCTCCAATCACCGGTTTTGGTGCGGTGTTCAGAGGTCTGGCCGGCTATTTGTCGTGGTCTTGTTATAGTTTCGATATTGTTCCCGATATCGACTGGATTGCCTACAGCATTGCCGCGATTAAACAGGTGCAAGCGCATGGGCCGTATGTTCTGCTGGGTTATTCGGCCGGCGGCAATTATGCGTATCACGTGGCGGCGGCGTTGCAAAGCCAAGGCGAGCAGGTTCGGGCATTGATTTTGATCGATAGCATCAGGGTCACGGACATCGTGATTTTCAGCAGCCGGGAAAAACAAGACGTTATTGAACAGGCCCTGCAAGAATCGCAGTTGCTGGCTACTCTTGACAAAACTGAGTTGAGCGGCTTGTCCGCTCAAACGGAACTTATGCCCTCTGGGTATAAAGCTGAGTTGAGCAGCGTGTCTGCTCAAACGAAACTTATGCCCTCTGGGTATAAAGAGCGGGTCTGTTCGATGATGACAGCTTATTTGGATTTCATTCTGCAACATCCGAACCGGTCTGCATTAACGACAGACCTGTTTTGTCTGAATGCAGAGGACCGGGACGGGTTATTATTGCCGAGTGATAGTTTCAGCCGCGATTGGTCGGCTTCAACACTGGGTACAGTTATTAATTATCAAGGCAAGGGCAATCATTTCCAAGTTTTGGCGCAACCGCAATTGGCGCATAATGCCGAAGTCATACAAAATATTTTGAATAAATTATGAAATTATTGGATTTTTTTAATAAGGAAAGCAGGGCGCCCAAAAGGCAGATCATTTTTACCGCACTGATTTCCGGTTTAGCGAACGGTTATTTATTAACAATTATTAATAATGCAGCGGAGACTGTTAATAAAAGCGAAGCCTTGCAAATAAGTAACTTTTTTCTGTTCTTGATCGATTTAATATTATTAATTTACACCAAACAATATTCTTTAAAGCAAGCCACCGTTGCGGCTGAAGATGCGATTAACCGTGTCAGAATTCGAGTGGCCGATAAATTGCGCGCTACAGAGTTGCCGTATATTGAAACCGCGGGCCATGCAAAAATATATGCCAGTATTACTCAAGATACCAGTTTAATTTCGGAATCCGCTATTATCCTGATTAATGCCTGCCAGCAAATGATCGTAGTTTGTATTTGCTTGTTATATATTGCCTACCTATCGATACCGGGATTTATTATCACCGTTTCGGTATTAAGTGTATCGGTATTAATGTATTTATATAATTCAAAACATATTAGTGCTCAATTGCATAATGTGGCCAATAAAGAATCTGAGTTCTTTAATGGTATTAAAAGTATTCTGGTTGGTTTTAAAGAAATTAAAATTAACAAAAAAAAGAACGATGCATTATTTACGCATATTGAAACGATAGCCAAGGATGCGAAAGAAATTAAAGTAGCAGCCGGGCTGAATTTTGTTATTGAATTAATGTTCGCGCAAACGTCGTTTTATATTCTATGCGCATCGATTATTTTTGTTTTGCCGGTTTTGAGCGCAACTCAGATTGATCAGGTCGTTGGAATTACTATTGCTATCCTGTTTCTATTTGGCCCGTTAAGCATGGTGGTCAGTGCTTTCCCGATGTTCGTTCGAGCTAATGTAGCCGTAGAGAATATTTATCAACTGGAGCATGAAATCGATCAGTCCAGTAAAACGCAGCAACCGCAACTCCCTGACGCGCCTGTTTTCGAAACCCTGGAATTCGAACAAGTCAGTTTTCATTATCCGCAGCAAAGCGAAGGTACGCCATTCGGGGTTGGACCGCTCAGTTTTAAAATTAACAAAGGCGAGACTTTGTTTATCGTTGGCGGCAACGGCAGCGGTAAATCTACATTACTTAAATTATTAGCCGGGCTTTATTACCCCTTATCAGGCGATATTTATATTAACGACAGGCTTTTGGAGTCCGATGATTACGCGCATTACCGCGAGCTGTATTCAACGATATTTACCGATTTTCACTTATTTGACCGCTTATACGGCATTGAGGACGTTGATGTTCGCCGTGTAGAGGAACTGTTAAAAACGATGGGTTTGTCGAAGAAAACCAATTTTAAAAATCAAGGCTTTACCAATACGGATTTATCGACCGGCCAAAAGAAGCGTTTAGCTTATATCGCTTCCGTGCTTGAAGATAAGCAGATTTATATATTCGACGAATGGGCGGCCGATCAAGATCCTGAATTCCGCCAATATTTCTATGAAGTCTTATTGAAAGACTTAAAGGCCAAAGGTAAGACCGTAATTGCGGTAAGCCACGATGACCGTTATTTTTTTGCTGCCGATAAGGTTATAAAAATAGAGTATGGCCGGATTATCGATTAGTTGTTGCATGGAAGGAGATACGCATCAGCATTTTGTTGATAATTGTTAGGCTATAGCTGGCAGCAATGTACTCATGAAAAACTCAAAATAGTGGATTTTGTCCGATGCTTATAATAAAAAAAGAACTGGCAGTGTCTGTGTTGGCTATAGTTTCTACGACAACGGTTATGGCTGATGATTTTAATAAATCCATCGAAAGAGCACTTAAATTCGGGCAAGACGACGCTAAATATGGACAGATTAAATTGGACTTGCGTTATCGTTACGATAATACCGATAGCGCTAACCCCAAAAAAGAAGTTGCCAATGCATCCACGCTACGATTGCGCTTGGGCTATTTAACGCCTATTTTCAATGGCTTTCAGGCTTATGCCGAGTTTCAAGGTAATCAGGATATCGGTGTTAACAGTTACGACAGCCGAATGAATGGAAAAACCCAGTATGAACAAATTGCAGACCCTCAGCAAAATGAACTTAACCAATTATGGGTGAGCTATAAAGGTATTCCCAATACTGAAGCCAAATTAGGCCGGCAAGCCATACAAATAGATAATGAACGTTTTATCGGGGCGTCGGCGTGGCGACAGTTAGAGCGTACCTATGATGCTTTTTTATTAAATAATACTTCCTTGCCGAATACCTCGGTTATTCTCGGTTATATCAACAAAGATCAGAATACCGACTCCACCATACAAAGTTTACAGTTACCGTTAGCTAATATTAGCTATAACTTCGATAATTTCGGTAAATTAACCGGATATTCGTATTTTATGGATTTCAGGGATCCTGCTTTATATCAAGCATCGAATCAGACTTATGGGGTAAGTTTTGAGGGGGCTCGTAAACTTAATGATACTTTCGGTTTTGTTTATAGAACTGAATATGCGTATCAGAGCAATTACGGTCAAAGTATTCCTTACCAGGCGGATTATTACCATATTATCGGCGGCTTTAGCGCTTATGGCTTTATAGTCAAAGGGGCCATGGAACAATTAGGAGGCAAAGGCTTAAATAAAACTTTTGATACGCCTTTAGGCTTAGTGCATAAATTTAGCGGTTGGGCGGATGTATTCGTTATTACACCTAATGATGGTTATCGGGATGTTTACGCCAGTGTCGAAAAAGAGCTGATGGGTATTAAATTAATAGGTTTTTATCGCGATTGGTCTGACGATAGCAGTAAAAAACATTATGGCGATGAATGGGATTTTATGATTACTAAAGAGTTTTTTAAACACTACAATCTAATGGCAAAATATGCGTATTTCAATGCCGATACTGAGGGCTCGGCAATTGGTAAATACGATACGCAAAAAATATGGCTTGGGGCTGGAATCGTTTTTTAGAAACAGTTAACAAGTATTTCTGATATTGGGTTAAGAAGTTGTTTTGAACGATAGTAACCTTTTTGCTATATAAGCAACATGATGATTAATTACCGAAAATGAATAAAGCCAAAAAAATTATTAGTATAACCCTGGTTTATTTAATTACTTTTTTTATAAGTCCGTCGCTAGTTCTAGCTAATGAGCAGCTCGTTGCAAATGAGCCCGCAAACGAAATACAAGCTATTATCAAAAGAGGAAAATTGATAGTTGCGATGTATAGTCAAGATACGCCGCCGTTTTATTATATAGATAAGAATAATGAACTAACCGGCGTTGATGTCGTTTTAATTAAAGGTTTTGCGGACTTATTAGGGGTTTCAGTAGAGTTTGACCGCAGCGCCAAATTTCTCGATGATGTTGTTGAGAAAGTTGAAAAACACCAAGCGGACTTAGCCATTTGTAAACTTAGCGTAACGTTTGGCCGAGCCCAGCGCGTCCTTTTTGCCGAACCCTATGTTAATCTGCACCAAAGTTTGTTGATCAACAGGCTTGAGCTTTCCAGGCAGCTGAAAGGCCGCTCCCAAGAAGAGACTATACAAAATTTGGCCGGTAAGATAGGCGTAGTCGCTAAATCATCTTACGTGACTTATGCAAAGCATTTCGAAAACATGGAAATAGTCCAATATCCTACCTGGAATGAAGTGGTAGATCATGTTGTGCAAGGCGATATAACGGCTGCTTTTCGCGATGACGCTGAGGTGAAAATGATATTGCGCGATAGGCCCGATACCGCTTTACACCTGTTATCGGTGGTGTTAAAGGATGCAAAAGATCCTAAGGGAATAGCTTTATCGCTTGATCATCGTAATTTAAAAGACTTGCTGGACTTTTATCTTAAGTCGCTAGACTTGAATTTATCGGCCGATAAAATAATCAATGATTACGATAATGTTATTAAAATAATCCAAATAAAAGCCAAGCACAAAGTCTAGCCATGATTCAATTATCGAAAAAAAATATATTAGATGTACTGCGTAATGGCTGGACAGTTTTAATAGCAGTTATTATCGGTATCTATATAGGGCTTTTTAAGCACGAGTATATCGTTTATGTTGCCCCTATAGGTAAGATTTACCTTGATATTTTAAAGATGTGTATTTTACCTATTTTAGTAACGGCTATTTCGTTAAGTATTGCCCGGTTAGTACTGGCCAAGGAAAACCATACTTATATCGGCAAGATGTTAATCATATTTATTATGAGCGTTGTTGTTTCGGGTTTTTTAGGCGTAATCATAGGTATTATAGGTCAACCGGGGGCCGGCTATGATAAGGCCGCTCTTGCTTCCTTAGGTTCTATCGTTAGGGAATCCAATGCCCCGGATCTTGAGATTTCCGCATATATACCCTTCGTTGCTGAACAAAAACAATCCTTTATTAAAGTTTTTATCGATAGCTTAATACCTGAAAATATTTTCTCTGCATTAAACGCTGGGAGCAGTTTAAAAGTTCTCTTTTTTGCTATTTTATTCGGTTTGGCAGTAGGTTCTTCCAGTAAAGTTTCGACGCATTATTTATTAACATCCTTAGACTCGATTTATCTGGCGTTTGCCAAAATGGTACACTGGCTTATGTATTTCCTGCCGCTTGGCCTATTAGGTTTAATTGCGAACGATGTATCTCAGGTAGGCGTCAGCGTTTTAATGGCAATGATAAAGTTTGTGCCGATAGCATTAATGGCTTTCTTTATACAGTTCATACTGAGCAGTCTGATTATGTGGCAGCGCACCGGTTCATTTTTTAAACCGTTTTACGCGCTTAAAGATACCGTTATTATGGCATTGGGAACAGGAAATTCTTTGGCTTGTTTACCCTCGACTTTAACCGCGATGAATGAAAAACTGGGTTACGACAAGGATACTATTGACTTGCTGGTGCCTTTAACATTTACGATATGCAGAACCGGACCCACGCTGTATTTTGCCCTGGCTGCTTTATTTGTTGCTCAATTTTATAATGTCGATTTAGACGTAAGCGGATTTATAACAATTATTATCAGCTCTGTTTTTGCGGGTTTGGCAACTGCCGGGGCGTCAGGCATTGTGTTGTTGTCGATGTTGAGTATGGTACTAACCCCTTTAAATTTACCGGTTGAAGCGGTCTTGGTGTTGTTTATTGTTATTGACCCGATTATCGGTCCATTCCGGGTATTGGCAATTGTGCATACTGCTTGCGCTATTGTGGCCTTAATTCTACCTAAACAGCATCTGGAACAATTAATAGATAAACCGACAATCTCGGCCGAGTTAAATGGCTAATCAATATTAGCTTCATTCGTTA
This sequence comes from Candidatus Methylobacter oryzae, assembly GCF_003994235.2. Taxonomy (GTDB): domain Bacteria; phylum Pseudomonadota; class Gammaproteobacteria; order Methylococcales; family Methylomonadaceae; genus Methylobacter_A; species Methylobacter_A oryzae. Next base: position 69,001 of record NZ_RYFG02000118.1, read on the forward strand.
TCGTTTGTTTGCGTTTATATGCCAGGTAGAATTTCAAATATCTCGATTGAATGTAATATATTGCTTCCGAAATTATAATCAACTATTTTGAAATTTATTAAGGATGATTTTATTGTTTATAGTTCTCGAATGCTAAATGGCTGCAATACCGTTTATTAATAACAGATATTTTTTCAGGCCCTGATTATTTTTTATAAAAAGCCGTTTCTATTGACTACTTATCAAGCTGAGTTGAACGGCTTGTCCGCTCAAACCCTACTTATGCCCTTTGGGTATAATAACTTGGTAAATAAAGTTTCGGTAATTGAATTAAGGCGGGTATGCCGTCCGGTTATATATTTTGGAAATAAGCGCGGTTAATTTTTCTGACGATTTCGTAGGTTTCGTATAATTTTTTCACTCTTTGTTTTAGTTGTTTTGTTAACGGCAGCAGTCAACGAGTAAAGCGGCTGATGCCTGTTTTACCCTCTACCTGCTTGTTGTAAATCATTTTTTATAAGAAGTTAAAGGAACGTCGCGATGAAAATTAAAACTTTGCTTGCCGTTGCATTATCTATCGGCTTTCACCAAGCTTGGGCTGCTCCTGCTATTCCGGATACAATAACTGTCGACTCGCTGTATAGTAAAGAAACCAACAGTGTGACCCTTCCGATAGTTGACTTGGAAGCCGGCCGCTACAGCAGCAAACTGTCGTTCGATACGTTCGTCAGGCAGGCGGACGGCAGCTATCTGTATCTTGTCACGGCAACGCCGATGGTTTCTCTTAACGATGCCAACGACATTGTGATGGACCCCGGCTTTGATCCGGTCATTGCCGGCAAATTGAAAGCTTTTTTAGAAAAGCATATTGTCGATGTATCCAAGGGAGGATTGGGCAAGCCGGGCGTCATTGTTAGAGTCGATATGAACGGAAAAGTCTGGCGCGGCGTAATTGGTAAAAAGCGCGTTAATTCCGACGAAGCGCTCAATTTCTCGGATAGGCACCGCATAGGCAGCCTCAGCAAAACCTTTGTCGATAACGTCGTTATGCAACTGGTCGATCAAGGCCTGTTAAAGCTCGATGCAACGATCGATACTTATATTCCCGATGTCGTTATTCCTAATAAAAATAAAATTACGGTTCGGGATTTAATCGCGCATAGATCCGGTTTGTATAACTATGTCGTCGATCCGACTTTTACCGGCATTCAAAAGGCTCTGGCCGTCGATCCGCTCAAGGTCTATAAGCCTTCCGACTTACTGGCAATAGCCAACAGTCAGCCGGTAAATTATGACCCCGATCCCAAAGCGCCCAGATACCAATATACGAATACCGGTTTAATCCTGGCCGGTTTAATTATCGAGAAAGTAACCGGTAAGCCGATTATTCAAGCGGTTCATGACTATACGGTTAAACGATTGGGCTTGATGCGCACTGAGTTTCCGAAGGATTCCGGCATACAATCCAATTACATGCACGGTCATGCCGACTATAATAACGACGGAAAATTAAGCTCCTATAACGGCAACGAGAAACAAGCGCCGTGGATTGATCCTAATAACGGCAATACTGTTCCGGCATTTCCCGCGCAAGAAATCGTCAGTTACCTTGATCCCTCAGTGTCTTGGGCGGCCGGGGCGCTGGTTTCCAATCAGGACGATTTGGCAAAATGGATCAAAGCTTATGTCGATGGCGATTTGCTTAAAGATAAAACATTGCAAAGCCAAGTGCTTAACGATTGTCTTCCTTCAGCTCCCGATTACGGCGCTTCCTATTGTTTAGGATTGGTCAAGATAACGTGGCCGTTTAATACCTCCAATCCGAGCCAATGGTGGTACGGCCATTTAGGACAAATCCAAGGCTACGATAATGCAGTGTTCCGCAATCCCAGTAAAAATATTACCGTGGGCATGGTGAACAATAACTACTTTATCAGTACCGATGCGAACCTGGGCACCGGTATTTTAATCTTCGAGTTGTTGAATATTGTTGATCCGCAATCCTCTGCTACAACCGCAAAGACTGCTAATGCCAGAATACCGCTGCCGCCGTTGAATCCTGAAGACTTAGGCGGACAATAAATAAAAATGCCGAGCGTAGGGAATAATATCCATCCTGCTTCATTGCCGCCTTCTAATTAATTATTGCTGTGCAAGAATCCTCTTTCAAAAATTTAGTAGAGCTATTCCGGCATAGGGCGCAACAAGCGCCCGACCGGATTGCATACACCTATCTTAAAGAAGGCATCGTTGAAGAAAGCCTTATAACGTATGCCGAATTGGACCGCAAAGCCAGGGCAGGGGCGGTTGTGATCAGGCGCTACGTACCTGCGAACGGCCGGGTATTACTGCTGTATCCGCCCGGCATCGATTTCATGATCGGTTTTGCCGCTTGTCTGTATGCGGGAGTCATCGCGATACCGGCGCCGCCGCCCGATACGGTCAGGTTGAAAAGGACGCTGCCCAGATTAAAAACCATCGCCAAGGACGCGGAAGCAAGCCTGGTTTTAAGCAGCGGCGAATTGATAGAATCGATCAGGCAAAAATCCGCAAATGCAGCGCAAGCGGCGATGGAGGCTTTCGCCGTCGAGCATTGGCTGGATTTTTATGACTTAAACGATGCTTCGGCGGACGATTGGCGCATGCCGGAGATTGGGCCAGATAACCTGGCTTACCTGCAATATACGTCGGGTTCCACCGCGTCGCCGAAAGGCGTGATGATGAGCCACGGCAATTTGATCCATCATTTGGCGCAAATCCGGCAAGCTTGGGCTTATGACCAAGACAGCGTCAGCGTCACCTGGATGCCGTATTTTCATGATTACGGCCTGGTCGACGGCCTGCTGGAGCCGCTGTTTACCGGTATCCCTTGTTATATTTTATCGCCGCTGACGTTCTTAAAGCGCCCGTTGCGCTGGTTGCAGGCCATTGCCAAGTATCGGGGCACGCACACGCAAGCGCCTAACTTTGCTTATGCGTATTGCCTCGAAAAAATCAGCGACGAACAGCTTAAGGGGCTGGATTTAAGTTCGCTAAAAGTGGCCAGCAACGGCGCCGAGCCGGTGCGTATGGAAACGGTCGAAGCATTCAGCAAGCGCTTTGCCGCCTGCGGTTTTCGCGCCGAATGCCTGTATCCTGCTTATGGCTTGGCCGAGGCGACGTTATTAGTCGCAACCAAGCCGCACGGCGTGTTGCCGCGATTTCATCAATTAAACGCCGAGCAGCGCGAAGACGATAACATCCAAGGCGCTATCGTCAGTTGTGGACCACCAATCGGAATTACCGAAGTCAGAATCGTTAAACCCGATACTTTGGCGGTATGCGGCGAGGACGATATTGGCGAAATATGGATAAAAGATCCCGGCGTTGCTCAAGGTTATTGGCAAAATCAGCAAGCAACCCAGGATACGTTTCAAGCCTACACCAGTGACGGACAGGGACCTTATCTGCGTAGCGGCGATTTGGGTTTTTTGCGCGACGGCGAGCTGTATATCACCGGCCGCCTGAAAGACTTGATCATCATCAACGGCGTCAACCATTATCCGCAAGATATTGAATGGACAGTGATTCAAGCCCACCCGGCGCTGCGTCCCGAACATGCGGCGGCTTTCGCGGTCATCGTCGACGATCAAGAGCGTCCGGTTGTCGTCGTTGAACTGAACCAGAGCTGCGGCGACTACCAGCCCATCGTGCAAGCGATCCGTAGCGCATTGGCCGAAGCGCACGAATTGGAAGTTCATGCGGTGGCCTTGTTAAAAAAAGGCACCATTCTTAAAACCTCCAGCGGCAAACTGCAACGCCACGGTTGCAAGCAAGCTTTTCTGCAACAACGCCTTGAAAGCCATGAACTCTGGCAACAGCCCAGCGCGGTAAAAACCAGCGCCGTCAGCGCAGGCACGCTGGCCGGTTGGCTGGTCACAAAACTTGCCGAAGCGCTAAACATTGCACCGGCAAGCATCGATGTCGACCAGGTTTTTTCGGCTTACGGACTTTCCTCAAGGCTGGCGGTTAGCCTGGTCGGCGAGCTCGAAGACTTGCTGGCGGCTGAAAACGGCAAGCCCTTGGAATTATCGCCGACCTTGTTATGGCAGTATCCGACAGTGTCCACGCTGGCTTCGTTTATGCAAACGCAGTTGCAAAGCCCGGGAATCATAGCCCTGGGTTCGGAAGATCATGCCGGCCTGGAGCAAGCTCCGATTGCGGTAGTAGGTATCGGTTGCCGCTTCCCGGATGCCGACGATCCTGACCGGTTTTGGCAAATGCTGGCCGACGGCCACGATGCGGTCAAGGATATTCCGGCTCAGCGTTGGCATGCGGACAGCTTCCCGCAAATCAATAGCCGTCGTGCCGGCCTTTTAGATCGTGTCGATTTGTTCGATGCCGAGTTTTTCGGTATTGCCGGTAAAGAAGCCGATGCGATGGACCCGCAGCAGCGCTTGGTGCTGGAAGTCGCTTACGAAGCGCTCGAATATGCCGGCATCGCGCCTGAAAGCCTGGCGCAATCCGAAACCGGCGTATTTATCGGCATCAGCACCGACGACTATGCGGCCTGGCAGTTAAGCTCAACCGATGCTATCGATGCCTATGCAAGCACCGGTAAGACTTTCAGTATCGCTGCGAACCGTCTTTCGTATCTATTGGATTTGCGGGGCCCCAGTCTTGCAATCGACACGGCCTGTTCGTCGTCGCTGGTTGCCGTTCACCAGGCCTGCCAGAGTCTGCGCCAGCAGGAATGCACGCTGGCTTTGTCCGGCGGCGTCAACCTGCTGCTGTCTCCACAGATGATGGTAGCCTTGTCCTCGGCCAATATGCTGTCGCCGGACGGTCAGTGCAGAACTTTTGCGGCCGACGCGAACGGTTATGTGCGCGGTGAGGGCTGCGGCATCGTCGTGTTAAAGCGATTGGCGGACGCGGAACGCGACGGCGACGCTGTTTTGGCCGTGATACGCGGCTCTGCCGTTAACCAGGACGGCCGCAGCAACGGCCTGACCGCACCGAACTTGAACGCCCAGCAAGCGGTTATTAAAAAAGCCTTGGCGAACGCCCAAATCAAGCCCGAAGCCGTCAGCTATATCGAAGCGCACGGTACCGGCACGCCGCTCGGCGATCCGATTGAAATGGATGCGTTATTAAGCGTATTTCGCCAGGCGCCGGAACTGAGCGTGGGTTCGGTAAAAACCAATATCGGCCATCTGGAAGCGGCGGCCGGCATCGCCGGCTTGATCAAGGTGATACAGTCGTTGCGCCAGCAAACGATACCTGCGCATTTGCATTGCCACACCCGCAATCCGCTGATCAAACTGGACGGCAGCGGTTTTAGCATTCCAGAAAAAACGCAGCCTTGGCTGGCCGAACAGCGGATAGCCGGAGTCAGCTCGTTCGGCTTCGGCGGCACGAATGCGCATATCGTCGTATCGGAAGCGGAAAGCCGGCAGTTGCGGACGATAGAGAGCGAAAATGTTCAAGTGCTGGCAGTCTCGGCCAAAAGCGCAGCCGCCTTGCAGCAATTGCTGCAACGTTATAGCGATTTTATTAAGTTCCGCCCGCAATTGAATCTTGCCGATTTATGCTACAGCGTAGCGTTAGGCCGGAGCGATTTTAATTTTCGGGCTGCGGCGGTAGCCGACACTCCGGCCGCTCTACAGGAAGCCTTGCAAACCGAAGCTGAAAAAATGCCTACGGCGATTGCAAGGACGCCGCGCAAAATTGCTTTTTTATGCACCGGGCAGGGCGCGCAAACCCGGCAAATGGGCTTGCAGTTATATCAAACCGAGCCGGTTTTCAAAGCCGTCATAGATACTTGCGAGCAGTTGCTAAGCGATGAACTGGAACTGCCGTTAACGGAAGTCATGTTCAATGACGACGATTATTTACTGAATCAAACCGGCTATACGCAGCCGCTGTTGTTTTCGCTGCAATATGCGCTGGCAAAGCTTTGGCAAAGTTGGGGCGTTAAGCCGGATGTTTTGCTGGGCCATAGCGTCGGCGAATATGCGGTCGCTTGCCTGGCCGGCGTTCTCGAATTGCCGGATGCGATCAAACTGATTGCAGCGCGCGGCCGCTTGATGCAGGCACTGCCGGCCAACGGCGGCATGGCGGTCGTATTCGCGGAAGTCGAGGCTGTCGAAGCCGCGCTAGCCAAGGTATCGGGACAGGTTGTGATCGCCGGTTACAACAGCCGCCGCCTGCAAGTCGTTTCCGGGGAAGACAGCGCTGTCGCGGCCGTTTGCGAGATATTGCGCGAACAAGGCTTTAGCTCGCAGCCATTGACAGTCTCGCATGCATTCCATTCGCCGTTGATGAACGACATGTTGGCCGCATTTGCCGGCGTCGCGCACCGTTGCAGCTACCGTCGGCCCAACATTGCTATCGTCTCCAGCCTGACCGGAAAGCGGATCGATATGGAAATGAGCACGCCGGATTATTGGATTTCGCATATCGTCGAGCCGGTCCGTTTTTCGTCGGCCGTGACGGCGTTGTTGTCGGAAACTTGCGATATCGCAATTGAAATAGGCCCGCAGCCGCATGCTTCGGCAATGGCCCGGCAGGCAAGCGGTGCGGAAGCCGTACAATGGTTGCCGAGCCTGAAAAAAGGCGCAACAGACAAAGACGTGTTATTGGCGGCCTTGGCGGAGCTTTACCGGCAAGGCGTCGGCATCGATTGGCGCGGTTTTTATAGCGGACAGAACCGTCAACGTTTGCACGGCCTGCCCAGCTATCCGTTCCAGCGCCAACGTTACTGGCTGGACACGCAGCCGGTATTTGCGCGGGAAGCCACGGCTCCGTTGCCCGATCTATTAAACAAGCCGATCAAGCAAGCATATTATCAATGGCATTGGCAACCAATGCCGCTAGTATCAAGAGAATCGTTCGAGCCGCAAACATGGCTGATTTTTGCAGATCACACCGGCATCGCGTCGGAGCTATCCGTAGCGCTGACAGGCGCGGGCCATCGCTGCCACCTGGTGTTTCCGGGGCCCGGCAACAGCCCGCTGGCATCGGGGCGCGGCTGGCAGATAGAAGCGGCTGCATCCGGCCTGCGCTATTTGCAGCAGCAACAGTTGCCGGAATTGCGCGTGATCCATTTATGGAGTTTGGACCTGGGTTTCGATTTGCAAGACGATGCGGTGATGCAGCAGCAAACGTTCTCATGTTTCAACGTGATGCATATCCTGCAGCAATTGCCGGTGCATAGTTTGTGGCTGGTGACCAAGCAAGCCTATGCGTTGACTGCGGATGACAATGTCCAGTTGAACCAAGCACCGTTATCGGGCATGGCGAAAGCTATTGCGTTGGAATATCCGAAGATTTTTCGCGGCATGATCGATATCGGTTCCGACGGCGATAGTGTGCCGTTAATAGCCGAATTAAGGTCGATAAATACCGAGCTGGCCGTCGCATTAAGAGACGGCCGGCGTTATGTCGGCCGCTTGCTGCCTTACGAATTAACCCAAACCCAACAGGCGGCAAAACCGATCAAAGCCGGTCGCACGTACCTTATCAGCGGCGGTTTAGGTGCGTTGGGGCTGCAAATTGCCGACCGTTTAGCCGGGCTGGGCGCAAAAGACATCGTGCTGCTGGCCCGGCGGCCGGCTGGCGAACAGCATCGGCCGGCGCTGGAACGCTTAGCCTCGCAAGGCTGCCGCGTTCATGCGTTGCAAGCGGACGTCGCTTCCTGTAGCGATATGCAACAAGTCGCCGAACAGCTTAAACAGCTGCCGCCGCTGGCCGGCATCGTCCATGCGGCCGGAGAGGCGAACGACAAGCCGCTGGCGCAAATGAGCGAACGTGATTTTATCCGGGCGCTGAGGGCAAAAGTGCAGGGCGCTTGTTTGCTGCATGAATTAAGCCTTGGCTCGCAGTTGGATTTCTTTTGCCTGTTGTCTTCTATCGCTTCGATCTGGGGCGCGAAAGAACGCGCCGCTTATGCGGCCGCGAACCAATTCCTGGATGCGCTAAGCGCTTACCGGCATCGGCACAACTTGCCGGGGCTCAGCCTGAACTTCGGGCCTTGGCAGGGCGAAGGCATGGCGTCCGGCCTGGCTGACGAACTGGCGCAAAGCGGAATCGGGGCGTTGCATCCGGAGCAGGTTTTAGCCGCGTTGCCGCAAATCTTGTCCGAGCCGGCCGCGCAAATCATTGTCGCCGATGCCGATTGGTCCATGCTGTCTGCATTGTTTGCCGGCTATGCAGGGGCCGGATTGTTTGAACGTCTGGTCAAAGCCGCCGACACAGCCGTGCAAACCGGGCGTTTTGCCGATGAACTGCGCCGAGCGCCGCAACACCAACAACAAGGCTTGTTGTCCGAGCGCCTGCAAACCGAGCTAAGACAAACGCTGGGGCTAAAGAACAATAAAATGGTCGACACCGAGCGCGGTTTTTTTGAAATGGGCATGGATTCGTTGATGGCCGTGCAGTTTAGAACGCGTCTTGAAGACTTATTCGGCCTGAAGCTACCGGCAACCTTGGCGTTCGATTATCCGAATATCCGGCAGTTAAGCGATTTCCTGCTAGCCGGATTGTCCGGTCGGCAAAACGCAGTAGGCAATGTTCCGGAAGTTGCGGATAATGATCAACTGGCCTTGGCCATCGACTTTGAATTGACTGCATTGGAAAATTTATTACGAGATCAAGCATGACGAATGCAATCGACGATAGCACGGCCCGGCGGATTTTAGATTCGTTTAAAAATGCGCGGCAAAAGATCGAGCAATTGCAGCAGGCCGACCGGGAAGCCATTGCGATTATCGGCATCGGTTGCCGGTTTCCGGGCGGCGTCGACAGTCCTGAAAGTTATTGGCAACTGCTATCGGAAGGCAAGGATGCCGTTGTCGAAGTACCTGCGCAACGTTGGGACAGCCGTCGCTATTATCATCCTGAGCCCAATCAATCCGGCTTTATCAACACGACGCGCGCTGCGGTTATCGATCAGGTCGACCAGTTCGATCCGCAGTTTTTCAATATTTCGCCGCGCGAAGCGGTTAATCTCGACCCGCAGCAGCGCTTGGTTCTTGAAACGGCTTGGGAAGCGTTGGAGCGGGCCGGGCATATGCCGGATCGTCTGGCAGGTAGCCGGGCCGGCGTGTTTATCGGTATTACCGCGAACGATTACGGGCAATTGTCGGACGAGATAACGCGATACGACGCTTACTTCAACAGCGGCAACAGCCTGAACGTAGCGGCAGGCAGACTATCGTACACCTTAGGCTTCACCGGTCCGAGCCTGGCCGTCGACACCGCCTGCTCGTCGTCGCTGACCGCCGTTCATCTGGCCTGCCAAAGTCTCAAACAGCGCGAATGTAAGCTGGCCTTGGCCGGCGGCGTCAATTTAATGCTGCTGGTGCAAAACAGCGTTGCTTTGTCCCAAGCCAACATGCTGTCCCCGGACGGCCGGTGCAAAACTTTCGACGCGGCCGCGGACGGCTACGTGCGCGGCGAAGGCGGCGGCATCGTGGTACTGAAACGGCTCAGCGACGCGCTGGCCGACCGGGACAACATCCTGGCCGTGATCCGCGGCAGTGCCGTCAACCAGGACGGCGCCAGCGGCGGCCTGACCGTGCCGAACGGCCTGGCCCAGCAAGCCGTGATCGAGCAAGCCCTGCGCAACGCCAACGTCACCCCGGAGTTGATCGACTACATCGAAGCGCACGGTACCGGCACGCCGCTCGGCGACCCGATTGAAGTCAATGCGCTGGCCGCCGTGTTCGGCGCTTCGCACAGTACGGCGCAGCCGCTGTTGATCGGTTCGGTCAAAACCAACCTCGGTCACTTGGAATCGGCCGCCGGCATCGCCGGGCTGATCAAACTGGTATTGTCTTTGCAACACCAGCAACTGCCGAAACAACTGCATTACCAAACGCCGAATCCTCATATCGACTGGACCAGCTTGCCGGTCAAAGTCGTCGATACGCCGACCGCCTGGCCGCGCGGCGGCAAGCGCCGGCTGGCCGGGGTCAGCGCGTTCGGCTTCAGCGGCAGCAACGCCCACGTGATCGTCGAAGAGGCCCCCGTGCCGGCTACCGACGCGACGATCGCCACCGGTGAGGCCGAGCCTTATCACCTGCTGCCGTTGTCGGCGAAAAGCGAGGCGGCACTCAACGCCCTGCAACAGCGCTACCTGGCTTATTTCACCGTTCATCGAGGCCTCGACTTGGCGGCGGTCTGCTACAGCGCTGCGGTCGGCCGCCAGCATTTTTCGCACCGTTGCGTACTCTTGGCCGCGAACCTCGAGCACGCCCGGCAGCAACTGCAAATCTTATTGAATTCCGCCGGTTCGGCAACCGGTCAAACCGAACAACCGGCAACTGGTTTGGACAGCGCCGCCAGTCCTTGGCATTCGCTCCGCGAGCGCTATCTAAACGGCGACAAGATCGACTGGGCCGCGGCCTACGGCGCGTACAAACCGGCTAAAGTCGTGCTGCCGACCTATCCGTTCCAGCGCCAACGCTACTGGCTGGAGACCGCAAAACGCTCCGCCTCCAGCCATCCCAACGGCCATCCGCTGCTCGGCGGTAAACTGCCGTCGGCATTGCGCACGATCCAATACCAAACCGTCGTCAGCCCCGACCGGCCCGGTTGGCTGGCCGACCATCGCCTGCCGCCGCATACCGTGTTTCCGGCCACCGGCTACTTCGAACTGGCCCTGGCCGCCGGCCGGCAACAACTGCACAGCGACCGGCTGACGATCCGCGACCTAAGCATCCGCCAGGCCTTGGTCGTCGACGCCCCCGTTAGCCTGCAAACCCTGCTCGAAGCGGACGGCGACGGCTACCGCGTCACCATCGCCGGCTGCCCCGAAGCTGAGCAGCATCAAGGCCCGTGGACAATCCATGCCGAAGCCAGGCTCAGCCTCAGTCAGACAGCGAACGACGACAGCCCGGCCGAGTGCCTGGCCGCGACCGCGATGGCGGCCGACAGCAACATCGACCTCGACGCTTACTACCGGCGCTTTTGCGAACAAGGGCTCGACTACGGCCCGCGCTTCCAAGGCATCCGCCGCCTCAGCGTCGAAGGCCGCACCGTCACCGGCCTGCTGACGCTGGCACCGGACGACAGTCACGACGTTAGCCGCTACCTGCTGCATCCGGCCCTGTTGGACAGCGGTTTGCAACTGCTCAGCGCCGCATTGCCGGCAGCTAACCAACAACGCTACTTGCCGGTCGGTCTGGAACAGCTGACCCTCTACCGTAGCGGAAGCGATGCCGCTTACTGCCAGGCCATGCTCAGCGCTCCAGCGGAGAGCGGCGCCGATTATTACAGCGCCGACTTGCAGCTTTACGATCGCCAAGGTTTGCCGCTGGCCGAGCTGAAACACTTGCTGCTGCGTCCGGCCAGCGCCGGGCAACTGTCCGGCCGGCCGCGCCCGCTGGATAGCTACCGCATCGCTTGGCAAACCCAGCCGCTCGAAAGTCCCAGTCCCAACGCCAATCCCAAGGAAGCGCCCTGGCTCGTGTTCATCGAGCCAGGCGAGTTGGCCGAGCAACTGGCCGCGCAACTGCCCAACAGCCACCTGATCCGTAGCGGCAACGACTACCAACGGTTCGATGCCCGGCATACGCAACTGAACCCCGAACAGCCGGAGCACTACCGGCGCTTAGTGGCCGAGCATCCCGACGCCGGCATCATCCACGCCTGGAGCGAGTCCCTGAGCAACCTCGAATTCGGCATCGGCGATGCGGACTACTGGCTCGACAAAGCCCAACAGGTGAGTTGCGCCAGCGTGCTGCATCTGGTCCAGGCCCTGGCCGCCGCCCCGCGCCCGTTGGCCTTGGTCACCCGCGGCGCGCAAGCCGTCTATCGTAGCCTCGATCAGGCCCCCGACGGCCAAGGCGCCGCCTTGCAAAGCCGGGTGAACCTGCTGCAAGCCCCGCTGCTGGGCCTTGCCAAAGTCATAGGTCTTGAGCACCCTGAACTGCACTGCCTGCGCATCGACCTCGATCCCGATGCCAACGCGACAGTCGCCGAAGAAGCCCAGCAGCTCGTTAGCGAACTGCAGCGCCAAATCTCAGGACAGACCGCCAGGCAGACGGTCGCCGCCGAAGACCAGATTGCCTACCGGCAAAGCCAGCGCTACGTGCCGCGCCTGCAACGGCGCAGCCCCCCGGCTGACCTAGTCCAGCCAACAGCCGGTACCGACCATCAGGCTATTGAGCGCCGGCTGCACTTGAACGGCATCGGTATCGACCGCCTACAGCTGCGCGAAAGCGCAATCCCGGCTCCGGTAGCAGGCCAACTGCAAATCGAAGTCACCGCCAGCGGCCTGAACTTCAAGGACGTGTTGCATGCGCTGGGCATGCTCCAATTTCCGGGCCGCCAGCCCGAAGACATCCCGTTCGGCTTCGAATGCGCCGGCACCGTCAGCCAAGTCGGCGCCGGCGTCGACGGCTTTGTCCCCGGCGACCGGGTCATGGCCGTACTGACCCCCGGCAGCATGGCCGACCACGTCAACGTCGACGCTCGCTACGTGGTCAAGACCCCGGGGCGGCTCAGCGACCTGGATGCGGCTGCAATCCCGTTGGCTTACCTGACCGCCGGCTACGGCCTTGAACAGCTGGCGCAAGTCCAACCCGGCGAGCGCATCCTGATCCACGCCGCGGCCGGCGGCGTCGGCCAAGCTGCCGTGCAGATCGCCCAGCAGCACGGCCTCGAAATTTACGCGACCGCCCATCCGGACAAATGGCCGCTGCTCAAAGCCCAAGGCATCAGCCACCTGTACCACTCGCGCCAAGCCGATTACGCCGATGCGATCCTGGCCGCAACCGGCGGCCACGGCGTCGACATCGTGCTGAACAGCCTGAATGGTGACTTCATCCAGGAAAGCCTGCGTTGCCTGGCCCAGGGAGGCCGTTTCATCGAAATCGGCAAACTCGGCATCTTGAGTCCTGAACAAATGCAGCAACAGCGCCCCGACGCCGGTTATCACGTGTTCGACCTCGGCGACGTCGGCCAACAACAGCCGGAACTGATCCAAACCCTGTTCCAACAGCTCGGCGAGCGTTTGCAACAACAGACCCTGAGCCCGTTGCCGGTGCAGTGCTATCCGTTCGAACAAGCTGCCGCCGCATTCCAATGCATGGCTAAAGCCCAACATACCGGCAAAATCGTACTGAACCATCGGCCGGAAAAGATCAAACCGCAGCACAGCTACCTGATCACCGGCGGCCTCGGCGGCCTGGGCCTGAAACTGGCCGAATGGCTGATTGGACAGGGCGCGACCCATGTCATCCTGAACAGCTTGAACCCGGCTAACGCCTCGGTGCAGGAACAACTAAAAAACTTGCAACAGCACGCCCAAGTCGACGTGCTCGTCGCCGACATCGGCCAAGAGCAGCCCGTCGCCCGGCTGCTCGAGTGGATCCGGCAGCACCGCCCGCCGTTAGCCGGCATTTTCCATGCGGCCGGCAAACTCGATGACGGCATGCTGCAACAGCTGGGCTGGCAACGCTTTCATAGCGTCCTAAAACCCAAGATCAACGGTAGTTGGCATTTGCATCGTTACAGCCAAGACCGGGCCTTGGATTTTTTCATCGAATTCTCGTCGGCGACCGCACTGTTGGGAGCGCCGGGGCAGGGCAATTATGCGGCCGCGAACGCGTTCCAGGACGCGCTGGCGCACCAGCGGCGCCTACAAGGCTTGCCGGCCTTGAGTATCGACTGGGGACCGTGGGGCGAGGTCGGCATGGCTGCGCGTTTATCGGCAAATAATAACAATCACTGGCAAGCTCAAGGTGTCGAAGCGATGAGCCCTCAAACGGCATTGCAAGCTTTATCGCAGTTGATGATCGTCAGTGCGGCCCAGGTTGGGGTAATGCAGGTCGATTGGCCGAAGTTCAGCCGGCATTATCCGTCGGCATTGCTTAACGGTCTTGCAAAAATCCAAACGCCGCAAAAGCCTGAGCCAAGTTTTATCGACCGGCTGAATGCATTACCAGCGGAACAACAGCACGACTATTTGAACGATTGGTTGCGCGAACAAATTTGCACGGTATTGGCGTTGCCTAAATCCACGCTTATCGATCCGAGAGAACGCTTGTTCGATTTTGGTTTGGATTCGCTGATGGCGGTAGAGTTAAAAAACCGTTTGGATAATGCGACGGCCAAGAAATTGCGGTCGACTTTGATTTTCGATTACCCGACGCTGGAAGCGTTGGCTAAACATTTGGCCGAGCAGGTGTTGGCGGCCGGCGATAAAAAACCGGAGCAAGCCGCCGGGCAAACGCTAACAGACCGGGACTTATTTGAGCTTAGCGGCTTACTGGATGCATTGGAAGACTGTTCCGATGATGAAATTACTCAACGATTAATGAACTAGGAGTCTGGCATGGTACCTGATGATTGTGGAACGCGCGAAGGACAGCTACAAAAAGACATTGTCCATATAATGCGGCAGGGCGGTTATTGGGATGCGATCATGGACGGCGATTCCTCCTTGGACAGGGTCAAAGTCTTTTTGCGGACATTGGCCGGAGAAATACCGGCAATCGTCAACGACATGCAAAGACCGAACGTATTGCCGATCTTTCCCGGCCTTAATTACAAGCCGGTGCATGACAAAGCCGATTATCCGTGGGCCGCTCAGCTTGAGAGTGCTTTCTCGGCCATCCGGGACGAAATTATGAGCCTGTCGTCCGATTGCGATTTTTTGGGCTATGAGGGCGGGTTGGCCCAGCAGAATATGTGGTCTGTGGTCCCGATGTATTACATGGGAACTCCTATCCGTGATTTCCAAAAACATTGTCCTAAAACAGTCGAGATTGTAAACACCCTGTCGGGACATTGTTTCGAGTATCCTTGGGGCGATTGCTTGTTTTCGCGTCAGGCCGCAGGTTCGCACCTGATTGCTCATTGCAGCATCGATGCGTTCAGGTTGCGTGCGCATTTAGGCTTGGATGTGCCGGGAGACTGTACAATGCGGGTCAAGGACAATTTACTGCATTGGCGCAACGGCGAAGTTTTCATTTTTGAAGACTCGTTCGAGCATGAAGTCTGGAATCGCAGCGATAAGCCAAGAACGGTCTTGATCATCGATTTTTGGCATCCGGATTTAACCGACGTGGAAAAACAGGCCTTGATGGCCGGTTTCAGGAAATACGAAATGCGCGCGATGATGTGCAAGTTCCGTCTCGGCGATCACCGGGAGCGTTTTGAGCCGTTGTTGTTAGCCCAGTTTAAGGAAGAAGACCAACATCTGGATGTGGCCCGTTATTGGCCGGAGGCTGATTGTTTGAAAATGGAACACGGATGACACTGATGAGACGGATTTAAACGGATTTTATTTTTCTTTTTTATCCGTGCAATCAGTGTTCCATTAAATTATATACAGTTACCGAAACTTTATCCATCATAAGCTTTCATGGCAGAAGACAACTTATCACAAAGAATGGCGCAGTTTTCCGCGGTTAAATTAGCGTTGCTGGCCGAACAATTAGGCCAGCAGCGGGAAATTATTCAATCCGAGCCTATTGCGGTGGTTGGCTTGGGTTGCCGCTTCCCCGGCGGCGTCGATACGCCGGAACGCTATTGGCAAGCCTTGCTTGAAGGTCTCGATGCGATGGAAGAGGTTCCGGCGGACCATTGGAACCAGCAAGATTATTTTTCTGCCGAACCGAATCAAGCCGGAAAAATATCCAGTCCATTAGGCGGCTATTTAAAAAACGTTTACGACTTCGATCCGCAGTTTTTCGGTATTTCGCCGCGCGAAGCTTTATCGCTTGATCCGCAGCAGCGCCTGCTGTTGGAGGTGGCCTGGGAAGCGTTGGAAAATGCAGGGCAGTCGGCCGAGCAACTGTTTGACAGCGCGGCAGGCGTGTTTGTCGGCATAGGCGCGTACGATCATGGCTTACGTCTGCTGGGCGGCGATGCCGAAACGATTGACGCTTATTACGGCACCGGCAATGCGTTTAGCGCCGCCGCTGGACGATTGTCCTACGCTTTAGGCTTTACCGGCCCGAGCTTGGCGGTCGACACCGCTTGCTCGTCGTCGCTGACGGCCGTGCATTTGGCCTGCCAGAGCCTCAGGCAGCGCGAATGCCGCTTGGCCTTGGCAGGCGGCGTCAATCTAATGTTGGCTCCGGCTTTGAGCGTTAATTTTTCCCAAGCCAACATGCTGTCGCCGGACGGCGGCTGCAAGACCTTCGACGCAGCCGCGAACGGTTACGTGCGCGGCGAAGGCTGCGGCATTGTGGTGCTGAAACGGCTCAGCGACGCATTGGCCGACCGCGACACCGTGCTGGCCGTGATTCGCGGCAGCGCGGTCAACCAGGACGGCGCCAGCGGCGGCCTGACCGTGCCGAACGGCCTGGCGCAGCAAGCGGTCATCGAACAGGCCCTGAGCCATGCCAAAGTCACGCCGGACTTGATCGACTACATCGAAGCCCACGGCACCGGCACGCCGCTCGGCGACCCGATCGAAGTCAATGCGCTGGCGGCCGTGTTCGGCGCTTCGCACAGCGCCGCGCAGCCGCTGTTGATCGGCTCTGTCAAAACCAATCTCGGCCACTTGGAAGCGGCCGCCGGCATCGCCGGCTTGATCAAACTGGTATTGTCTTTGCAACACCAGCAGCTGCCGAAACAACTGCATTACCAAACGCCGAACCCGCATATCGACTGGGACGGCTTGCCGGTCCGCGTCGTCAGCGAGCCGGTGGCTTGGCCGCGCGGCGATAAGCGCCGCTTGGCCGGGGTTAGCGCGTTCGGTTTTAGCGGCAGCAACGCCCACGTGATCGTCGAAGAAGCGCCAGTGCCGGCCGCCGACGCCGCGTTAGCGCCCGAACACTATGCCCTGTTGCCGCTATCGGCGAAAAGCGAAGCCGCGCTGCATGCCTTGCAGCTGCGCTACCTCGACTACTTCAGCGTTCATTCCGAACTCGATTATGCCGCCGCCTGCTACACGGCCGCAGTCGGCCGCCAACATTTTGCTTACCGTAGCGCGATCCTGGCCGGTAACCTCGAGCAAGCCCGTCTGCAACTGCAAGCTCTCGTGCAAGGTGCCGCCACCACCACCGGCCAAACGCAACCGGCGGCAATCGACCCCGCTGTCACCAGCCGCTGGCATGTCCTGAAAGAACGCTATTTGAACGGCGAAAAAATTGATTGGACCGCGGTTTACGGTGAGTACAAACCGGCCAAGCTCGTACTGCCGACCTATCCATTCCAGCGCCAGCGCTATTGGCTGGCTCCCAGCCAGCGTGAAGCCCGAACGTTTAGCAGCGGCCATCCGCTATTAGGCGGTAAACTGCCGTCAGCGTTGCGCACGATCCAATACCAGACCGTCGTCAGCCCCGACCGGCCGGGCTGGTTGGCCGACCATCGCTTGCCGCCGCATACCGTGTTCCCGGCTACCGGCTACCTCGAACTGGCTCTGGCCGCCAGCAAGCAACAGTTGCACTGCGACCGCCTCAGCATCCACGACCTGAGCATTCGCCAAGTCCTCATCGTCGACCGCCCGATCGGCCTGCAAACCTTGCTCGAGCCGGCCGGCGACGGTTACCGCTTTAGCATCCTAAGCTGCCCGGAAGCCGACCAACATCAAGGCCCGTGGACCCTGCACGCCGAAGGCAGCGTCCGCCTCAGCGACGATCCCGGCGACGAACTACCGGATAATATCCCGGCCGCGACCGCGCAAGCTACCGACACAGACATCGAAGCCTATTATCAGCGCTACCGCCAGCAAGGCCTCGACTACGGCCCGCGCTTCCAATGCATTCGCAGTCTCAGCGTCCAGGACAACACTGTCTCCGGCTTGATCACCCTGGCGCCGGCCGACGCCATTGAGGCCGGCCAGCACCTGCTGCATCCGGCCCTGCTGGACAGCTGCCTGCAACTTCTCAAAGCCGCGTTGCCGAAAGACAACGGCCAACGCTACCTGCCGGTCGGCCTGGCGCAACTGGACCTGTACCGCAGCGGCGCCGATGCGGTCTATTGTCAAGCCAGCCTGAGCGCCCCGGCTGATAACGCCGACTACTACCAGGCCGACTTGCAGCTCTACGACCGCCAAGGCCAAGCGCTGGCGGCCGTCAAACAACTGCTGCTGCGCCCGGTCAGTGCCGGCCAACTATGCAATCAAGCTCAGCGCCCGCTGGACAGCTACCGGATTGCCTGGCAAGCCCAGCCGCTCGAAAGCCGCGATGCCACCAGCGCCAGCCAAGCGCATTGGCTGTTGTTCATCGAACCGGGCGTGCTGGCCGACCGGCTCAGCGCCGAACTGCCGAACAGCCATTGCATCCGCCGCGGTCCCGACTACCGCCGGCTCGACGCTCGCCATAGCCAGCTCGATCCGATGCAGCCCGAACATTACCGCACACTGCTGGCCGAGCATCCTGACGCCGCCGGCATCGTCCATGCCTGGAGCGAATCCCTGGACGATCTTGACGGCGCGTTCGGCAATCAAAGCGACGCCGATACTCTGATTGATCAAGCGCAACAGCACAGCTGCGCCAGCGTCCTGCACCTGGTGCAGGCCCTGGCGGCCGCGTCTGCCGGTCAGTCGCGCATATTGACCTTGGTTACCCGCGGCGCGCAAGCCGTCTATCGTAGCCTCGATCACGCCCCCGGCGGCGAAGGCGCCGCCTTGCAAAGCCGGGTGAACCTGCTGCAAGCGCCGCTGCTCGGCCTGGGCAAAGTCATCGCGCTCGAACAACCCGAACTCCATTGTTTGCGCATCGATCTCGATCCCGACCGCCAAAGCGGCACCGGCGCCGCAGCCGCCGAAGCGCAACAGCTCGTCGACGAACTGCAACGGCAAATCCAAAAACTAAACCCGACGGCTTCCCAAGCGGCTGGCAGTCCCATTGTCGAAGACCAGATCGCCTACCGCCAAGGCGATCGCTACGTGCCGCGCCTGCAACGGCGCAGCCAGCCGGCTGACCTAGTCCAGCCAACAGCCGGCACCGACCACCACGCTACTGAGCGCCGGCTGCATTTGAACGGCGTCGGCATCGACTGCCTACAACTGCGCGAAAGCGCAATTCCGGCTCCGGCTGCCGGCCAACTGCAAATCCGCGTCACCGCTAGCGGCCTGAACTTCAAGGACGTGCTGCATGCGCTAGGCATGCTTAAATTTCCGGGCCGCCAGCCCGAAGACGTCCCGTTCGGTTTCGAAGGCGCCGGCATCGTCAGTCAAATCGGCGCCGGCGTCGAGGGATACAACCTCGGCGACCGGGTCATGGCCGTGCTGACACCCGGCAGCATGGCCGACCACGTCAACGTCGACGCCCGTTACGTGATTAAGACCCCGGACCGGCTCAGCGACCTGGACGCGGCTGCAATCCCGTTGGCTTACCTGACCGCCGGCTACGGCCTTGAACAGCTGGCGCAAGTCCAACCCGGCGAGCGTATCCTGATCCATGCCGCGGCCGGCGGCGTCGGCCAGGCCGCGATCCAAATCGCCCAGCAGTACGGCCTTGAAATTTACGCGACCGCCCATCCCGACAAATGGCCGCTGCTCAAAGCCCAAGGCATCAAATACCTGTACCACTCGCGCCAAGCCGACTACGCTAACGCGATCAATGCCGCCACCGGCGGCCACGGCGTCGACATCGTGCTGAACAGCCTGAATGGCGACTTCATCCTGGAAAACCTGCGCTGCCTGGCCCAAGGCGGCCGCTACATCGAAATCGGCAAACTCGGCATCCTGAGTGCCGAACAGATGCAACAACAGCGGCCCGACGTCGGTTACCATGCATTCGACCTCGGCGAAGTAGGGCAGCAACACCCTGAACTGATCCAAGATCTGTTCGGGTACTTGGGCGAGCGCTTGCAACAGCAAACCTTAAAACCACTGCCGGTGCAGTGCTATCCGCTCGAACGTGCGGCCGACGCGTTCCAGTGCATGGCCCAAGCCCGGCATACCGGCAAAATCGTGCTCAGTCATCAAACCGGCGCGATCAAGCCGCAGCACAGCTACCTGATTACGGGGGGCCTCGGCGGTCTGGGCCTGAAAATGGCCGAATGGCTGATCCAGCAAGGCGCGACCCACTTAATACTGAACAGCGTCAACCCGGCCAACGAACAAGTCCAGGAACAGCTGAACGCGTTACAGCAGCAAGCCCACGTTGAGGTCATCGTCGCCGACATCGGCCAGGGCGAGCAGGTGCAGCGCCTGTTCGAACAAATGAAAGCCAGCCAGCCGCCGCTTGCCGGCATCATCCATGCCGCCGGCAAACTCGACGACGGCATGCTGCAACAGCTGGACTGGGCGCGCTTCCAGAGTGCCCTCAAACCCAAGATCAACGGCAGTTGGCATTTGCACCGTTACAGTCAACACCTGGCGTTGGACTTCTTCATCGAATTCTCGTCGGCGACCGCGTTGCTCGGCGCGCCGGGGCAGGGCAACTATGCGGCCGCGAATGCATTCCAGGATGCTTTGGCGCACCTGCGCAAGTTGCAAGGCCTGCCGGCCTTGAGCATCAACTGGGGACCGTGGGGCGAGGTCGGGATGTTGAAAGGCTTGCAGGCGCAAGACCAGCAACGCGTATTGAAATTAGGCTGGCAGCAGATTAAACCGGAACAAGGCTTGGCGACTTTGGCGGCGTTAATGGCCGAAGAAGTTACCCAAGCCGGCGTGTTGGATCTGGATTGGTCGAAGTATTGGCAGCAATCGTTAACCGCGATTACCCCGGCTTTCCTGTCCGGCTTGAAACAGCAAACAGGCGCGCCGGCAGCGTCTGCCAAATCGCCGGGGTTTATCGACAAGCTGGACGGCTTGAGCTTGGCTGAACGCAAGACGGCATTGCAGCGTTTCCTGCACGAGAAAGTATCGTCGGTCTTGGGCTTAACGACAGCTATCGAGCAGCGCAGGCGCTTGTTCGATTTGGGCCTGGATTCGTTGATGGCGGTGGAATTGAGAAATCGCTTGGAAGCCGAACTGAAAAAACCTCTGTCGTCGACGCTGGTATTCGATTATCCGACCTTGGAAGATTTGCAAGCCTACGTCATGAAAGATATTTTGCCCGACTGGTTTACAGAACCGGCGGATCAAGCTTCGGCTGAGGAAACATTCGAAGGCGATATTGCCGAACTTTTGGCCCGGGAATTGGCGGAATTAAGCGGAAATAGGTAGAAGCCTAATTGGATAATAGAACACGGATCGCACTGATTAAGACGGATTTAAACGGATTTTTGAAAAAGCTGGAGCCGAGTTTTTATGCATTTTATGAATCGCTTTGATAGTTTTATGAAAAAATTTTGTTTTATCTGTATTAATCCGTGTCATCCGTGTTCTATTCGTTGCAAAAAACAGAAAATTAATTTACACCCATGACCGATAAAACCACGCAGTTAATGCAAAACGCTTTGCGCGAGATTCAAAACCTGCGCGCTAAAGTCAGCGACCTTGAAAAGCAAAGCAAAGAGCCGATTGCGGTCATTGGCATCGGCTGCCATTTTCCGGGCGGCGCCGAGAATCCGGAGAAATTCTGGCAATTGCTGGCCGGCGGCGTCGATGCGGTGAGCGAAGTGCCGGCGCAGCGTTGGCCTATCGATCAGTATTACGATGTCGACCCGGATGCGCCGGGCAAAATGCACACCCGTTACGGCGGCTTTTTAAATACGCGTATCGATGAATTCGACCCGCAGTTTTTCGGCATGACGCCGCGCGAAGCATTGAGCCTCGATCCGCAGCAGCGTTTGTTGATGGAAACCACTTGGCAGGCTTTGGAAAACGCCAATATCGCTCCCGACAGCCTGTTTAAAACCAGAACCGGCGTTTATGTCGGCATGGCGGCCGGCGATTACGCGAATAAAGTGCTGAACGCCGACAGCCGCTACATCGACGCGTATTACGAAACCGGCAACGCGCTTAGCGTCGCGGCCGGGCGATTGTCTTATTTATTGGGTTTGACCGGACCGGGCATCGTGGTCGACACGGCTTGTTCGTCGTCGCTGGTCGCGCTGCATTTGGCTTGCCAAGCTTTACGGTCAGGCGAATGCGACCGGGCGATTGTCGGCGGCGTCAATGCGATGGTTACGCCGGCGAACAGCATCGCTTTTTCGACCGCGCATATGCTATCGGCGGACGGCCGCTGTAAAACCTTTGCGGAAAGCGCGGACGGCTACGGGCGTGGCGAAGGCTGCGGCGTCGTGATTTTAAAACGCCTGCAAGCGGCTATTGACGATAAGGATCGTATCCTTGCTGTGATACGCGGCAGCGCGGTCAACCAGGACGGCGCCAGCGGCGGGCTGACCGTGCCTAACGGCGTTTCGCAACAGGCCGTTATCAAACAGGCTCTGGCAAATGCCGGTGTCAAACCGGAACAAGTTTCTTATATCGAAGCGCACGGCACCGGCACCCGGCTCGGCGATCCGATTGAAATCAATTCGCTGGCGGAAGTGTTCGGCAAGGGCGAAGCACGGCAATCGCCGTTATGGGTCGGGTCGGTAAAAACCAATTTCGGCCATTTGGAAGCCGCAGCCGGTATCGCCGGATTCATCAAGGTCGTGTTGGCTTTGCAACATCGGCAATTGCCGAAACATCTGCATTTCGATAGCCCCAGTTCGCAGATCGACTGGCAGCGCATGCCGATCCAAGTAACCGCGCAAGGTTCCGATTGGCAGGACCAAGCGGGTACCCGTATTGCCGGCGTCAGTTCTTTCGGTTTCAGCGGCACCAATGCGCATGTGATCGTCGAACAATATGTGCCTGGCGATGCGCCCGCAGTAGCGGTTGAAGACAATCATCACTTATTGCTGCTGTCGGCTAAAAACGATGCCGCGTTGGCCGACCTGGCGGCGGGTTATCGCCTGTTTTTACAAACGGAGCCGCGATTGGCCGATGTTGCAATCGCGTCGGCGATCGGCCGCAATCACGAAGCAAAACGCCTGGCAATCGTCGGCGAAACGCACGAACAACTGCAACAGGCTTTGTCCGATTATTCGGTGACGGACGTTTCTAATACCGAAGTGGTGTTTTTATTCACAGGGCAGGGCGCTCAATATGTCGGCATGGGACGCGAGCTGTACGAATCGCAGCCGGTTTTTGCCGAGGCATTGGATGCATGCGATCGGTATTGCCGCGAGCAGCTGCAATTTTCGTTGCTGGATTTGCTGTATCCGAATGAGGCATCTCAGACTGGCTCCGGCCGGATCAATCAAACTGCCTATACGCAACCGGCGCTGTTTGCAATCGAATATGCGTTGGCGCAATTGTGGCAGTCCTGGGGCTTACAACCTAGCGCAGTCGCGGGCCATAGTATCGGCGAATATGTCGCAGCTTGTGTTGCCGGCGTATTTTCCTGGCAAGACGGCTTAAAACTGGCGACTGTGCGCGGCCGCTTGATGCAAAGCCTTCCGGAAAACGGCGCGATGGCGGCGGTATTTTGTTCTGAACAGCAGTTGTCCCCAATGCTGGCGAATAACCCTGATGTGGTGATTGCGGCTTATAACGCGCCGTCTCTACAGGTCATCTCCGGGCTTAAAGATGCCGTGAGCGCTATCTGTACCCAGCTGCAACAACAGGGCGTCAATTACCAGTTCCTGCAAGTATCGCATGCTTTTCACTCGATGCTGATGGAACCGATTCTTGCAGAGTTTGAGCAGGTCGCCGCGCAAATCGTTTACCAAAAACCGGCTATTGCGTTGTATTCCAACCTGGACGGCAAACCGCTCCAGCACATCGACGCATTGCACTGGCGCAAGCACCTGCGCGAAGCGGTGCATTACCGGCAAACCGTTGAAAATTTGCTGACCCAAGGCTACCGGCTGTTTCTGGAATGCGGCCCGCATGCGGTGTTGTCCGGTTTAGGCCGGCAATGCAGTAGCGCACAAGATGCAAGATGGATTGCGTCGTTGCAAAAAGGGCGCAGCGACAAGCAGCAGATTAAACAAGCGCAGGCCGAACTTTATACGGCCGGGGTTAATCTGGACTGGCAAGCTGTTTACAACCATCCGGCCAAGCCCGCCGTCGTATTGCCGAATTACCCGTTCCAACGCAAATCGTATTGGCTGGACGACGTTGCGTTGCCGCCTGTTACATCTTTAGTCTCCACGGAAACCACCATGTCGAACCGAACACCCGAACTTGCGACCGCGGTTAAGCAATTGCTGAAAGAGATCAGCAGCATCCCGGTCGAAGACATAGCCGAGAACCAGAATTTCATGGCGATGGGCCTGGATTCTTTATTAATCGTACAAATGCAGCAGGCTTTGGAACGCCGTTACGGCGTCAACATCGCGATTACCGAGTTTTATCAGTCGGTCGATACCGTTGCGAAAATCGTCGATTATTTAAATCAGGTTTTACCCGAAGCCGTCGAATCACCGGTTCCGCAACCGATGCAAGCCGTGTCTAATGCGATACCGGCCGTTTCCTGTGCCGGCGGAAGCGCAATGGAACGGATCATGAACCGGCAAATGCAGGAAATGACCGCATTGTTCGAGAAGCAATTGCAGGTTTTGCAAGGTTTGCCGGTTGCGCAGGAAACAGCCCAGCCTGCGATGGCCGCATCGGTTGCAGTGCCGACGCCGCAACCTAAAGCAGGAATCGCGGGTTTATATAAGGAAATCCAAACGCAAAAAAATGCGCAATGGAATGCCGAGAAACAGGCTTATATCGATAAGCTGGCGCAACGCTTTAACAGCCAAACCGGAAAATCCAAAGGCTATGCGGCCCGGCACAAGAAAGTGCTGGCCCATAACCGCAATGTCGCGTTCCGGCCGGAATGGAAAGAACTGGTCTACCAGATTGCGTTCGAGCATGCGCGCGGCGCCAAAACCTGGGACATAGACGGTAACGAGTACGTCGATATTACGATGGGATTCGGCGTGAATTTATTCGGCCACAATCCGGATTTTGTCAAACAAGCCTTGCTCGACGAATTGCAGCGCGACGGTCTAGCCATCGGACCGATGTCGCGCTTGACCGGCGAAGTGGCCGAGTTGATGACCGAGCTGACCGGCCTGGAGCGGGTGGCTTTTTTCAATACCGGTTCGGAAGCGGTGATGGTTGCTTTGCGCATTGCCCGGGGCGTGACCGGCCGCGATAAAGTGGTGGTATTCAGCGGTTCGTATCACGGCAGTTTCGACGGCGTACTGGCGACCGGCTGGTGCGATGCGGAAGGTCAGGCATCCAGTTTTCCGCTGGCGCCGGGCACTTTGCAAAACTTTGTCAACGATGTGGTAGTGCTGAAATACGGCGATCCCGAATCGCTGAAAATTATCGAGCGGCTGGGCGATACGCTGGCCGCGGTACTGGTCGAGCCGGTGCAAAGCCGGAACCCGTCGTTGCAGCCGCGCGAGTTTTTGCACGAGTTGCGTAAACTGACAACGCAAAGCGGCACCGCGCTGATATTCGACGAAATGATTACAGGTTTTAGATTGCATCAAGGCGGCGCGCAAGCGTGGTACGGCGTGCAGGCCGACTTGGCGACTTACGGCAAAATCCTGGGCGGCGGCATGGCGGTCGGCGCGGTGGCAGGTGCTGCAAGGTTTATGAATGCCATCGACGGCGGCTATTGGCAATACGGCGACGATTCGTTGCCGACGCAAAAAATCGTGTTCGTCGCCGGCACTTTTAACATGCATCCGTTGGCGATGGCCGCCGCCAAAGCGGTATTGACCGAGATTAAACGCCAAGGCCCGGCATTGCAGGAACAGCTGAACCGGCGCACCCAAGCGTTTTGCGGGGGCTTGAACGCCTGGTTTTCAAGCCGCCAGGTGCCGATTTCAATGGTTTATTGCGGATCGCTGTTCCGCTTCCAGATGCAGGGCGATATTGAATTACTGAATACGCATTTGCTGGAGCAGGGCGTGCTGATCTGGGAAGGCCGGAATTGCTTTTTCTCGACCGCGCATAGCGACGACGATCTTGCTTATGTCGTGGTGGCGGTTAAACGCTGCGTCGAAGCGATGTATGCCGACGGCTGGCTGCAAGCCGAACACAAACCGGCACGCCCGCAAGCAGCCGCGCCGATTAGGCCGGTTGAAAAACAAACGGATTATCCGCTGTCGAATGCGCAAAAACGCTTATGGACGTTGGAGCAATTGGCGCCCGGCTTGGTTGCTTACAATTTGCCGTCCGCGATCAAATTGCCGGCCGACGTCGATCAGGAAGCGATGCATAAAGCCGTGCAGAGCTTGCTGATGCGCCATGAGTCGCTACGCACTTATTTCATTGAACAAGACGGCTTGCCCCGGCAAAAAATATCGGTGATTGCGCCGGATGTGCTGGAGGAAATGACGATGGCGACCGAACAAGCGGTGCTCGATTTTGCCGGGGAAGAGGCCGAAACCCCGTTCGATCTAAGCCAGCCGCCGCTGATCAGGATCAAGTTGATACGCTTGCCGGATTGCGTCTGGATGCTGATTACGATGCACCATATCGTCAGTGACTTGCTGTCGATTGAGATTCTGGCCAAGGACCTGTTTGCGCTGTACCAAGCCTATCGCGACAATCGCGACAACCCGCTGCCGCCTTTGCCGATTCATTATAAGGATTACGCCCAGTGGCAGGATTCGGTCGACAGGGCAGAGCACCGGGATTATTGGAAGAACAAGCTGGATGCGGCCGAACCGCTGAA
Source organism: Candidatus Methylobacter oryzae (assembly GCF_003994235.2). Classification (GTDB taxonomy): domain Bacteria; phylum Pseudomonadota; class Gammaproteobacteria; order Methylococcales; family Methylomonadaceae; genus Methylobacter_A; species Methylobacter_A oryzae. The sequence continues at coordinate 95,490 of NZ_RYFG02000118.1, forward strand.
CTTGCCGGTTGATAACGAGCGTGCTGTCTTGAATCGTTATCAGGGCGAGTTTTTCCGCTTTGCATTGACGCCGGAGCAGACCGAGCAATTTACCGGATTTTGCCGGAAGCAGGGTATTACCGTCTTTATGGGTATTACCGCGGCGCTGAAAGTCGTGTTGCATGCGTTGTCGGGCCAGCATGATATTGTGATCGGCAGTATTTTTGCCGGTCGCGAACATGTCGATCTGCACGAGCAAATCGGTTTTTACGTGAACACCTTGCCGTTACGCAGCCGGATCAATCCGGACATGCCTTTTGTCGAGTTACTGGCACAGGTTAAGCAAACCGTGTTGGAAGCCTCCAAATACCAGGCTTATCCTTTCGATGCGTTATGCGCCGATTTGTCAGTGCCCCGCAGCTTAAGCCGTAATCCGTTGTTCGACGTGGTGTTGACGATGGACGACCGTAGCGTGATTGCCGGCTTGGCAAAAGAACACGGCTTCACGCCGGTTGAAATCAATACGCCGGGCAGTTTGTTCGATATGCTGCTGTACGTGAATCTGGCCAATAAGCAATTGGAAGTGGCGCTGAATTACAACACCGATTTATACCGGCGCGAAACCATCGCGGAATTTGCCGGACGGTTAACCGCGGTGTTGCAACAGTGTTGCCTGCATCCGGAACAGACGGTGGCGGAGTTGCTCAGAGACGTTTGGACGGCAAGGCAAGGTAATTGATTGTCCACGAAAGACACGAAAAATATGCTGTTTGACATGTGCAGGTTCCCAAGCAGGAGCCTGGGAGCCAGCGTAATTTGGAATCTTTTTGAATGTTTTCGTGCTTTTCGTGTTTTTCGTGGACGAAATGATTATTTCTCGGTTCATTGAATACATAAAATCGCACACACTGAAGGAACATCATGGCGCAATACGCTTTATTACATCAGGAATTTCAACGGCAGACAGCCGAGCAGCCGGACGCACCGGCGTTGACGTTTGACGGCGTAACGATCAGTTATGCCGAACTAAACGCGCGCAGCAACCGGCTTGCGCATTATTTACAGTCGCTCGGCGTGAAACCCGAGGTTGTGGTCGGCCTTTCATTGGAACGCGGCTTGGATTTAGTCGTAGCGATTGTTGCCATCCTTAAAGCGGGCGGTGCTTATTTGCCTTTGGACATCAACGCGCCGCCGGAACGGCTGGCGTTTATCCTGCAAGATTCGGCAACCAACATCGTGCTGACCCAGAGCCGCTTGGCGAGCAAATTCAGTGCGGTCGAGCATTTGATCGACCTGGACGCCGAGCAGGCCAAGATTAACGCCGGCTATTCCGAGCAAAATCTATCGGTGGATTATCCGGGCGATCCGGCGCAGACGCTTTGTTATGTGATGTACACGTCCGGTTCGACCGGCCAGCCCAAAGGCGTGCAAATTACCCAGCACAATGTGATGCGCTTGTTCCGTTCGACCGAGCACTGGTTTAACTTTAACCGCCAGGATGTTTGGGCCTTGTTCCATTCGTTTGCGTTCGACATGTCGGTTTGGGAGATTTGGGGCGCATTGCTATACGGTGGCCGCTTGGTCGTTGTGCCGCACGCAACCGCGCGGACGCCGGAACAGTTTTACCAGTTGCTGGTCGACGAGCGGGTCACGTTTCTGAATCAAACGCCGTCGGCATTCGCGCCGCTGGTTCGCGTCGACCAGAATTATCCGGCCGATGCGATAGCGTTGCGTTGCGTGACGTTCGGCGGTGAAGCGTTGAATTTCAAAATGCTGGAACCTTGGTTGCTCCGTCACGGCGATTCGGCACCGCGCCTGGTCAATATGTACGGCATTACCGAAACCACGGTGCATTCGAGTTACCGCCCGGTTACGATGCAGGATATTCGCGACGGCAACAGCAAATTGATCGGTGTCGCGATTCCCGACCTTGAGCTGCATTTGCTGGACGAAGCCCAACAGCCAGTGGCGGTCGATGTCGAAGGCGAAATTTATGTCGGCGGCGACGGCGTTGCACGCGGCTATTTGAACCGGCCGGAACTCAATAGCGAACGTTTTATCACGCTGCCGCAATTTCCCGGCCAGCGTTTATACCGTTCCGGCGACTTGGCGCTTAGGCTCGCCAACGGCGATATGGAATATATCGGACGCGCCGATACCCAAGTCAAAATTCGGGGTTTTAGAATCGAGCTGGGCGAAATCGAAGCCGTGCTGACTGGCCATCCGCAAGTCAACGAAACGGTCGTGACGGTTTATGAAGAAGACGAGCACAAACGCTTGGCCGCTTATCTGGTAGCCGACGTCCAAGCTTCACAAGCCGAATTGATTAAACAGTTGCGCGAATTGGCCGCGGCGCATTTACCCGAATACATGCAGCCGGCGTATTACACCGTGCTGCCGAAGATGCCTCTGAACGTGAACGGCAAAATCGACCGTAAAGCGTTGCCTGTGCCGGAACGCGGCGCTCCGGCGGCCGACAGCAATTTTGCCGCGCCGCAAACCCAAGCCGAACGGACGCTGGCGGCCATTTGGGCCGAGTTGTTAAAGCTGGATAAAGTCGGCATACACGATAACTTCTTTCAGTTGGGCGGCGATTCGATTTTAGCGATACAACTGATCAGCAAGGCCAACCGCGCCGGAATGAAACTGGCGCCGAACCAATTATTCCTGCATCAAACCATTGCCGAACTGGCTCAACAGGCCGGCTCTACAATGGCTTCGGCGCCTGCCGCTGTGGCCGCGCCGGTGCAAAACGATAACGATGCGATTCAATTAAGCCCGGTTCAGCATTGGTTTTTCGAACAAAAAATCGCCCACTCCCAGCATTGGAATCAAGCCGTGTTGCTCAAGTGCAAGCAGCCGCTTGCACCGGATTTGCTGGAAAAAGCTTTACAGGCGTTGCAATATCATCATGCCTGTTTGCGCTACCGCTTTATCAACCAGCCGAATGCGGCCGTTCCCGAACAGCGTTTGAATCCTGATTGCAAGCCGGTCCGGCTCAGTAGAATAGACCTGACCGCATATCCCGAGTCGGAGCGCACCGCTTTGCTGGCCGAAGCCGCCGAGCAGGCGCAAGGCGATTTGAACCTGCAAAAAGGCGTGTTGATCAAGGCCTTATTATTCAAGTTGAGTCAGCAAGAGCAGCGGCTGTTGATCATCGTGCATCACTTGGTCGTCGACGGCGTATCGTGGCGGATTTTGCTGGAGGATTTGGAAACCGCGTTCAATCAGTTGCAGCAGGGCCAAGCCGTGCAATTGCCGGAAAGCGCGACCTTTGCGCAATGGACCCAAGCGCTGCAAAGCTATAGCCGGCAAATATCCGGCTGGCCGGCGTTAACTCAAGGTTCTTATGCGGCTTTGCCGACCGATTTCAACGGCGAAAACACCAGCGGCAGCGCGCAAACCTATACGTTGGTGCTCGATCCGGAGCGGACCAAATCACTGTTGCAAGCCAAGAACCAGCGCATCCAGGATATTTTGCTGACCTCGTTGCTGTTGGGTTTGCGCAACCGGTCGGGTCTTGGCGATTTGCTGATCGATCTGGAAGGTCATGGACGCGAGCCGATATCCGACTTGGATATTTCCCGGACTTGCGGCTGGCTGACGGCTATTTACCCGTTCGCGGTCAACGCCGACGGCGAACCCGGCGAAGTTTTGCTGAAGGTCAAGAACGGTTTGGACAAACTGCCGCAAAACGGATTGGATTACGGCGTATTGCGTTATTTATCCGGCTCGGAAGCGCTTAAAGCCTTGCCGAAAGCGCAAGTGGTGTTCAATTATTTGGGCCAGTTCGACCATTTGTTCAGTCCAGACGGATTGTTCGAATTGGCCGAGGAAGATCACGGAGCCACTCACGATGCTCGCGGCATCAGGCCGTATTTACTGGAGATCAACGCGCTGGTTTACCAGGGCAGCTTGCGGATCGATTTCGTCTACAGCGAACAATTGCATAAAGCCGAAACCATCGAGCAGATTGCCCGGACCATGCAAACGGCTATCGACGGCTTATTGGTGTCCGGGGATTTTTCATTGGCAGGCTTAAGCACGGCAGAGCTAAGCAGCTTACAGGCGCAGTATCCCGAACTTGAAGCGCTATATCCGCTGTCGCCGACCCAGGAAGGCATGTTGTTCCACGCCTTAAGCGACAGCTCGGCCGACGTTTATTTCGAGCAGCTAAGTTACGATTTTCAAGGCCGTATGGATATGGCGTTATTCCAACAGGCTTGGCGGGAAGCGATGCAACGGCACAGCGTATTGCGGACTGCGGTAGTTTGGAAAGGCTTGAGCAGGCCGTTGCAGGCGCTGTTAAAACAGACCGAATGCCTATGGCAAGACCTGGATTGGCGCGAGTTAAGCGCGCAAGCCGCGGAACAGCGCTGGCAGCAGTTTGTCGGTGACGACAGGAAAAAACTGTTTGAGCTGGACCGCGCGCCGTTAATGCGCTGGACGCTGGTGCAAATGCCGGACGGACTGTGGCGCTTGCTGTGGACTCATTCGCATATTCTGCTGGACGGCTGGAGCGTCGCGTTGATTATTAAAGACGTGCTGCATGGCTATAACGCATTGCTGGTCGCACAAACGCCGCAATTGCCGCAGGCCGCGCAATACCGCGATTACATCGCCTGGCTGGAAAACCAGAACCGGCAACAGGCGCAACGCTTTTGGCAAGATATTTTGCAGGATGCGGAGCCCGGCGCGTTGCTTACGGACCGGACCGGTCAGCAGGGTTACCTTGAATTGTTCGATCAAATAGCCGAAGCCGAATGCCTTGCCCTGCAACAACTGGCTCAGCAATTGGGCGTTACGTTGAATACGTTGGTCCAGGCGGCCTGGGCTCTGGTCGTTGCGGAACGCAGCGGCAGCGACGGCGTGTTGTTCGGTATTACCGTGTCGGGCCGGGCAAACAATTTGGACGGCATAGAAAGCATTGCCGGGCTGTTTATCAATACCTTGCCGTTATATCTTCAACTGGATCGCGACATGCCGTTGTCGGATTGGCTGAAAGCGATACAGGCCAAGCAGTTTGCGATGCAGCAGTACGAATATTCTTCGCTGGCCGACATTAAAAATTGGTCGGGCGCTAACGTTGCGTTCGACAGCATTTTTATCTACGAGAATTACCCGGTCGATAAAGCCTTGCTGAATGCCGAACAACCGTTGCGGCTGTGCGGCGTCAAAGCCTACGAACACACCAATTATCCGTTGACCCTGCTGGCGATCCCGGATAAGGGCTTGAATCTGCAAATGACTTATAACTCGGCGTTGTTCAGTGCGGAGACTGTTAAAGCCTATTTGCAGCAGCTTAAGGCCCATCTGCAAGCGATGTCGTCGCAGTCCGGGCAGCAACGCTTGGCGGATTTTTTCCAATCGGCGGCGAGCGTCGAGCAGGCCGACTTTTTACAGGCGACTATGGCTTTGGACGAGGATTTTTAGGCGATGTGCGGTATAGCCGGTATTTATCATTTAGCCGGGGAGCAGCCGGTCGAGCGCGCGTTATTGCAAACCATGGTCGACAGTTTTGCCTATCGCGGTCCCGACGACGACGGTTTTTACCAGGAACCCGGATTGGGCCTGGGTTTCCGGCGGTTGTCGATTATCGATTTGGCCAGCGGCAATCAACCGATCAGCAATGAAGACGATACGCTGGTCTTGATTTGCAACGGCGAAATTTATAACTACCGCGAACTGCAAGCCGATTTGATCAAGCAAGGCCACCGTTTTAAAACCGCCTGCGATATTGAAGTCATACTGCATTTGTACGAGCAATACGGCGTTGAGTTATTGCAGCGCCTGAACGGACAGTTTGCGTTTGCGTTGTACGACAAACGGCAAAAACGGCTGATGCTGGCGCGCGATCATGTCGGCATCGCGCCACTGTTTTATACTGTGGCCGGGCAGCGTTTTATTTTCGGTTCCGAGATTAAAGCCATTCTTAAATATCCAGCCGTTGAACGTCGCGTCGATTTAACCGGGCTGGACCAGATTTTTACTTTTCCGGGCCTAGTCAGCCCGCGTACGTTGTTTCAAAACATCCACGCGCTAAAGCCCGGCCATTTCATCTTGGTCGAGCAAGGCGACGTCAAAGTTAAGGAATATTGGGATTTGACCTATCCGCTGCAATCGGAACTGGATAACCAAATCTCGGAACAGGATTGCATCGACCGTTTGGACGAGGCATTACGCAAAGCGGTCAACTATCGGCTGCATGCCGATGTGCCGGTCGGTTTTTACCTGAGCGGGGGATTGGATTCATCGTTGATTGCAGGACTGATTCATGACTTGTCGCCGGAAAAACAGCGGCATTCGTTCTCGATCGGTTTTCATGACAAAGCCATTGATGAACGCCATTATCAGCAGATCATGGCGGCGCAGGTCAATTCGATTCATCACGAAACGGTATTCGACAGCGAGCATATTGCGGAACGTTTGCAGGACATGATTTTCCATGCCGAAACACCGTTAAAGGAATCGTATAACAGTTGTTCGCTGGCGTTGTCGGGCTTGGTTAAACAGCAAGGTTTAAAAGTCGTGTTAACCGGTGAGGGTGCGGACGAATTGTTTGCCGGTTATGTCGGCTATCGCTTGGACCAAAACCGCGAGCAGGACGATTTTAGTTTGGAAGCGATGCTGGAAACGCAGTTGCAGGAAGAATGCTGGGGCGAGCCGTTTTTCTACGAAAAAAACTATCACGAATTCAAGGACACCAAGCGCGCTTTGTATGCATCGGCTGTTTTGGAACAGGCCGAGGAGTTCGAATGCACCAATCATGCGCCGGTCGATACCGGTAAATTGCTGGGGCGGCATGCTATCCATAAGCGCTCGTACCTGGATTTTAAGTTGCGGATGTCCGATCATTTGCTGGCCGATCACGGCGACAGGGTCGCGTATGCGAACTCGGTCGAAGCCCGCTATCCGTTTTTGGACGTTAACGTGATTGCCTGCGCCCGGACCATCCCGCCGCATTTTTTAGTCAACAACATGCAGGAAAAATATATCCTGAAACAATTGGCGCGGCGCTACGTGCCGGATGCGGTGATTAACCGGCCGAAGTTCAGCTTTGTCGCGCCGGGCAGCCCGAATCTGTTGCGGCAAAATAACGAATGGATAGAGGATTTATTGTCTTACGAACGGATTAAGCGCCAAGGTTACTTCAATCCGGACGTCATCGAGCGCCTGAAGAAAACTTATCGAGCGGACGGTTTCAACATTAATCAAACGTTCGACGACGATTGGCTGTTGATGGTGCTGACGTTTAATATCTGGTTGGAGATTTTCGGTTTACCCGAATTTTAAGCAAGAAGGAATTTGTCAAAGTAAATCCGGAAAGCAATGGGGCGCTGGTTTTACTGATAAATTAATATTTTAATGTTATGTATGATTATGAAAAACAATAATAAAAAATATAAGAAAATAGTTGCTGAACTATTGGTTTTTCTTGCTTCAACGAATATCGGCCATGCTGACGAAGTCTACGATTTGGCTCGGGTAATTAATAGCACATTGATACAAGCCCCGGAAATTCTGCAACAACAAGCGGCTGTGGAAGGCGCCGAAGCCGGCGTAAAAGTCCAAACCGGCCAATTCGATCATCAGGTACTGTCCAGCTATAGCACTAAGTTAAGTAATGCGCCGATCATCAGCTACAACCAGTCGGGCTTTTTCAACTTAAGCTATTTGCAATCTTATCAGCATTTGTTGCAGGCCGGTATTCTGAAGCAGTTTCGCACCGGTATCTCAGCCGGGTTTAGTGTCAATGTCCTTCGTACAGATCCTCTGAACGGTCAGAGCCAAGCCAACGCACAGGGCGTTGATTTAACGACCAGCAATCAATCGAACGTTAACTTTCAATTGAACATCCCGTTATTGAAGGGTGCTACAGAGGAGTCGGCCGGAGCCGCCGAAAAAGCGGCGATTCTGCAATATAAAGCCGCGCAGAACGATTTGAGCTTCGTGATTTCTTCAATCGTATTGAATGCGATCAATGCTTATTGGGATTATAAGGTTGCCGAAGAAACGTTGGAGATTAACCGTATATCCGAGCAGCGCGTTCAGGAGTGGGCGGATAAGGCGAAACAGTTGTTCATCCAAAAAGATCCTGCGCACGTTAAGGAAATGCGGGAAAAATATCGTGCTGAAATCGATGCGGTGTTGGCGTATTTGGCCGGTAAACATCTCAGCGTAGTAGCTTCTACGCAATTATTGGAACAAGCGAAGATCGCGCTGACGGTGGCCATGGGAACACCTTATAACGACTTTGGCATGGTGAAAGTATCTGTCGAGCAATTTCCTAAATTCGATACGGTCAATCTCAGTCCTGAGCAGCTGAATAAAAGCTGGGTTGCGCAAGCTATCGAAAATCGCGCCGACCTGAAAGCGATAAACTTAAGGCAGGACGCTAACAATGTCCTGGTAAAGAAATATACCCGCGATTTAATGCCGCAATTGGATGTTTCGTTGAATGCCGGTTATCAAGGTTTAAGCGAAGGAGCTAGTGCGAGCACATTCGGCGATGCGGTGTACCGGAATGTGCCCGGACCGAACCTAGCAGGGCAGTTGTCGTTCGCCTATCCATTGGAAAATAATACGCAGGAAGGTTTGTTAGCGAGCCAGAAAGCGCTTTCCAGAAATACCCGGATCGGTATTGGGCAGTTGGAAAGAACTATCAGCGCTCAGATTGATGTCGACGTATCGCTTTTAACAAGGCGGATGGCCGAGGAGAGCATGGCTGAAAAAGCGGTGGCTTTCTACCAGCCGGCTGTCAACGAGTTGGTCGAACGGGCGATGAAAGAAGCGCCAAAGTTATTGAACTTGTTGGAATATGAAGACCGTTTGGTGCAGGCAAAAGTCGGCCGGCTGCAAGTAAAAAGCGCGTTAGCCAAGCTTATTGCGGAAGTTCGTTTTCAAACCGGCACGTTGATTATCGGTAACGATGAAAATCATGCGGTCGATATCAATGGTTTAAATGGATTTTAGATGCTAATAAATCAATCACTGCTGAATATATTGAATAAGCCCGATATATTTTGCGTTTACGGCTTTTGGTTTTTTCTGACCGGATCGGAAGCGGCAATTAATATAATGCCTCCTACAGGGGTTAATAACAGAGAGGCAAAGAAATAGGCCCAAAACCCTAACTTTCTTTTAATTCCTAAACAGGCGATAAGAAAGCAGATTAAAACATAATATAAACTAAACATTTTTTACTCCGGTTTTAAAACAATGCGAAATTCGCCATCTTTCATTTCTTTGATATACAACGGCTTGTCTACAATGCGCCCTTGATTGTCAAAGAAATTTTTTCCATGCTCGTTTTTAAAGTTATATTTTAAAGTTCCAGCTATATCAATCGGTACGGTAGAATCGCTTTTCCTTATCGCTGCGGCAAGGATTCTTAATGCACCATAGCCTTGTCTTGCTGCAAAATTAGGCGGTTCGCCATATCTATTTGTAAACTTAGCATAGGCTTCCGACTTAACATCTTCGCTTTCTTGAGTATCATCGTAAGTGGACGCGACAAAAACATTATTGGATTTTTGTCCGGAGAGTTTCCATAAAGCTGTATCATCCATGCTTATACCGCTGAATAGCGGTTTATCGATGCCCATTGTCCGTAATTGATTAATTACTCGTCCGGCAATTTCTCCTTTCGCGCCGAGCAAAATAGCATCAAAATTATGCTGCTGTAATTCATAGATCAATTCCCGGAAATCGTGCTGCTTTGGGTCGAGAGAACGGGAGAAAACTACATTAATATCTTTATCTTTTAATAAACCGCTAAAATTAATTGCGATATTAAGACCTCCCGTGCCTTGCCTCGAATATAGAACGGCAATATTTTTATAGTTTTTAAACTCGCAAAATCTGACTAATGCTTGTGCATATTCCCGGGAAGTGGGGAGTATGCTAAAGGTGTATTTAAAACCATGGTTAGTTAAATGCCGGTCGGTAGCAAACGCCGATATAGATAAAACTCCATACTGTTCATAACTTACCGAAGATGAAATTGCCTGATTCGATTCCTCTATGCTTAGAGCGGCGACGATACTCGAATCGCGGACAACTTTTTCTATTACGCGACGGTTATTGTTTTCATCATTATGGAATTCATGAACAACCATTTTCTTGTGTATCAGAACGCCATTCTTTGTAAAAGTAAACCCACGCTCATTTTCTTCTTCTAGTGCTAAATCTACTCCTTTCTTAAAACTTTCTCCCAGAAAAGGTAGATTCCACGTAACAGCAATATGAATATCGCTGTCATCCATTTTTGCCAATTCTTCCCTCTTATGTAGAGAATACTGATAACTGGAAAGATAGCCTAATAGAAAACGTATAGGTAAAGTCGCGGCGATAATAACTAGCAGCAATGGAATTGCATATTTTTTCATTTTGCTTGATGCTTCGACGAGTCCGATTCGCCGCCTAAAATAATCGGCATTTCTTTAGAACCATTGCCGATTACAACGATTTTCGAATTATCTGAGTTAGAAAGAGCGACAGTAGCCTGAATACCCTGCCATTTTAATATATCCGTTGTTAGTGATTTATTAATGGTTTCATTAAAGGCCTTAATACCTTCGGCTTCGATCAATTTCCGTTTGGCTTCCAGTTTCTCTACTTCTATCCGATATTCATACGTGTCAGCCAGCTCTTTAGACTCAATTTTGTTCTCCATTACCGTTTCAATTGATTGCGGCAATGTAATCCGAGTAATAACTACGCCTTGAATTGTAATATAGTTTTTTTCCAGTTGGTCCATTGTATCATTCACCATAAGCTGAAGAAGAGCCGGGTCAGGTGAATACATTTGGTCAATCGTTAATTGGCCGACCTGAACTCTGATATTGGATTCTACTTCGGGAATGACTATTTTATTTAAATAGTCAGGACCAACACGCTGATGTAATATTCCTACGGTTTCCAGTTCAGGGTAATAGCGAATTGATATTTCCAATTCAACTTTTAGTCCTTCCTTGGTTAAAGCTACCATATTGTGCGGATGCTGTTGAATTCTAGTGTCGTAAATATACATGATATTCCAGGGGAATATCAGTGTAATACCTTCCGGATACGTCATATCGGTCACTGTCCCTTGTCCGAACCGCCTGTATAAAACGCCCACTTCCCCGGATTTTATCGATATAACAACAGAGGACCAGAAAAACGCCAGGAAAAGTACAGTGATTAAAACTAGGGTTATAATCGTCGCCAGATTTCGTTTTATAAATGGCTCTGGTGAATTGCTCATAGGATATTCAGACATTATATTATTTACGTTTAATCGATAGGCTATTTTAAAATATCCGCACTTGGTAAATATTTTTAATAAGCTTTTTTAAATTCATCGTTTGAGGGCGACCAATAGAGCCGATCATTAAGCGGCAAGACCGTTCAAAAGTAAAAGCTATGCCAAGTTAGATTGATAAATTATTGAATAGTAACATGGTGCCTAAAAACATGGGAAACTTTTTACTTAAGTCTCAGGGCTTGTTTTTGCTTTCTATCCATTAGCTTTACCTTTGGATATAGATAGAAAAGTTCTTATAAAAAATCATGGCTGGATAATAATTTGCTTTTTACCCAAGGGCATAAGTTTCGTTGAGCAGACAAACTGCTCAGCTCAGCTTTATCGACAATTCGGGGAATACGGATATTAATGAGCCTTGGTTTTCTCTCCGATGTTTATATGCGATCAAGATATTTAATAAATATTCGAGCTGCATATACCGGGTAGCCGGTATCATTTTGTCGTTGCGCCGTTATTCATAAGCTTCAATTTTTAAAAGCCGTTCCACGCTGACGATCTTATAGCCATTTTCTTTCGTAAAATTAAGCGTTTGCTTTAGCGCCTGAACGGTGCTGTCCGAAGTGTCGTGAAACAGGATAATTGCGCCAGGCTTTATTTGTGTTTGTACGCGTTTGCTTATGGTTTGTATGTTATCGCTCGTTGTATCGAACGAGCGGATGCTCCAGCCTATAATGTTGTAATTCAACAGTTTTGACGCTTTTACAAGGTTGGGTGTGGTTACTCCGTAAGGCGGGCGGAATAATTTCATGCGTTTGCCGATGATATTAAACACACTTTCGGCAGTCCGGTTTAGTTCATCTTTAAAGCCTTGCTGGCTTTTAAAATCGATGTAAAAAGAATGCGTGTAGCTGTGGTTGCCGATACTATGCCCGTCTGCATCGATCTGTTTCAAAATGCCCTCATTGCCTCGGATGTTCTTGCCGATGACGAAAAAAGTTGCCGATGCATTGTATTGCGCTAAAGTTGAGAGTACCTGCGGGGTATATTGACGATTTGGACCGTCGTCAAACGAAAGGGCAATTTCTTTCTCGGAAACATTTCCATAACAATAGGCCTGGGTATGAAAATTAGATTGAATGATTGCCGATCCGTAAATAATTAGCGCCAAATAAATGCCGCTTGGCAATATCAGCCATTGCAGGTTGATTTCAAAAAATAGGTGTAACAAACCGACAACAATGACGGCAATAACAAATCCGCTACGGGCTGATTTAAATGTCATTTGATATGTTTACTAATTGCTCGGCAGCGAGTTTTGCATACCTTAACAAGATCAACCAAGACCGTATGCAGTGTTACGGTCTTGGTTTTCATAAATTGAGCGGGGTGACGATAATTGCTTTACAGGTGGCTATACAAGGTCATGTACTGCTTGGCGCTTTTACTCCAGGAGTAGTCTTTTTGCATGCCGTTTATTTGTAACTGTTTCCAGGTTTTGGAATGGTTGTATAAAATCAGCGAGCGTTTGATGGCTTCCATCAGCGTCCCCGCGTTGGCTTCATTGAAAACCAGCCCTGTTGCGGTATTGTTATTTAGCGTTTCCGGAACGGTATCAATGACGGTATCGGCCAGCCCTCCAGTTTTTCTGACAATGGGGATAGTACCGTAACGTTGGCTGTATATCTGGTTTAAACCGCAAGGTTCAAAGCGCGACGGCATCAGGAAGATGTCCGCGCCGGCTTCAATTAGGTGCGCCAGTGTTTCATCGTAGCCGATAGTAATTGATATTTTATCGGGGTGGCTTTCGGCAAAATTATGCAGGCGCTGTTCAAAGCCTTTATTCCCACTGCCAAGCAATACGAATTGCAACGGATGCGTCAGCATTTCGGGGAGACATTCCAATATCAGGTCTATGCCTTTTTGTTCTACTAAACGGCTGATAAGCCCAAACACGGGAATGCTTTTATCAACCGGTAAGGAGACCTTTTCCTGTAATGCCGCTTTGTTGAGCTGTTTTTTATTTAATGTTGAGTGGTTAAAGGTTTGGACGATGTTGGCATCGGTTTCGGGATTCCAGTGGTCGGAATCTATGCCGTTGATAATGCCGCTCAGGAAGTCTTTCCGGTAACTCAGCAGGCCTTCCAGTCCGTAGCCGAATTCGGCGGTTTGAATCTCTTTGGCATAGGTTGGACTAACAGTGGTAATACGGTCCGAGTAAACCAGGCCGCCTTTAAGAAACGACAACATGTCATGGAATTCTATGCCATGGGGGTTCCAAAGCTGGCCCGGCAAATTTAACGAAAGGTAAGTCGCTTTTGGGAATATGCCCTGGTAAGCCATATTATGTATCGTAAAAACAATAGCCGGACGGCTGTATTCCAACGATAGCAGGGCAGGCACCAAGCCGCTCTGCCAGTCGTTGCAGTGGACGATGTCGGGTTTCCAATCCAGCCAGCTCCGGTTCATCGCAACTTCGACAGTGACGCGGCAAAATAAAGCAAAACGTTCCGCGCCGTTGGCCCATGGTTTGCCGTGTTCATCGACATAGGGATTGCCCGGATAATTAAAAAATTCGGGGCAATCGACCAGCCACACGGTGACGCCGGTACCGGGCAGCCGGGTTTCCAGAATATTCACGGCATAATTGTTGACATAAACCGTGCTTAAGTAGCGGACTTCTTCCGTTCTGTTGATGGCCTGATAGTTAGGCATGATAATGCGTACATCTTCACCCAATTCCGATAGCGCCTTGGGCAGACTACCGGAGACATCGGCCAAACCTCCTGTTTTAATCAGAGGATGGGCTTCACTGGTGACAAAAAGTATTTTTTTCATTTACCTTCGCTGTAATTTGATTAAATGTAGGGAGCTGAATTTTGATAGTTATAATTTCAAGATTATGCCACCCAGAGGCGGTAACGTAAGGCTGATGGAGTGAGGCTGGTTCATCCAGGGCGTGGGCTCCGATAATGCTGCGCCATTGCCGACATTGCCGCCGTCATAATATCCGGAGTCGGAGTTGAATATTTCCGTATAGGTGCCTGGCAGCGGTACGCCAATCCGGTATTGTTCACGCATTACCGGGGTAAAGTTCAGCACCACGATCAAATCTTCATGCTCGGTTTTACGCCGATAACTGATGATGGATTGTTGCACGTCGTGGCAATCGATCCATTCAAAGCCATGGTGATCGAAATCGTGTTGATATAAAGCGGGATGTTTTTTGTAAAGATGATTCAGGTCTTTTACCAATGTCTGTACGCCTTTGTGATGTGCATAATCCAGAACATACCAGTCCAAGTCCTTGTTGAAGTTCCATTCCGTACCTTGACCGAATTCGCAGCCCATGAATAGCAGTTTCTTGCCGGGGTAGGTGAACATTAAGGTGTACAGCAGCCGAAGGTTGGCGAAGCGCTGCCATTCGTCTCCGGGCATTTTGCTGACTAACGAGCCTTTGCCGTGCACGACTTCGTCGTGGGAGAAAGGCAGGCAGAAGTTTTCGGTAAACGCATAGAGCATGCCGAACGTGAGCTGGTCGTGATGGTATTTGCGATGTATCGGCTCCTGGCTCATGTAAGCCAAGGTGTCGTGCATCCAGCCCATATTCCATTTCATCGAGAAACCCAAACCGCCGGTCCAGGTCGGACGGGTGACTTGCGGCCAGGACGTGGATTCTTCGGCCATCATGACGGTGCCGGGATGTTGCTGGTGCGTGACGGAATTGAGCTCCCTCAGGAAGTCGATCGCTTCCAGGTTCTCGTTGCCGCCGTACATATTGGGAATCCAGTCGTTTTCGTTGCGTGAATAATCCAGGTACAGCATTGACGCAACCGCATCGACACGCAAGCCGTCAAGATGGAATTCCTCCAGCCAGAAGATGGCGCTGGACAGCAAAAAGTTTTTCACTTCGTTGCGGCCATAATTATAAATCAGCGTACCCCAGTCGCGGTGCTCGCCTTTACGCGGATCTTCGTGTTCATAAAGTGCGCTGCCGTCAAAGCGGGCTAGTGCAAAGTTGTCTTTAGGGAAGTGCGCCGGTACCCAATCCAGGATGACGCCGATTCCGTTTTGATGAAGGGTGTCGATAAAATAGCGAAAGTCATCCGGCGTGCCGAAGCGGCTGGTTGGGGCAAAATAACCGGTGGTTTGGTAACCCCAGGACGCGTCCAACGGATGTTCGGTGATTGGTAATAATTCAATATGGGTATAACCCATGTCTTTGACATAATCGACTAGCTGCTCGGCCAGTTGACGATAATTCAGGAAATTGCCTAGATGGTCGCGTCGCCAGGAGCCCAGATGCACTTCATAAATAGACATAGGTTCATGCAGCCAATTGTGGCGCACGCGGTCACTCATCCATTGTTGGTCTTCCCAAACATAGCTGTCTTCGTTAATTACGACGGACGCGGTATTGGGGCGGAACTCGAATTGCTGACCGTAAGGATCGGTTTTTAACAGAACTTCATGGCTGTTACGGTTTAGAATCTCAAATTTATAGTAACAGCCGGCATGCAAGCCCGGCACAAACAGTTCCCAGATGCCGCTGCCGCCCAAACTGCGCATCGGGTTGCAGCGTCCGTCCCAGTGATTGAAATCGCCTACCACGCTGACTCTGCCGGCATTAGGCGCCCATACTGCAAATAAAACCCCTTCAATACCATCGACGGTATGTAAGTGTCCGCCCAGTTTTTGGTAGATATGCCAATGTTTGCCTTCGCCGAATAAATGTTGGTCGAATTCCGGAAATTGAACGCCAAAATCGTACGGGTCGTAATTTTCGTGTTTGTAACCGCTTTTGTCGACCCAGGATAATTGATAATGTTCTGGTAATTGCTCATGTTCGGCGTTATATTCAAAAAAGTCCGTATTGGGCAAGCGGTCTAAAGCAGCGCCGTTATGGCTAAAGCATACTGTTTCCGCATAAGGCAGATACACCTTAACTTGAATACGGTTGTTCTTGAGATGGCGACCTAAAACTGAGAAAGGATCATGATGTCTGGCTTCGATAATTTTTATGGCATCGGAATCAAGTGCGTTTGTCACCCCGGATGGTGCATGTGCCGCAAGCCCTTCTGGAGCGGACTCGGTATTAGATTGCTTTTTCACTATGAATAGCCTCGGCGTAATGGAATAATAGTTAGGTGAATGTTACCAAACACATCAAGAGTTGTCAGTCTATTCCACATGGAGATGAAAAATGTCAGCGTCAAGTACTCATAAGCACGATCATAATATCAGTCATTTAACTCGTAACACCGTCGCACTCATATTGGCTGGTGGTCGCGGTTCACGATTAATGAATATGACCGATTGGCGCGCTAAGCCCGCTGTACCCTTTGGCGGCAAATTTAGAATTATCGATTTTCCCCTGTCGAACTGCATGAATTCCGGTATACGCAAGATAGGGGTTTTAACTCAATACAAGGCTGACTCACTGATCAGGCATATTCAGCAAGGCTGGGGCTTTTTACGCGGCGAGTTCGGAGAGTATGTCGACTTGATGCCTGCCCAACAAAGGCATGATGAGAATTCCTGGTATGCAGGAACCGCTGACGCTGTTTTTCAAAATATCGATATTTTGCGTAGCCGCCATCCGGAACATATCTTGGTCCTGGCCGGGGATCATATTTATAAAATGGATTACGGTGCGATGCTGGCCGATCACGTTGAAAAAAACGCCGATTTAACGATAGGCTGTATAGAAGTCTCGCTACAGGACGCAACGGCTTTTGGCGTCATGGATGTGGATGAAAATCGGAGAGTCAGGGATTTTGTCGAAAAACCCGAGCATCCCCCGGTGATGCCGGGCAGAACCGATACCGCCTTGGCATCGATGGGGATTTATATTTTTAATGCCGGTTTTCTGTTTGAGCAATTGCTTAAGGATGCGGATACCAAAGGCTCCAGCCATGATTTCGGTAAAGATATTATTCCTGCCGTGATCGATAAATATATCGTTAACGCTTACCCGTTTTTGGATTTACAAAGCGGGGAACAAAGTTACTGGCGCGATGTGGGGACCATTGATGCGTATTGGGCTGCGAATATGGAATTGATTGGCGTTAAACCGGACCTGAATTTGTATGACAAAACTTGGCCCATATGGACTTATCAAGCGCAAACGCCACCGGCCAAGTTCGTATTTGATAGCGACAAAAGGCGGGGTTCGGCTGTTGACTCAATGGTTTCAGGAGGCTGCGTCATTTCGGGTGCTACAGTCAGGCATTCTTTATTATTCTCCAATGTTCGCGTTAACTCGTATACGACCTTGCAAGATACGATCGTTTTACCGGAAGTGAATATCGGCCGCCATTGCCGCATCACCAAAGCGATTATTGAAAAAGGCTGTGAAGTTCCGGAAGGCACAATCATCGGTGAGGATAGGGCTGAAGACGAAAAGCGCTTTCATGTCAGTCACGGCGGAGTCGTTTTGGTAACGCCGGATATGCTGGGACAAAAAAGACATTATGTCCGATAACAAAAAATTGAAACTCGTTTTGTGCTGGCACATGCACCAGCCGGAATATAGAGATTTGCAGTCGGGAGAATTCAAGCTGCCGTGGACATATCTGCATGTGATTAAAGACTATGTGGATATGGCGGCACATCTGGAGGCAGTGCCGCAGGCCAAAGCGGTAGTCAATTTTGCGCCGATATTGTTGGAACAAATTGAGGAATACGCCAGGCAGGTCAACGGCTATTTGCACGATCAAATTTCTATTACGGATCCTTTATTGGCGGCACTGGTTAATCCCAGTATTCCGGCAGACCCCGAAGAGCGCATGAAATTGGTCAAGGATTGCATGCGCGCAAACCGGGAAAGACAGATAAACCGCTATCCGACGTTCAAAAGATTGATTGAAATGGCCGATTGGCTCGAGCATCATTATGATTCTCTGACCTACGTCAATTCTCAATTTATAGGCGATATTCTGGCTTGGTATCATCTGATTTGGATGGGGGAAACTATCAAGTTAAGCGATACTCGGATAAAACGGCTGATAGAAAAAGGATCCGGTTATACGCTACACGACAGGATCGAAATTATAGAGGTCATTGCCGAGCAACTGACCACTATTATCTGTCGATACAAGGCATTAGCCAGAAAAGGGCAGGTTGAGCTTTCTGTGACGCCTTACGCTCATCCTATCATGCCGCTTTTACTGGATTTGAATTCTACCCGCGAGGCTATGCCCGATGCGCCTCTGCCGGAGTTGGATGCTTATCCGGGGGGAGAAGAGCGTATTGTCTGGCATCTTGATAAAGGGGTGCAGACTTTCAAGCGCCTGTTCGGTTTTAAACCTAAAGGGTGTTGGCCTTCGGAAGGCAGTGTGAGTGGCCCGACATTAAAAATATTGGGTGATTTTGGTTTTGAGTGGGCAGCCAGCGGCGGCTCTGTACTGCATAACAGTTTAAATCTTCCTGAAAACGATAAAACATTGGGCATTCATCACCCTTTCAAGCTTCAGGAAACCAATGTAGCGTGTTTTTTTCGTGATGATGGCTTGTCCGACCTGATCGGTTTTGAGTATTCAAAATGGCATGCCGATGATGCGGTTGGCGATTTGATTCACCACCTCGAAAATATTGCAGCCCATGAGCCAGGTGATAAGGTGGTCTCAATCATCATGGATGGCGAGAATGCATGGGAATATTTTCCTGCGAATGGCTATTACTTTCTCAGTGCTTTATACGAAAGATTGGCCGGCCATCCAAATATCGAGTTAACGACTTTTTCGGAGTGTCTGCAAAATAAGGCCGAGGTTAAGCCATTGGCAAAGATAGTTGCAGGCAGTTGGGTTTACGGCACTTTCTCGACCTGGATAGGCGATGTGGACAAAAACCGCGGCTGGGATATGCTGGGCGATGTGAAATGGACTTTCGACAAGGTCATTTCAGCGGGTAGATTAACGGAAAAACAAATAGAACAGGCTGAACTTCAGCTGGCTGTCTGTGAAGGATCTGACTGGTTTTGGTGGTTTGGGGATTATAATCCGGGGGAAGCGGTTAGTAATTTTGAAAAGCAATATAGGCTTAATTTGGCTAACTTATACAGACTGTTAGGCGAGGAGCCTCCCGCTTATCTGTCAATGTCTTTTACGCAAGGTTCCGGTACTCCGGCTATGGGGGGGGCAATGCGTCCAGGCGTTGAATTTACATAATTGATGGGGGTTAATATTTGGTTCTCCGCATTCAATAAAACCAGCAATTAAAAAACATAAACGAGAGATCGCTAAGTGTGAATAACATCTTAAATAAACGTCGAGCCGGCATTTTGTTGCATATTACATCGTTGCCGGGTACGGGCCGCCAAGGCGATTTAGGGCAGGAAGCTTTTAATTTTGTAAAATTTCTTCACGATACCGGAGTAAGTGTATGGCAGGTTTTGCCTTTAGGCATGACGCATGCCGACGGTTCTCCTTATCAGAGTTTGTCTGCTCATGCCGGTAATCCGGAATTGATCAACATTGATTGGTTAGTAAAGAAAGGTTGGCTGCAACGGGCTGATAAATGTGGAGAATGCGCCGGCGACTGTGTCATAAGATGTTTGGTTGCAAAATCCTATTATGGTTTTTTGGAACGTGCCGATCAACACGATCGGGATGCTTTTGCGCATTTCTGTGAAGAAAAAGCATTTTGGCTTGATGATTTTGCTTTATTTATGGCGCTTAGGGCTGAATTTGATCAGCAGTGCTGGAACCAATGGCCTGAGCATTTCAAGGAAAGAGATGCAAAAGCAATAAAAGAGGCATGTCGCCGATTAAAGACACAAATTGAATGTATTAAATTCGAACAATATGTGTTTTTTCAGCAGTGGCAGGAATTAAAAACTTATGCCAATCAGCAAGGGGTTTTTCTGTTTGGCGACGTTCCTATTTTTGTGTCTTACGATAGCGCTGATGTTTGGTCTCACCGTGATGTTTTTAAGCTGGATGAGTCCGGTAATATGTCGGTCGTAACGGGGGTTCCGCCCGATTATTTTTCCGAAACGGGACAGCGCTGGGGTAATCCTCACTATAACTGGAATTACCTGAAGAGGACCGGATTTCATTGGTGGGTTGAAAGGATGAAAACCCAGCTTGAGATGTTCGACATTATTCGAATCGATCATTTTCGTGGACTTGAAGCGGCTTGGGAAATACCGGCCACCGAAGATACTGCAATTAATGGAGGCTGGGCTAAGGCGCCAGGTAAGGCATTATTGAATGCGATAAAAGCAGAGCATGGGTCTATTCCATTGGTTGCTGAAGATTTAGGTATTATTACGCCTGAAGTTGAGGAGCTAAGGGATGAGTTCGATTTGCCCGGCATGAAGATTTTGCAGTTTGCTTTTGGCGGCGGTCCCGATAATCCTTATTTGCCTGATAATTATGAAAAAAATTGCGTTGTTTATACCGGTACTCATGACAATGATACGACCTTAGGCTGGTTGCAATGTATTAGCAATGATGAGAAAAACTACATTTATAATTATCTTGGCAACCCGGCGATGCCGTTGCACTGTGCATTAATTCATGCAGCTTTGGCATCGGTTGCGAATCTTGCGATTATCCCTATGCAGGATATTTTAGAGCTGGGCTCAGAGCATCGAATGAATACTCCAGGTACGACCGAGGGAAACTGGAAGTGGCGCTTTCAATGGAACCAGTTGTCACATGAACGTGCGGTCAGGTTTACTTATTTGGTTGGATTGTTTAATCGTAAATAAAGCTTTGTGGAGCGGCTTGGAGGCCGCTCCGAGGATCAGAGTTTAATCTTTGTCTTCATGAATAGCTTGTTGAGGTAGCGGCAGTAAAGGGATGCCGTAGCCGGCTATGATGGACTGAATTTCTTTGGCTTTAGTTGCTATCAGTTTATCAAGCGTTTCTTTTCGCGCTTTATCGGCTTTACGAACACCCATTGCCATATCAAAATCAAACTTCATGCCGGGAGTCGATTTCATTGGAATCATCGAATAGCTGTTTTTGGGGCTTTGAGATGCAACATAAGCGGCCATCGGCCCCCACAGAATAACCATATCGATTTTCTTTGCTTTAAGATCCTTTTCTATCTGCATGGCGACATTATTTTCGCTATCGCCTGACATTGATTGGTAGGGAACGCCTACGTCGAGCAAACCGTTTTTTTGCATCCAGGTCGTTCCGGGGCCGCGGTCAAACATCGCAATTTTCAATTTTTCCTGTCTTTGTGATGGCAGGTCGATCAATTGATCTGCATCGGTAATATCATCCCAGCCACGTTTCTTTGCGATTAAAAGTACATAAGTCGACCGGTAGTAGGATGAGGTTGTTAACGTAAGGTCATAACCTGCCGGGACGCCCATAACGATATCGCATTTATATTCATTAGTATCCACGTCGCTTTCATTCAACGGTGCGTTCAATGTGTTGCGGATAAAGCCGAGGCGTTGCGGAAGCCATGTGTACTCAATGGCTTGTCCCAGTTCTTTCGCAAAAAGCTCGGCGATTTTATTTTCAAAACCATCTTTGTTCTTTGTTGAATAAGGCGGATTCAGCGGGTCGGCACAAACTTTGAACTTTTCTTCAGCTGAGGCAGTAAAGCAGCATGCAGCTAGAAGTAAAATTGCAAAGTGTCTTGTGCATTGGAATAAGGTCCTCATTAATATCTCCTTGGTGTATCAAACAATAAGGCGTAATAGTGTACTGTATAAGCAGGCAAAAAAAAGCCCTGGCTGATAAATCAACCAGGGCTTTTATACGGTCTAAAAAATCAGACCGATTTAGTTGCTAGGCAACGTGAATACAGTTAATGTACCGCCCAGCTTAGTGAAAGAGCTTAAGCTTCTGTATGCTCCCACCGCACCCAAACCTTCAGAGTTTGAATTTGCTTCACCAGTGTCAAGACCGGCAGCAATACCGATACCAGCCCATCCGCCGATACCTGAAAGAACGCCAACATATTGTTTGCCGTTGTATTCCCAAGTATTAACGTTACCGATGATGCCGGAAGGTGTTTTGAATTTATACAGTTCTTTACCTGTTTTTGCGTCAACCGCTTTCAGATAGCCTTCCAGAGTGCCGTAGAATACGACGCCGCCGGCAGTTGCAACAGAACCTGACCAAACAGAGAATTGTTCTTTGTTAGACCAAACGATTTTACCTGTTTTAGCGTCATAAGCTGTGAACTGTCCCAGGTTGGTTGTGCCGTCCGGCTTTCCGGTCATAACGTCTGCACCAGCAGGCATCATGGTTAAGGTTGCACCAACGTAAGGTTGACCAGCTGTGTAAGATACTTCGAACGGTTCGTAGTCCATGCACAGGTGGTTACCGGAGATGTAGAACAAGCCTGTTTGTGGAGAGTAAGAAACCGGTTGTTGGTTTTTACTTCCTAACGCAGCAGGGCAAACGCCTTGAGTGTTAACGTCTTCGCCGTTTTGTTCGGTTGAGTATTTAGATACAACTTGTGGGCGGCCTGTTTTCATGTCAACGTGAGTTGCCCAGTTAACTGATTTGTCGAATTTTTCAGCAACAAGCAGTTCGCCGGTTTCACGATCTAAAGTATAGCCAAAACCGTTACGGTCGAAATGCACGATAGTTTTGTGCATTTGGCCTTTAACTTCTTGGTCAACCAGAACGGTTTCGTTGATACCGTCAAAGTCCCACTCATCGTGTGGAGTCATTTGGTAAACCCATTTAACAGCTCCAGTGTCAGCGTCGCGAGCCCACAATGACATAGACCATTTGTTGTCGCCTGGACGTTGTACCGGGTTCCATGTAGATGGGTTGCCAGATCCGTAATAGATCAAGTTCAGTTTAGGATCGTAGCTGGTCCAACCCCAAGTAGTACCGCCGCCGATTTTCCATTGGTCGCCTTGCCAAGTGCTTATGCTTGAGTTTTCGCCAACAGGAGCAACTTTGCCGTCTTTCCAGGTAGTTGTTTTCTTTGCATCGATCAGCGTATCTTTATCTGGACCCATGCTGTAGCCTTTCCAGGCCAATTCACCGGTGTTGATGTTATAAGCAGCCAAGAAACCGCGAACACCAAACTCACCGCCGGAAATACCGGTCAGAACTTTGTCTTTAACAACTAATGGTGCAGAAGTATTGGTCATACCCAATTTAGGGTCGCCGTTTTGTACGCTCCATACGCGTTTACCGGTTTTTGCGTCCAACGCAGTTAAAACGGTATCG
This sequence comes from Candidatus Methylobacter oryzae, assembly GCF_003994235.2. Taxonomy (GTDB): domain Bacteria; phylum Pseudomonadota; class Gammaproteobacteria; order Methylococcales; family Methylomonadaceae; genus Methylobacter_A; species Methylobacter_A oryzae. Next base: position 118,872 of record NZ_RYFG02000118.1, read on the forward strand.
GATTGTTGTAAGAAGATTTTGCCGTCACCATAAGCCAAACCACGGTTGACAGTGTCGCAGCACATAACCGGGATAGTTACATCGGCGTCTTGTGTTGGAGTGAATTCCCAGATTACGGATTGAGTTTTTTGGTCGATCGCGTAAACAGTGTTAGGGAAAGGCGTGTGAATGTATAGAACGTCGTTAACAACCAGTGGGCCGCCTTCGTGTCCACGTAAGACACCAGTAGAAAAAGACCAGGCTGGTTGCAAGTTCTTTACGTTAGTAGCGTTGATTTCGCTTAATTTGCTGTAACGAGTACCTGCGTAATCACCACCCCAACTTGCCCAGTTAGCAGGGTTTTGGGTGAGTTTTTCAAGATCGCTGTTAGCAGTTGAAACTGCAGGTGCAGCTAATAAAGCAGCCACACTTGACGCAAGCAGCCAACTTTTCAAAGGCTTCTTCATATTATATTTCTCCTGGTATTCTGTTAATTTGACAGAATAGTGATTATGTTTTTTAGGACTAATATTAGTTTAGGGTGGTTTTCATGTTCCATGGAGACAGGAAATTTTCACTCTAGGCGCCTAAATTTAATGATTTTGCTTAAAAAGTCAACTTTTAAAGGTGGCTGGCACACATTGATGCGTGTAACGTTTTGATAAAACACAGTGTGTTTAAGAGAGTGTTAAGTTTTTCAAGATAGCCGGCCACGGAACAAAATGTCTGAAATATTATTGACCAGGGATTGGCAGTATATAAAAGTGTTTATTCAATTCTTTGTCAGCATGAACGCAAATAAAGACTTTAAATATAAATTCGTTTTTTTGATCCGATAAAACAGGCAAGCCCATTACAGGGATTCGATTTTATATCCGTCAGCGCTCCAGCATAATGCTTCGGCTGAGTTCTTGCTCCAAGCGGCCAATACAAAGCGCTGGGCCGATTGGCCATCGACGTTGAAATCATGGATGGCAGGCCGATGCGTATGTCCATGAATTAAGCGTCGGCAGTGCCTTTCGCGCATAACTTGGATCACGGTATCCTGATTCACATCCATAATATCTTGATTTTTCTTTCGCTTATGGAAATAACTGCGAATGCGATACCAGCGTGCGGCCAATAAACGTAAAAATAGAGGTTTGGACAATACGGACTGTTGCCATTCCAGGCTATGTGATTTGATGCGAAATGTTTGATAGGGCAGGTCGTCGGTACATAACAAATCGCCGTGGGTAAGCAATGTCGATGTGCCGAATAAGTCGATCACTGCGTACTCATCGAGCAATATAACGCCGGTATCTTCAGAGAATCGCTTGCCCAGTAGGAAGTCGCGGTTGCCCTGCTGTAAGAAAACCTGCGTGCCTGAGTCGGTCAGTTGCTTAAGCTGCGTGCGGACTTTATTGTTCGGTGGAGTGAAGTCATCGTCTCCTATCCAGGTATCGAAAAGATCGCCAAGTATATAGACGGCTGCGGCTTTGGGCGCTCTGTTGCTTAGAAACGAAAGAAACCGGCGGGTGATTTCCGGTTTGTCCAGGGAAATGTGGAGATCTGAGATGAACAGGATTTCAAGGTTCAAGGTTCAAGGTTCAAGGTTCAAGGTTCAAGGTTCAAGGTTCAAGGTTCAAGGTTCAAGGTTCAAGGTTCAAGGTTCAAGG
>NZ_RYFG02000119.1 GCF_003994235.2 Candidatus Methylobacter oryzae
ATTGCGGAACCCCAAGGCTGTCTTTCGCAACATCGGCCCCGAAAGAGCCGCGCATTCTACGCCTTTCCTCTCTGCCGTCAAGCTTTTATTTGCACCAAATATTCTTGCTTAAGCATTCAACCAATCCAGATATTTCGTAACACCTTGTTTAACAGTCAATAATTCCTTCTTATAGCCTGCTTCTCTTAAGCCGGAAATATCAGCTTGCGTATAACTCTGATAAGCTCCTTTTAAATGCTCTGGAAACGGAATGTACTCGATACGGCCTTCTTTATGCCAATCAATTACGGCCCTAGCAACGTCATTAAAAGTTTCCGCCCGCCCGGTGCCTACGTTATAAATACCTCGTTGCTCAGGGTGATCCAAAAACCACAAATTCACATCAACAACATCATCCACATGCACAAAGTCCCGCTTTTGTTCGCCATTGGCCATGCCGTCACAACCTTCAAATAATTTTGCAACCTTTTGCTCAATCACCTGCCGATTAAAATGAAATGCGGTACTACTCATCATACCTTTATGCTGCTCTCTTGGCCCATAAACGTTAAAGTAACGAAAGCCGACGATAGGGCTTCTAGTCTTAGCTAATAAAGGACGCACATATTGATCAAATTGAAACTTCGAGTAAGCATACATATTAATTGGATGCTCACAGCTACGGTCGACCCGAAAACCATTCTCACCATTGCCATAAACCGAAGCGGAAGACGCATACATATAAGCAACATTTCTATCTATACACCAATGCAGTAAGCGTTTTGAATAATCATAATTATTCATCATTACATACCGCCCATCCCATTCCGTCGTTGACGAACAAGCTCCCTGATGAAAAACCGCCCGTACTCCATCAAAAAAATGGGCCGCGCCGATTTTCTCTATAAACTCCTCCTTGTCCATGTAATCAGCAATATCAAGATCGGCGATATTATGCATTTTTCGTCCATTAGCTAGATGATCGACCAGCAATATATTACGCTCGCCCCGCAGATTTAATGCCCGAATAAGGTTACTACCGATAAACCCCGCACCACCAGTCACAACAATCATTCCAATCCCCTCGCTTTATTAATCATCGCAGTTGTAGATTGCCCATCAACAAACGATAAAATCCTTACTTCGCCGCCCGCCTTAATAACACAATCTCCGCCAGCCACTTGCTCCGGACTATAATCGCCACCTTTAACGATGACATCGGGCAATAATCGGCAATAAAGCCTTTCCGGCGTTTCCTCTTCGAATGAAACTACCCAGTCCACGCAGGCCAATGACGCCAGCACAGCCATTCGCTCCTGCAAGCCGTTAATAGGCCGGGTTTCGCCTTTAAGCATCCTAACCGACGCATCGGAATTTACGGCAACAACCAACCGGTCGCCCAATGCTTTTGCCTGCTGCAAATACGTCACATGACCGGCATGCAACAGATCGAAACAACCATTCGTCATGATAACGCGTTCATCATGGGCTTTGGCGCCTACCAATATCTGCGCCAACTCATCTTCCGAGACAATACCATATTGGGAATCCCGGTCCCCATGCATTGCACGAGTTAATTCCTGCATTGACACTGTCGACGTGCCGAGCTTTCCAACGACGATGCCTCCCGCCAAATTAGCCAGATACATCGCATCGTGTAACGCCATATCCAGCGCGACGCCTAGAGCCATCACGGCTATAACCGTATCTCCAGCCCCTGTCACATCAAAAACATCTTTAGCCTGGGCCGGCAATGAACGGACTTGCTGATCTTGTATCAATGTCATACCTGCCTCGCCGCGAGTCAGTAACAGCGAGGGAATTTGACACTGCTTTAACAGCGCACGGCCTTTTTCTACTAAGTTGTCTTCATTTTCAGCAACGCCCACTACCGCCTGCAACTCAGATAGATTCGGCGTGATCAGATCGGCTTGCGCATAACGCTGATAATTGACGCCTTTCGGATCCACAAGAACTTTATTGCCTGATTGCTTGGCCTTATTGATATACTCAGGAATGTTCGCCAATGTTCCTTTGCCATAGTCTGAGAATACGACCGTATTGTTTTTAGGCAGATGCATCGACAACTTAGCCAATAATGCATCCGAATCAAATTTAAGGGTTGTTTCTTCAAAATCGATACGAATAAGCTGCTGGTGCTGAGCCATAACTCTCAACTTGCATATGCTGCGGATTTCCTGCTCGACAACAAAATCGCATACCACGCCTTCCGCTTCCAACAGCCGCCTTAATGTATCGCCCTCGGCATCATCGCCAACAACGCCCAGTAACGTAACCTTGCCGCCCAGCTTGGCGATATTCAACGCCACGTTGCCGGCGCCGCCGACACGCTCTTCAATAGTTTTAACCCTGACCACCGGAACAGGCGCTTCCGGCGAAATTCGCGCGGCTTGCCCGGACCAGTATCGATCCAGCATCACATCGCCTATAACAATAATTCGAGCTTGCCCAAAATCAGGTGTTGCAGCCAACATTAACAAGCCTCCTCGGCAACTGCTCCCTGCGTTGCTCTACCTCCTGCATCCATGCAGTCGTCAATAACGCCACACCACCAGTGACCGATCAATATATGCGCCTCCTGAATCCTTGCAGTCACATACGACGGGACAATAACTGAATGCGTAACCAGCTCACGCATCTCACCACCGTCGCGTCCAGTCAATCCAATAACAGCCATACCTTTTAACCTTGCAGCCTCAACCGCATTTAATATATTTCTGCTGTTTCCTGACGTAGAAACGGCAACCAAACAATCTTTTTCATTCGCAATAGCCTCAATTTGGCGGGAATAAACCGTATCGAATCCAAAGTCATTGCTATGCGCGGTTAAAATCGAACTATCTGTAGTCAACGCAATAGCGGCTAATGCCTTGCGTTTCTTTTGATACTGCACGACCAGCTCCGCGGCAATATGCTGACAATCGGCGGCACTGCCGCCATTGCCGCACAATAAAACTTTTCCGCCTTGCTCCAATGTCTTAATCAGCAACTCTCCCGCCGCTTCAATCGCACCGGCACAATCAGCCAGCCGCTCCATCATCGCTTTATGCTGTTCAAGCTCGGCAATAAATGTATTCAACGTAATATCCTCTAAGCAAGATCTGAACTTGATAGCTCAGCTGAATGGTTTTCCTTAGAATGTTCCTTAAATTGCATGGAATGCAATCGCGCATAAGCTCCATTTTTTGCAATCAACTCCTGGTGCGAACCTCTTTCAACAATCCGCCCATGATCCATAACCAAAATCATATCGGCATTCTCAATGGTCGACAAACGGTGGGCAATGACCAAAGTCGTCCGATTACTCATAACTTTTTGCAGCGCCGCCTGTATATACCGCTCCGATTCGGTATCCAACGCCGATGTCGCCTCATCCAATATCAGTATCGGAGCATCTTTCAGCAATGCCCTGGCTAAAGCTAATCTTTGCCGTTGACCGCCGGACAGTTTGACACCATTCTCGCCTATTTCCGTATCCAAGCCTTGATCCAACTTATTAATAAATTCCATCGCATAGGCGTCTGTTGCAGCCTGGGTTATTTCGGCCCGAGTCGCCGTCGCAAGCGCTCCATAGGCTATATTGCTGGCAATCGTGTCGTTGAACAAGGTCACTTGCTGATTAACCAGCGCCAACTGTTTTCTCAAGTTTGCCAATTGATAAGCGTTTATTTCGACACCGTCCAATAAAATCTCGCCGGTATCGTGCGGATAAAAACGCGACACCAAATTGGCTAATGTACTTTTACCGCCTCCGGAAGCCCCTACCAACGCAATTGTCTGTCCCGGCTCGGCTTTAAAATTGATGTCGATAAGCGCCGGTTCATTTGCTCCGGCATATTGAAACGTCAGGTTTTTAAATTCCAGCGCACCCTTGCATCTTTCGGCCTGATAAACACCATGATCCGGCTCGCCCGGCTCATCCAAAATCTCGAATAACGATTCGGCAGCGGCAATACCTTTTTGAATATCGCCATTCGCATCGCTCAACTGCCTGATAGGTCTCGGCAATAAAAATGCTGCCGTCAGGTAGCCGACAAACTCGCCGACGCTGGATTGCTTCATAAAAAACAGTGCCATATACATCAGAAACGACAATGCTATAGCGATAATAAACTGCATAATCGGGTTGTGCACCGCCATTGTCGTCGACAACTTTAGCGATTGGCTCCGGTTATAGAGACTACTTTCCAAGAATCGCCGACGCTCGTATTCTTCACCGCCATAACTGCGTACAATCCGGTGTCCTCCCACCAGTTCCGAGGTGATGTGGGTCATGTCGCCGATTGATTCTTGTATTTTCTTGCTGATTCCCCGTAAACGCTTACTTACATAAGTGACCAGCACTACAATAACCGGCGCTATACCGATAAAAACCAGAGACAACATCCAGTTTGAATAGAACAAATAAACCAGCAAACCAATTGCGGTAAAGCCTTCGCGAACGATCGTGCGCACCGCGTCCGTAGTCGCTTGAGTCACTTGCCCGACATTATTGGTTATCCTTGAAATCATGTAACCGCTGTTATGCGCATCGAAATAGGCCGTCGGCAAGCGCGTGTAGTGATTAAAAATTTCACATCGCAACGCGTGGACAACGTTGGTCGATACTTTAGCCAGAAAATAGTTACCCAAATAAGCACCGATTCCATGTACGACAATTAGTCCGCTAAATAATAGCGGCAGATAATTCATGCCTTCCCGCGCCTCGGTTTGCAGCGTATCGATGATATGTTTAACCAATGCCGCAAATAAGGTCTGGGTGCCCGAATACATCAGGAATCCAAAAATACTGATTGCAAAAAGGCCCAAGTGCGGCTTTACGTAGGTTAACAGCCGTTTATAGATTTGTGCGCTTGCTTTAGATGCTTTGTTCATATTTTGAAGAGTGATTAACGGATGAAGCTATTTGGTTAAGAGGCCCTCTAAAGATACTGGGAGACGCCTTTTGTTGCGGCAATAAAATCGCGCTGCTTCAAGCGGTCCAGCAAACGCTGGTAATTAAGGTCTTGTTTGCTTTTATCGTTATGATTATGCCATAGATGCAGCACAGGCACCGCAAATCGCCCTTCCTTACGTTTGACGCCTGCATGTATTAAACGGATTACCAGATCGGAATCCTCAAAGCCCCAGCCTTCAAAAAGCTCATCAAAACCGTTGACCTGCAAGAAATCGCTTTTCCATAAAGCCAGGTTACAAGTCATGGCTTTTTGCCATTTATTAGGCCGCAATGTTCTCAGTAATCCCAAAGGCAATCGGATAAAGGGCAAAACTCGATTAATCTTTTTTTGCAACCAAAGCAAAACGAAATAGCTCAGCGATTTTTGATGCAGTGCAATGTGCTGCTCAATCGCTTGCTGAGTAAACGACTTATTTAACAAGACCCTGTTGCCGGGTACAAAATACCCGGACTCGGCCAGCCGTCGATGCCGGGCAATAAAGTCGGCAGGACAAACGCAATCGCCATCAATAAACAGCAAATATTCACCCTGGCTGTTTGCAACCGCTTTGTTCCTGATAGTTCCGGCCCTGAATCCCTGGTCTTCATGATGCACGTATTGAACAGGTACCGGACTTTGGCTGCAATAGGCTTTAGCCAGAGCCTGATTGAGGGGCGTAGAACCATCGTCGGCGATGATAATTTCAAAGCCTTTGTCTTGCTGGGCGAATAAACTGTCCAGACAAAGTTCTAATGCGGCAGGCCAGTTATAGGTCGTTACGATAACGGAGATTCGCTTCATTATTGCTGTTGCCGGTTTTGCAATTCCAGCAATTTAAGATATTTGTAATAAGTTCCTTCCGCGTTGGAAATCGACAGCATCAAGCCTTGCCGTCCATCCAAGATAGCGGCTTTAAGCCAATAGGTGCGAATGAATGTCCACAATGCTTTTAACACCGCTTTGCTTAAAGACGAGCGAACGCCGCGCTGGTAGAGCAAAGCCGCCCCCAAACTCGAATAGCTATTTACTTTATGCAAAACCTCATCCAGATCGATAAACGCATCGTGCAGTAATGGAGTGCTTAAGCGAGCGATTTGCCCCTGAACAATAATGCGCTCATGAACGACGGAGTCGGTAAAACGGCCGCAATCGCGACGAAATAGCCTTAACACATAATCGGGCCACCAACCGCCGTGGCGCATTTGCCTGCCGCAATAGCTGGAAAGCCGGGGAATTTCATAGCCGTCAACTTGTTCTTGCTGGAGCGCTTTTTCGATTTCCAGCCTTAATTCCGGCGTTACAACTTCATCGGCATCTATCGATAAAATCCAATCGCCACTGGCCTTATCCACGGCACGTTGTTTCTGAATGCCGAAACCGGGCCAATCCGTTTGATAAACCTTGTCTGTATATTGGCGGCAGATCGCGACCGTATCGTCCTCGCTGCCCGAATCCAGCACGATAATTTCATTGGCCCATGAAACCGACTCAAGGCAACGGGCTATATGCCCGGCTTCATTCTTGGTGATAATGACTACGCTAAGCATGGCGTATCGCTAGAAAATAAAATGTTAACGCCATAATTGATAAATGTATTTTCGCTTAAGCTTTTCCCAATTGAAAAACAGCCGCTGTAACCAAATCGGCGGTGCTTTTTCGACCGCGCTCATAAACATGCCGGCCTTACTGCCTTGCTCGACCACGGGGTCCTCAAGCCACAACATGCTGATTCCCAATTCCCGGTCGATTTTCTCAAACTGGTTATCTATAGGTAATGACATTTTGTTGCCGGTAATCCAATCCATGCGTCTTTGTGCGGTATCGCAATCAATAATATAGGAATCGGTAAAACGACCGCGGCTGCCTATATATAAGTGCTGATCAGGCTTTCTCAGGCTTTTCGGCGTATAAAAGTTGCCGCCGCAACCGATAAAAATAACTTTTGGCCCGTCAAAGCGGGGACTTTCTTCCAACACATAATGCAGGCCTTCGTTAAACCTTGGCGAAAAAATAGCATCGTCCTCCAGAACCAGAGCCCGCTGCTGTTTTCTTGCAATAATAAGTTCCAGTGCAATAATATGTTTTAGCGCGCATGACATTTGATTGGCCGATAAGTTATTACCGATGAAGTACTTATCGATCATTTCCGCCGTCAACTCGTCGGCGTCGGCATCAATAATAAATTCAGCACTGATGTCGTGCTTTAAAAGCTGCGCTTCCATAAATGCGCGACGTTCATGAAACGCTTTCACGTTAATTACATAAACACCATCCAGCCGTTTTGCTGCTAAATTCATTCTGGTCCGTACCTTGGGCTATATCCAAAAAACTTTACCAAAAACACCGGGTAAAGCGAAATCAATTACCGATAAACGGTCGTGTTATTCAAAAGAAAAAACTACGCTTCCCCAAGCATCTGCCGAATAGCTTCTTTGACGCGCTCAGCGCTAAGCGTATCAAGACATTGGCTTCGACTCTGCCGGTGCTTGTCGCAACCTTCCAAATGACAAGGAACACAACTCCCTTCACCTTGAATCAAGCTGACATTGTTAAGCTGCCGGCTGCCTTTTTTGCCAAAAGGATTTATATTTCGATCGTACCCGCTAGGCCAAGGCGCCCATTTTACCGGATTCGTTGGGCCATACAGCGCAATCACAGGAACTCCGGTTGCCGCCGCCAAATGTGTGATGCCGGTATCGGGACCGATATAGAGTTTTGCCTGGGCAATAATCGTTGCCAACTGCGCCAATGAAACCCGGCCGGCCAGATTCACAGTATCTTCGGGAAGTTGACGTTGAATAGTGGCGACATAGTCGAATTCTTCTTGAGCCGGCCCTCCTGAAAGCACCAATTTCAATCCCAACTTTTTGAGGTAGTGCCCTACCTCTACCCAGCCGTCTACAGTCCATTGCTTATATGCCCATTGCGGATGCGGATGTAGCACCGCATAGCCGCTATTATCGGCTAAAAAAGGCAACTGTTCTGCCAACTCAGAAACATTAGCGATTCGCGGCGGCACCAATAAAAAGCGCTTTGGAACATTAATCAAATCCAATAACTTCAGGTGTTGCAAGACCGTATGAGTATTGTCGTCGTCAAATTCCGTCCAATGTTGAACAAAAAAACGCTTCCACCAGCCTGTAGAGTTTTTCGGCGGCACGACCGCAACCCGTAACGGTGACGCGAGCAATGCATACAGAAAAGGGCGATCACCGGATTGTGTAGTAATGGCAAGATCATACCGCCTGAACAACTGTCTGAATAATTGCCGGTAATCAAGAAACTTGGGCCGGTTAGGCGTCGTGATAATATGATTAATGTCGGGATTGCCTTCAAGCATGGCCGCAGTATTACTGAACACCAACACATCAAGCCGAGCGTCGGGATAGGCCAACCGTAACGAGTGCAATAAGGGCGTTGTCAGCAGCACGTCGCCGAGGTAGCGCATTGCGATGACCAAAATTCTTGTTGGCTTTGGCTGTAAGGATTGCGGGCTGTTCATCGGTTAAATCAGGATATTATATTTTCACCTTACTCATTATCCGCACCTTGGTATGCATTTTTCCGCAATCTGCCGGATTTAAACCAATCGCGAGCACTCTTTGCACTCTTTAACACCGGAGCAGCGCCTCCCATGGCTACCGCATCAACCAGGCAATACCATGCAGCAACGCCACTGGGAGGGTTACCCTGAGGCAGTCCCAAAACCGGGTCTATTGCCGCCCATTTCCAGGTTCCAACGGCAGTGCCGATCAACTCCAACCATGTGGTAATAAAAAAAGCCGCGAGATAAACCATTGGCGAACGGCCTTTAAAAAGATACCCTAGAAAAACGCAAAACAACAACGCGCCTACCGAATCGCCCTGCTCGGCATAGCCGCTGATTCCCCAAATCGACCACGCGCCGCACACCAACACCACCGATGCAGCGATTTCCCTGGCATGCCGCTGGAATAGTCCCGAACGGCCCAGCGCTACCGCAGTCAAATAAACCATGCCATGACCGGGCGGTACATAGGCAGGCACATTCTCGAACCGGTAAGTGTATCCGCCCATGTAAGGCGATGCAAAATGTTCACCGATAGTCGCAAAAATAACGGCGATAGCAACTTGTACCCTTATTTCCCTATTTTCTCCGAGCAACAATCCGATCAGGAACACCCAAGCGCATACGCCCAAGGCATTTTGCCTTTCCAGACTGGCATGAGCATCGCTCAACAGACAAACCGCCACGCAAAAAAAAGTAAACGCCGCGATAAAATAGTCCCGTTTTCTATGGGCGTAAGCAACGTTAACTTGCGGAAAATGGCGTAACACAATTACCTCTTTTGAACTTAATGGGATGCGGATTTAAGGACTTTTTTACCAGTGTTCTATTTTTTCAGTATTCGATTTTATTTAGCACTGATTGGCTCTCCGCCTATCTTCAGACAAACATCCAGGCAATCACCGCATACCTGCCCAATTTACCTAGCATTATGATCAAACAAGCCTGAGAGAACGGCAGCTTCAGCCATCCACCGGCAAAGCACAAGGCGTCGCCAATCACTGGCAGCCAAGTAAAAAACAGCGTCCAAATACCTTGGTTTCTTACAACATTCAGCGCTTTTTGTTTTTTTTCCGGTAGAAGCGCTGCAACCGGAAATTTTTTTGCGGCCAACACGCCTAAACCCCATGTTGTCATTGCCCCCAAGGTATTACCTATCGTTGCAACAATGACTAAAAATTCAACCTGATAATGCCCTGAGGTCAGCATATAAGCCAGGACTGCTTCAGAACCTCCTGGTGCTATTGTTGACGATATAAATGCACTGATAAACAGTCCGCCAACTTCAAATCCTACATCTTGCACTTTTTTCTCTCAAAAAAACCCCCGCACTCAAAAAGCGCAGGGGTTTTTAAGTTTCCTGGATTAATTTCCAGGTAATATCTTATTTTTATTAGAAACAACCAGCTTAACCAATTTGGACAGCAACTTTACGGCTAGCTCAATGCCTGTTCTTACCATATCAAAAATAGTCGCGACTACTTCCGATGCACTCATGCCTTTAAATTTTCTGGCTAAAAATGGGGCAAGCAGCAAGCCAACCACCAAGCCGATTACAGTAACACCTGAAATCATCGAATCTTCTTGTGGCGGCTGTTGTACCGCCGGAGCAGGCTTCTTGGCCACAACTGCCGGTGCTGCAGCGGCAGCTGCTGCCGAAACTTCAGCCATTACTGTCGTCAGATTGCCTTTATAGTTATCGGGTACGACATACGCAGTCACGCCGGGAATACTCGGTAAATCGCCATCGCCTTTGCCGACTTTCAGCTGGGCTTTCATGCCTTTTTCCATATGCTGGGCAATATCGCAATGCACCAAATAGGTTTTATCGCCGGGAGGCAAAATCAATGTTCCGGAGATTTTCGCAGGCCCGGATACTTCTAAATGAAACATGCCTTTTGGATATAAATACTTGGGCAAACCATGCATCATCCATTGATGACGGACGTTATCGTCATTAATAAAATGAACGGTTAATTTTGTACACGGTTTAAAATTGAATTCCTGAGTATCGAACGCAAACATTCTACCTGGGAACTTCTCGGCATATTTATGACCGGCATGTACAGTAATTTCCTTGGTTTCAGCAATACTATCGCAGCCGCCCGGCAACGTGCTGGTATTTTGACCCATAACCATACCACCGGCCATATCCATCAAATGGCCATCACCGTGATCCATGAGCATCCCATCATGATCCTCATACTCCACTGCCGCTACGGGCGCCGACAACATAAAAATCAACGCCCCAGCCGATAATAACTTCACCATTGTTCATTTCCTCTAATATTCAAAAATCAAAGCCTCCGCTCCTACATCTTACTCACATCCCTATAAGCAATGCCATTGCCATTCTCGGCGAACTGTATCCGAAAATACGCAATGGCACCAATACACAACTTTAAATAAAGTCGCGTTCGTGTTGCTTAGCTTTTAAGCTTTTCTATCGCTTCATCCACTTTGCTTTTAAAACCGGCATGGGATAAATAAATTACATATAAACCTGCAAGTGCAAAGAATACATACAGGAGTATACTATTTTTACTAACTGCTTCACCACCGCCCGCTTTAAAGCCCATATGCGCATCTAATCTATTACCCGAATCAGGAACCAAAGTAATATGAATCAGGTATTTTCCTGCTTCCGGTACACCGTTTGGCAGTTTTAATTCAACTGTGCCTTTTTTGTGTTTTTCAGCAGGCAAAAAGAATACACGAGTGCCTTCAGGCTCTTTTGTTACCTCAAACTCAACCGACATATCTCTGTATTTCATATCCTGATAGTCGAATACCAATAAAGTTGCTTCATTGATGCGAGGAATATTGGCGCAAAAGTCTTCGGCAGGGTATGCGTTAGGCTGATAAGCGGTATAATGCAACCAGTGTCCCGGTTCCAACTCAAATTTACATTGGTCGGTATCGGTGCCCGCAGCCCCACCGTGCGCCCATAACGATGCGGAAAATAACAACCCAAGAAGTACAAGGCAACCCTTTTTAAAAATGTGTGTACTGTTCATAACGCCTTCCAGTTTTGATAAAATTATTATTATGAAAAAATAAATGCCATTAGTGTATATCCTGACCTCGTCACAAACACCCTTCTTCCGTTGTACATTCGACTAATAGCAATAAGTCACTCTAGCACATCGATTTAGCCAAATACAAGGAATTGATGGCAGACCGATCTACAGCCGCCATTATATAAGTAAAAGGTAATGCGCCGCAGAAGTATTGCTATCCGTCCCTGCTTTTCGTAGACTTAAGCCCACTAACTTTATTCAAACGGAGTTTTACCGCATGTCATCTTTGCCTACTTCTGCCGCCTGGACTGCCTTAATAGAGCATCACAACGAAACCAAAAATATTCTCCTTCGCGACAGTTTTAACGCAGACCCAAACCGCCATGCCAAATTTTCACTCCATTTTAATGACATCCTTTTCGATTACTCCAAAAACAGAATAACCGATCAAACCTTGCCTTTACTGATCGACCTTGCCAAACATGCAGGGCTTGACGAAAAAATTAAAGCCATGTTTTGCGGGGCGAAAATAAACAATACCGAACACAGATCGGTTCTTCACACTGCTTTGCGCAACCGGAGCAATCAGCCTGTTTATGTTGACGGACAGGATGTTATGCCGCAGATCAATAGCGTCCTCGCGCAAATGCGCACTTTCAGCACTCGCGTTCGCTCCGGCGAATGGCGGGGCTATACCGGCAAGGCCATCACCGACATCGTCAACATCGGTATCGGCGGCTCCGACTTGGGCCCCAAGATGGTTTCAAGGGCTCTTACCCCATACGCATCCGAGGCGTTAAAGGTTCATTTCGTTTCCAATGTCGACCAAGCCGATCTCGTTGAAACTCTCAAGCATTTATCTCCGGAAACCACATTATTTCTTATTGCCTCCAAAACCTTTACCACACAAGAGACAATGACCAATGCAAAATCAGCAAGAAGCTGGTTTCTTGAGAGCGCAAAAAAAGAGCAGGCTATCGCCCAACATTTTGTCGCGATTTCCACCAATACCAAAAATGTTGCCGCATTCGGCATAGATACCAACAACATGTTTGAATTCAGGCATTGGGTCGGTGGACGCTATTCGCTATGGTCGGCCATAGGCTTATCTATCGCTTTATATGTGGGTATGGATAATTTTGAGGAACTATTGCAAGGCGCGTATGAAGTCGACGAACATTTCCGCTCCGCGCCTTTCGAGAAAAACGTTCCGGTTATCATGGGACTGTTAGGCATTTGGTATAACAACTTTTACAATGCCGAATCCCATGCACTGTTGCCTTACGACCAGTCGATGCTTCACTTCGCCGATTATTTCCAGCAAGGCGATATGGAAAGCAACGGCAAAAGCATAGACCTTAACGGCGAGCATGTGGATTACAGCACCGGCCAGATTATCTGGGGACAGCCAGGCACCAATGGCCAGCATGCTTTTTTCCAGCTTATCCATCAAGGCACCAAGCTAATACCTTGCGATTTTCTGGCCGCCGCCAATAGCCACTACAAGCTGCCCGATCATCATGACATCCTGATTTCAAACTTTCTCGCCCAGCCGGAAGCCTTGATGAAAGGAAAAACAGCCGAGGAAGTGAAGCTGGAATTGTCACCTGAGGACCAAGAAGACACCGTACTGGTTGCATCCAAGGTATTTGACGGCAATAAACCGTCCAATTCGTTTTTATTCAGCAAACTGACGCCAAAAACCCTGGGCTCGCTGATTGCTTTTTACGAACATAAAATTTACGTCCAAGGCGTGATCTGGAATATTAACTCGTTCGATCAAATGGGCGTGGAACTAGGAAAAACTTTGGCAAAAGTCATTTTGCCGGAACTTCAAAATAACGAAATCGTTGACGGTCACGATTGCTCAACGAATGCGTTGATTAATACTTACAAACAGTTACGGCAACCTTGATTCGTGCGCAACGCCTGCTTATTGCCGCTGTTTTCACCATCACGCTGACGACCTGCGATAGCGGATTCCTATCGCTTAATAAGCTGGAACAAATTAAGCGGTCGGGAATCCTGCACGTATTAACCCGAAACGATCCGACAACCTATTACGAAAGCCCCGAAGGCTTCACCGGGCTGGAATATGACCTGATCATACTTTTCGCGGACCAGTTAGGCGTTAAAGTAAAATTTGAAACGCCGAATACTTTTAACGGCATACTGACCCGCATTGCCAAAGGCAAGGCCGACATCGCCGCTGCAGGCCTGACCGTCACTGAGCAGCGCGGCAAGAACATGCGCTTTGCTCCCGCCTATCATGAAATCACCGAACAGCTTGTTTATCGGTCAGGCACACGCCGGCCCAACGGCATAGACAGCCTGACCCACGGCATTATCGAGGTCGCCAAAGGCACCAGCCACATCGACAGCCTGACTTATTTAAAACAGGATACGCCCGCCCTGACTTGGAATGTCAACGATGAGCTGGATACCGATGGCCTGCTGTACTTGGTCAACGAAGGACTGATCGACTACACCGTAGCCGACTCCAACCAGACCACCCTTATCCGCCGTTTTTACCCAAAACTTAACATTGCTTTCGACATTTCCGAACCCCGCAAACTGGCTTGGGCGTTAAGCCCATCGGACGACAACAGCTTATACGGCGAAGTAGTGCGTTTTTTCGAACGTATAAAAAAAGATAAAACGCTCGACCAGCTCCTTGAAAAATACTACGGCCACACCAGCAGCTTAAGCTATATCGATAACTGTAAGTTCCGCCAGCAGCAAAAGATCCGGCTCCCCCTGTACAAAAAATATTTTGACTCGGCAGCCGTGCAATACAGCATAGATTGGCGCTTGCTGGCAGCGATCGGCTACCAGGAGTCGCAGTGGCTGGATAAAGCCGTCTCTCCGACCGGCGTTGAAGGCATTATGATGTTAACCAATGAAACCGCCGATGAACTCGGCATCAAAAACCGCACCGACCCGGCGCAAAGCATTGCCGGCGGCGCGCGTTATTTTCAGCAACGGCTCCGGATCATCCCCGAACAAATTCCCGAACCGGACCGGACCTGGTTTGCATTGGCCTCGTATAACGTCGGTTTAGGCCATCTTGAAGACGCCCGGACATTGACCAAAAAACAAGGCGGCAATCCCGATAAATGGATGGATGTTAAACAAAGACTGCCCCTGCTTACCCAGCAAAAATGGCATCAGCAGACTAAGTACGGCTACGCCAGAGGCCATGAGCCCGTTGAATTCGTCGAAAATATTCGCAGTTATTACGATCTACTGGTTTGGTTGACCGAAGAAAACCAGATCAAGAAAAATGCAATGAACGTTAATAGCGAAGAAATAGAACATGAACCGGTAACTATCGATCCAGCTACGCTTTAACCTTGGAAAATCAATTTGTCCACGAAAAACACAAAAAGCACGAAAGGTCATTTGTAAAAATTTTCGTGATTTTCGTGCCTTTCGTGGCCAGACACCTTCACCGCCTGGCTTTGAAAAACCCTCTCAGCATTTCCGAACATTCCGTTTCCAGCACGCCGCCGTCCCAGTTGATCCGGTGATTTAAAAAGCTTGCGTCAGTCAGGCTCAGGGCATTGCACACCGCGCCCCGCTTAGGATCATAAGCGCCGAACACCAAGCGCTTGATCCGCGCATGACTCATCGCGCCCATGCACATCACGCAGGGCTCCAACGTCACATACAAGGTCGCATCGTTCAAACGGTAGTTTTCGACCTGAATGCCGGCGCCCCGCAATGCGACCACCTCGGCATGAGCGGTCGGATCATGGCTGGTTATCGGGATGTTCCAGCCTTCGGCGATACATCGGCCATCCTTGACTACGATAGCGCCAACCGGGACTTCGCCCTGTTGCTCGGCCCGTTGCGCCAGCCTGATAGCATAGCGCATCCATGCCTCATCCGTTGCGGGATCTATTCCCATTCAATCGTTGCGGGGGGCTTGCCGCTAATATCATAGGTAACACGGGAAATGCCGGACACTTCATTGATGATGCGCCGGGAAATCAGATCCAGGAATTCATACGGCAAATGCGCCCAACGAGCAGTCATAAAATCGATCGTTTCGACCGCACGTATCGCAACCACATAATCATAGCGGCGGCCGTCGCCCATTACGCCGACCGACTTGACCGGCAAAAACACTGCAAACGCCTGGCTGACTTTATCGTACAAATCATGGCGATACAGCTCTTCAATGAAAATCGCATCGGCCTGCCGCAATAAATCGGCATACTCCTTTTTCACTTCGCCCAAAATCCTGACGCCCAAGCCAGGGCCGGGGAACGGATGACGGAAAACCATATCCGCCGGCAGCCCCAGTTCTATGCCCAATTTCCTGACTTCGTCCTTGAACAATTCGCGTAACGGCTCAACCAATTGCAGAACCATATTTTCCGGCAAACCGCCGACATTGTGATGCGACTTGATCAAATGCGCCTTGCCGCTTTTGGAACCGGCCGACTCAATCACGTCGGGGTAAATCGTACCTTGCGCCAACCATTTTGCATCGGTGATTTTCGCGGCTTCCTCGTCGAAAATCTCGACAAACAGGCCGCCAATGATTTTGCGTTTTTGCTCAGGATCGGTGACGCCGCTTAAAGCGTCCAAATAACGCTGCTCCGCGTTGACCCGGATCACTTTGACGCCCATATGCTCGGCAAAAGTCGCCATGACCTGGTCGCCTTCGTGCAGACGCAGCAAGCCGGTATCGACAAAAACGCAGGTCAACTGGTCTGCAATGGCTTTATGCAGCAGCGCCGCGACAACCGACGAATCGACGCCGCCGGACAGTCCTAAAACCACATGATCGCTGCCGACCTTTTCGCGAACAGCCTGAATACTGTCTTCGATAATATTGCTGGCCGTCCACAGCGCTTCGCAACCGCAGATTTCCAGGACAAAGCGCGCCAAAATCCGCCCGCCTTGCTTGGTGTGCGTGACTTCGGGATGGAACTGCAAACCGTAAAAACTTTTTTCCTCGTTGGCGATACCGGCAATCGGCGCGCCGTCCGAACTGGCAATCAGCGTAAAACCGGGCGGCAAATCGACCACGCGGTCGCCGTGACTCATCCAGACGTCCAGCAAGCCAAAACCTTCCGGCGATATATGATCGTCGATATCGGTCAATAACTTAGAATGGCCGCGCGCCCTGATTTGCGCATAGCCGAATTCCCGGTGATTCGAGCCTTCAACCTTGCCGCCCAGTTGCTCGGCCATCGTTTGCAGACCGTAGCAAATCCCCAATACCGGAACGCCCAGCTCAAAAACAATCTGCGGCGCTCTTGGCGTATCGCCGCTGGTAACCGTCTCGGGACCGCCGGATAAAATAATGCCGTTCGGCGCAAACTTTTCGATTTGCCCGGCACCGCATTCGCAGGAATAAATTTCGCAATAAACGCCGATTTCGCGAATGCGGCGAGCAATTAATTGCGTGTATTGCGAGCCGAAATCCAAAATCAGGATTTTGTGGGTATGGATATTTGGGGATTGTTGATTCACGATAGAACTCTATAAATGTAGATCGAAGAAGGGGCTACCCACTGAAGGCGGGACATATGCAAAACTTGGAGGCCTAAATAATGGAACACGGATTAGACGGATTTACACTGATTTTCCAGTTATTCATCATGGTCTTTTTTTAACTAAAAAATCACCGGTTTATCCGTGATAATCAGCCAAATCCGTGTCATCCGTGTTCTATTTTTCTAAATGCCGAGCCGCTACGAACCTTGAACTCACTTACTCCATCCGATAATTAGGCGCTTCTTTGGTAATAGTCACATCATGCACATGGCTTTCGCGCATACCGGCGCTGGACACGCGTACAAACTGCGCTTTTTCATGCATCATCGCAATCGTTTGGCTACCGGTGTAACCCATGCTCGCGCGAATACCGCCCAACAGTTGATGAATAACCGCCAACAAACTGCCTTTATACGGCACCCGGCCTTCAATGCCTTCCGGCACCAATTTCTCGGCCGAATCGGTTTCTTCCTGGAAATAGCGGTCACTGGAACCTTGCTGTTGCGCCATCGCGCCCAAAGAGCCCATGCCGCGGTAAGATTTGTAAGACCGGCCCTGGAACAGCTCAATCTCGCCCGGCGCTTCCTCGGTGCCGGCAAACAGGCCGCCCAGCATGACCGAATAAGCACCGGCAGCCAGCGCCTTCGCGACATCGCCGGAATAGCGGATACCGCCGTCCGCAATCAACGGCACGCCGGTGCCTTTTAACGCATCGGCGACATTGCTGACTGCGGTAATTTGCGGCACGCCGACGCCGGCAATAATACGGGTAGTACAAATAGAACCGGGGCCGATGCCGACCTTAACGCCGTCGGCGCCCGCTTCAACCAAAGCCAAAGCCGCCGCTGCCGTGGCAATATTGCCGCCGATAACCTGCACTTGGGGATAGTTCTGCTTGACCCAACGCACCCTGTCCAACACGCCTTGAGAATGACCGTGAGCGGTATCGACGATAACCACATCCACACCGGCTGCAACCAGCGCGGCGACGCGCTCTTCGGTGCCGTGCCCGGTGCCGATTGCCGCGCCGACTCGCAACTGCTCGTGTTCGTCTTTACAAGCAGACGGATAATCCTTGGCTTTTTGTATATCTTTTACCGTAATCATGCCGCGCAAATGAAAGTCATCATTGACCACCAGCACTTTTTCGATACGATGCTTATGCAACAAAGCCACCGCTTCTTTACGGTCGGCGTTTTCACTGACCGTAACCAAACGCTCTTTCGGCGTCATGACTTTTGACACCGCCTCGTCAAAGCGCGTCTCAAAGCGCAAATCGCGGCTGGTCACAATGCCGACCAGCTCATCGCCGTCAACGACAGGCACACCGGAAATATTTTTCGAGCGGGTTAAATTGATAACGTCGCGAATGCTGACGTCCGGCGAAACCGTAATCGGATTTTTAATCACGCCGCTTTCGTATTTTTTAACGCTGAGCACTTCGCGCGCCTGCTGCTCGGCCGTCATATTTTTATGAATAATGCCGATACCGCCTTCCTGCGCAATCGCAATCGCCAAACGGGCTTCGGTCACCGTATCCATCGCCGCCGCAACCAGCGGAATATTCAGCGTAATGCCCCGCGTCAGCTGGGTTTTCAACTCTACATCGCGTGGCAGCACAGTCGAGTGCGCAGGCACTAATAAAACGTCATCGAACGTGAGCGCTTCCTGGAGAATTTGCATAGACCACACCTTTAACTCTGTGAAAAATAACCGCGTATTATACAGTGTGGGAGGGGTAGAGCGCGAGTGAAAGGCGTAATTTGTTGAATAATTGGGGGAGTTTTGTTTAGTTTATTTCTGCTTTCTCAGCAATACATCACAATGGCATATGTTCGGCAGACGTCTATGGCATCCATCTGTTGCCCGGCCTGCGATACTTATTTCCCCACCTACACCGCAGCTCAGTTAGCTATGCATTAAATTTTTCCCTATAATTGCCCGCTTTAATATTGATCTTAGGGAAAACAAACATGAAAAAACAACATCTACTAGCCGCTGTCACTCTGCCGTTGTTGCTGTTACTCGCAGGTTGCGAAGCGACTAACCCAACCAAGGAAGCTAATGCAGAACCTGTCGAAGCTGCGGCACTGAGCAACCCAGCCACGACTCCAGCTCCAGCCGTTGAACCTGCCGCATCGCCGGTACCGGAAGCGGAACATTGCGCCAAGCACCAACACGGCAGCGATCATAACTGCACCAAGCATTGCACGACGCACAAAGGCAAAATAGACAAAGAATGCAAAACCCATTGCTCACACAAGGCAGTTGCCGATCATAACTGCGAAAAACATTGCGCCGACCATAAAGGCAAGAAAGATAAAGTCTGCGCCGAACACTGCTCAAACGATCCTGCAGCCAAAGCCCATGCTTGCGGCACTGAACATTGTGCGCACCACGAAGCCGCGGCGGCCAAAAACTGCAATACCGAACATTGCTCAAAACACAACGCCTCGGCAGCACATGAATGTGGAGCCGAGCACTGCGCAAAACACGGCGGCAATATGGCTGACTGCTGCGGCACCGGTCAAAAATGCGACATGCCCAAGCATAAATAAAGCCCCGCTTTAATCTTACGATTTTTCGTAGCTTGACCGGACTTGAGCATAACAACGAAAGCTCCGCGAGTTAGACTTTCCAGGTTTTACGACTGCCATGGATGGCGGCCGAGACTGCTCCCGGCAGTCCTCGGCATTTCCTCCATCCATGGAGGTCAGAAGTGCCGGAGCCGCCGGGAGCGGCTCCAGTAAAAACCTGGAAGGTCTACACAATGCCCATCAATTTCATAGCGCCTTCTGCACCACTTCCGGCAATGCGGCATCCGCACCGCCTCCCAAAGTCTTGTAAAACGCGATCAGATTCGTCGAAGCCTCCGCTTCGGAGCGGGCCAGCTCAATTTCGGCCGCATACTGCGCGCGCTGAGCATCCAGCACATCAAGAAACGAGATCACGCCTTCCCGATAGCGCAATTCGGATAAGCGCACCGACTCCCGCTGATCCTCGACCGACTTACCCAATATCTGCCGCCTGACCTCTTCCTTAAGATAGCGCGTCAGCGCAGTTTCGGTATCGCGAAGCGCTTCGAGCACCGCTTTTTCATAAGCCAGATAGGCTTCGTTTTGCTTGGCTTCGGCCAAATCGATACCGGCACGGATGCGGCCGAAATTCAGCAGCGGCTGCATCAGGTTGGACGTCGTGCTGTAAGAAAAAGCCGCCGATTTGAACAGGCTTTCGATGTCGGTATTACGCAACCCCAAAAAAGCCGACAGCGATATTTTCGGGAACAACTCCGCAACGGCCGCGCCGTGCATGGCCGTCGCAGCCGCAAGCCTGCGTTCGGCAATCGCAAGATCGGGACGGTGGCGGATCGTCATCGCCGGGGACGCCAGCAATTCCCGGCCCGGCGCAACCGGCACCGCGCCCGTCTCCTCCAAGTCGGCAGCCAGCGCGCCGGGCTGCTTGCCTACCAGCATTTCCAATTGCCGTAACGCGGCGATCATCTGCGCTTCCAGAGCCGGAATCTGCGCCTCGGTGTCCTCGACCAGCGCCCGAGCCCTGACCACGTCATGCCGCGAACCGACGCCTTCATTGAACAAGCGCTCGGTCAGCTTCAAGGTGTGTTGTTGCGTTTGCAGGTTCGACCCGGTAATCCGCAGCTGGTTCTGCACGTTGCGGTATTCGACGTAAGCGCGCGCCAGTTCGGCCGTCAGCGTGACCAGCGCTTGAGCCTGCTCTTCATGAGCCGCATCCAGGTCGGCGCTGGCTGCTTCCAGACGGCGCTGTTGGCGGCCGAACAAATCGACTTCCCACAGCGCGTCGAAACCCAGCTCGAAAATGTTAAAGCTAAGGCCGCGCGAGTAGATCGGCGAAAGATTCAGGTTGCGCTGAGCGCCCGCCTTTACGCCAACCTGCGGAAACAGCTCGGCCCTAATCGAACGGCGGTCGGCGCGGGCCTGATCGACACGCGCCAAAGCTATTTTCAAGTCCAGGTTGCCGGCCAGCGCCAAATCCATCAAACGATTCAAGCGCGCATCGCCGAAACTCCGCCACCAAGACTTCAGTTTTTCCGGGCTTATCGGTTTTAAATCCAGGCCGTTTCCCTGTTCGGCCTGCCAGCGCTCCGGCACAATGGGTGTCGATGGCCGGTAATCGGGCCCCATCGTGCATCCGGCCAAAGCGCACAACAGCCATAAATATCCAATCTTATAGCCAAAGGCCATAAGTTTCGTTTGAGCAGACAAGCTGCTCAACTCAGCTTTAAATTTCATCGCAGTCCAATTTCCTTGATCCATGCCGAACAATAAGGCTCGGCGACGATGGAGAAATGCCCACCGCCGGCATGGACGACGTTAACGCCGTCGTAATAATCGTCCCAGCAATCCGGCTTCAGCCAACTCCGGCTTTCCTCGGCGATCACCAGCGTCGGCCGGCACGGCAATTTGCCGTGCGGATAGCGGTAATCGACGGCCAGCGAAGTCTCGACCACGTTCCACAAATCCAGGAAATAGCCGGGCGCGATGCCCATTGCCGCGTGCAGCAATTTCGCCAATCCGCTTTTCCAGGCTGGATAGGGGTTGCCGTCCAAAATAGCTTCGATAGCCGCCGCTTGGCCGGAAAACTCGCTGCCGGCATTGTCAAAAATCATCCGGCAAAAGCCGACGACCGCCGGCTTGTCGAGCTGCTTCGGCCAGTTCGCGACGCCGCAGTCTATCAGCACCAGCGCGTCGACCGAGATTTCACTGTGCTGCAATTGCTTGAGCATTTCGTAGGCGACGGTGCCGCCGTAACTGTGGGCATAAAGCTTGATTGCGCCGCGCGCTTTAATGCCCCGGATCAGCGCGATATTGTGCGCGGCCATGTCCTCGACCGAAGCGGCCGCCACGCTTCCGTTGTAGCCTTGCATTTGCAGGCCGTACACCGGGCCGCAACCGCCGATCAGGGCGGCTAGCTGGTGATAGCCGTCGCTTAATCCCGGCATGCCCGGAACGATGAACGTCGGGATGCTGTCGCGCAAATTCGCGACATAAGGCGAAGCTCCCGGTTTATCGCCGACGTCGCCGATGCGTCCGGCCAGTTCGCGCACGGTCGGACATTGGATGATGTCGGTAATGCCGATTCGCGACGACGGCAGTTGCCGGTTGATCTCGTGGACCAACTGTATCGACAGCAGCGAGTGGCCGCCAAGCTCGAAAAAGTTGTCGTTGAGCCCGACCCGGTCCAGCGCCAGCACGTCTTCCCATATCCGCGCCAGTTGCCGTTCGACCGGCGTTTGCGGCGCGGCATAATGTTCGCCGGCGTCGAATTCCGGCTTCATCCGTTGCAACTGTTTACGGTCGATCTTGCCGTTGGCTGTCAGCGGCAGGGCTTGCAAGCAAACAAACGCGGCAGGAACCATGTAGTCGGGCAGGCAGCGGCGCAACGGCTCGCGCAACGCTTCGGCGTCTACTCCTGCCGCATCGCTCGCGTAATACGCGACCAAACGCTCGCCGGCAACGACAACGGCCGCGCTTGTCACGCCCGGCAGCGCGGCCAGCGCATTTTCAATTTCTCCCAACTCGACCCGGAAACCGCGAATCTTGACCTGGTCGTCGGTCCGGCCCAGGTAGGCGATCGTGCCGTCCGGCAGCCAGCGCGCCAGATCGCCGGTTTTATAGAGCTTGCCGGGCGCGTAGGGATTGTCGATGAACTTTTCGGCGGTCAGCTCCGGATTGTTCAGGTAGCCCAGCGCCAGCCCTTCCCCGCCGATATGCAGTTCCCCGGCAACGCCTATCGGCTGCAATTCAAGGTGCTTGCCCAACACGTATAACCGGGTGTTGGCGACCGGTTTACCGATGCTCAGGCGCCGCCCGCCGCCTAGTTCGGCGATGGCGGCATTGACGGTGCATTCGGTCGGGCCGTAGGCATTGAATATCCTGACGCCGCGATTTTGCACGGCTTGCAGCGTCGCGTCCGGCAGGGCTTCGCCGCCGAAGGAGATCAAGCGCAATTGGCTGAATAGCCGCTGTTGCCGTTCCGGTTCCAGCGCGGCGATCACGCTGTAAAACTGTGGCGGCAGGTTAAGTATCGACACGCCGTTATCGACGACGAGCCGGTAAAAATTGTCCACTTCAATATCGTCGTCCCGGCGAATCACGACGCCTGCGCCGGCCAGCAGGTACGGAAAGATTTCCTCGACCGACATATCGAAACTCAGCGAAGCGAACTGCAAAATCCTGTCTCGCTCGGTGATGCCGTATTGCTCCGTCATCGCGTGACAAAGATTTAGCAAAGACCGTTGCGAGATGACCACGCCTTTCGGTTTGCCGGTGCTGCCGGACGTGTAGATTACGTAAGCCGGATGTTGCGGTCCGGCCTCGCGGCGCAGCTCGGTATCGGAAGCCGGGACAGGCCGATCCACGGCCAAGGTCCGGCAACCGTAAACCTCCAGCGCCGGTTGCAAATGAGCCTGGGTCAGCAGCATGCCGACGTTGCCGTCGTTCAGCATGTAACGGATTCTGTCCTCGCCGTTGTGCGGGTCTATCGGCAGGTACGCAGCGCCGGAGCCTAGCACGCCCAGCACCGCAACAATCATGTCCGCCGATCTGTCCATGCATACCGCGATCAGTTTATCCGCACCGATTCCCCCGGCTTGCAGATAGACAGCCAATTGCCGGCTGCGTTCGGCCAATTCCGCATAACTCAGCGCTTGACCGGCGAATATCACAGCCGTGTTGTCAGGGAATTGAGCAGCGCCGGCCTCGAACAGTTCGTAAAAACTACTTTGTCCGGCAAACTCGGCGGCGGTATCGTTGAAATCTTCGAGCAGCAGGCTTAGTTCTTGGTCCGGCAGGCAATCGTAATCGGCTATGCGCCTGCCGGGATCTTCGCTAATCGCCGCAATCAACGTTTCCAGGTAGCCAAGATGGCGCCTGACCGTGTCGGCCTCGAACAGGTTGCGCTGGTATTTCAGGTGCAGTTCGACCTTATCGCGGAAGTCGTAAACTTCCAGCATGTAGCTGTCCATCGTTTGCTGGTAAACGTCGTAGCACAGCTCGACGCTGCCGAGCTGCTGTTCGGATTCGAGTATGCTGTCGAAAATGTTTTGATAAGTGAACGATACCGAAAACGGCACGTCGCTTTGGTTCAACAGCGTCAATCCCAACTCTGGCATTAAGCGGGCAAACGGGTAATGAGAGTGATCCAAGCTTTCGGCAAGATTCGATCCGATCTGTTTGACCAGTTGCAAAAAGCTGTCGTCCTCGCGGATTTGCGTCCTGATGATCATCAGGTTGATGTAGCAGCCGAGCGTATTTTCGTGGCGCAGCAACGGCCTGCCTGCCGCCGGCATATTCACTGCAATGTCGTCCGCGGCGCTGAGCCGGTGGATCAGCAGATTGAATACGCCCAACAATAAGGCCGACAGGTTTTGGTTCAGCGTGGCGCCGAGATATTTCAAAGCGGCCAGCGTCGCCCTGTCCAGCGTCAACGTTTCGCAGCCCATGCCTTGTTCGGCTAAACCGGGTTGCGGCAATGTATCGTAAGGCAGCGCGATGGACGCCGATACACCGTCCAGCCGCTCTTTCCACCAGGCCAGGTCGGCTTCGGCCCGTGGACTGTCCAGATAGGCGCGCTCCCAAGCGATGAAATCGAAAAAAGCCGTATCCGGCGTTTGTTTATTAACGGTCTTGCCAGCGGCCAGCGCATGGTATTTACCCCAAAATTCGTTCGCGAACAACATGCCGGAAAAGCCGTCGATGACGATGTGGTGTATAACGAAGAACGCGTAATAGCGCTGGTCGTCCGGGCATTCCACGGTATATAGACGTAGCGGCGGATCGGTTTCCAGATTGAACGACCGGTGCAGCAATTGGCGCAAAAATGCTGAAAGCGGTTGATCGCAGGACAGGCAAAGATGCTCAATCGCCAAGTTGCCGGCGGCCGTGCCGACTGTTTGCACGATGTTTTCCTGAAATGACTTATACCCAGAGGGCATAAGTTTCGTTTGAGCGGACAAGCCGCTCAACTCAGCTTTAAAACGGCAGCGCAGCAGCGGACGCTCTTCCAGCACGGCAAGCAGGGCTTCGCACAGGCAATCGGGGTCGGCCGGGGCTTTGAGCCGGAAAATCAGCGGCACGTTAAAAGCGGTAGATTCTGGAAAAGTTTGCTGTATATACCACAAGCCTTTTTGGGTTTCCGATAGCGGTTGCGGCCCGGCTGGAACGATTGCCGGCGTTTGCGGCGCAGTCCGGTTCGAGCCGGGCGTTTGCCGCGCCAATAAATCGAAAAATTCGCCGAAATTGTTCGCGCCCATGGCCTGGGCGACTTTGATCGACAAGCCCAGCCTTTCGTTCAGGCGCTTGATGAATTGCACCACCTGTATCGAATCGAAGCCGTAATGCACCGGAGATAAAGTACGGTCTATTTCCGTCAAATCGATGCCGAACACGTCGGCGACCAGATCCGCCAGCGCTGCTTCGACAGCACCGCTCAAACCGGCAGTTTGCGTTGCTTCGCTTGACCGTTGGCTAACAACCGTGGCGGCATCATCTAGCGTTTGTCCGCAATATTCTTCCAGCACGATATGCGCGTTGACGCCGCCGATTGCGTAACTGTTCAGAGCGACCCGGCGCGGCCCGGCGCTGTGCTGCCAGTCCGTGGATTGGTTTTGCAGGATCAGCGCATGATCGGCCGGCAACTCGCGATTGATTTCACCGAGCCCGGCAATGCCCGGTATTGCCCTGTGTTCCAGCGCTTTGACGGCCTTGATCAGCGAAGCCATGCCCGACGCGACTTCAGGATGGCCGATGCTGGGCTTGACGCTGCCGACAAACCAGTTTTTATCCGGATTCGCGCTCAGCAGCCGGTAAACATCGCTGATCGTCGTTAATTCCAATGCGTCGGCCAGCGTATTGCCGATGCCGTGGGCTTCGACATAATCTATCGTATCGGTGCCGATGCCGGCCTGGCTGATGCTGGCGATTATCGCCTGCTTTAGCCCCTGCACGTTCGGGGCTTCCAGCGAATAACCGCGGCCACCGTGATGTATCGCACTGCTTTTGACGATTGCCAAAATCCGGTTGCCGTCGGCCAGGGCGCGTTCCAACGACTTCAGCATCGCAACCCCCGCGCCTTCGCTACGGACAAAACCGTCGGCATCTTCGCTGAAACTGCGTGTCAGATTACCGCGGGTCAGCAACGCGTCGTAAAAGCCTTGCCGCGCCAGCGAAGCGAATTCGTCGGCATCGATCAGGTTGACCGCGCCGACAATAGCTTGTTCGCATTCGCCGGAACGGATGCTTTGCACGGCATGATGCAGCGCGACGTGGACGCTGGTACAAAAGGTATTGATCACTTCGCTGGGGCCTTTCAGGTCGAGTTGAAAGGATAATTGGTTGGCAATCGGGACGCGATAGGGCTGGCAGTTGGAGCAATCCGCGAACGATTGCGCGGCGATGAAAACGCCGGTCATCGGCATTTGCCTGCTGATTCGGTAATCGTCCTGAACTTGGCCAATGAGGCGGGCCAGAAGTTGCAATTGACGCTCGGCAATGCTGGC
The DNA here is from genome assembly GCF_003994235.2 of Candidatus Methylobacter oryzae. Classification (GTDB taxonomy): domain Bacteria; phylum Pseudomonadota; class Gammaproteobacteria; order Methylococcales; family Methylomonadaceae; genus Methylobacter_A; species Methylobacter_A oryzae. The sequence continues at coordinate 26,551 of NZ_RYFG02000119.1, forward strand.
GTCTATGCCGTCGTCGATGCGGCCGTATCCGAATGCGAGTTCCGGTATCTCATGGCCTGACTGTAGGCATTCGCCGCTCATCGCTTTGCGCCATAGCAATTCCGCGCTGTCGGCGCCGGGAAAGCATCCGGCCAAACCGATAATCGCAATCGGCTGCGCCCCGGAAGGCAAACGTTGCCGCGTACCGGCCACGGCTTGCTTGGCTTGCATTTGCTCCAGCGGCAGGATGTCGTCGATTAAGTAATCGACCAGTAAATCCAGGCTCGGACGGTCGAATAACAAGGTCGTGCGCAACGAACAGCCCAAGCTCGATTCCAGTTTGGTCTTGAATTCGACCGCTTGTAGCGAATCGGTGCCGAGTTCGATGAAGCTTTGCGTGGGCGCGATGTCTTCCGGTCCGTCCATGCCGAGAAAATCGGCCAATAATTCGCGAATATAGCGGTTCAGGATAGGTTTTCTTTGGTCCGCTTGGGCTTGTTGCAGGGTGGTGATAATCGAGCTGGAATGCATAATTTGTAGTGAAAAACCGAGGCGATAAAAAACGTCGATGTTGGGCAAGCGGGCGAGTGCGGGACGGGCATTTAGTAAGCGCTAGTTCCATTTCACAAGATGCTGTTCCTTACCTGCGTTAGGCGGGAAACATGCTGATAGCAGACCTTCCAGGTTTTGGAAACCTGGAAGGTCTAACTCGCGCAACGCTCAACGGAGCAGCAGGTTTTCGGCCTACGTCGAAATGTGAATAACGGCGAGAGCTGGAACTTGGGAACCAGCATAAAATTCAGTTAGCAGACACCCTTCGACAAACTCAAAAAAATCGCCGCCCATTTTCCGTTCCTGAAACTTGGGAGTCATTCCAGGTTTTGGAAAATGGGCGACGTGTTCGGTGCTTACGGCGCCAGTACAGCGAGTGTTACTTCTCCTGTGCTTCTGCCGTCGCCATCATCGTGAAAATGGCAATAGGTTTTGATGAACGTGCATTTTGACGTTTTCTTAATCGCATTGATGCCGTAAGTGCCGTAAAAATGCTTCGCGTTCAGCTGGCTTTGATAGCTCGAAGCCAGCTTTGCGATCAACACGTTCGGCAACTGCTTTTCATAGAACGTATCCATATCGTAATCGTCCGATAGTTCCGGTATCAGCGCATTTTTAATGCAGTGCGCCATATGCACGTAACAAATCTGGTTGAAGCAGATATTGTATTCGACCGCGTTAAAATGCCCGGTGTCGTCGATATAGCAAGACTCCGGTATAGCAAATTCCCCATTCATGATCAGGCTTTGCGGTTCAAGGCTGTCTGTCTGCTGAAACGACGCGTGTTTCAGGTAGCGGCTGTGCTCGTAATAAGGTTGCAACACTTTGCCGACAAAGCCGTCGTCAATCGTTGAAACACGAATGCTGTCGCGTGGATCGACCATCCTTAACGTATTCATGGCTCAATCCCTACATAAAAAGGTAAATTGTCATACACGCCGATGCGGTACATCCTGCTGACTTCGCCGGCTTTGGCCTTGGAGCCTTTATGAATCAACGAGCGGTTGTCCCAGATCAGTAAATCGCCCTCCTCCCAGAAATGCGTGTGTATGAATTTCGGTTGCTCGATGAACTCGAATAAGGCTTGCATGACCCGCTCGTTTTCTTCGAAAGACAGCCCTTCGAGTTTGCTGGTAAAACCACTGCTGATATAAAGGATTTCTTCGCCGGTCACCGGATGCTGAATGATCGCCGGGTGGGACATTGGCGGGCATTCGGCTTTGAAGTTCTCGATCAGTTCAGTAATCGAACGGTCAATGTCGCATTCCTGAACCTTGTAACGCGGCCAGGCTTCCTGCACCGCCCTTGCGCCATCGACATAAGCCCTCAATTCATCGGAAAGTTCCCGGTAAACGCGCGCCATATCGATATACGATGTTTCCCTGGCCGATTTCGGGAAAATCAAAGGCCGCACCATCGTAAACGACAGCGGATGTTTCTCGAACGAACAATCGGTATGCCAGTAACGTCCCGTACCGGAAACGCCGAATTTCTTGCCGTCTTCGTTCAGGTTGTTGGAAACGAAAATCTCGGGATAATCCGGATGATGATAATTCTGTTGAAAATAGACCTGGGGCCGGCCTATTGCATGGGCAAAATCCACATATTGCTGCTCGTCCAAGTCGTGTTGATCGCGAATGACGACCACTTTGTTCCGGTAGATCAACTGCCGGAGCGTTTCCATTTCGGGAGAATCCTTGGTGAAATCCCTAACATCCCAGCCTATTACCTCGGCGCCGATTTTCCCCGGCACCGCTTCGATAATCGATACTTTTTCTTCTAACACTGCATTCATTCTTGATTACTCCTTGCTTGGATTGTGGGTTAGCAACTACTCAGCGTATGCTCAAATAGAACACGGATGACACAGATAGGACGGATAAACACGGATTTAAAGCTGAGTTGATCGGTTTGTCCGCTCAAACGAAACTTATGTCCTTTGGGTATAAAACCGGGGGCGGACTAAAAATCCGTGTAAATCCGTCCTATCTGTGTCCTCCGTGTTCCATTTTTCTATGTGCTGAATAGTCACGTGAGTTAACTAACTTGTCTGTCCCGGTCTTGCCAAAACGGAGCTCTCAGCACCCGTTTAAGGACTTTGCCGCTCGGATTTCTCGGCAAGGCGTCGACAAACGTTATGGATTTGGGCACTTTGAAATCCGCGATACGGCTTCTGGCAAAATCGATCAACTCGCGTTGCTTGATTTCGCCGCCCTGCCGCGGCACGACAAAGGCTTTTACGACTTCCCCCCATCTCTCATCGGGGATTCCTATCACAGCGACTTCGGCAACCGCCTGATGTTCGCTCAATACCGCTTCAATTTCGGCAGGAAACAAGTTCTCTCCCGCATAGATAATCATGTCCTTGATCCTGTCGCAGACATAGACGTAGCCTTCTTCGTCCATATAACCTACGTCGCCGGTACGCACCCAGCCGCCGTCCAATGTTTGCGCGGTGGCCGATTCGTTGTTCCAGTAACCCAGCATGTTGGCCGGGGATTTAATGCAAATTTCGCCGCTGCGCATCGCCGGCAAAGTGCGGCGCCCGTCGACGATTTTGACTTCGACGCCGGGAAACGGCCGGCCCGCGGCTTTCATCCGCGGACTGCCCGCTGGATCGTGGTCGGACGGGCGCAGGCAGACCGCGCAGTTACCGGTCTCGGTCAAGCCGTAGATCTGGAAAAAATCGCAACCGAACGTTTCCATGGCCTTGCGCAACAGCGATGGGGCAATCGGCGAGCCGCCGTAAACAAGGCTCTTGAATGACGAAAAATCGGTCTGCGCACAGCCGGGTTCCGCCAGCATCAATTGAATCATCGACGGCACCAGCACCGCTTTGCTGACTTTGTGCCGCTCGATTAACTGCAACGCCTGCCAGGCCACGAAAGTATCGACGATGATGCCGGCAGCGCCGACCGCATAACCTTGCATCGCCCACCAGAGTCCGCCGATATGGAATTGCGGCAGCGATAACAGCAGGATGTCGTCCGGATTCAGCGACATCCACGGATCGCCGGACGCCAGAATGCCTTGCATCAGCCTGAAAAAACTGTAATTCGCAAGTTGCACGCCTTTCGGCCGCCCGGTGGTGCCGCTGGAATACATTTGCACGGCGACGTCGTTGGCGTCGTATTCGAAATCCGGCTGGGCTTTTGGCTGAGCGGCTTTCCACGCCTCGTAACCAGGCCAGTCCGGATGGCCGCCGTCCAGGGCGACGATGGTCTTAATGGTGGTCAGTTGCGGCAACAGATCTTCCACGACCGGAAAAAACGTCTGCGCTACGAACAACACTTCGGTTTCGGCGTCGTTCAATATATATAGCAACTCCGGTGGAGCGAGCCGCCAATTCAGGTCAACCAATACCGCTTTGACCTTGGCGCAGCCGAACAGAATCTCATAATGGGCAATGGTATCCTTACCCAATATCGCTACCCTGGAACCCGGTGTAACGCCTGTCGCAGTCAAGCCGTGGCCGACTTGGTTGCTGCTTAGATCGAGTTGTTGGAATGTCCGGCTATCATCGCCCGCTATAAAGGCAACGGCATCCGGCCGCGTTTTGGCTTGCCCGATACACATCCCGGCAAGGGTCTGAAACTGATTGGATTGCGTGGTGGAAAAAGTCATTCTTATCGGCCCGTACTGGTGGGAAATGGATAGTGCTTAACCAGCTAAAGCAATGTCCGGGCCAATCGTTAATTCAGATTTGTTTTTGCCGGCGGATAAACCAGCCTATATTCAGCATTGCCGGCACTTGCAGCGGTTATAATTTTTTTCGCCGGGCATCAGCCAAACCGTTTTATCGGGAAAATTTTCAGAAAGTTTATCGGTTTTCAGCAGACAAATAGGGTATGTGCCTCACTTAATTTGAGCGATTTGCCTGTCCGCCATATATTACGCTAATAAAACAAAGACTTATGATGAAATTAACAGTTTTTAATGCGGCATATGACTTGTTTCTGGGATGAGTGGGCCGTAGTAAAATAATGCGATGTAGGCTTTTCCGAGAGAGCACTTAATCGCAACTGTAAGCCGGATTGTATATCAGTGTCCGGGCCTAAACTTTCAGTTTTACTTGCACTCCAAATACCTGATAACTGGATTACTTAACGATGATTAATCCGGATCTACCGCAATAAAAAACCATGCAATAAAGCTGAGTTGAGCAGCTTGCCTACTCAAACGAAACTTATGCCCTTTGGGTATAAATAAAATCCAAAACATTCGGCCCCGTCCACACTCTAAATAAGACAACAAAAAACATGCGCTTCCCCCCCAAAACAATCCTGATTCTTCTAATACTAATATCTGCAATAGCGGCCGGAACCGCATACTGGCTCAACGCGATCCACCCTTTCGAAACCACCGACAACACTTACCTCAAATCGCACCCGAGCCTAATCAGCCCCAAGGAAACGGGCTACGTCAAAGAAGTGCTGTTCGACGATAACCGGAAAGTGATGCCGGGCGATCTGCTCGTTGTAATCGACGACCACGACTTCCAGGCCAGGGCCGCCCAGGCGGAAGCGCAGGTCTTGCTGGAAACGGCGCATATCCGGACGCTGGAAACCGACAAACGCACGCAGAGCGCCAAGATCCGTCAGCAAGACGCCAACATCGCCGCCGCAGAAGCCGATCTGGAACGGGCCGTCAAAGACGTCAAGCGTTTCGGCAACCTCGCGGCGGACGGTGCCGTATCGGCGCAAACCCGCGATACCGCCGAATCCGCGCATAAACAGGCTGCCGCCCAGAGCGAAAAAGCCCACTCGGCGCGGCAGGAAGCGGAAAGCCAACTGGCTTCGCTGGATGCGCAAATCGTCGAAACCAGGGCTAGGCTGAAAGCCGCCCAGGCCGTGCTGGAGCTGGCGCGGATCAATTTGACCAATACCCGCATCGTCGCCCCTATCGCCGGTATCATCGGCAATCGTAGCGTGCAGGTCGGGCAACTGGTCAAACCCGGCACCGTGCTGGCCTACCTGATCCCGAGCGACGGCCTGTTCGTCGAAGCGAATTTCAAGGAAAGCCAGATTGGCCGCATGCAGCCGGGCCAACCGGTGGACATCCTGGTCGATGCTTACCCCGACACCCGGTTTGAAGGCACCGTAGACAGCTTCGCGCCGGCCTCCGGTTCCGAATTCAGCCTGCTACCGCCGGAAAACGCGACCGGCAACTTCACCAAGATCGTGCGGCGCGTGCCGGTAAAAATCCGCTTTAAACCCGGTACCGACCTGAGCCGCCTGAAGCCGGGGCTGTCCACGGTGGTCAAGGTCAGGGTCGGGTAGACGGCCATGAGCGCAGAAACAACGGCCGAGAAAACAGTCAGCCCTCAGCAATGGATCGGTTTTTTCGCGATGGTCTTCGGCATGTTCCTGGCGCTGCTGGACATCCAGATTGTCGCCAGTTCGCTGGAACAAATCCAGGCCGGACTATCCGCGACCCGGGACGAAATTACCTGGGTGCAAACCGCCTACCTGATGGCGGAAGTGGTGATTATTCCGTTGTCGGGCTGGCTCGGGCGGGCGCTGTCGATGCGCTACCTGTTTGTGCTGTCCTGCGGCGGCTTCACGTTGATGAGCTTGCTATGCGCGTGCGCCTGGAACCTGCCGTCGATGATCGTATTCCGCGCCTTTCAAGGATTTTTCGGAGGCGCGATGATTCCATCGGTATTCGCCGTGACCTACACCTTGTTCCCGAGCCGTCTGCTGCCGAGAATGGTAGTCTTCGTCGCGATGGTCGTGACCGTCGCGCCGACCGCAGGACCGGTATTGGGCGGCTATATTACCGAAACCGCGTCCTGGAAAGCGCTGTTCCTGGTCAACCTGGCTCCGGGCATGCTGGCGACCGCGCTGGTCGGCCTGTTTCTGCGCGTCGACGAGCCGGACTGGTCGCTGCTGAAAAAAATAGATTTTCGCGGCATCCTGTATATCGTCGTGTTTCTCGGCAGCCTGGAATTCGTACTCGAAGAGGGCGTGCGCGAGGAATGGTTCGAAAGCCGTAAGATCGTGTTCTTCAGTTTGGTCGCCGCCGGCGCCGGTGTCGCGATGTTCTACCGGGAGCTGACGATCGAACATCCGATCGTCGACCTGTGGGCGTTCCGCAACCGCAACTTCGCGATGGGCTGTTTATTCAGCTTCATTCTCGGCATAGGGCTGTACTCTATCATTTACCTGATGCCGATCTACCTGGCTACCGTCAAAGGCTTGAACAGCCAGCAAATCGGCCAGTACATCATGGTTACCGGCATGTTCCAGTTCGCCTCCGGCTTCATCGCCGGCCGCATCGCCAAAAAGCTGGACCCGCGCCTGACTTTGGCCTTGGGGCTGAGCGGTTTCGGTATCGGAACCTTGCTGAACGGCGATTTGACTCATCAGGCCGCTTACTGGGAATTCTTCTGGCCGCAGGCGCTGAGGGGCTTTTCGCTGATGTTCTGCTTCCTGCCGATCAATCATCTGACCTTTGGCACCTTGCCGCCGGAAGAAGTGAAAAACGCCAGCGGACTGTACAACCTGATGCGAAACCTGGGCGGGGCGATTGGCTTGGCCGTCGCCAACACGCTGATAATCCGGCTGAATAAGGAACATTACGCGGTATTGCGCGAGACGGTAAAGCCCGGTTCGGCAAATGCGCAAACCCTGCTGGGCGGTTTACAGGAACGATTTAGCGGTGCACCGTTGTTGCCGGACAGCGATCTGGCCGCGTTGAAGCAGGTTTACAGCCTGGCGATGCGCGAGGCGGAAGTGCTGACCATCAATACCCTGTTTCATCTGCTGGCCTTGGTTTTTTTCCTGGCCTTATTGCTGATACCGTCGGTTAGATTGAAGAAGGTGTAATGAAAGAATTTTGTATTGGCTGCAACGGGAGTGCGAGTAGACCTTCCAGGTTTTTACTGGAGCCGCTCCCGGCGGCTCCAGCACTTCTGACCTCCATGGATGGAGGAAATGCCGAGGGCTGCCGGGAGCAGTCTCGGCCGCCATCCATGGCAGTCGTAAAACCTGGAAGGTCTTTTATCGGCATGTTTTCCGCCTAACGCTAGCCGGATAGTAGCCTGAACCGTCAAACTGCCAGTCTGAGCTTTTCAAGCAGCGGCGCGAATATGTTTTTCAAGTTATCCCTAACGAATGGCTCGGCCTTTTCAGGCGATCCCGCATCGTAAGGCGGAGCCGGGTCGTACTCTGCCTCAAGCTGAATCGTCTGGGCATACACTTTCCCCCGTAAGGCGGCGACAATTTCCAAACCGAAATCAATGCCCGCAGTTACGCCGCCGCCTGTGATCAGGTTGCCGTCCCAAACCACCCGCTGTTTTACCGGCATCGCACCGAATTCCGGTAACAGCTCCAGCATCGTCCAATGAGAGGTTGCTTTTTTTCCTTTCAATAACCCGGCTTTACCCAGTAGCAGGCTGCCTGTGCAAACGCTGGTTACGTATTTGGACTCCGCCGCCCGGCCGGCGATGAAGTCGATCAATTTAGCGTTTTTCATCGCTTCAAGCGTGCCGTTGGCACCGCCCGGTACAAAGAAAATATCCAGTTTTTTTGGACACTCGCTTTGGGTATGGGTCGGCACAATCGCCAAGCCTTCGCCGCTGACGACCGGTTTCAGGTTGTCGGTCGGGGAAATCAAGTAGATCTTTGCCCCCATCATCGCGGCAAACAGGTATTGAGGACCGACCAGATCCAACGCGGCAAAACCGGGATACAACAGCATCGCAATATGCTCTTCCCCCAGCATCTTGAAATCTTGCTCGTTAACGCTCATAAAAGCTTCATGAGCCTTATGGGACGCGGCCTCCGCTTCATCCTTGCTTAAATGGGGCGAGGCCGTTGCCGGGCCGGCATTAGACGCTTGGTGCCGGCTAAGCGCTTGGCAGCCCGGCAGGAAAGGCGCCAGACTGCCGGCCAATAAGGCTAGTTTGCTAAATTGACGACGATCCACGGTGGCTCCTTAAAACTTGACCGAGCCGGTGACGTAAGCGGATGTGCCATCGGAAGGTATGACATGTCCGCCCAAGTAGTTGTAAGCCTGGAAATAATGCTCATTGGTCAGGTTTTTGACCGTCGCCGCCAATTTGTAACGTTGATATTCATAAGCAATGCTCGCGTCGAAACTATGGTAGGCGTCGCTTTTGAACGCATTGTTGTTGGAAAGATAAGCTTGGCCTTGCGCATAAACGCCGCCGCCAACACTCAAGCCTTTAATATCCGGTTGTTGAAAGCGGTAATCGACCCACAGCCTACCTGAGTTTGCCGGCACCGCCGCCAGTTTGTTGCCTGCGGGAACACCGGCCAAGCTGTCGGTAAATTCGGCATCGGTATGCGCGTAATTGGCAAGAATGCTCAACGCGTCGGTTGCTTGCCAGGTCAGGTCGGTTTCGACACCGCGCGAACGCTGTTGTCCGGCGGCTTTGCTGCGGCGTTGCAGGTCGGCGCTGTCGGTTACCGCAACATTGGTGCGGTCGATTTGATAGCCTGCTATTTGTCCTGTCAATTGATGCGCGATATTGAATTTAAGACCGCCTTCGATCGTTGTCGATTCTTCCGGTTGAGGGGCGCCGACAAAGTTTTTGAAAGTCTGCCCCATCATGCCTTCGCTGTAATTGACGAATAATGAAAACTCATCGGTCAGATCGAAAACGCCGCCTGCGCGCGGTAAAAACTTGGTTTTACCGCCGCTCGAATTGATGCCTGTTAAGGTCGTGTAATCAGTATCGACATGCGCTGCCCTGAGACTGGCTAATAAATGCAGCCGATCGTAGATTGTACTTTGTAATTGGGTATAACCGCCGTAAGTGACGTTTTTTACAAACATGTTATCGATGCCCGCGCCTGCCCGGCCGTAAGGTTGGTTAAACGACAACTTGCTCAAGTCGACGCTGCCTGCCGCCGCGTAATCCATATAACCCCTGTCGTCTAAATCGCTATGGTCGGCGCCGATTAACACGGTGTTCTTGGTAGGGCCGACATCGAATTTTGCGGTCGCGTTGCCTAAAAAGGTCCACTCTTCCTGCTTTTGCAGCATATCGGTATTATATAAAAACCACGTGCTGCCGGTCGCGGGACGATCGGCAATAAACCCGTCCGCCCCGAATATCTCTTTAAGTTTCTCGTCAAATTCCGATTGCGAATAACGCGCTTTCAGGTTCACTGACCAAATATTATTGAACTTGTGGTCGAACGTGCCCCAAACGGCATTGGATTCGCTACGGCTATTCGGCATATCGGCCGGCCCTAAAAAGGCGGTGCGGGGAATCGAGAAATTACCGGCTATTGTGCCAATGGCCGGCAAGCCTGGGTATTCCTGCTGCTCCCATCTCGACACCTTGCCTTGCAAGGTGAAAGAAGTTGTATCGTTGTTGGTAAAAGTTACGGTCGGGTTCAGGTTATAGCGTTCTGTATTGATATTATCGAGATAACTGCCGGCATTGGTGTATTCGCCGGTAAAGCGGGTCAGGATGTTTTTAGTCAGCGGTTGGTTAATGTCGACATAGGGTTGGTAATAACTGTTGTTGCCGGCTTTAAACCCCACCTCGCGCGATGCAACGGCGTTAGGCAGCTTGGAGACAATATTGATCAAACCGCCGACAGGGGAACCGGAGCCGCCGCTGTAAAGTACGCCGTTGGTGCCTTTCAGGACTTCGAGGCGCTCAACATTAACGGTGCTTTCCCGGTCGCCCGCATTACGATATTGAGTAAAACCGTCGACCAGTTGTTCGGCTTTAAATCCGCGGATCATCGTCATCTCGCCGGCAGGCGTAAACGCAGGATTATTCGGAACCACGCCGCTGACGTTGCGCAAGCTTTCGCTGATGGTGATGTTTTGCTGATCGTCTATCAATGCCCGCTTGATGACCTGGATGGATTGCGGCGTTTGCATGATCGGCGTGTCGGTTTTGGTGGCGGAGGATGTGCGGGTGGCGATGTACGACTTCGGATCGTCTTCTGTTTTGCCGGTTACCGTCATTGGTTTCAACGTGACAGGGCTCGCGCTTGCAGCAGGCTTAACCGTCACCGCGCCGTTTTCGGCGACGCTGTGGACCAAGCCGCTGCCGGCGAGCAATTTGGCTGCTGCTTCGGCGGTGGTGTAATCGCCGCTCAAGCGCGGACTTTGCTTGCCGGCAGCGGTCTGTTCGGCATAAAGCATCGGTGCGCCGGATTGCGCGGCGAATGTTTGCAACGCCGAGCCCAACGCTTGCGCGGGAATGTCAAAGTGGTGCTTTTGTTGCTCCGCATGGGCCGTGCTTGTTATCGCCGCCAGAATAGTAGCGTTCAGCAGCTTCATCTTTACTGTCATTATCCGTTTCTCCTTTGTTAATGGTTGCATTGGAGTAGACGGATGACTGTAGAAAAATCGTCAGGAATTTGAACTTATTTTTGCGGATTCCCAGTCAGCCTGCTGTGAGCCGGGATGTATCATCGTATGCTCATACACCGCTACAAAGGCTCAAACAACACAATTTCGGCCATTGGGTAATGTTTTTTATTGTGTGTCCATAACGGGCAAGCCAGTTGCTCGGCGGTAGCGGCTAACAAATAATCTTCCAATGAAATGCCTTGATAGGCTTTACGATATTGAGCAGCAAACAGCCCCGCCTGTTTCGCTGTTTTAGCGTCTAATGTCAGGCGGGTACACAAATTAAAGAAGGCTTCGATTTCAGGGTGTTCTTTTTTAAATGCGCCGACATAAATCTCGGCAATCACAATAGGCGAAAGGTAAAACTCGACGCCTTGCTCATGTAAGCCGATAAAGCATTCCAAGGCATCGTTATTTTTCTTCAATAGCTGAATAACAATATCAGTATCCAGCAACAAGCGTTTGGGCGTAGGCATTATTCTTCAACGCGTAAAATTCTGCTACCGCTACGGATGTCATTGACATACTGTTCAGGCTCTGTTGTTTTAAAGCTTTCCAGGGGGGTTAATGCATCAAAAAAAGCCCGCGCTTCATTGTGGTCAGGTTTATTAAGATCTTTTTCCACGGCTCTGCGGATTAGTTCTGAAATACTGATGCCTACCAGCCGGGACTTATGTTTTAACTGCTCATAAACCGTATCTTGTAAATATATTTGAGTTCTATGCATGATCTTTTCCTTCTCAAGTGATGTATAGAATTATACATCACCTTTGTTTTTTTGCGGATTAAATCTACAAACCGCAGCTTGATTATCTTTGAATCGATGCCGCTGATTTCAGCACGATTTCATGCTCACCGACAGGATCAATATTAACCGGCAACAAAGTTGCAATAGCGTTAAGCGTGCCGTTCAATTCGGCGGTATGGAAGGTGCCGCTCACCCGCAGTTTGCCCAGATTCTGATTCTGTAAGCGGATACGGGTGTCATGGTAACGCCCGACTTCGGCAATCACATCGTCGAGCCGGCGGTTGCGGAACACCAGATTGCCTTGCCGCCAGGCGGTCAGTGCCGCAATATCCTGGCCTTGCAACGTTTGGAATGCGCCGTTGTTGTTAAAGGCAAGTTGTTGGCCTTCGGTCAATTTGCGCGTTTCGAGGGCCTGCACTTCGACGACGCCTTCCTGTACCGCAACGATGACTTGTTCGGGTTTGATATAGACTTCAAACGCGGTGCCGATGTCGCGGATGCGGCCGTTGCCGGCGCGTACTTCAAACGGCCGTTCGGCATTGTGAGTCACGGTAAAAAAAGCTTCGCCTTTAATCATCTCGACGCTACGCCGCCAACGGTTGAAATGGACGCGTACTTCACTGTCGGTATTCAATTCAATGTTGGAACCGTCGCTTAGCGCGACGGTTTGGCGGCCGCCTTTTTCGACAATATACGTTTGCGGGATGCCTAACCAGCCGTTAGGCGAAAAGGCGGTCAAGCCCAGCGCCAGCAGCAACGACGCGACGGCGCTATAGATCAGCAAACGGCGAGGCGATTTTTTGCGATACTGCAATGCCGCATTTCGTTCGGGGAAATCCATGGCTTTGAACGGCTCCATCCATTGCCAATGTTCCTGCACCGTTTCGTAAGCTTGTCTGTGTTCCGGATTTTCTTCCAACCAAATCGCGAAGGCGCGGCGCTCCTCTTCCGTGCAACTCTCCGAACGGAGGCACAGCAGCCAATCGATAGCTTGTGTTTGCGCTGAATCGGGAGTGGTCTTCACGCGAGTTGAGAGCCTTGTCGTTTTTGTTTAAGTCAATGTATTTTATCGTAATAATACTATAGACGTTCGAAGGCTCAAATTCCGTCACAATTTTAAGCATGCAGGGCGCTAAGACGCTGGCTGATATGCAGCATCGCCTGTCTTACGTAGCGCTCTGACGTGCTGGCGGAAATACCGAGGCGCACGGCGATTTCGGCATGCGCGCAGCCTTCGATGCGATACAGGACAAAGGCATGACGGTGCAGTTCCGGCAATTCGTCCAACCATTCGGTAAAACGTTCAAGCGTTTGACGAGCTTCCGAATGGCGGTCCGGGGACAACGGGTCTTCAGCCAGCTTTTCAAGATCGGCTTCCGGCTCGGTATAGCGCTCGCGGGTTTTCTGGCGGCGATGGCGATCCACGGCGATATTGGACGCGGTGGTAAACAGGAAAGCCCGCGGGTTAACGATGGCTTCAGGATGAGGGACTTGCGACAGGCGCAAAAACGATTCCTGCAAAATATCGTCAACATCCTGCTCTCTGGGCCAGCGTCCACGAATAAAGGCGTTGACCTCGTGAGCGTGTTTCAGGAACAAATCATGCAATAAGCTGTGTTTGGGCATCGGCTGTACGCGACAAGATTAAATGGAAGTACTGCCGGTACTAAGGCAATATCCATGCCTGCTTAAATATCAGCCGCTTGATTACGACGGCCGGATAATCGCTCGATTATGAAAAAACTTGATAAATCAATATGCTAAATTCTTTTCAATAAAGCTGACTTAAAATGTAGCCAATTGAATTAGCGAGTTATTTAACGGAAGAATCAGATTGTTTGAGGGTTATGCCGTAAAAAAGTGCGGCATATGCCGCACTTTTTGGCGTTGTGCCGGTATAAAGCCGGAAGATCGGTAACGGGTTAAATCCGTTGCTTGTTGGGATATTAAACGCGTATAGCGCAACATTGCCCAATGCTGCGCAAAATCTGAGGACTAACGATCAAGCCTTTGGCGGCACGTAACCTTCCGGCATGTCGTTGTTGCCTTCAAACAGGAATTTGTCTCTTTCAGCGGCTAAAAATGCCCTGGCTTTCGGGTCGAAGCTGGCTAACCTGCCTTCGTTAATCAGCATGGTTTGTTTGGCCAGCCATTCTTTCCAGGCTTGTTTGGATACTTTTTCAAATATTTCCTGGCCTTTGGGGCCCGGAAACGGCGGAATATCCAGGCCTTCGGCTTCTATTCCCAATTTTGCGCATTTAACCATTCTAGTCATTTTATTTCCGTGTGTGATTGTTGCAACAGTCGCTTAACCGGCGCGGCTAAGCCAAGCTTATTGATTTGCCCGGTTTTATACCAGACAGTTTGATTGGCTTCCATCACAAAATTTATAGGGTTATCGGTTTGGATCAGCAGCGGCGTGTAATCCAAATGATAGTGGGAAAAGGTGTGGCGTCTGGTTGCCAACATCCGTTCGCCGGCAATATGAATATTCCTGCTGAAGCACCAGTCGCGCGCCGCTTCAACGTTATCGAATTCCGGCAAGCTCCATAATCCGCCCCAAATGCCGGCCGGCGGTCTTTTTTCCAATAATATTTGCTTATCGGCATTGCTCAACACTAATAAAATCAGCTGTTTGACCGGTAAAATCTTGGCAGGTTTCGGCGTCGGATAGACCGAACTGTTGCCGGCAAGCCTGGCCAGGCAATCGGCGCTCAGAGGGCAAGCTTCGCAAGCCGGTTTGCTGCGGGTGCAAACCGTCGCGCCCAAGTCCATCATGGCTTGGGTGTAATCGGCGACGCGCTCGGCAGGCGTCAGCCTGGCACTGATTTCCCACAGTTTTTTGTTGACCGCGCTGTTGCCCGGCCAGCCGTCTACGGCTCTAAAGCGAGTTAGCACTCTTTTAACATTGCCGTCGAGGATCGGATGGCTTTTATTGAAAGCGATGCTCAATATGGCTCCCGCTGTCGACAGGCCTATGCCGGGCAGATCGACTATTTCGTCCAGGTTATCGGGGAAGCTGCCCCGCTCGGTAACCAGCTGCGCGGTTTTATGCAGGTTCCGTGCGCGCGCGTAATAGCCCAGTCCGGACCAGAGGTGTAAAACCTCGTCGACAGGCGCATTCGCCAGGCTTTCTATGTCGGGAAACTTTGCTATAAAAGCGTTGAAGTAAGGAATAACGGTAGCAACCTGGGTTTGCTGCAACATGGTTTCCGAAAGCCATACGCGGTAAGGCGTACGGTCTTTTTGCCAAGGCAGGTCTTTGCGGCCGTGCTGGTCGAACCAGGCCAGGATGTTGCGTTGAAAAGCGGATGGACTCATATAAAGGCAAAAGACGAAAGGTGAAAGGTGAAAGGTGAAAGGTGAAAGGTGAAAGGTGAAAGGTGAAAGGTGAAAGGTGAAAGGGCATAGTTTAAGGGCTTTTTTCGCCCTGTGCCTTTCGGCTTTTATCTGCTCCTCACTTCTTCAAAAGCCCTTTCAACAGATCGCCAAGGCCGGGGCCGATTTTTTTGTCGATTTTATTAATCAGTTTTTCAACTTTGGCTTTGTTCTTGTCGGTTAATAATGACGCAACGTCTATTGTATAAGACGGCTTATCGAGTGTTCCTTCAATATTAATCGCCACCGCGCCTTTAATTTTGTCCGGCTCGGCCGCGTCCGGATCCAGCAGCTTGGCGTCGATTTTATAGTCCAGCGCTTCGGAAACCAGATTCAGGTTGCCCTTGCCGTCGACGCGTAATCTGGAGGATTTGGCGACAAGGTCGTTATTTTGGATCAGGCCGTTAGCAACCGTAGCCGTGCCGCTCATTTCCGAAAATAGCGTTTGGTCGTTTTTACTATCCGACGGCAATGCGGAACCTTTAATCAGCGCTTTGCCTTGATCGATAATTTTTTGCAGATTAAAACCTTTGATGACGCCATCCTTGAACAGAAAGCTTAGCTGGCCGTTCAGCGAAGCTTCCAGCTCGTCCGGCTTGCGGCCCTGCCCTCGTAATTGCGCGGAGGCATTGACGATGCCGCCTATTGGCGCTGAACCTTTGTAATCTTTTAATAAAGGTTCGATTTGTACATGCTCTACTTTTTCGGTGACGGCCAGCGCCGGTTTATCGCCATGCGCATCGACGCTGAGATTGCCGGAATAGCTGCCTTGATAGAGTTGCTTGACCGATTGCTGCGAAGTGAACACGCCGTTTTTGCTGCTTAAGCTCATACGGATGTCTTGCATGGACAAACCGTTGATTTTAAGTTTGCCGAGCGCGACGCTGCCATCGGCGTTCAGTTTTCTCAAGGTTTCGACAGGCAAGGCGGAAATCCCGGCAGCCAGCGCAATGGCCGGACTGGCGATAGGCTTTGACGACTTGTCCGCAACCGGTAAATAACGGCCGGCGTCCAATGCGTCAATGTTTAAGTCGAAGCTGATCATCGCTTGGGCAAAATCTTTAATATGGATAGCGCCGTTAATTTGCGTATCGTCCAATGTTATGCCCAGATTTTGCAGATCGGCGGAATTGCCTGTCGCGGTCAAGTCAAAGTTCGCGGCCAGCTTGCTTAGTGCATTCGCATCCTGCATCGCAGGCAACGCGATTGCGAGCTGCTGCATCACCTTGGCCGGACTGAATGGCGCAATAGTCACCGGCCCCTGAAAAGATGGTTTATCCTTGATGGAGGTGGCGGTTATTTCAGCAGCGAGCGCCACATCGCCGGATATGAGTTTCACGCCGTTGATGTTGGCGGTCTGCCGGTTCATATCCAGCGCTGCATCGGCGGCGCTTAATGTCGCTGTGATCGATTTGCCGGGAATGCTTTCGCCTGCGCTGGTTATTTGCAGGTTACTTTGACGTAGCGTAAACGCATCGAGCTTTTCGTTAACGCTTAATTCGGTATTGAACTTGATGGCCTGCGTTGACTTGGAACCTTCCGTCAAAACGGTCATAGAAGTAGAGACCGCAACCGGCTGATCAAAGGTGAATTTGTCGGTATTCAGGTTAAAGTCTTGTATTTTGATATGAGTTTCACTTTTCAGGTCGTCCCAGTTAATCCGGGCGTTTTCGATAGTGAGACCGTCAACGCTAAAAGTCATCGGTGTTGGAGCGGATGCAGGTTGTTCATCCTGTTTGCCGGCAACAGCAGCGGACGCCGCAGTCTTGGCTGTCAGATCATCCCAATTGCTTACGCCCTGCCGGTTCTTGGCAAGATTTAACGTCAGGCCTTTTAAAACAATGCGGCTGACTTCCAGTTTTTTCGATAACAGCGGCAGCAAGCGCACTTTTATGTCGCTTTCTTCCAAGGTTGCAAAAGGCCGGTCTTGAAATCCCGGCGCATTGCTTAACGAAAGTTTTCCTGTAGAAACGCCGATCCAGGGCAATAGCGAGAGTTTTAGGTCGCCGTCCAATACCAACTCCCGGCCGGTCTTATCTTTAACCGCAGCAGTAATTTCGGGCTTGAAATCATTGGGGTTGACGATGAACGGCAGGATGTAGACGGCAACGGCCAGCAACAAAACCAGTGCGGCAAGTGCCGATAATATGATTTTAAAGCTGAGTTGAGCAGCCCGTCTGCTCAAACGAAACTTATGCCCTTCGGGTATAAACGGTTTTTCCACAATATTCTCCTGGGGTAAAAGTAATGACGATCAATTATGGAAGACAATTGCCGATAACAGCGGTTGCCAGTTAAACACTAATTGGGTAGAGTCTAAATGATTGTTTGTTCATTATAATTAAAATGAGGTAGGAAAATGTTGCATTTAGCTAGATTTGCTGCGATTGCAGTGCTGATATGGTTTTATATGACTGCAAAGGAAAAAGGGCAGCCGCCTATCAATTGGGCCGTCACCGGTTTAATCGGTTATTGGATTGCGTGGTGGGCGGTTAAATTAACGGTGGTTTCCGCTTTATCGGGCATGGTTGCCAAAAGTGCGACAGGAACTTTTTTGCTTGTGCAAGTTCCTGCGCTATGCGCGATTGGCGCGGCTTTTTTGATCAGGAAAAAGTTGATATCGAACGCGGCTGAAAAAGACGCCGATTAAAAGCCTGTAAGATACGTCCCCTATTCCCTCAATATTAATAGAATTCAAAAAAGGATTACGTGGCAAAACACCGGATATGGTGTTTTCCGCGCGGATGCAGAAACCTGATTGATGAAGAACTGGGGACATTCTGAATCAAACCGGACAACAATATGAACCCCAAAAAACGCTTGGAAATTTTTGACCGGCTGGCTGCGGCCATACCCGATCCGACTACGGAACTGAACTATAACAGCGCTTTTGAATTATTAATCGCGGTCGTTTTGTCCGCTCAAGCAACCGATAAAGGCGTTAATAAAGCAACCGCCAAATTATTTCCGGTCGCTAATACGCCTGAAGACATTTTAGCCTTGGGTGAAAACGGTTTAAAAGAGTACATCAAGACCATCGGCTTATATAACAGCAAGGCCACGCATATCATCACGCTCTGCCGGCAATTGCTTGAAAAACACGGCGGACAGGTGCCGCAAACGCGGGAAGAATTGGAAGCGCTGGCCGGAGTCGGCAGGAAAACCGCCAACGTAATATTAAACACCGCTTTTGGGCAGCATACGATTGCAGTGGATACGCATATCTTCAGGGTTGCCAACCGTACCGGCATTGCTCCCGGTAAAAATGTGCTGGAAGTGGAACGCAAATTGGAAAAATTCGTGCCTAAAAAGCATATCAAAGATGCGCATCACTTACTGATTCTGCATGGCCGCTATACCTGCATCGCCAGAAAGCCGCGCTGTCCAAGTTGTGTCATTGAAGATTTGTGCGAGTATCGGCATAAAACCAAATATCAGGACGACGCCGCAACAGAGGTCAAATCAAGAAGTTAACAAAATTAGCCACGGATCACCCAAAGTAGGCGCCTCTACGACGGCAAGGATGCCGGAGGTAGAGCAATTGCCGAGGCAACACATTAAACGGATAAGGCGAAAAAAACCGGCGTCGACACGGCCATTGTCTTTCACCTTTCACCTAAATCTTTATACCCTAAAGGGCATAAGTTTTGTTTGAGCTGGCAAACTGCTCAACTCAGCTTTATACCCAAAGGGCATAAGTAGGGTTTGAGCGGACAAGCCGCTCAACTCAGCTTTAATCCGTGTGCATCTGTGGCTGAATAGTTACATAAAATTTATCGGGAAGAAGGATATTGATTTTTTATTTATTTGATTTTGATATGATAAGTCGCATTCGACGCATTTTTATCGTTTTTATCTCCGGGTTAAACGCCGGGAACGAATTGAAGCTCGATGTTTTTATACCAACACTCTGGAGTCAACATGAAAAAAATTAATAAAACCCCTTTAGCGACTGCAATGGGCGCTGCTTTTTTGTCTACTGTCGCTGCAAGCGCGGTTAATGCTGAAGCAAATCCTTTCGGTATGACTGAAATGTCGTCCGGCTACATGCAAGTTGCGGAAGCCAATAAAGCGGCTGAAATGGCATGCGGCGCGGCAATGGGCATGGCGCCACAAAACAAAACTGCGGAAGGCGCATGTGCCGGCAATAAAAAAACCGATGAAGCTAAAAAAGCGGCCGAAGGAAAATGCGGTGAGAGCATGTGCGGCGCGATGATGCAAGGCGGCAAAATGAAACCCGGCATGGAAGCGGCTTGCGGCGCGATGATGAAAGGCAAGGAAGGCGCTTGCGGAAACATGTCTAAAGACGCCAAATAAAGCTGAGTTGAGCAGTTTGCCTGCGCAAACGAAACTTATGCCTTGGGTATAAGTTTCCGATTTAGCACAAGGAGGGCATGATCATTATGCCCTCCAATTCCCTCCAAATTACAGTAAGGTGTTCTTATGGACACAACGCAAAATCTCGTTCGCGGCGCCGGTTTAGGTCTTAGGCGGTCTTTTTTAACCCAAATTGTTGAATCGCCCCCTAAAGATGTCGACTTTTATGAAGTTGCGCCGGAAAACTGGATCACTATCGGCGGAAAGTTAGGCAAGCAATTTCGCGCGATGACCGAACGCTTTGACTTTATCGGTCATGGTTTGTCGCTGTCGCTAGGCAGCACCGACCCGCTGGATGAAAAATTCGTCCGCGAAATCAAACAATTCCTAGCCGAACATCAAATCAAGTTTTACAGCGAGCATTTAAGTTATTGCAGTAAAGGCGGGCATTTATACGACCTGATGCCGATACCGTTCACGCAGGAAGCGGTAACCCACGTCGCCGGACGGATCAAGCGCGTACAGGATATTCTGGAGCAAAAGATAGCCATCGAAAATGTATCTTATTATGCCGCGCCGGGACAGGAAATGGCGGAAATCGATTTCTTCAATGCGGTTATCGAAGAAGCGGACTGCGATGTGCTGATCGACATCAATAATATTTACGTGAACAGCGTTAATCACGGTTACGACGCCGAAGCTTTCTTAAAGGCCATACCTGCGCACCGCATCGCTTATGCACATATCGCCGGGCATTATGTCGAGGCTGAGAATTTCCTGGTCGATACCCACGGTTCAGAAGTGATTGATCCGGTCTGGAAGCTGCTGGGCAAGGCTTATGAGCTGTACGGCGTGTTTCCGACGTTGTTGGAACGCGATTTCAATATTCCCTCGATGGAAGAATTAATCAAGGAAGTTAATACCATCAGCACTATACAAAAAGCCTGGGAAGCTCAGCATGCAAAGCAGTTCGCTTGAAGCCGACATGAAAATCGATTTTAAAGCCAAACAATTTGAGTTTGCGGCCTATCTCAGGGATCCCGAAAACAATCCGCCGCCTGCCGATGTTTCGCCGGAACGGATGGCGATGTACCGCGAACTGTTTTTTAATAATATCGATAGTTTCCTGTCAGTTAACTTTCCGGTATTGCGGACAATTTTGAATGACCGGCAATGGTTCGAGCTGGCTCAGGATTTTTTTGCAAAACATGCCAATCAATCGCCGCATTTTTCGCAAATTCCGGAAGAGTTTCTGGATTATCTGCAAAACGAGCGGGACAGTTCGGCTGATTTTCCGTTTATGTTGGAGCTAGCCCATTACGAATGGGTGGAAATGGCTTTATCTATCGCCAGGGAAACCGTGACTGCGAATCGCCAGAACCTGGATGAACTGTACAACTTACGCATTCGGCTGTCGCCTTTGGCCTGGCCGCTGGCCTATCAATATCCTGTGCAGAAAATATCCCCCGCTTTTTTACCCGAGACTGCGCCGGAACAAGCCACATTCCTGGTTGTTTATCGCAATCCGGATGACGAGGTTAATTTTATAGAAATCACTCCGGTCACCTACCGGCTGCTGGAGATCATCCAGGAAAACGAGGAAATGCCGGCAGCGGATTGCCTGAAACAAGTAGCCGAGGAATTGAACCATCCCAATCCTGAAATAATCGTATCGGGCGGCTTGCAGATACTGAAAGAATTAGCGGAGAAGACGGTGGTTATCTTAGCCTAGGCCGGCAGATTTAGACCTTCCAGGTTTTTACTGGAGCCGCTCCCGGCGGCTCCAGCACTTCTGACCTCCATGGATGGAGGAAATGCCGAGGACTGCCGGGAGCAGGCTCGACCGCCATCCATGGCAGTCGTAAAATCTGGAAGGTCTGTATTTAAGTCGATCAGTTAGCCTGCTGCGGGGCTCTGGAGAAATCCGGCCCTTTAGGAAGAGCGTTTTGTTGCAGGCAGTGGTATGCCGCATTTTCATATTTGATGACTAAAGACTGGGCATTTTTATGTTCGCCAAGGAACAGTTGAGCTTCATCGGCGGTCAAATCCTTCATCAAAAATTTGGCTATGCACATGCAAGGCGTGGAGTAGCGATTTTTATCGAATTCTTTATTGGTTGAATGTTTCAGCTCCCGTTCCACGCATTGGTCGGCAAAATCATGCTCGAACTTATGTTTTTGTACGTCGGTAACCGGCTCGTCATGGGAATGGTCGAACGGGTTATGCACCGGTTTAGCAACAGCGACTGATTGTTTAGCGTCTGCAACTTTCTCTTTATCGTCCGAACAGCCGGCAACGGATAATGCGATAACCATGCCGGTCAATGCGGCGAAAAGGAAATTTTTAGTAAATCTGGGCGTTTTCATATATTTAAATCATAAAATAGTTACTAGGGTTATCCGAACTTTATCATTTTATTAAAGCTCGTTCTACTGATCTTCGTCATGTGTACAAATAGCGCTACTTGTTACGCGCTTGTTTTCGCTATCATGCGGTTTTTCATTCATGAGTCCATCCATGTCTTTTATTGAAAACCTCGAACCCGAATTTGCAACATTGCCGGAGCAGTTAAGGACAACGGCCATTGCTTCATTGACAAGATGGGAGGAGCGGCTTGCAGAGCTTAATCTCAATATCGGACAAACGCCGGCGTTTAACGCAGCGCTCGTTAAAGTCTGGTGTTCCAGCCTGTTTGTTGCCGAAAGCTGTACCCGCAAGCCGGAGCTGCTGGTCGACCTGGTCAATTCGGGCGATCTGGAGAATGTTTATAAACAAAATAACTATGCCGAAAAACTGGCACAGACGCCGGTCGAATCGCAAGCCGGGTTAATGGAAAAACTGCGCCATTTCCGGCGGCGGGAAATGGTCAGGATAGCTTGGCGGGACTTGGCCGGATGGGCCGAATTATCGGAAACGCTGGCCGACTTGTCGCATCTGGCCGATGCCTGCATCCAATTTGCGCTGGATTTTCTATACCGCGAAGCCTGCGAGCTGCGCGGCACGCCGCTATTAGCGGACGGCAGCCCGCAACAGATTATCGTGTTAGGCATGGGCAAACTGGGTGCTTACGAATTGAATTATTCTTCGGACATCGACCTTATTTTTGCTTACGCGGAAGACGGCGTGCTGCCGGACAGGAAAGAAACGACCTACGGCGAGTTTTTCACCAAGCTGTGCCGCAACCTGATCAAAGTGCTGGACGAAATCACCGTGGACGGCTTCGTGTTCCGTACCGACATTCGTTTAAGGCCTTACGGCGATAGCGGCCCTGTCATCATGACTTTCGACGGCATGGAAAACTATTACCAGACCCAAGCTCGGGAATGGGAACGTTATGCGATGATCAAAGTCCGCCAAGTCGCCGGCGATTTTAAAGTCGGCGCGCAGCTGATGGCGATGTTCAAGCCGTTTGTATACCGGCGCTATCTCGATTACGGCGCGTTCGAAGAATTGCGCTCGTTAAAGGCACAGATTACCCAGGAATTACGGCGCAAAGACCGCATGGAAAACATCAAGCTGGGCCCCGGCGGCATACGCGAGATTGAATTTATCGGCCAAGCATTCCAGTTGATCCGCGGCGGCAACGACAAGGCTTTGCAAATCCGCCCCATCCTAGAGGTCCTGCAATTGCTCCAGGAACGGAAGCTATTAGCAGAGGAAGATGCCGGGCAATTAATACAGTCCTATCGCTTCCTGCGCCGGATCGAAAACCACATCCAACAATATCAGGACCAGCAAACCCACGATTTGCCGAAAGACCCGTTAGTGCAGCAAATTTTGGCGCATTCGCTGGACTATCCGGACTGGGCAAGTTTCAAGCAGGAGCTGGATAAAGTAAGAACCCAGGTGCATGGCGTCTTCGATCAGGTCTTCTCACTATCAAAACAGGACAGTTCGACAAATACGTCGCGGGCGGGAAAAATTTGGGCCTGCGTAGCGGATGACTCCGAGCTGCAAGGTTACTTAACGGAATGCGGCGTTCAAGACAGCGCTGCGATACTTGCCGCGATAAAAGGCTTTAAAAATTCGGCGGCTGTCAGAAGGCTGACGGCCAAAGGCGCCGGCGTGTTGGACCGGTTAATGCCGCAACTGATAGAAGCCATGCGGCAAGTCAGCAATCCGGATGAAACCCTGACGCGGATACTCGGCCTGTTTCAGGCGGTTGCAGGCCGTAATGTATATCTGTCGCTATTGTCCGAAAATCCCGGCGCGCTGCTGCAATTGATCAGGCTGTCGTCGGCCAGTTCGTGGATTTGCAATTATTTGTCCCAGTACCCGGTGCTGTTCGACGAATTGCTGGATACCCGTTCCCTTTACGAACCGCTGAAAAAAGCCGATCTTGACGCTCAGCTTAATGTTTTGCTCGCGCAAATCGAGGTGCAAGATCTTGAGCAACTGATGGTGGTACTGCGGCAGTTTAAACAACTGAACGTGTTGCGCGTGGCCGCCGCGGACATTATGGGCATCATCCCGCTGATGGTAGTCAGCGATTACCTGACTTATATCGCCGAAAGCATCGTCAGCCACGTTATCGAACGCGCGTGGCTGATGCTGGCCGATAAGCACGGTTTGCCACCGGATACCGATAATACGGCTATCGGTTTTGCAGTGATCGGTTTCGGCAAATTGGGCGGTATCGAGCTGGGTTACGGCTCCGACCTGGATCTGGTGTTTTTGTACGATTGCAAGGATGGCAATGCGATGACTAACGGAGATAAGCCGATTTCAAGCTCACAGTTCTACGGCCGCTTGGGACTGAAAGTCCGGCATATTCTCGATACCAAAATGTTGTCCGGCGTACTGTACGAAGTCGATATGCGCTTGCGGCCGAACGGCGATTCAGGATTGCTGGTCAATCATATCGGCGCTTACGAAGACTACCTGAAAAACCAGGCCTGGACTTGGGAGCTGCAAGCGCTGGTCCGGGGCCGTTTTATCGCCGGCGACCCGCAGTTGAAAGCACAATACGAAGCGATACGCAACCGGGTTTTGAGCTTACCGAGGGATAGCGAAAGCCTAAAAAAAGAAGTCCGCGAAATGCGCGAAAAAATGCGCGATGCGTTGGCGACTAAAGATAAGGACAAGTTTGACCTAAAACAAAGCAAAGGCGGTATTGCGGATATTGAGTTTATAGTACAATTTGGCGTTTTAGATCGGGCGGCTCTTAATGCCGCGCTGACGACCTACACCGACAACGTCAGGTTGTTGGAAGGCTTGCAGCAGCACGGGTTTATGTCCAAGACCGATCAGCAAATACTGAAAAATGCTTACTGTACTTATCGGGATTTCGGGCATAAACAGATTTTGCAAGGCGACAAGGCCGTTATAGCCGAAGCCGAGGTCGCCAAAATGAGTGCTGAAGTCGAGCGGATTTGGCATGATTACATGGAATAAGACGATTTAATAGAACACGGATGGCACGGATTAGACTGATAAACACGGATAAAAAAATCCGTTTCAATCCGTCTAATCCGTGTCATCCGTGTTCCATGCTTTACCTATATAAATAAACTTAATGTTGGAGAATAAACGATGACGATGGACGATAGAGACGGCGTTATTTGGCTGGACGGACAATGGGTTGAGTGGCGCGAAGCTAAAGTCCATGTGTTGACGCATACCTTGCATTACGGCTTGGGCGTGTTCGAAGGCATCCGGGCATACCATGCGGAAAAAGGCACGGCGGTTTTCAAAATGCAGGACCATACCGACCGCCTGTTCCGTTCCGCGCATATCATGAACATGCTTATCCCGTTCACTAAAGACGAGATCAACCAAGTTCAATTGGATGCGTTGGCAAAAAACAACCTGGACAGCGCTTACATCCGCACGATGTGCTTTTTGGGCTCCGAAGGCATGGGCTTGAGAGCCGACAACCTGAAAGTGCACGTGATGATCGCCGCCTGGTCGTGGGGCGCTTACCTCGGCGCGGAAAGCATCGAACAAGGCATCCGCATCCGCACCTCGTCTTACGTCCGCAACTACCACAACAGCACGATGTGCAAAGCCAAAGCCAACGGCAACTACATCAATTCGATCCTGGCGTTGCAGGAAGCGCGCGCGAACGGTTACGACGAAGCGTTGATGCTGGATCATGAAGGTTTTGCCGCCGAAGGCAGCGCCGAAAACCTGTTCATCGTCCGCAACGGCAAGATTTACACGCCGGAAACCACATCGGCGCTGGAAGGCATCACCCGCGATACCGTGATTACGATTGCCCGCGAGCAAGGTTACGAACTTGCCGAAAAACGTATTACCCGCGATGAGATTTACTGCGCCGACGAAGCGTTCTTCACCGGTTCCGCAGCCGAAGTCACGCCGATCAGGGAATTGGACAACCGCGTCATCGGTTCCGGCAGCCGCGGCCCGGTCACAGAGAAACTGCAATCGCTATATTTCGACTACGTGCATGGCCGCAGGGACGATCATGGGGATTGGTTGACTTACGTTGGTTAAGGTTGTGTACGATCGTCCAACCGTGATAGAAAACATCGGCGTTAAGTAACACGCCATCCCGGCAGGGAATGCCGGGATCCATTTGCCAGGGACGGCAATATCAAAACGTAGGGTACGCTGTGCGTACCACTTCCACGTAATTCAAGCAAGGTACGCACAGCGTACCCTACTTAATCGTGATACAGACGTCATATGGCTAGCTCCAATACCCATACTCTAAACGCTGCAAAAAAAATCTTGGTCGTAGGCCCGTCCTGGGTCGGCGATATGGTCATGGCGCAAAGCCTGTTCATCTCGCTGAAAAATATTCACCCGGACTGCCAGATCGACGTGCTGGCGCCGTCGTGGACATTGTCGCTGCTGCAAAGAATGCCCGAAGTCAACGAGGCGATCATCATGCCGGTGCCGCGCGGCCGCTTTGCATTGATGGAGCGGATCAAGCTGGGTAAATCGTTGCGTTCGAAAGGCTACGACCAGGCGATTTTGCTACCGAATTCTTGGAAATCCGCAATCCCGACTTTTTTCGCCAATATCCCGCTGCGCACCGGCTATATCGGCGAATGCCGCTGGGGCTTGCTGAATGATGCCCGCAAACTCAATAAAAACCTGCTGACGATGACCGTGCAGCGTTTCGTCGCATTAGGCTTGCCTGTCGATGCGCCTATGCCGCCGTCTTGCCCAAAGCCTGCGCTGACGATCAGCGAAGACCGGCAACAGGCCGTAATCGACAAATTTCAACTGACGCCAGTCGCTTCGAGAATCCTGGCCCTATGCCCCGGCGCCGAATACGGCCCGGCAAAACGTTGGCCGCCCGAGCATTACGCCGAAGTCGCCCGGCAAAGAATAGACCAAGGCTGGCAAGTGTGGTTGTTCGGTTCAGAAAAAGATAAAAACGATGCCGCGCAAATTAACAGGGCAGTGTCCGGGTTATGCCGCGACTTCACCGGCAGCACCTCGCTAGCTGAAGCCGTCGATTTAATGTCGCTGGCCGACGCCGTCGTCAGCAACGATTCCGGCCTGATGCACGTCGCCGCCGCGCTGGACAAGAAAGTCATCGCCGTTTACGGCTCGTCCGATCCCGGCTTTACGCCGCCGTTGAACGGCAAAGCCCGGATTATCACGTTAAAACTCGACTGTTCGCCGTGCTTCAAGCGCGAATGCCCGCTGGGCCACAGTAATTGCCTGACCGGCATTACACCGGAGCAAGTACTTAATATTATTAATAATTAACTGATTGCAGGGGCGATCCGGCAAGTAGCCCGATGCAACACAGAAATGTAAACAACGGCGACCGCCGGATCGCTCCTACGATCCAAATCCTATGAAAATTGCAATTGTAAAACTGTCGGCCTTGGGCGACATCGTTCACGCAATGGTCGCATTGCAATTCATCAAAGCCCATAAACCCGAGGCCCGTATCGACTGGATCGTCGAGCAACGCTTTGCCGAAGTTCTAAAACACAACCCCGACATCGACAACATCCTGACCGTCAACCTGAAAGCACTGAAAACAGACAAATTCGGTCTGTTCGCCGAGTTTAAAAAAGTCCGAAGCTACCGTGACAACGATTACGACCTGGTCATCGACGCCCAAGGCCTGATCAAATCGGCCGTGACCGCAAAGCTGCTATCGCCATGGATGGTGTGTATGCCGCGAGCCAGTCGGGAACTGGCGCGGCGCGGCAAGCGCCTCGCCGGCTTCGATGCCGATTCGATCCGCGAAAAAGCCGCGTCCTGGTTTTACGACGTAAAAGTCCACAGCCCTTACGACGCGAATACCATCGACAGAAACGCCACGGTGTTGTCGCAGCCGTTGGGCTTTAGCATCACGCATGAGCAAATCCTGGCTAAAAAGCCGTTCTTGTTTTACGCCGACGAAAACCCGCAAATCTACAATTATTTGGCCCAAGACCGGCGCAACATCGTGTTCGTGATTGGCTCGACCTGGGAAAGCCGCAACTATCCGGCAGAAAAATTCGTAAAAATAGCCGAAGCGTTGCAGCAAAACTGTCTGGTCGTCTGGGGCAGCGAGCAAGAAAAAGTCACAGCAGAGTGGATGGCGGCGCAATCCGGCTACATCAAAGTCATGCCCAAGCTGGACTTGAACAGCCTGAAAGCCTTGATCGCCC
Source organism: Candidatus Methylobacter oryzae (assembly GCF_003994235.2). Taxonomy (GTDB): domain Bacteria; phylum Pseudomonadota; class Gammaproteobacteria; order Methylococcales; family Methylomonadaceae; genus Methylobacter_A; species Methylobacter_A oryzae. The sequence continues at coordinate 54,454 of NZ_RYFG02000119.1, forward strand.
ACGCCGACCTGCTGATCGGCAACGACACCGGCCCGACCCACATGGCCTGGGGCCTGAACCGCCCGTCGATCACGATCTTCGGCCCGACCCCGGTCAGCCGCGTCTACCAGACCGACATCAACAAAGTGGTTAAGTCCGCGTCGGTTGTTAACCCGTTTAGGCTGAACAAGCAGGATTATTCGATTAATGACATCGACGAGAGGGAGATTATCGAACCAGCAAGATTTTTGTTATCGCTACGAATAAGCCCGAGTTGATTGTCCCTCTCGAAAGGCGGCGGAAACAATCCATAGTTTGACAAGCTCAGCACAAACCACTTAACTTCCAAGTTGTCAAAAAATGGGGGAGTGTTTAAGCTGCTTTTATAGAAACTAAGATCAATATCCATAGCCCGGTTGATTAGTGGAGTTAAAATGAATATTGCAGAACATAAGTTAAATTTAATTCGTCAAATCGACGCTTTGCCGGAAGAATCGTTAATAGAGCTGGAAAAGTTAATTGCTCAATTACGGGTTAATAATAAACCATCGTCAAAACGGCAGATTGGCTGCATGAAAGGCTTAGTTGTTTATATGGCCGATGATTTCGATGCGCCATTGGATGATTTTAAAGAGTACATGTGAGATGCGTTATTTATTGGATACTCATTCCTTGATCTGGTTTTTAGAAGGCGACAATCGCCTGTCCGTCACTGCTAAAGACATATTTAACGATGATAATGCCGACATTTATTTGAGCATTGTCAGTCTTTGGGAAATGGCGATTAAAATTAGCCTTGGCAAGTTGAAGCTGTCGCAATCGCTTGAACAGGTGATTGATACCTTGGAACAACAAAGTATTTCTCTATTATCCGTTAAGCCCGCCCATGTTTTAGCCGTGTTAAACCTGCCTTTTGAGCATCGCGACCCGTTCGACCGATTATTGATCGGGCAGTCATTGGTGGAAAATATGAAATTTCTCAGCAATGAAGCGTTGTTTTTACGTTACGGCGTGGATAGGGTTTGGTAAGTCGTAGCACATATTCGAAAACACGACGCCGAAGCTTATCTTACTGGGTTGCCACGCGGAGCGTTTATTGTTTACACAAGTCTTTAAAAGCACGTCATTCCGGCAGGGATTGCCGGAATCCAGAGCACAAGGATGTGAATGTTCGTTTTAACTGCAACTCCGCGTTGTAAGACTTGTTGCCAGTTTTGGTATGCCATCCATGTCAGCTGGATCCCGGCAATCCCTGTCGGGATAGCGATGTTACCCAGACACTTGTGTATAACGATGAGCGCGAAGCGTGGGAACCATAAAAGCCAATTTACTGACCGGCAACGATACCGGGTCGACACACATGACCTGAGGATTAAATAGACCGTCAATCACCATTTTCGGCCCGACTCCGGCCAGCCGGGTTTACCAGACCGATATCGACAAAGTGGTCAAGTCCGCTAATCGCCAACCCGTATAAACTCAACAAACAGGATTATTCGATTAGGGATATTGATGAGGGGGAGATTATTGAGTTGGCGAAGCTTTTATTGGCGTTATGAATAAACTTTACGCCGCGGTCAATTCAACTCGCCGACCGGCGCGGGTAGCCAACGTGACCAGCATGTCCAGGCTAAACTTCTCCCATTTGCCTCGCACCAAATCAGACACGCGCGACTGCCCGATGCCTAAATGCTCGGCGGCTTGTAGTTGCGTCCAGCCGCGTTCCGCAATCGTTTCACGCAAACACGCTATCAATTCGGCGCGCATTGCCAGCAGCGTGGCCTCTTCAGAAGCAAAGCCCAGATCGGCAAACACGTTGCCGGATGATTCAATCACAGATTCCTTATCCATCAACGTTCCTTGGTTCTCTTTCTAAAACTCGCCATAAATCCGGCCAATTTTCTGCTGGAATATACGACTCCATACGCCGAATAAAAGCACAAAATTCGCTAAACTCCTTCGTATCGACTGGCAGTTCATCTGCTATTCGATTCATAACAGTAATGAAATTATCAATCCGTTCTACAGGGTCATCAAAACGATACAGACCAAAAATTAACTCGGGAATTAATGACCAAAGAGCTGATTCGGTATGCAATGCATTGAACGCTTTATGTATTAAACGCTCACGCAAACTTAAAGTTGGCTCACTTTGTAATCGACCGAGCAGCCCGGCTTGTGCCCAAAATAACTTTTCGTTGGCTTGATTAAATACGTTTTCTTCGATAAGTGTTTCAATAAAATCGACCAATTGCTCAACAAATTCAAGCCCTACTGGGTAACGAGCCAGAATGGAAAAGTAGCTAGTCAAAAGATTGTAATCCCCTTTGTTAAGTGCTTCTGCCCAAAAACCCATAGGATAGTTTTGCATAAGCGATTGCTCGCCAGATAATTGAGCTAGAAGTTGTCCTGCATATGTCCAGCCTTGATTGCTGATGGCGCTATTTTTGTGATTGTTTATAAAATCGGTTGGCTCAAGAAATTCAAACTGTCGAAACTTAGAATGATCCAGCGTATTGCACGTTCTCAATAAAGGCTGAACTATTTCAATCACGGTTTGCTGTACATTATTCAAGTAATCAACATCTCGCCTGAGTATGCCTAACGTTCCACCAATAATTGTTCGCCAACAAGAAGCTGCACTGGGCAAAATAACATCGGCGTCATTATCAGGTACATTAACAAAAGGATTTTGCTGTGCTTGTAGTGCGGTTACAGCTTCCTTAATATTTTTTGAGGCAATAACCCAATAATCTGAATCAGAGGCTTTTTGTTGTAACATTCCGCCTAACATCCGGTCAGCATAAATATATGCCCAAGTAACACGTTGATCGTAAGTGCTATTTTTGAATTCAGCTGTAAGTTGAAAATAGTTCCAAATAAGGTGCAGCAGCTCTATATAGCGTTCAAACGCTTCATCGGTTTCAGTATTTCTATCTAGTGTTAATAAAGTTTGAATCAGCGTTTCTATCTGTTTTTGCTTGCTGACTTCATCGGGTAAGCGCAGGTATACTGCAAGCAGGTTTTGAAGAACGATTGGATTTAAACTTGTTGTAGCCAAATCATCCAGCAGTTCTGTCATTTTTTCCGCAGAAATCCATCCAGTAGAAAGTGCTTGATCAACAAGCGTGGTAAAACCAAATGGTTCCCCAAAAGGTAGCGCGGCAACACTCGCTAAGCGTTTTTTCGTTTTGTCAGGGTTACTGGCATCGGCAAAAATCCATTCAGCCGACACTTCATGAGGGCTAGCCGATACGAGTATGTCAGTATAAGCAGGTAGAATGTGCTGCCAATGATGGTCGGAAAGTTTAGAAATTTTGAGAGCATACTGGGCGAAAGCAAAGAAAAAATCGCCTGAACGATCACAGCAATTCCGTAGAGCCTCAGCCGCCTCATTGAAATCATCGCTGGCTAAAATAGATCGGTAGCGAGTTGAGTCATCTTCCGCTAATAGTCCTGTTTGAGCTATTTCATCTAACCATTCAATACGTCTATCCGATACTGAATGTTCCAAACGATCAAACGGGATCAGGATGTGAAGCACGCTAGGATGTCCATTTGCGGCCTGACCTGTTACGCAGATCATGTCGCCTACCCCATTTTGGGGTTTAAAGTCTAAAGTAATGTTTCGGCCTTTTATAATTTTGAGAAGTGGTTTTCCAACTCCTAAGTTAATGCTGGTTTCAACCAATTCTTTCCACTCGTGTTCAGGAATAGACAAATTAAGTGATTCGAGATATTCGTCTGTAGAGAAATAGCTTTTTAGATGCGGTTCTAATGCAGGATGAATGACTAATTGAGTGAGAATCTCTTTGGGAAGATGCCGCAAGGGGTTTGTAAATGCCTTGATTGCCAGTGAACTGCTTTTGTGCCGCAAAAAGAAATTCAACTGGTTGATGACTAATTCTGTAAAACGGGATAATGCCGCCTCATGTAACAGGGGGTGATTCTGCCAAACGGGTTCTATGTTTTTAAAGAGCCACTGATAATATTCATTAATAGCACGAGATTTATTCAGAAACTGCCAAGGCAAACTCATCCTATATCCATGTTCTATTGCTAATTGCTGAATTGGTTCAATGGACAATTCTTCTAAAGCAGAATCGAATCGCCCGCGCTGAGGCTGAAATTGGTTGTATAGCCAGTCTGCCATTGCAACACGTTGCTGTATATTGAATTTGTCGGAAGTCCAAATTTCCACCATAGCTACATCAATTAGCCTATACAACTGTAGCTTAAACTCTGTTTCCTCAGGTAATAAGTCAGTGCGTAGTGGCTCTCTGTTTAGAAAAGAAGTAGAACTCAACATCAACATAACTGTCAGACGGAGATTCATCAAATGCGCGTTCTCAATCAGAGTATCAACATTTGAATTAATCTTAGCATGTCTCAACTCTTCCATGAGGTACGTTACAGGCGGCAGGCGGTAGCTTACTCCTGCACGTATCAACTGTTGAAAACATTCACGAAATTTGCCGTCAGTGATTTTTTTACGCAAATGCAAAACAAGCAGTACATCATATATGCCGACAATAGGCTCTTGCTTTGAGAGGCAAGGATAGCTACTGAGCAAACGATCATCTATCCATACAGGACAATTCATCGTTTCGCTAAAAAAAAAGCTCCGTTAATTCATTTGTTAAAGGCAATTGGTACAACTTATCATGCTGTTCCGTTGGATTCGGCCGCAATGCGAGCATTTTAAGTTTGCCGTTGGACAATAGCCTCTTGAGTTCAGATCGTAACGACTCCAACGACTTTTTAATCTCCTGCCGGTAACGAAAACCTTCAATTTCCGCACATAACTGGTCGCGTATGCTTTCAAGACAATAGAATTGAAAAACACGGCTGGCAGCTTCCAAGACATTCAGTTGGGTTAGATGTTTTAAGAAAGCACTATCCACCAACAGCTTTGTACCATCAGTCAATTGTTCGACACTAGTCAAATTCGGGGCACATGTGAATAATCGTTTAACTGGGCTGTCTTCTAAGGATAACTCCCCCCTATTTTCAAGGGCAGTAAAGATATCAGCATAAGAAATTCTCAGCATTTCTAAAGCAGGAGGAATGCTTCCTGATTCAAAAAGCTCGGTCGCAAACAGCTCGGTTACAATTAATAAATCTTCCTGGGTAGCTAATGCCCATTCAATGCGGTCTTGTAGTTGCAGTCCGTTAAAATCACCAAGCTCTAATTGTGGATCTGGTAATAAGGTGATAGGTAACTCGCTTAAGTCATTGAGCAGTTTTTCTGCTTGCTCGACACGGTCAACCTGCACTTCTGCCAGTCGATGTATTTCATCTTGAATCAATCCAAGTAAAGAAGGTGAAATATAAATGACTTCAAAACAGTCGGTAAGACTCGAAAAGAGTTTGAGTTGGTGGGCTATAAGACATGCTGAATAGTCCATGCTCAAGGCGTTACTTTCCCAATCGTCAGAAGGTTCAACTGAGCGTCCAGCATAAGCGATTGGAAATGGCACCTGTTCGCGTAACGGCTTACTGCGGTTGTGATGCCATCGCCAATAAAATTCCTCTCCTAATAAAGCTCTTCTATTATCTAATAAAAGATGTATCGGTAGCTGACCTGCAAGAAATTGCTGCCAGTTTGCTCTACTGTTCTCCTGATATTCTTGTTCCCATTGTAAAAGTGCAGGTAGTTTAATTTCCCGCACTAAGCCGCTGTCTGGAAATTTCTGGTGCAACACCGCCAATTGCATTCCTGCCCAATCACTATGTCCAGAATTAAAACCAATCATCATCGCAGCTTGAAGTAATTGCGGATCATTGGGGAAGCACTCAACAGCTTCTTTTGCATACTGAAATGCCCCATCGCGGTCATTAGCCAAAGCATAATGTGCGATTTGCATTAAAACTTGAGGCGTTTGAAAACCTTGTTCAACACCCTGCTTTAATAGCTCAATGGCACGCGGAATATCGCCCATCCGTGCTTGCAAATTAGCTCGTTGTACCAAAAGCCATTCATTTGGCTTTGCCTGCCATAACTGTTCACTGGCTTCCCATGCCGGTCTATACTGCCCTTGAGCTATTTGTACTGACATACAACTGGCGTGAAAATTATTCATTAAGCCATCGCGTTCAAATACAGGCCGGTATTGTTCTAAGACAGCCAAAGCTTCTATGGGTTTATTTAATGACCATAACGCTTGGGCAAGCTTTTCGGCAATATGCGCTGGAGTTTCTTCTTCGAAACGATCCAAACAAACACCGGCTGATTCAGCCAGTTCATTCCACATGCGTTCTTGATGATAGATGCAGACAAGATTAATGTGATCAAGCCTCGTGCCTGGATTGTTCGCCAACTCTTTCGCAATAGCGAGCCCATCAGAAATTTTGCCACAACGTAGCCAATAACCTGCCTTAACTCGCCGGTATTCGGCACAGTCATCCAATTCAGTTATGCGCTCTGCTAATTCATTCAATCTTCCTAATGACTCAGCTGTGAACAGCGCGATCAAGCCAATATACCTTTCTATCTTCATCGTTTGTCGAGAAACGGTTTTCAAATCGCAAGAGATGTTGCCATGCGGGTTCTTCTTGGTCTGTATGCAATAGTAAATCCGTGTACAACTCAATTTGCCAAGTCGGAGCATACGGCTGTTGACAGGCTTTATGCAGAGCTTCAAGAGTATGACTCCAGTCGTAATCAACCTTCAGTCGCATCAGACAAAGAATTGGTGCAGGATCGATTGGATTTTCAGTAAGGACAGATTTTGCTTTTTCAATTGCATTGGTATGTTTGTCGGGCAAACAAACACAGACAGCAAGATAAGCGCCTATAATTGCTTGCCTAACTTCGTTTCTTGGCTCTGAGTTCATATTCTTTAGCGCTTGCTCCAAATAACCCAGAGCTACTCGCATTTGTTGCTCTCGATTGCTGTCAAGCGAAAACATATCAGATATAAAGAATTGTGGCGGTATAACGCCAGTGCTATGAAGTTCAATAGGCAGTGCTTGCCAAAATGCAATATAGCCAGCAGTTAGTTGAAAGAGAATATTGTCCTGATTTTTAGACAGCGCGGGTTCAAACGTTTGCCATGCTCTGTCTGCGTTTCGCGCAGATAACAAACAAAGTGCTTGTAATCGTAGCATTTCGTCAGTGATAGGAATTGCCAGCTTACCCATAAAGTCGTCAACTTCGACGAATCGGCTGAAGTCGAGCAGATATTTTAGTGCGTTTATTGCGACAGCTTCAGAATCAAGTGGTGTAAGAACAGCAATAGCATCTTCAAATTGCTTTTCTGCTGCAAATTCAAAAGCACGGTAAGTTCGATCGTCCAATTGTGGATTAAGACGGCGGGCGGTTTTGTAGTAAGAGGTGTATTCCTCAGTAGGCTTACCGTCTTCTTGCGCGCAGCGAGCTGCATGATAAAAATAGCGCGCTTGAATATCTTGAGGAATCGGACTGCCGGTTAGTGAAGCCAGTTCAACGGTTAATTTATTCCACGCATCTTCGATTTTTCCCGCTCCACGCATTGCAATTATCGATTCAAGCTTTTCTGCATAAACGCCTCCGAGCTCAGAGCGCAACTGCTCTAACTCTGAGGAAGAAGAGGAATCTATTATTTTTGATTTTGTGTCAACGCCAATGTAACTAGTTTCTGAAGTATAGAGTGAGGTATTCCCGCTTTTAAAGCCTGGTGGTCGTCCTAAAGGGGCATGTTGTAGCGCATGAAGAACAAAATCAGTAGCATTTTGTGCGGCCTGTTGTTGTCGCTCCTTTTTGTCTTGGTGCTTGTTTCCGTCAGCCCAGTCGCAAATAGCCTTAACTAATATCCAATCGACTTTTTCATCTTGACAAGTTGTATAGAGCCCTGCGCCTTCCATTTCTCCACCAATGGCTTCAGACGCTAGCTTTATTAACGATTTTCGGTAGTTAAAGTTATCTACCAATTTTTCACCACTTAATATCAAACCAAACTCAACCTTAGCGCCATCCCAATCCAAATGTGCGCTTTGTAAGTAATTTACTAATCTACTTGAAGCATGAGGTTTGTCGCCACGTGGTACGATTTTGCCATTTTTACCAACTCTCTGAGTTTCATAAAGCATCAATTGCTTGGAGACCAAAATATCGCCGATTGACTGATCCTGCTCATTAATGCCAAAAGCGATACCCACCATGATGACAGCATGGGGATTTAACGCCGTGATTCCTTTTTGTACGGCTTGCTGCGCCGCTCCCAATCCCACAGCTCCCATTTCCGATAGAGCCATGAGGATCTTAGAACTATGAATTTCACCCAGATCTCGATAAACTCGATCATCTATAGTGATTGCTTTTGCTTTATTGCCAGTTGCTTGTTCGAAAGCTTTAAGTACCGCTAAACTTTCAACTCGAGTGACAGTAATAATCAAAACATCAGCATTAACGATTTGTGAATTAGGCATAACGCTATTCCTTTACTTATAAATTTTAAAATTCCATGAACAAAACAATTTCGCGACTCCTTTCATCATTAGCTTTCTCATTCCCTCTTACATCGTTTCACCTTTGCTTTGTATTTACCAAAATTTTAAAAACTTAACCAAAAACCACATCAGCTCGTTTGATGAACTCAATAAAGCTGATGCAAGGAACCGAAACCTCCGCCATACCGCACACAGCAGGAATCTTGTAGTTAGGGAGTTCCTTGGGAAGAGCAGTTTGTTTCCGCTCGTCTGAAACCAATTCAGCATTATGCTGCCGCGCCGTAGCAATAATAAGTAAATCGTTTTCGCCAACACCGGATCTATATTGGTCACCCACAATGCCAAGTAAATGCTTGATGCGGAGGGCATCTTGTAATATCGCATTACTGATTTCAATCAGTTTCAGATCGTTGTTTTTGAGCCATTTACCACAATCCGGGGCTTTATGCGCCACTTCCTCAAACGCCACGCGCGGCATTACCAGCAGCCTTTCTTCAGCCTGAGTCGCCATCCATTCCCACAAGCCAGGAAACTGGCGTATGGGATAGTTATCCCATGCGTAAATCATGGATGATGCGTCAAAAACCTGCAATATGACGCTCCAGTTGGTGTAAGTCGTTAATTTTCAGATTATCGAGATAACTGCTCGCCTTGGCGAGTGTGATATATCGGGCATCCAACGCATCCAGAACCGTTCGTACAAATGTGTCGCCAAAAATATGTTTGGGTTCTCGATGCCGGTACTGACGGTTTCCGCCATCTTTTTGCTGGATTGGCATCCGCTTCTTCCATTGCCGGTAAGCTGTATATCGATCTTGAGGCAGCCGGCCGGCATCCAAGAGCCTGCGCAAAATGACCTCACCGCTGACGCCCCATGTCTTGCGCGGCCGTTCAAGCCATTCATCGTATTGCGATACCTCGTCAGGCCGTTCTTCATCACGAATATTCGTCAAAAAAGTATCCGGCACCAATAAATGACCTGCAAAAGCATTGGCTGCTTGTTCTTTGCCTTGATGGGAATGCAAGTCCTGTTCATCGTCAATCGAACTGGTTTTATGCAGCAGTAAGTGTCCCAACTCGTGCATGAGCGTGAACGACTGCTGTGGTTCCCAATCCTGCTTCTTGATAACAATAACCGGGCAAGTTGGATAGAAAAGCGAGAAACCAAGAATAGGATTTTCCTTAGCAATCTGCCATTTCCCGCTGTGACCGTTACTGCGAAACACGAGTATGCCCCGTGCTTCCACAGCCTCGCGGTAGCTATCGAAAGTATTCCGGTCGTTTAATCCAAGCCATTCGCGAGCAATACGCGCGGCTTCCTGCTGATTTTTTCCATGTAATTTGGGCGGATTAAACTCTGTTTTATCTGTGTTGCTTAAGTTTTCGCACAGGTTCAAATACACTTCTCTTTGCTTTTCGACTCGTTCGATTAGGGCTTTGAGTTTGGCGGACAATTCCGGTTTTTGATTGGCAAGAGTACGGAACTGCGCCGTATGAACCTGCGTTTCATTAACCGGCCCAGGCTCTAAAAAAAACAGCACTCCACGGCCAAAATACTCCGCAATTTTTCGCAACTGGTTGAACGTTATCCCATCTTCGCCAGCCATGACTCGTTCGATACTGGCCCTAGCAATATTAAGCTCGGACGCAAGATCGCCCGGCGTTATGCCATGATCGGCGCAACACCATGCAATGCGTTCCGGATTAATAGATTGGATGCGTTCCATATTTAAGATTTGTTGAGAGAATTACCTTAGACCATCGCATAACGATTTTTGCTACAACATATCAGAAAAGACAGAGTGCAGAAACGATTTTCCAGTTGTGATGAAGCTCAGCAGTTACCTACCATTAGAAATAAGTAGCTTAGATAGTGCCGTCACAAGATTGTGAGATACTTATCTTTTCTCAACTCTGCGAAAGGATAAGAATAATGACTTCAGCTCATCGGCGACACGATATATCGGATCGAGTTTGGCAATTATTGGAACCGCACTTACCGGGACGGGCAGGCGCCTGGGGCGGCAAGGCGCATGATAACCGCTTGTTTATCAATGCCGTGTTCTGGATTTTACGGACGGGAGCGCCGTGGCGCGACTTGCCGCCTGACTACGGCGATTGGAAAAACACCCATCGCCGGTTTTGCCGTTGGCGTGATAAAGGCACTTGGGAAGCCCTGTTGGAACAACGGGTGATCGAACCGGACTATGAATGGCTGATGATCGATGCCAGCCACATTAAAGTGCATCCGCACGCCGCAGGCGCTCAAGGCGGTAACCAGAACATGGGAGTCACAAAAGGGGGCTCAACAGTAAGATACATTTGGCCGTGGATGCGCATGGTATGCCGGTCAGAATCCTTATTACGGCAGGTACCGTTGCGGATTGTACGCAAGCTGCAACCTTGATTGAGGGACTGGATGCTCAATATCTACTGGCGGACAAAGTTTATGACACCGATGCCATCGTGGCCCAAGCCGAAGCTAAGCAGATGATGGTTGTCATCCCGCCGAAGAGGAATCGCACTCAACCTCGCGCGTATGATCGCGATCTTTATCGGCATCGACATTGAGTCGAAAACGCGTTTTTGCACCTCAAGCGGTGGCGGGGTATCGCAACCCGCTACGCCAAAAATACCGCTTCATTCCTGGCGGCCGTGCAAATCCGCTGTATCGCTCTTTGGGGCGCTATCTTATGACGACACGATCTAAGATTAAGCTTTAGCGGGGCAATTTATTCAGTAAAATATCCGCCAGTAAGACACTCTGAATTTAAGAATGCCTTAATCCCCAATCTGTAACCTGCGCAAATTCAATAAATAAGCATCTGATGATGAATCAAAAACAGGGCTGTTGGTTCACAGCAAGCCAGTCCAATCTAAAAAGCAGAAAACCTTAATTCCAATAAAATGTTAAGATAAATGTTTAGCCTAAAGACAGGTTCATTTAAGTAAGCGATAACACCTATTGATAGAGCAAGTTGAACACTCTATTCTTAAAATACTCATACACACCTCTACCGGTTTCCCCTGGCTAATGGCATATGAATCATTGCTAACTGTTTTGCAAGATAAACAGAAACTTTCCGTTACAGAACTAAAAAAAGTTGAGCGCGTGCAAAAAACTTCGGTATCGGAATCCGTGCCGCAATTGTTGGTCAAGCTCGGTTTATGTTCGGAACTGGATGTCGCCGATGCTTTTGTCGAGTCGGGCCGCTTTGAAAAAGTGGCTCCGGACCAATATCCGCTGGAAATGCAGCTGCCCGAAACGGTGCCGTTGCGTTTTCTAAAAAACTATCACGTTATCGGCTTAAATAACGGCAATGAAATTACCGTCGCGCTAATGGACCCGGAAGACCGATTTGTGATCGATGCGTTAAAACTGGCGACCGGAAAGAACATCGTCGCCAAAGTCGGCCTACTTTCTGAAATCGATGCGGCATTGGAAGTGCAATACGGTGAAAGCAGCGCGCAAACCGATAAGTTAATCGACGATTTGAGCGTCGACGATCTGCGCGAAGAAGATCTGGAGCATTTGAAAGACCTCGCCAGCGAAGCGCCAGTCATTAAAATGGTTAATTTGATCATGCAGCGGGCGATTGAAACCCGTGCCTCGGATATTCACATCGAACCTTTCGAACAATCGCTAAAAGTCAGGCTGCGCGTCGACGGCGTATTGAAGGATATTGACGCGCCGTCGGTCAAGTCCACGGCTGCGGTCATTTCCCGCATCAAAATCATGGCAAAACTAAACATCGCCGAACGCCGTTTGCCGCAGGACGGCCGCATCAAGGTGCAAATGCTGGGCAAGGAGCTGGACCTTCGGGTTTCGACGATTCCGACGATGTACGGCGAAAGCGTGGTGATCCGTTTGCTGGACAAGGAAAATACCGTGCTGGATTTTGCCGCGTTGGGCTTTGCCGGCAGGCATTTACAGCAGTTTATCGAGGTGCTGTCGCAGCCGCACGGCATTATCCTGATTACCGGCCCGACCGGAAGCGGTAAATCCACGACGATGTATGCCGCGCTAAAACAACTGAATACCTCCGAGCGCAAAATCATCACCGTTGAAGATCCGGTGGAATACCAGATGGAAGGCGTCAACCAAATCCAGGCCAAGCCGCAAATCGGCCTGACGTTCGCGTCGGCCTTGCGCTCTATCGTGCGGCAAGATCCCGATGTGATCATGATAGGCGAGATGCGCGACCTGGAAACCGCAAGAATCGCCGTACAGTCGGCGTTAACCGGTCACTTGGTGTTGTCGACGCTGCATACTAACGACGCGGCCGGCGGTGTAACCCGCTTGCTGGATATGGGCCTTGAAGAATATCTGCTGACCTCGACCGTCAACGGCATATTGGCGCAACGCCTGGTCAGGAAACTGTGTCCCGACTGCAAGCAGCGCTATACGCCATCGCCGGATATTATCGAAGGCATGAGATTGAAGCAGCTGGCCCAGACAGACGATATTGCTCTATACAAACCGGCCGGCTGCCCGTCTTGCGGGGGCTTGGGTTATCGCGGACGCTTGGCGATCATTGAATTTTTGCAGATGACCGACCCGCTACGTAAATTGATCATGGCGCATGAAGAAGCCGGAGCGATTCAACGGCTCGCTATCGAAGAAGGCATGACAACGATGTACGAAAACGGTTTGCTCAAAGCCCTGCAAGGCATTACCACGATAGAAGAAGTGCTGCGGGTTACGTCGGAAACATAATGTTATTTGCTTACAAAGTAGTTAATAGTCTCGGCGAGACCGAAGAAGGCGTCAGGGACGCAATTGACGAGCAACACCTGATTGCGGCTTTGCAAACCGAAGGCTATATCCCTATCCGTGTGGTACCGGCCGGAACGAAGCCGTTTTGGAGCCTAAGCCTCGGCGCCAAACAGTCCAAGCTGTCGCAAAAAGATATTGCGATGTTTACCGGCGAATTGGCGACGTTGCTGGAATCCGGCTTGCCGCTGGATAAGTCCTTGTTGATATTGATCGATTTGGCTGAAGAAAACGAACGGGTAACCAAGTTGATCGGCCGGGTGCTGGAAAAAGTCAAAGGCGGCTCCACGCTGGCCGATGCACTGGAAAAGCAGTCCGGCATTTTCAGCAAGTTTTACCTGAACATGATACGCGCCGGCGAGGCCGGAGGCAGTTTAGGCGAAGTGCTGGCACGCTTGGCCGACTACCTGGAACGCTCACGGGAGTTGAAAGAAACCGTCAGCACCGCATTGATCTATCCGGCTATCTTGCTGATCATGTCGTTAGCGTCTTTGTTTGTGATGTTGACCTTTGTCGTACCGCAATTTTCGGAGATGTTCGAAAGCGCGGGCAAAGCCCTGCCGGTATCGACGCAGATCGTGGTCGGATTGGCCGAATGGCTGCAAAGCTATTGGTGGGTTTTGATTTTGGGCGTTGTGCTAATCACCAGTTATATGAACCTCCAAATGGCCGATCCGGTCAAAAAGAAGGTTTGGGACGGCCGTTTTTTAAAGCTGCCGCTGGCCGGATCGATTATTTTGAATAAAGAAACCGCCAACATCAGCCGTACGCTCGGCACCTTATTAGGCAACGGCGTCTCGATATTGTCGGCGCTGGTCATTGTCCGGGAAACGGTCGACAACCTGGTGCTGGCCGCGGCCATTCAAGATACCGAAGACCAGTTAAAGCAAGGCAAGAATATGTCCGACGCGTTGCTGGAAAAAGGCATATTCCCGAAAATGGCGATGCAAATGATAAAAATGGGCGAAGAAACAGGACGCCTTGAAGAAATGCTGCTGCGCGTCGCGACAATCTATGATAAACAGCTTAGGGTCGCGATTCAGCGCCTGCTGGCGTTGTTGGAGCCGGCTTTGATCATTTCATTGGGCTTGATGATTGCGGGCATCATCGTATCGATTTTGCTGGCTATCCTGAGCGTTAACGATTTAGCTTTTTAAACGGAGAAATAAAATTTTATGAAACAAACACTAAGATTCAAGGCGCAAGGCGAAAGGCAAAAGGGCTTTACTTTGCTTGAGTTGCTGGTCGTATTGGGCATCATTGCGATGCTGGCAGGGATAGTCGGGCCGCAGGTCATGAAGCATATGGGCGAATCCAAAACCAAAGCCGCCAAGGTGCAGATTGAAGACCTGTCCGCCGCGCTGGATATGTACAAACTGGATTTGGGCACGTATCCAACTACCGAGCAAGGCTTGAAGTCACTGATTGAATCGCCGGACGGCGCCAAACGCTGGAACGGCCCTTATCTGCGTAAAACCAAAATGCCGTTGGATCCTTGGCAGCAGGAATATCACTATGTTGCTCCCGGCGAGCACGGCAAATTCGACTTGTACACCTTGGGCGCGGACCTGAAGGAAGGCGGCGAGGGCGAAGACCAGGATATTGTTAGTTGGGAATGATTTTTGAGGGGAAAGGGAAAAGGCGCAAGGTGAAAGGTGCAAGGTACAAGGATATTTACACCTTGTACCTTGTACCTTGTACCTTTTACCTTAAACCTTGCCCCTTGCGCCAACGCGGCTTCACGTTATTGGAATTGATCGTCGTGCTGTTTGTCGTGGTGCTGGGTTTTTCCGCGATTGGCCTTAACCTGTCGTCAGGCAGCGACTCGACAAAAATCAAGGCGGCCGCAAGGGATATTGTGTCGGCGCTACGCTATGCCAGAGGCCAGGCATTAATGACTCACGAGGAAGCCACGGTGACTATCGATCTCGGCAATAATAGCTACACGGTCAGCGGCCGCGACAAAATCTATGAAATTCCGGAAGATATCGATATTACCGTGGTCACTGCACAAAACGAATTAACGGGAGAAGGCCAAGCGAATATCCGTTTTTTTGCCGACGGCTCCTCTACCGGCGGAAGAGTCACGCTGGAGCGGGGACAGACGGCCTGGAAAATCGATATAAACTGGCTGACCGGCCAGCCCGAACTTGAAAATGAATAAACAGCACGGCTTTTCATTGCTGGAAATACTGATTGCGTTCTCAATTCTGGCGCTGTCCTTAGGGATTTTATTGAAGATATTTTCCGCCGGCGTTAACACAGCGAGCGTTGCCGAAGACTATACTGCGGCCGTTCAAATCGCCGAATCCCTGATGGCCCGAACAGCCGTTGAAGCGCCTTTACAGCCGGGCGAAACGGCCGGAACCGAAAATGACAAATACCATTGGCGCGTGTCCGTTAGCCCGTTCCAGTTCACGGCTGACAAAGTGGATCTGACAACCATCGCGGCAACGCTTTTTAAGATTAAGGTTGTTGTCAACTGGGACGATAGCGCCGAGAGCGATGGCAGGCAGGTTGAGTTGGTAACATTGAGATTGGCGAACAAAATGTTATGAACTGCAAGAATAAGACGAAAGGCACAAGGCAAAAAGCACAAGATTATTTTCCACTCGCTGCACCGAGTTCACAGCATGAAGTGCTCAGTCCGCATGGTGCAAGGAGGCAGGACGGTTTCACGCTGATCGAAGTCCTGATCGCGATGACGCTGTTGAGCATTATGGTGGTGCTATTATTCAGCAGCCTAAAGATTTGCGCCCAAAGTTGGGAGCAAGGGGAAAACAAGATAGCCGAAGTGAATGAAGTTGCGGTCGTTTATAACTTTTTTCAGCGGCACTTATCGGCAGCTATGCCGGTATCGAACGATTTTGCCCAGAACGGCATGGATGCTGCCGGCCAGCCGGTAATCAATAGCACGATTGCCGCCGGAGCGGCGATAGAAAAAAGCAAAGGCAAAAACTTTTCTTTTCAAGGCAAAAGAGACTCCCTGCAATTTGTCTCGGTTTTTCCGGCAAGCGCCGGCAGGGCGGGCATGCAGTTGTTCTCGATACAGCCGGAGCGGGAAGGTAAAGACCAGGTTGTCAAAGTGACCTTGACGCCGTTTTTCCCGCTCGCCGAAGGCGAGGAATGGAACACCGAAGAGGTGGTTTTGTTAAAGCATGTCAGCGATTTCGAGCTGTCTTATTTTGGCGCTACTGTCGAAGACGGCAGCAAGAGCGCTTGGCAGGACGAATGGCTGGAAAAAGAGATTCAGCCAAAATTGGTCAAAATCAACATCAATACCAGCGATGGCGTTTTCTGGCCGGAGATGATCATAGAACTTAAAGTGGCGGGCACAGGTACGGCCGCAGTCCCTGGAATTGTAGGCGGACTGAACGCGTCCCCATTCGGAGCACCGAATTGACCCGGTCCGGCGGCTTTGCGCTGGTCCTGGTGTTGTGGGTGCTGAGCCTGATGACCATTATGGCCGGCAGTTTTGCTCTCAGTATGCGGCGCGAGGCGGGCATTGTGGCCGGCAGCAGTCAGAATGCCCAAGCTTTGGCGATCGCGGAGTCAGGCCTTGCGATTGCGGAGCTGATGACGATGCATCCCGACCAACTGCAACGCTGGCGTACCGACGGCAGTATTTACCAAATAGACTACCAGGATGCCAAAGTCCGTATCCGGCTCCTGTCCGAAGCAGGCAAAGTGGATTTAAACCGGGCGGACCCGACTGTGTTGCAACAGTTGATGTCTCATGCGCCAGCCGATGCGGAGCAACAAACGAAGCTGGCTAATGCGATTGTCGACTGGCGCGATGAGGACGACTTAGTGCAGATCGATGGCGCCGAAAAAACCGAATATAAGCAGGCCGGGTTGAGTTATCAGCCCCGCAACAAGCCGTTTCAATCGATTGAGGAATTACAGCTGGTGCTGGGCATGAATGAGCAAGTTTTCAAATGGCTTGAGAACCTGGTCACGGTCAATTCGGAACAGCCCAAGGTTGATGCGGCCCAGGCCGCAAAAGAAGTTTTATATGTATTGCCGGGAATGGATACAGGAATGATAGAGGAATATATCGCGGCCAGACACGAAAGCGCGATAAACGGTCTGCCGGCGCCGCCAATTCCGGGAGCCGCCAATTCCGGTTTGGGCCTGGGGGCAGGGCAGACCGGGAACATCGCAAACCCAAACCCTTTCGCCGCCGCGCCTATCAGTAGCGCGGCGGCACAGCAAGGCGCGATGACTGTCATTGCCGAAGCATTATTGGATGACGGCACCACCGCCACCATTAATGCCCTGATAGGAAAGGCGGATAGTTCGACCGGAACGTCGCCGTTTAAGGTTTTGAAATGGCAACGCAATGCCGCGATTGGCGGTTCGTTATTTGTAGATGAGAAAGATGAGTTGTTAGTGAGACAGTATGCCGAACCTGAATTCAACAATTGACCTGGACGTTAAAAAGTTCTGGCGCTGGTGGTTGCGCGAACTTGACTTTTTAGTACCTGAAAAAATCAGGCAGTTGGTTAATGAGAAGCAAGGCTTCATTATTGTGCGTCCCGAAGGCAATCGCTTAGCGCTGTCGTACCTGCTTAATGGGCAGGAAGAACCGTTGGCAACGTTGGATCGCAATATTTCGGGCGTGGAACGCTATAAAGCCTTGCGGGCCAAGGACGAGCGCTTGGCTAAGGCGAATTTAATCCTCAGGCTGACCGGTAAAGAAGCGATTCAAAAAGAGCTGGCTTTGCCGTCCGCGGTAAAAGAAAACCTGTCGCAGGTTGTTGCCTATGAGCTTGACCGCTATACGCCGTTCAAGGCCGAGCAGGTTTATTTCGCGGTTAAGCCGCTGGAAGCAGAACACGAGCCTGGGCAGATCAGGGTCATGCTGGTGTTAACGCCAAGAGAAACGCTTGACGCATTATATGAAGACGTCAAATCAATGGGCATGTCGCCGTTATTTGTCGACTATGAGGCAACGCCGAACGATCTCCAGCAACGCTATGACGCTTACAACCTGCTGCCTGAAAATCTAAGGGAAAAACCTGCAAAAGCGCCGCGGCTGATTTATAGCGGGTTAATTGCGGCGATATGTTTATTGCTGGGCACAATGCTGGCGTTGCCGGTCTGGTTTGAGCATCGGACCGTCGATATTTTGCAGGAAAAAATCGACGCGATAGAAAAAGACGCCAAAGGCGTCAAGGCCTTGCAACAGGAGATTGATGGGATCGTCAATGAAACGCGTCTGTTAATAGCGGAGAAGAACGCGGCCCCAACCATCGTCGATATGTTAAATACCTTAAGCATGCTAATAAAAGACAATACTTGGCTGTCCTACCTTCAATACTCGGACGGACATCTGCAAATCCAGGGCGAATCGCCCGCCGCTTCAGCATTGCTCGGCGTTTTAGAAGATTCCAAATTGTTCGCCAATGCCCGTTTTATCTCGCCCGTGACCCAAGATAAAATCAGCGGACAGGAGCGCTTCCAAGTTACCGTCGATGTGACTCCGTCAGTTGAGCCGCTGCCGGACGCTACGCCGACTTCCGGCAAATCCGCGGCGCATAAGCCGTCCATGATGATGTCGGGAGGCGTTAAATGAGCAAAGCCGGTAGTTGGCAAATCCAGCGCTGGCTGGCAGTCGCCTTGTTGGCCGTGGTGATACTGATCGTCAGCCTGGCCGTGATAGTGCCCGTGGTCAGCAAAGGCCTGGAATTGCATGAAACCAAAGACAATCTTGTTTTCAAGCTACAGCAATACGAGCGGATTCTGGCAAAAAAAGACGCCGTCATGCAAAGCATGAGCGCGATGAAGGAGCAGTATCAACAACGCGGGCTTTTGAACCGGCAAAGTACCGGCGCGCTGGCCTCTGCGGAAGTTCAGGAATTTATTAAAAAAGCAATTGTAGAGGCAGGCGGGCAGTTGAGCAGCACACAGGCGCTTCCTGTCAGCGCTAAAAATGAATTCAACCGGATAACCGTCAGCGTCAGGATGACCGGCAACAGCAAAGTGCTGCGGAATGTGCTGTATAAAATAGAAACATCGATACCATTGATTATTATCAGCCAAATAGAAATAAGACCGATGCGCGGCATCATGAGCAGAACCACGCGACAGATCGAAGCGACTAATGAACTGGATATTAATTTTCAAGCGGTCAGTTTTATGAGAAAGCAGCCGTAATGAACAGTAAACTTATAAAATTGCTGGTATCTATCCTGGTTAGTCTGTGTCTGGTCATTGCCGGCGAATGGTTATATGCAAGCTATATGCGGCATCGTTTGCTGGCATCGATCAACTCGGCAAAACAGCAGGACTATAAAGCGGACGAGCTGCCGGAAATCGATTTAACCAAACAGCCTGAAGAAAGTTATGTTGACCTGGTTGACAGGCCGTTGTTTCTTAAAGGCAGGCGGCCTGTCGAGGAGCCGCATCAGGAGACAGTGCAAACCGTTGGCGTTAAACCGGAAAATTTCGATTGGGAGCTCAGCGGCGTCTACAGTACCAAAAAGACCGTGTCGGCGTTATTCAGCCGGTCTAAATCAAAAGCCGCAAAAGATAATTACCGCAAAATAACCCTGGGGGACGATCTTGACGGCTGGAAACTGGTCGAAATAAACAAGGACAGGGCTCTACTTAAACGAGGCAGCGGCGAAAAAGAGCTGCCGCTGCGAAAACCCAAATCAAAAGCACTGCCGCCGCCACAGCAGCCGCCCGCCGCTCCCCCATCGCCATTTACGCCGTTTACGCCGCCACAGCCGGCGCCCGCGCAGGCACCGGCGCCGGCTCCTGCGCCTATTCCAGCCGCTATTCCTGAATCAGACACATCTGAGAGTAATCAATGACTAATGTAAAAAAAATAACAAAAGCTTCTTGCCTGGTGGCCATGGGGCTGACCCTGTCAAGTTGCGAGTTGATCGGGCCGCAATTGAGCCATAAATTGCCGTTGGAGCCTGTGAAGAGCGAACAACCCGGCGTGGTTTTTAAAGAACTGCAAAACAAAGCGCCTACTGAAGCCAAGCCAAGCAAGCCTGAATTATTTCCCAGCACCAGCCAGTTTGTACCGGAGGCGGCGCCGCATAAAAAAGCCAAGGGCGAAGGTTCGTACAGTCTTAATTTTGACGATGCGGATCTTGGCGAAGTGGCCAAGGTGGTCTTAAGCGACATACTCGGCCAGAACTATGTGCTCAGTCCAAAGGTAACCGGCAAGGTCACTTTGCAGACAACCGAGGCTTTAACCAAAGACGAATTGTTGCCTACCCTGGAAATGGTCTTGAGGATGAACAATGCGGTGTTGGCTAAGGACGGCAAAATTTATCACATAGAGCCGGCTGCGGAAGCGCTGTACAGTTCAACCTTTTCCGCGCCCGGAAGTGCCGGCGGCTCCGGTTATCAGACCAAAGTGATTCCGGTCAGGAACGTGGGGGTTGAGGATATTGTCAAAGTGATTAAACCTTTGGTGCAGGAAAAAACCATACTGACCGTCGACGGCACGCGCAACATCCTGGTCGCGTCGGGAACGCCGGATGAATTGGCCCGCGTCTCGGATATGGTCAGGACTTTCGATATCGATGTATTAAAGGGGCGGTCTTTCGGCTTGTTCCCGTTATCCCACGTTGAACCGGAAACGCTGATCAAAGAGCTCGAAGAAGTTTTCGATAAAAAAGAGAAAGGGGAGGAATCTGAGTTTTTCCGTTTTATTCCGATCAACCGCTTGAATTCGGTTCTGGCGATTACCCATCAAGCCCGCTACCTGCAGGATATTGAAAGCTGGATATTCAGGCTCGATAAGGCCAACACCGAATCCGGCGGCGGGGTCAACGTGTATAAAGTCCAACATTCCGATGCCGAAGAATTGGCCGGTACGTTGAATGAAATTTTTACCGGTGCGCAGCCTGCGGATAAATCGGCCAAAGTTTCGCCGGGAAAAAAAGCCGCCGAAGCAACGAACAAACAGCCGGGTGAGAATAAGACCGATACGGCCAAAACCACAAACCGTACGGCGCGCCGCAGCGGCGGTTCCGGTGCGACAGGCTCGGAAACGGTAGCCAATGTCGAAGACGTCAAAATCATTGCCGACAAAGCCAATAATTCACTGGTGATTGTTTCTTCGCCTCGCGAATACGAAATCATCCTGCCGATCATCATGCAATTGGATGCATTGCCGTTGCAGGTTTTGATCGATGCGAAGATTGTTTCGGTCGATTTGAAAGACGATTTGAAGTACGGCATACAATGGTTTTTGGATCATGGCGGCAGCAGCATCGGCAGCGGTAACAATGCCGTTTCGCTTGGCCAAGTTGCGACAGCGACAGGAACGGCTTTTGCGACGGGCGGACTCAGCGCTATCTATAATTCAGGCGTAGTCAATGCGCTATTAAGTGCGCAGGCCGCAAAAAATAATATCAACGTGATCTCCTCTCCGTCGTTGATGGTGCTAAACAACCAGCAAGCGAAAATCAACGTCGGCGACCAAGTGCCGATACAAACCAGCACTACGTCGGTTCCGATTGCCGGCGGAGCAACAACCCCCAGCATAGCGGTCGGAAGCTCGATTCAATATAAAGATACCGGTGTTACTTTGGACGTTACACCCAGAGTCAACGCGAACGGCATGGTGATCATGGAGATCAAGCAAATTGTCAGCAACGTTGTACCGCAAACGAACGGCGTTACTTCGACTGCTACGATCAACAAGAAAGAAATCGAAAGCTCAGTGGCTGTACTCGACGGCGAAACGATCGTGTTAGGCGGTTTGATTACCGAAGATAATCGCGATATTCAATCCGGCATTCCGCTGTTGCACGATGTACCGGTGATCGGTCCGTTATTCGGCCAAACTATTCGAAACAAGGATAGAACTGAGCTGGTGGTGCTGATTACCCCGCGCGTTGTTAAAAGCAAGCAGGATTCCAGGCTGATTTCAGACGAGTTTAAACGTAAATTAACCGGGATTTATCAAAGCGGTCCCGCCCCCGCCGTTTATATACAAAAACCGACGGTACAATAATCGCCGGAAACCGGTGTAATTTATTAGCAAAAAAATAGCCCGCCTGAAGTGTCTGCTTCAGGCGGGCTATAAGTAAGCTTGTATGTTTGAACCGCTTACCGGCCGATTTAATACGTAACGACTTCGTCACCTTTACCGATTAACACCACATCGGCGGCACGCATCGCAAAAATACCGACAGTCACTACGCCGGTGATATTGTTGATGATTTGTTCCAGCTTGATCGGATCGGTAATATCCAGGTTATGCACATCGAGAATCACATTGTGGTTGTCGGTAATAAAGTTTTCCCGCCATACCGGCTGGCCGCCCAGTTTAACCATTTCCCTAGCAACGTAACTTCTGGCCATTGGGATGACTTCGACCGGCAAAGGGAATTTACCCAACACGTCGACGCGTTTGGTTTCGTCGGCGATACAGACGAATTTCTTGCTGGCTGCCGCGATAATTTTCTCGCGAGTCAACGCGCCGCCGCCGCCTTTAATCATGTATTTGTGCGCATTGACTTCGTCCGCTCCGTCCACGTACACATCCAGCGTGCCTACGTCGTTTAAATCAAGAACCGGAATGCCGACTTCCTTTAATTGCGCAGTGCTCATTTCGGAACTGGAAACCGCGCCTTCGATATCGTCCTTTAAATCGGCCAGATAATTGATGAAATGTTTCACCGTGGAGCCGGTGCCGACACCGACGATGGACACGCCTTTAACATGCTCCAAAGCGGCTTTAGCTACTTGTTGTTTTAATTCGTCTTGCGTCATAACGTCATCCTGATTTTAGTTATAGGTAAGTAAATGGTGTGTGATAATACCGCAGATAGTGTTGTCCCGAAAGTTTTGTTCTCTAACGGCCGTTCCCGGAAGGCAAACGCTACGTTTCCAGGACAAAACCTGCCCGGCCGGCATCTCAAAATACTTATAACAAATCAAACCGCACATGTTCATCCTGCACAGCTCCAATAAGACAGAAAACCTGGTTGCGCATCTGAGCGCCGTCATCGAAAACTCGCCGCTGTCGTCGCCTTTTGCAAAAGAAGCTTTCCTGATTCAAAGTCAAGGCATGGAGCGCTGGCTATCGCAGCAGTTAGCCGGCCAATTTAACGTCTGGGGAAACTACGAGTATTTGTTTCCCGGCAAATTTTTCAGCTCGCTGGCGCAAAGCATCGACAGCCGCTTAAGCGATGCGGCTTTCGATCGTCACTTGATGCTGTGGCGGATTGAAGCGCTGCTCCGTAAATTGGACGGCGATAAGTTTTCGCCGCTAATGCAATACTTGTCCGGCCACAATATCGCCTTAAAACGTTATCAATTGGCCCAGCAGCTCACGCAGATTTTCGACCAATATCAAATGATGCGGCCGGACATGCTGGAGACGTGGCAAAAAGGCCAGCTCCTGTATCAATCAACGACGGAAAGATGGCAGCAAGCGCTGTGGCTGCAAATAACCGGGCAAACCGGCAGCAAACATCGCGGCTCGCTATGGCTGGACGCGATAGCCAAATTGAATAACGCGGAAGAAGGCGCATTCAGCGCGCAGTTGCCGGAGCGGATTTCGGTATTCGGGCTAAATACGATGCCGCCGTTGTTTTTAAGCTATTTACAAGGCCTGTCCCGGCATTGCCAGCTGCATCTTTTCCTGCTGAATCCGGCGCAGGATTTTTGGGCCGATCTGGCTACCAAGAGACAACGGGCTAACGATGAAAACTTCAGCGGTCATCCGTTACTGTCGACTTTAGGCCAGCAAGGCCGCGAGTTCCAGGAAATGCTACTGGAGCAGGCGCAGTTCGATTTTGAACCGGAAAGCTTTGAACTTAGCGAAGCCCTTACTAATCTGCAACGCTTGCAAAACGATATTCTAAACAACCGGCTGAACCGAACCGCAAAGCCGCTACGACAAGATAATTCGATCGGCATCCATTCCTGCCATTCCAGGATGCGCGAAGTCGAAGTGCTAAAAAACCAGCTTCTGCAAGCGCTGGAAAACGATCCGACATTGGAACTGCGCGATATCGTGGTCATGGCGCCGGATATTCAGGTCTACGAGCCGTTCATTGCGGCGGTTTTTGACGATATTCAACATGCGATCGCCGACCGCAGCCTGCGCTTGAGCAACAGCGCGCTGGACGCTTTCATACGCTTTTTGGAGTTAAGCCAAAGCCGTTTCGGCCGCCAAGCCGTGCTGGATTTGCTGGAACAACCGGTCGTCTATCCGGGCTTCGGCTTGTCCGAGACCGACCTCGAATTGATCAAATATTGGCTGGAGGACACCCATGTGCGCTGGGGCAAATCGGCGGAGCATAAACAGGAGCTTGGCTTGCCTGCGCTGAGCGAGAATACCTGGCAGGCGGCGTTGGACAGATTGCTGATGGGCTATGCGGTAGGCAGCGACGAATATTTCGTGACTGCGGCTTCCGTGCATGCCGACGTGCTCCCTTACAAGGATATTGAGGGCTCGTCGGCGCTGGCCTTGGGCGGCTTATGCGATTTTATGCAACTGCTGTTTAAAGCCGGCAAGGAACTCAAACAAGCAAAACCGCTAAGAAGCTGGAGTGCGCAACTTTATTATTACGCCGACCAATTATTGACGGCGGCGGAACCGTCCGAACGGCAGCAGCTTAACGAACTGTTGGCGGAACTGTCCGACGAATCGGCCTCCGTGCATAACGACGACGTCGAATTGCAAGTCATCATCAGTTGGTTGAAAGGCATGGTTGCCGAGCGCAAGTCGGCCAACGGCTTTTTACGCGGCCAGCTGACTTTCTGTTCGATGTTGCCGATGCGCTCCATCCCGTTCAAAGTCATTGCGCTGTTGGGCATGAATGACGGCGAGTTCCCCAAAATCGACCGCCACCCTACCTTCGACTTACTGGGCCTTAACTTTCGCAAAGGCGACCGCTCGCATCGCGCCGACGACCGCTACCAATTCCTGGAAATCCTGCTGTCGGCCCGGCAGCAGTTGATCATGACTTACATCGGCCAATCGATCAGCCATAACGAACCGATTCCGCCGTCGGTAGTCATCAGCGAATTACTGGAAGTTTTACCCTGCGGCGAGCTGATTACCCGGCACCCGCTGCAACCTTTCAGCCGGCGTTATTTTGATGGGGCAACGCATTTGTTCAGCTTCTCGGAAGCCGACTGCGAAATCGCCAAGGCACTGGCCGCCAGGAGCGATTCGGCACCAAACTTATGGTGGCAAGGTAGCCTTCCTGACGATACGGCGGCAACGGAAGTGATCGAACTGAACGAATTGTTCAGTTTTTTCCGCCATCCTCAACGTTATTTCATGCAGCGGCAAATGGATTTGCGCTTCAGCCGAATCGAGGCCGCTGCCGAAGAGCGCGAACCGTTCAGCATTGACGCACTGGACGGTTACAACATTTATCATGAATGGATAAATGAAGCGTTAAACGGCAAGCCGATGTCGGTAAAAAAGTTGCAAGCGCAAGGGCGCTGGTTGGCGGGTATTCCGGGCGAGCTGGAGTTTGAGCGGCAACAAAATGTGATTAATGAATTTGTCGAACGGATCAAAGCGAAGAATCTGGGCGCGCGCCTGGACGATTTGCCGATAGACCTGACCGTAAACGGCTACCGCTTGGTCGGCAAACTCGGCAACCGTTATCAATACGGCAGCCTGTTTTACCGCTACGCCGATCTTAAAGGCAGGGATTTTATCTGCGCGCTGTTGCACCATCTGATTATTAACCAGGCGCAATCGACCGCCAATTCTGAAACCGTCGTTTCCGACCTGGCGGAAATGGCTAAAGTCAATGCCGCGGCGATGCGGGGAGCATTTGCCGACATGCAGCCGACCTTTTTGTTGAGCACCGACGAAGACTTAAGCTTGTTGCCCGAACACTGCCAAGCGGAACATCTGGCGGCATTGATAGAAATTTACCGGCAGGGTTGCAAACAGCCCGATGCGTTCTTTGTCGATCCGGCCCTGGCCTACATCAAGCAAGCCCAGAAGCTGACAACCAGCAGCCGGGCGTCAAAGTCCGCGCTGGATGCCGCAATCGAGCAATTGACCAGAGCCGCCCAGCAACCTTACGAGCCCGAATTCAGGCGGCTTTACGGTAATGTCGCGGATATTGGGCTGGTGCTGGGCGAGTCGTTTGAGCGACATTGTCAAAATATTTTGCAGCCGGTTTGGGCGGCAACGCATTGATCGCTCAATTGACACTGGAAATGTTGAGCGTTAGATTGTCCTTAAAGTTGCTGTTCAATCACCGCATTTGCAGGAGTAAATCATGCAAACATCAAGTATTACTTCAAAAGGCCAAGTCACGATACCTGCCAATATCCGAAAATCCTTACACCTTACTGCTGGCCAAAAAGTAAAAATCAGTTGCGAAAATAATATTATTACTATAACGCCGGTTGAGAATGATATTAGTGCAGTGTTTGGCTTGCTGAAAGCGACAAAAACGGTTTCGTTGGCACAAATGGAGGAAGCGATAGCCGAAGCGGCTTGCGATAATTAGTTTAGACAGCAATGTCATGGTGCGCATACTGGTAGATGACCCGCAGTGTCCCGAGCAAAACAACACCAAACCCAATAGACTGTTCAATAACGAAAGGCAGAGTAAACTTTGTCCATCCAATAAATCCTCGGTCTGAGCTAAAATCTGCATAGGCCAACAATTTTAAACGTTAGATTTTATGACTCTTACCGAAATCCTGAATTCTGGCCCCGCAATTG
This sequence comes from Candidatus Methylobacter oryzae, assembly GCF_003994235.2. GTDB lineage: Bacteria > Pseudomonadota > Gammaproteobacteria > Methylococcales > Methylomonadaceae > Methylobacter_A > Methylobacter_A oryzae. Next base: position 81,324 of record NZ_RYFG02000119.1, read on the forward strand.
GCGCTGCTGTAACCGCTGTTTTCGCCGCTTTGTATAAAGGTACACGAGCTATACTTGAGTTTCATGATGAGTACCTTCGGAAGCGACGATTCAAGTATCTTTCTTATCTCATAGTAGAAAGCGAGGCTCACGCAGATCTTTCTGAATTCATCGAATCAGCAAAACGCGAAAGTCTCTTTTCCGCTGTTTTTGGCCGTGCTGCTCCTCCTCGTGTAGCACTTGCAATAATGGCACTGTACGAGTCTAAGTTCTTCTCTCTTTCCGAACTGCGAGCCTCATTCTTCTATATGAAAATCAATGACGTAGGCGTTCTTGATGTCTCTCCTGGCAAGAAGGGAATGTTTATCGCCACCCTTGTAAGTGCATTTCTAATGTTCATGGTGTTCTATGTCTGGATGCTCGTGCAACAACTGCTAATTCTCAGTAGTCCTGCTGCATTGGTTACCGCTATGTTTATCGTCCTCTTCTTCTTAGGTTACGGTCTCATGCTTGCTAGAGATGTACTCGAAGTAATTATTGCCCGCAGGGTCGGTGATCGAATTCGTGCGTATCGAGCTGGTAATCTATCCCTTCCGTCAAACGAGCGTCCAGCGGAACGAGGTTTGCCCCCCCGTCCCTAACATTTCTACAACATCTGAGTGAAAATACTTTGCTTAACCGGAGTCTGCTTTGCCTACAATATCGATGTTTTATGGAATCATTATTCGTATGTACTTTGCTCCAGGTGAACATCCGCCGCCGCACTTTCATGTCTATTATGCTGAATATACGGCTACGGTAGATATAATTACTTGTAAGATGATTGAAGGAAATTTGCCGGGAAAGCAAATAAAGCTTGTTTTAGCATGGGCTGAATACATCAAGAGGAACTTCTGGATGATTGGAATTTAGTCATGAATGGCAAAGAACCGTTCAAAATTCAACCACTACAATAAGAGGAAATACAATGTATCCATCGGTAACAGCCGTCGTACCTCAAGATGATTACATGCTCGATATTACTTTTAGCAACGGTGAAAGCGGCGTATTAGATATGAAGCCATATCTGGATTTTGGCATTTTTAATCGTATTAAAGATTACAAATCTTTTGAGAAAGTTTCAGTTGCTTTTGACACCATTGAATGGGAATCCGGAGCTGATCTTGATCCTGAGTTTGTTTACGATAAATGCGAGAAAAAATCGGTCTGACAAAATGCTGAACCGGGACGCGGCCGTTTCACTTAATGTATTTTTCAAGTTTTCGCGGGCCGCGCCATAAGGGGCCTTCATATATTAAAGTCATATAGGCCGGAATAAGTCTATTTGAGCGTTAGCGAGAACCGGCGTTTCCGGTTAATTCCCAGTCAGTCCCCTAATAGCGTCCATAACCATTCGCGTTCCTATCGAGATTAACAGAACGTCCGGCCCCACTTGCGCATAACGGTAACCCGGCATCGGCGGCCCCATCTGCGCAAGAATTGCTGAAGGTAAATCGTAGTAAATTACGTCGCTCGGCAGCGGACGGCCTATTTGCCATTTTTTTGCTTGCCCCGGCGGCATACAGCCGTTGTGCTTTTTGGCGAGGCCGGGAGGACAGTGGCCGCTATTAAATTGTTCCGCATAGTAGTCGCGGATGATGGCTCGATGCCGGTCGTCGAAATAGCGTTTCTGTCCATAATCGCGCTCGTCCCTTTGCTCAAACTGCCGATCATCATGATCCCTGTCATGGTTTTGATTTTCCCTCCTCTCATGTTTATCGGCTTTACCATGACCGCCCGATGAATGCTTGTCGGCGAAGACAGGGCTCACCGCCAGCATGCCGGCGGCTACAAAAGCTAGGACGCAATTAAATTTCAACGGTTTGTGCGGCATATTCCATTTCTGGTCAAAGTTAATATTTACTTAGCATTATTGCGCAGTTGGTGCCGATTTATCGGTCCCCGTCTGTTCCGGTTTTTTGTAGCTATCCACAAAAGCTTGCAGCCCTTTTTGCACCAAGTCGTAAGTTTTATCGATATTGTCGGCAATGTCGCCTTTTAATACGTTAAGACCTTGCAGAATATCCCGAGCCTCTTTAAAGCCTTTATCGATACCGCCGCTGATTATCTTTGTGAATGAATCTACAGCTTCCTCGGTGCTTAATTCCGGGTGGTTTTCCTGATACTTGCCGAAAAAGGCCGTGCTCATCTGGACAATACGATCCGCAGTGGCTTGCGGCGATACGTCGAGACCGTCGTCATAAGCGTGCTGGATGGCGTCGGGGCCCAGCTGTCCTTCTAAAGCCTTGTTAACACCTTCAATTGCTGTCTTATATAGCAAAGCCATCGGTTGATCGCCGACGCTTACGCTGACATCCAGGGAGGCTTGCAAGATGCTTTGATTCAATTGCTTTTTGGCTATTACGGCAGCCGAGTCATGTATATTGCCGGCTTTTTTCGCCTGCGCTTGCTCCGACGCCTGCGCATTGGCCGGCACGTCGACCTTTTGGCTTGTCTTGGCTACGTTGGCTGTGTAGCTTGACGATGATTGTTCTAATTTAATTTCCATTGACGTTCCCCTAATCAAAGTAATCGTTGGCATTACAGATATTAAGTTTCTTTTGTCGGAAGAAAAAAATAAACGTTTACTTCATGCTTATCGGCTATTAATGCTCAAACTGAAGTTTTTTTATAGGATAAATAGCCATGCAGGCCGAAATAAATCTGTCCGAACGGGTAGCCGGAACTGGTGTTTACGAAGCCTAGCGTTTAAGCTAGCCGCCCTTATCCGCTGCGACTATTCAACATTTTAGGAAAAACGTATGGCATTTTGTAATCCGGTAACGGCAACGATGGTGGACTTCATCCGGGGCATCGGCATTGAAATCGTCGAAACGCCGCTTGACGTAGAAACATTTATTCCCGGCATTTATATCGAGCAAGGAAAACTGTTGGTTGACGAACAGAAATTGCTTTACCCCGGCGACCTGCTCCACGAAGCCGGGCATATCGCGATGATTCCCGGCCACTTGCGGCATTGCGCCACCGGCAATGTCGGTAAAATCGATCAAATCGGCAATTCTTACGAAATCGAGGCGATTGCCTGGTCTTGGGCTGCGGTTACTGCGTTAGGCATCGATCCCGAAATGTTGTTCCACAATAAAGGCTATAAAGGCGGGGCCCAAGCGCTGCTGCTCAATTTCCAGTTAGGAGTGTATTTCGGCATTGCAGGTATTGAAGAGGCCGGAATAGCTTATTCGAACCACAAGGCTGCGGAGTTAGGTGTCGAACCGTTTCCTGCTGTACAAAAATGGCTTCGCGATTAAGCGAATTTATCGAAGCTCTCTTTTGGCCGCGACGCTGCATAGCGACTACAGCAAGTCATCAGCCGGGCAGCAGGCGAAACTGTAAGACTATTATCCACGTCAGTTTAGAAACCTATTCACCAAATCAAACCGGTTCGCGCCGCTCCTCGAACCAGCGGTACAGCGTCGGCAGCATGATTAGCGTCAACAGCGTCGATGTGATCAGGCCGCCGATGACGACGATCGCCAACGGTCGCTGCACTTCCGAGCCGGGTCCGGTCGCGAACAGGAACGGCACCAGACCCAGCAGCGCGACGGTCGCGGTCATCATCACCGGCCTGAAACGTTGCGCGCAACCCTGGTGGATAGCCTGGAGCTGGCTCAATCCATTGTCGCGCAAGTTGCGAATATAGGATACCAGCACGACGCCGTTTAGCACCGCAATGCCCCACAATGCGATAAAGCCGACCGACGCAGGCACCGACAAGTATTCGCCGCTAATGAACAGCGATACCACGCCGCCTATCGACGCGAACGGCAGCACCAGGATAATCAGCGCGGCATAACGTATCGAATTGAACAGCATGAACAGCACGAAAAAAATCGCGCCGACGGTAATCGGGATGATGACTTTCAGGTGACCCAACGCGCGTTCCATGTTTTGGAATTGCCCGCCCCATTCCAGGTAATAGCCTTCCGGCAGTTTGAGCCGGCCGGCGACGGCTTTTTTCAGTTCGGCAACAAAGCTACCCAAGTCCCTGTCCCTGACGTTAACCCCGATCACAATGCGGCGCTTGCCCATTTCCCGGCTGACTTGCGACGGTCCGTCGTGCAGGCGGATGTCGGCCAGGTCGCCCAGCGGCACGCGCGCGCCGTTGGCCGAGGTCAGCAAAATCGCGTCGATGGCTTCGATGCTGTTGCGGAAGTTTTCCGGCAACCGCACCATCGCCGAAAAACGCCGTTCGCCTTCGTAGATTTCGGTTGCGGTTTTGCCGCCGACCGCGGTCTCAATGACGTCGTGGATCGCGGCCGCGTTGATGCCGTGCCGGGCGATCGCTTCGCGGTTGACGGTGATGGACAAGTATTGCTGGCCGGTCAGCCGTTCGACGCGGATGTCGCGGGAGCCTTGGATACCGCCGGCGATCTGGGCGATGCTGTTCGCGGCGGTTTTCAGGCGTTCCAGGTCGTCGCCGAACACTTTGACCGCCAGGTCCGAGCGCACGCCGGTCAGCATTTCGTCGACGCGGTCGGAAATCGGCTGCGCCATCACCAGTTGGATACCGGGCAGGTTTTTGTTGAGCTTATCGCGTATCGCATCGGCGATCTGGTCCTGGGTCCAGCCTTCGGGCCATTGGTCGCGCGGTTTCAGGCTGACGATCGGCGTCGATTCGTTTTGGCTTTGCGGGTCGGCCGGGCTCTCGCCGCGGCCTACCCCCGATACCGCCGACAACACGCCGGGCACGTCCATGACCATGCGCATCGCGTCCATTTCCATCTTGATGCTTTCCTGCAACGATATGTTAGGCACCCGGTTGATGCCGGGCACGATAGAGCCTTCTTTCATTTCCGGGATGAACGCGGTGCCCAAGAAAGGCAGCAATAACAACGCGCCGGCAAACAGTGCCGCGGCCAGCAAAACCACGGTTTTGCTGTTGTGCAGCGCCAGGTCCAGCAGTTTCAGGTAGGGCTTTTTCATGGCCGCAATAAGGCGCGTATCGTGTTCCTTGCCTTGGTGGCCTTGCAGCAGGAAAGAGCACAGCACCGGCGTCAGCGTCAGCGACAGAATCAGCGAAATCAGCAGCGCAATCGCAATCGTATAAGCCAACGGCGAAAACATCTTGCCTTCCATGCCTTCCAGCGTCATCAGCGGCAGGAACACCAGGATGATAATGCCTACGCCGAACAACACCGGCGTCGCGACTTCCTGGGTCGCAGCCATGACGATTTTGACCCGGCTGGTGGTGCCGCCCCTGCGCTTGGTTAGCAGCGTGAACGCATTTTCGACGACGACGACTGAGCCGTCGACGATCAAGCCGATCGCAATCGCCAAGCCGCCCAGCGACATCAGGTTCGCGGACAGGCCCAGTTGGTTCATGACGATGAACGTGGCCAGCGGCGTGATCAGCAAGGTGCAGACGACGATCAGGCTGGAACGGAGATCGCCGAGGAACAGCAGCAAAATCACCACGACCAGCGCGATGCCTTCCATCAGCACTTTAGTGACGGTATGCAATGCGGCGTCGACCAGGTCGCTACGGTCGTAGTACGGCACGATTTTAAGTCCGTCCGGCAGCATGTTTTTATCGTTGATTTCCTGCACCCGTTCCTTGATGCGGCTGACCACTTCCTTGGCGTTGCCGCCGCGCAGCATCATCACAATGCCGCCGACCGATTCGGTATAGCCGTTTTTAATCACCGCGCCGACCCGCACCTCGTGGCCGATTTTGACCTCGGAGACGTCGTGGATATGCACCGGCACGCTGTTTTCTTCCTTCAGTACGATATTGCCGATATCATTGACGTCGCGGATCAGGCCGACGCCGCGGATCAGGTATTGTTCGGCGTAATGCGGCAGCACGCCGCCTCCGCTGTTGGCGTTGTTGCGCGCCAGCGCGTCGAACACCTCGTTCAGCGCGATATGGTAATGGTGCATGCGGTCCGGATTGACCAGTACCTGGTATTGCTTGTTGTAGCCGCCTTGCGAGTTGATCTCGGCAACGCCCGGTATGCCGCGCAGCAACGGGCGCACAACCCAATCCTGGGCCTCGCGGCGGCGCATCAGCTCATCCGGCGTCAGCGCGCGCCGGCCGTCGTCGTCGCGCTCCAGCGTGTATTGATAGACTTCGCCCAGCCCGGTCGAGACCGGGCCTAGAATAGGAACGACGCCTTCGGGCATGTTGTGGCCGGCTTCCATCAGCCGTTCCATGACCAGTTGCCGGGCGAAATAGACGTCGGTGTCGTCGGTAAACACCAACGTAATCAACGACAGGCCGTTTTTGTTCAGCGAGCGCATTTCGGTCAGGCCGGGCAAGCCGGTCATGCCGATTTCAAGCGGCACAGTGATGAAACGCTCGACTTCCTCCGGCGAGCGTCCCGGCGCGTCGGTGGCGACTTGCACCTGTACGTTGGTGACGTCGGGAAACGCATCCACCGCCAGCGATTGCAGCGCGCGCACGCCGAAGGCGGCCAACCCCAGCACGATAGCCAGCATTACGATACGGTTGTGCAGGCTGCGGTGGATTAACGCTTCGATCATCGGCTTACTCCAGGTCCTTGCGTTGGCGTTCGCTGTTCAAATGGAATGCGCCTTCGACAACGACCCTGTCGCCCTTGTTAACGCCGTCCAGTACGCGCCGCACGTCGTCGTAACGGATGCCTGTTTTCACCGGCCTGAGCTGGAATTCGTTCGGGCCTATTTCAACGAAAACATGGTCTTTATCGTTGACGCGCAGCACGGCCGATTCGGGTAATACCAGGTCCTGCAAACCTTGCTTGCGAATTACCAGCGTCGCCAGCATATTCGGCTTGAAGATGCGCTGCGGATTCGGCAATGCCATGCGCACAGTAAGCGTGCGCGTCTGCGGATCGACCATGTCGGCGACATAGGTCAGGCGGCCGGACAACTCCTCGCCGGGCAGCGCGGCAATCGTGAACAGCGCCTCGTCGCCTTCGTGCGCCCAGCTGGCCTGTTGCTCCGGTATTTCCGCGACGACCCAGACATGTGACAGGTCGGCGACGGTAAACAGCGCGTCGGCCGGTTGCACGACTTGGCCGACGGTCACGTTGCGCTCGACGATGGTGCCTTCGATAGTCGCGGTGATAGGCAGCAGCGATTGGATTTTCTTGTCTTTGGACAGCCGCGCCAGGTCGCGGTCGGACATGCCGAACGCGCGTAACTGGTCGGTTGCGGTGCGCAAATCCACTTCGGCTTCGTTCAGTACGCTTTCCCGTTCCTGGAGTTCGGCTGCCGCAATCACGTCGCTGGCCAACAGGCGTTTGGCCCGTTCCACCGCCAGCCGGCGCAAGTTGACTTGCGAGCTGGTTTTTAAATAGGCCGATTGCGCCAATCCGAGTTCGGTGCTGTTCAATGTCGCCAGTTGCTCGCCTTTGCTCACTTCCTGGCCCAGTATGGCCTGGGTTTCTGTAATGCGGCCGGTCACGGTCGCGCCGATCCGGGCGACGCGCTGCTGGTCCAGATCGATCCGCGCCGGCAGGCGTAGCGAATCGTGCACCTGGCCTTCGCCGATCGCGATGACTTTGATTTGCTTCATCAGCACCGGCGTTGCTTTGACCGTTGGCAAGACGTTATCGGCGCTGCTTATCGGCGAGATCAGCAGCATTAACAGCAAAGGGTAAAGCAAGGTCATAGGTTCTCCAGGTCGGTGGCGCGTAGACGGTCGATATCGATCAATGCGGCTTGACGGTCGAAACGGGCGTTGATGTAGTCGTTGCGCACGCTGCGATAGGTGCGCTGGGCGTCGAGATAATCGATGATGCCGCGCTCGCCGAGGCGATAGGCGGCTTCGGATACTTTCAGCGCGGCTTCGGCTTGTTTCAGCAGGCCGGAGTCGAAAGTTTCGACTTGGCGATTGGCGATATGGTAACGGTTGTAGGCGTTTTCCAGTTCCCGGATCACCGTGAGCTCCTGCTGGTTGGCCGACGCCTCGGCCTGGCGCAGTTCCGCCTCGGCTTCGCCTATCGGGCCTTGGCGTTGGTTCCATATCGGCAACGGCACCACGAGATTGACCCGCCATTGCTCAAGGCCGGGATCGCGCTCGGCGCCGGCTTTCAGTGTCGGTTGCGGATAGCGCAGCTTTTCCTCGAAACCGACTTTGGCTCGGGCTTTGTCGACTTCGGCGCGATATTGTTGCAGCACCGGCTGCTTACCCAGCACTTCGTCGCGCAGTTGTTCCAGCGGCGGAATGTTCGACGGCGGTGCAGGCAGTTCGCCTTCCGCTTCATAGTGGTGCGGTAAGGCTTGGCCGAACATCGCGCGTAATGCCGACTTAGCGTCGTCGACTCGCGTTTCCGCGCTCTCGCGCAGTTTTAGTGCGTTCAATGCCTCGGCTTCGGACTTGACCTGTTCATAGCGCGGCGCTTCGCCGACTTCGGTTTTCAATTTGATTTTGTCGCGGATTTGCGTCAACAGGTGCTCGTTGTCCCGGCTGATCTGCAATTCGGCCTGGCGGCGCAGGATTTCGTAAAACGCCAGTTTGACCTGGCCGCGCACGGTCAGCCAGACGTGGCGGCTAGCTTCGTCGGCCGAGGCAATGCCGGCTTCGGCTACCTTGCGCCGCGCTTCCCTGACGAACGGCAGGTCCAGCGGTTGGGCGATATAGACTTGTTCATTCGAGCCATTCAGTGCGCCTTCGCCGATGCCGGTCGCCGCGCCGCCGCCCAGCTCCAGTTCCGGGTTAGGGTAGGCTTTGGCGGTAACCAGCGCGGCCTGGGCCAATTGCTGGCGCGCCTGGACACTGGCCAGCGCGGGACTGTGCGTTTCGAGCAGGCTCAGCACCTGGGGCAAGGTCAGCGCCGGGGCTGACAGACTGTTGGGCGAAACAATGCTTAGCGTAAGGGCCAAGCTAAAGAACCGTGCCATTGATAAGGATGATTTTACGGATCTGCGCATGGTTTTGTATTGGGATGAATTGGTGCAATGCGTTTCTGGATTTGTTGTTTATCAAATCTTAGCAGCTTTTGCGCCAATTGAACTTGTAGAAATAGGGTCGGCCGTCCGTGGCCGGATGAGGGGGATCCTTTGTTTGGTTACATCAGCCTCTGGCGTTCAACACGACTAAGGGCTCGTGCTTTTGGATTTTTTCCTTGCCGTATAAATCGATGATTTCGACGCCGATGTTATCGTCCGGCGCGGTGGAGAGAAAATCCTCGATGGTTTCCAGAATGTCGTGGTCGATAAATTTGGCTTTGCTCGCGTCTATGGTCACGGTGCTGTCGGCTTCGATTCGCAGGATAAATTTACGCAGCAGCGCCTTGTTCAGGAACGAAACGTCTTTGTTCAGCAACAATACGTAATGCATGCCGTCCTGAACCAAGGTAATCGCGGCCGAATAGTTGGCCTTGATGACGAAAAACAATCCAAAACCCAGGCCGATAGCCATGCCTTTTAATAAATCGGTGAATAAAATCGCCAGCACGGTGATCGCAAACGGCATAAATTGACTCATGCCTTTGTAGTAGAAATGGCTGAACAGCTTGGGATTGGCCAGTTTATATCCGGTGTGCAGTAAAATCGCCGCCAGACAGGGCAACGGAATGTAGTTCAGGTAGTACGCAAAAAACAGGACGCTCAACAACAAAAATAAGCCGTGAGTGAAGCAGGAAACGCGGGTTCGGCCGCCGGCGTTGATGCTGGCCGCGCTACGCACGATGACGGCGGTCATCGGCAGGCCGCCGATCAGGCCGCAAATAATATTGCCGACCCCTTGCGCTTTCAATTCCCTGTTGGTCGGCGCGATGCGTTTTAAAGGATCAAGCTTGTCAGTCGCTTCAAGGCTTAACAAGGTTTCTAAGCTGGCGATGATCGCAATCGTTATCGCGACCACGTAAACCTGCGGATTGGTAAGATAGTCAAGGTAGCTAAAGTCGGGAAACATGAAGTTGTTGAAAAAATCCGTGGCTTTTTCCGAAATCGGTAATTTGACCAGATGCTCGGAACTGACCGCCCAGTCTGGCGCGAATTGGGAGGCGGCAAAATTGTAGCCGACCCCCCACAGCACCGCGACTAACGGTCCCGGAATCAGCTTCAGCAGTTTTTGTTTTTTAAACCAGGGCGTCCCCCATAGTATCAACAGCAACAATGCCACCGCGCTGATAACGACCGCACCCGGAGTAACGCCGCTTAAGGCATCAAAAAACTCCACAAAACTTGAATGCGCCGTTTCCTTCATATAGCTTTCATCGCCCTCATAGCTGCCATGGTAACCGGTGGCATGCGGAAGCTGCTTGATAATCAAAATCAAACCGATAGCCGCCAACATGCCTTCAATAACAGCTGAGGGAAAAAAAGCGCCGATAATCCCGGCTCTGAGGTAGCCCAAGGCAAGTTGCAGGATACCCGCCAATAAGCAGGCGACCAGCAAGCCTTGAAAACTGCCCAAGGTTTCAATCGCGTTGAATACGATCACGGTAAGGCCGGCGGCAGGGCCGGAAATAGCCAGTTGCGAGCCACTGAGCCATGACACGATCAGCCCTCCTACTAAACCGGTAATCAGCCCGGCGAATAACGGCGCGCCGGAGGCCAATGCAATACCCAGGCATAATGGCAGGGCTACCAGGAACACCACGATGCCTGCCGGCAAATCGTCTTTTAAATGGCGGAAATAATACTGGGCATGTTTGTGTATCATATGGTGTAGCGCCTCGGTTTTGGATTAGGAAATTTACCAACAGGTCAGTGTTTTGTACTCACACCTGCAAGGCTGCCGCTTTTTGCTTAGGTTGCAGCGGCAAATAGTGATACTCGCTTGGGATATCCTCGCTCGCTAACACCTGATCGTAAAAGGCGACTTTGCCTGTCGTAATGTCGTGATTGCCGCCAATAATTCCAATCGCACCGGTTTCAATCATCTCTCTCAATATCGGGCTACGTTCCATAATGGCATGCACCGCTCTTTTCACATTAATGGCGGCGACTTTTTCGACAAACTCATCGTTATCCGAATTACGGTTTTCCAATACGGTTTTTTCTTCATAAACCGCGGGCTGTATTTTGCTCAATAGCGTTGTCAGGTTACCCATTTCGATATGATCGCAAGCGCCCTTTATCGCACCGCATCGGGTATGGCCCAGAACCACGATGATTTTAGCGCCGGCTATTTTGCAACCGAATTCCATGCTGCCCAGAATATCTTCATTGATAATATTGCCGGCAATGCGAATGCTGAATACATCGCCTAAACCTTGGTCAAAAATCAGCTCAACCGATGTCCGCGAATCGATGCAGCTTAAAATAACCGCAAACGGATGTTGACCGTCGGAAGTTTCATTGGCCTGTTGTAACAAGTTGCGATTTACTTTAAGGTTGTTGATAAACCGTTTATTGCCCTCTTTCAGCAACTCCAATGCCATGGTAGGGGTAATAGAGGCTTGTATCTCTTTAGTTAACGTTTTCATTGATTTTCCCCAATCTTAATTTAAATAGCATATGCGGGTTATTCCGATGAACTTATCCTAGCGTCTTAACCTTTCAAGAACCTTTCACAACTTTCTGAATGCATGAAGATTTTATTAATAGAAGACGATGCCGTTCTGGCCGACGGCTTGATTCATACCTTGAGCGGCAGCGGTTATTCGGTGACCTCGGCCACCACCGGCATTTATGCAGACCAGTTGCTTGAGGCGCAAAGTTTCGATTTGATCGTACTGGATTTAGGCCTGCCCGATATGGACGGCCTGGAACTGTTGCGTAAGCTTCGCAACCGCAAAATTCCGCTGCCGATTATGATTTTGACTGCCCGGGACGGAGTTAACGACCGGATCAACGGCATTGAGCAGGGCGCTGACGACTATATGACCAAACCTTTTGAGCTACGGGAATTGGAAGCCAGGGTTCACGCACTGATTCGGCGTTGTTACGGCGGCTTTAATAACGATATTGTGATCGGCCGCTTGGCGCTGGATACCCGTAATCATCAAGTCCTGGTGGACGGTCAGGCGATTAGCTTGTCGGCGCGCGAATACGGCGTGTTGGAAATATTGTTGATCCAGGCAGGAAAAGTTGTCAGCAAAGACCGGATTGCGCAACGTCTGGCCGTGGATGGCGACGCGCTGACCGATAACGCAGTGGAAATCTACGTGCATCGGTTGCGTAAACGCATCGAACCGTATGGCGCGGTAATCAGGACGGTGCGCGGACTGGGCTATTTATTGGAGCGCTCGGGCGATGAATAAAAAGCGCAGTCTTAAAACTCAAATTCTGCTACGTTTGGCTGTCCCGTTGATTTTTTTTATCAGTGCCGAGTCGGTCCTGTCTTATTTCGTCACCTTGCATCACGTCGACGCCGCTTACGATCGCTGGCTGCTCGATTCCGCGCGGTCGTTAACCCAGGAAATCAAAGTGCGCGAAGGCAAGGTATTCGTGGAATTGCCGCCCGCCGCTTTAGAGATTTTCAAGTGGGATGAATCGGATAAAACCTATTTCAAAATCATCTCCGAACAACAAGGCATGCTAGCGGGCGACAAATTCGTTCCCGAGCCGTTCGAAGTGCAAACCGATTGGACCCGCCCGGTTTATTTTGACGATGAAATGTACGGCGAACCGGTCAGGGTGGTGTCGATGTCGATTACGCCTGAACAGGCTTCGGAAAAAGTATTCGTCCACGTTGCCGAGACTTTAAATAAACGGCGAAGCATGATGCTGGATATTTTGCTGGCCGACCTTGTGCCGCAGATGGCGTTGGTTCTGCTGGCCGGTATTTATCTGGTCGTCGGCGTAAAACGCGGCTTGCAGCCGTTGCACAAATTGGCCGATGAAATCTCCCAACGCTCATCGCGCGATCTACGGCCCATTCCGGAACAGCATGTGTTTTTGGAAGTACGGGCATTGACCGATACGATTAATGACCTGCTGGAACGCCTGGGCTTGGCCATCGCTACCCAGCAACGCTTTATTGCCAATGCCGCGCATCAATTGCGCACCCCGCTGGCAGGCTTGAAATTGCAAGTTGAGCGCGCGCAGCGGGAGCAAGACGTGTCGGCGATGAAGCCCGCGCTAACGCAGATTCAGGGCTGTGCCGACCGCATGTCGCATTTAACCACGCAATTATTGGTGTTAGCCAAATCCGAACCTATCTACGGCGCTTACGAGTTAAGGCCGGTAGATTTATGCAAACTCGCGAAAGAAACCTGCATGGACTGGGTGCCTAAAGCGTTGCAGCGCGATATGGAGCTCAGTTTTGAAGGTTTGGAGCAAGCGGTGTATGTACGCGGCGACGAGGTTTTGTTGCAGGAGTTACTGGCTAATTTACTGGATAACGCGATTTGTTACGGCCACAACCGGGGCAATATCGTAGTTAAAGTCGAATCCTGTCCCTCGCCTTGCCTGAGCATCGTGGATGACGGTCCCGGCATACCCGAAGCTGAAACGAACAAAGTTTTCGAACGGTTTTACCGCATTCCCGGCAGCCAAGGCGACGGTTGCGGACTTGGACTGGCAATCGTCAAGGAGATTGCCGACCTGCATAAAGCGCGGCTTCAGCTAAGCCGCGCCTGTCAGAAAGGCGGTACCCGAATAGAGCTGGAATTTAAGGAATCGTGAAGAACTTTCCGCCATCTGCCCACGCCGCTCCTTCGTTGTCTAAATCCGATATTTTCGGAGTTCAAAGTTTGCTTTAATTGCTTATTCAGTATTTTTGTTGCTCAAAAGCTAATAATCAAATTTTTGATTAATAATAAAAAGTCGGATATAGCTGCAAATATTTGTAGATTTACAACTTATTTGCCGATTTGTTGCGTTGTCATAAAGCTGTAACAATGCTGTCATTAAGCTGTCACTTTATTCTCATATTCTTGCGCAAAATTTTTTGATAACAACCAAGAGCAAAATATGAAAATCTCCAAACTGTCATTGGCAATCGCTACCGTTTTAGGTGCGGGCGCAACAACCAGCGCGATTGCTATGGATCTTTATGTCGACACTAAAACCAAACAAATTTATGCAGAGCCCGGTCCTCATAGAGTTCTGATGGGCAATTTTGAAAAAGTCGACAATACTGCCCCTAAAGCAGTAGCTAAAGAAGAAAAATTAGATAAAGCCGAAATCGCTAAAATTCGCGAAGACTTGGCGTTGAAAGATAATGCAATCAAGGCATTGCAAGAGCATGCCGAAGAAGCGAACAAGCCTTCTCACGCGCACGTCAAATTAGACGACGGCATTCATTTCGCTACCAACGACGGCAATTTCACTGCCGGCATCAACGGCCGTCTGCAAGTGGATTCGCAAACTAATGTTAATAACCAAGTTGCCACTGCTACTGGTGCTAATACACCTAACCAATTGGATGACGGCATGTCGATTCGTCGTGCACGTCTGGGTGTTGAAGGTACTTTTTTCAAAAATAGCTTTTACAAATTCGAATACGATTTCACCCGAGGCAACGGTACAACAGGTGCCGGCGTTACCGACGCTTTCATTGGGTATACTTTTTCCAAGCCTTTTTCAATTAAATTCGGTGCGTTTAAAGAACCATTCAGTTTAGAAGAAGCCACCAGCAACCGCTATATTACATTCATTCAACGTAACCAGGCAGTTGATACTTTTGTCGATGACCTTAATACCTACAAAATGGGTATAGGCGCTAATTATGCAACTGATCGCTGGCAAGTTGCTACGTCATTACAGACAGAACCTGTTGGCGCGAACGGCGCCAGCAACAGCTCAACCAATTCTAACGGAAACGCTAACCGTAATAACGGTGCAGGCGATACCAACTGGGAAGTCAATGCCCGGGTAACCGGTATGCCGTGGATGGAAAGCAAAACCAAATTCCTGCATGTGGGCGCTTCAGGTTCTTACATCAATGTTAACAACAATTACTTGGCTAACGGCACGTTTAACAACGGCGGCATTTCATTCGCCCACGGTCTTAATAATAACGTAGATCGTACTGCTATATTGAATACAGGCAATTTGAGTTCGGGTAATAGAACGACGGGCAATCAAGTCAACCATCTTACCCGCTTTGGTGCAGAATCTGCTTTGGTTTATGGACCATTTTCGGCACAAGGTGAATATATCGCGACGAATGTTTCCGGTAGAGGCTATAACGATGGTGAAACCCTGGATGGTTACTATGGTTATATGACTTACTTCTTAACCGGCGAATCGCGTGCTTATAAATCCAAAACCGGTGCTTGGGATCGTTTAAAGCCTAATCGCAATTTCGATATGAAAGGCGGCTGGGGAGCATGGGAACTTGCGGCTGGTTATGATTCACTCAACTTGAATAGTGGCGTGATCAGAGGCGGCCGGGCATCAACTGCAAAGTTTGGTGTTAACTGGTATCCTAACTCACATGTTCGTGTAATGGCTAACTATATTCATGCGTTGGATATTAATACTTCTGGAGTTGCGGATGCTCGTGCCCGTGCATTCAACAACGCCGACCTGGATATTATTGAAACACGCGTTCAGTTGGATTGGTAATAATTGCGTAGGATTCGTCAGCTTGGGTTTTATTTATAGACCTAATCAACGATATTAGCAATAACCAAATAAAAAGCCGCGCCGGGTAACCCGGCGCGGCTTTTTTTATCAGGAAATTTGTAGTAATTGACTCATTAGGGATAGTCAATCATTGGAAAAGGCGCGTGTGGCACGTTCTATACATTACCACTCTTCAGCCAAGTGATCAGTTCATGCTCGGAAATATTGCCCGCCGCCAACTGTTCAAATAGTCGCACTCGATTTTCCGGCGTACCTGACATATCGTTGCCATGCAGTTTTAAAAATAATCGGCTAATAACGTATGCAGTGCGCTTGTTCCCGTCGTTAAACGGATGGTTACGCGCAATTCCAAAACCATAAGCTGCGGCTAAAACATAGAGATCATTTTCGCCGTAAGCATGTAAATTTTGCGGACGAGCCAGAGCCGAATCTAATAAGCCTTTATCTCTAATACCCGACAAACCGCCATGTTCCGCCAGTTGTCGTTGATGAATAGCCAATGCTAATTCTGAGCTAATCCATTGCCAGGACATTTACTTTGCCAAGGCTTTTAAAATGTCACGGTCTTCACGCATGATGTCTTCAGCAATATTCATTTGTTTGGCAAATTCATCGTTATAGGGCGTTAATTTATAACCATCTTCTGTTTCCGTTAAATACAGCTTGTCGCCTTTATCCACACGTAAACGATTAAGCACTTCTTTTGGAAGAACCACGCCTGCCGAATTACCAATGCTGCGAATCGCTAATTCCATAAATCACCTTGTTAATGTTATTACAATTGTTGTCACTTAGTATAAACCAAAGTGTGGCGTAAGATGTGAATGTCTCGATGGTTAGCCAGTCCGATTTTTCAGTCACGTCCCATTCTTCTTAGTTCGGCACGCAGATATTCAAGCTCCTCCATCAAGTCCAGCGCCAATGCGATACCGGCCAGGTTTAGTCCCAGATCATGCTGTAACCGTAGCGCGGCGCGTACCCGTACCAAGCTGGCTCCTGAGAAACGCCAGACATGTATTTCGTTGCCTTGCGGCTCGATAATGCTTTCTTCAACCAGGCTGATAACCCAATCGGTTTGCACATCGCAAGCACGGCACAATTGTTCCAAGGTCAGGCTGTCGTCTTCAATGACGGTTCCGGTATGTACTGGTAATAAGTCATGAGAGTTCATAAGCTTTATACCCCCAGAGATAGGCGAGGGTTAAAATCAAGTTCTTGCTGCATTTTCTGATAGACCGCTTTTTCGCGTTCGGTATTTGCAGGCGGCAGCGCGATTTGCAGAGCGACATAGAAGTCTCCCGGTGTCTTGGCCGGCAAGCCCCGGCCTTTTAAACGCAGTTTGCTGCCTTGCCGGGAATTGGGCGGTATTTTCAAGTCAACATTACCTTCCGGCGTCGGTACTTTAATTTTAGCGCCTAACGCGGCTTCCCAAGGCGTAACCGGCAAGTCCAGATAGATATCGCTTTCGGATACGCGATATAGCGGATGTGGATTAAAGGCTATTTCAAGCAGCAGGTCGCCAGCTTTGCCGCTTCCTGAGCCGGGATTGCCTTGCCCTGTCAGCCGGATATGCTGGCCGGGTTTTATGCCTTTGGGGATCTTGATATTCAGGTTTCTTTGCTTAACCTGTACGTGGCCTTGTGCGTCCGTTGCCGGGGCACTCAAGGAAATATTGCGGGTTGAACCGTGAACGCTGTCTTCCAGGTCGATATAAATTTTTGCATGGGTATCCTGCCCTCTCGCATGAAACCCGCGCGCCCCGTACTCGGATGGACGGAAGCCGGCGCGTCCGAACAATTGCTCGAAAAAATCGCTGAAGATACCGGCATCTCCTCCGGTAAAACCGCCGCCCTTGAATTCGAAGCCCTCATCCCAATTGGGTGGCGGCCTGAAATCTTCACCGGCTTTCCAATTGGCGCCCAGCCTATCGTAAGCCGCTCTTTTTTCAGGATCTTTAAGCACTTCGTAGGCTTCGCCCAATTCCTTGAATTTGGCCTCGGCTTCTTTTTCCTTGCTCACGTCGGGATGGTATTTGCGCGCGAGTTTACGGTAGGCGCGTTTGATTTCGTCCTGTGTGGCGTTCCTGGATAGCTCCATGATCTTATAGTAATCTTTATACTGCATGTTGCCCGTCCGATTACATTGAATTAGCCTGGGAAATCCAGGTGGATCTTGATTTTATGGCAGGATAGTTAAAAAGCAGCAGGCTTGCCGGACCTGCTGCTCTGACATGGTAGCATAGAGCAAAAAATCCCTGCTACAGGTATGAAATGTAAATAGGGGCCGGGAATTATTCCTCTGATACGACATTGATGCGTTTGGGTTTAATGGCTTCCCGTTTAGGAATGATGATTTCCAGTACACCGTGTTTGCATTTTGCATTGATTGCGTCGCCATCGGCGGAATCAGGCAAGCTAAAACGGCGGTAAAAAGAGCCGGACGTCCTTTCGACGCGTTTGTAGCCTTCTTTTTCGGTTTTGGTTTCGGTTTCTTTTTCTCCCTTAACGGTCAGAACGCCTGCTTCCATGCTGATCTCAATATCTTCCGGTTTGACGCCGGGAATATCCGCATGGATAACAAATTTATCGGCTTCTTCTTTTATGTCGACCGCAGGCGCCCATTCGGCGGTTGCGACTGAGCCTTCGCCGCCTTTGTCTTCCTTTGAAAGCGCCAGTTCTCTTTGTAGTTGGTTCAATAAGCCCCATGGTTCGTAACGTATAATAGCCATTTTCTGTCTCCTAAAAATTAATGTCTTAATTCAATAACAAACTAAAAAAAACGAGTATTTATGCTCATCCGTAAATGTGGGGGCGGCGTTTTTTTTGTCAAGTCGCTGAACAAAATTTGGCGTTAGATTTTTTTCAATATCATTCTTTAGGGTCTGCCAAACGGCGAGCTCGATACGCACGCACGAGGGCGATAAATGCCAGGAAATCATATAAGCTGTGAATCACAATCGGGACCAGCAAATTCCTATCACTGCCGTAATCCATAGCTAAACCTAAATAGATTCCTGTTAATGCCGCCAAAACAGCATAAAGCGGCGTCACTGCATGCGCCAAACCGAAAATAACGTTGCTGGCGATCAGGCCTGCGGTCAAGCCCCAGGAGGATTCCAACCAGGGTTGAATAACGCCGCGAAACAACAATTCTTCGGATAATCCGGCAATCGACGCAAGTATCAGCAAATCGGTCCAATGATAACGGTATAAGCCGGGGCCTAATGTCTCAAACAATACTTTTCTAATCTTTACAATCGACTCTGCCGGTATCAGCTCCAAGACCAGAAATAACAAAAATAGAGGCGCGGTTCCAATTACGCCATAAGCAATGGCCGGTTCTGAAAAATACAGGTAAGCGAAAGGATTTATGTTGGCGATCCAGCCTAAGAAAAGCGCAACCAAAATCAGGGCCGCTTCAAAAGCACATGCCTTCTTAAAAAAATCGTCGGGATTGATCGGATATTTAGCCATTTGTATTAACTAAGTCGGTAAGAAAAGGCCATTCTAATGAAAAATGGTTAAAATGCTTTCTTTGATTGATGACTTGTGACCGACAATATGCTGTGTTTTATTTATAAGAGTTTGAAAAAAGACCAACTTTATTTATACGTTGATAAGAAAGACGATTTTTCGAAAGTACCGGAAGCGCTTTTCAACAGCTTTGGCAAAATGGAGTTTGTGATGGATTTGGAGCTGACGCCGGAACGTAAACTGGCGAAGGAAGATGTCGATAAAGTAATTGAAAGCCTGAATACCAAAGGCTTTTTTGTGCAGTTGCCGCCGATTAATATGCCTGCGCCGTCGAAACTTCAATAGTTCGAAGATTCAAATTTTATAATAATAGAACACGGATCAGACGGATTTAACTGATATACACGGATAAAAGCGAAAGCGTCCAAAAAATGAAATCCGTTTAATCCGCGTCCTATTGTTAATGCTTTATGCTTTTGGCAACGTAACGCCGGTTTGTCCCTGATATTTGCCGCCCCGGTCCTTGTAAGAGGTTTCGCAAACTTCGTCGCCGCCGAAAAACAGCATTTGCGCAACGCCTTCATTGGCATAGATTTTCGCAGGCAGTGTCGTGGTATTGGAAAACTCCAGCGTCACATGACCTTCCCATTCGGGTTCCAGAGGCGTTACATTCACAATAATGCCGCATCTCGCATAAGTTGATTTGCCTAGGCAAATCGTCAAGACATCACGGGGAATACGGAAAAACTCAACCGTTCTGGCCAAGGCGAATGAGTTCGGCGGAATAATGCAGACATCGGATTTAACGTCGACAAAGCTGTTTGAATCGAAATCCTTGGGATCGACGATAGCTGAATTGATATTGGTAAAAATCTTGAATTCGTCGGAACAACGAACATCGTAGCCGTAACTGGAAGTGCCGTAGGAAATGACTCGGCCACGCTCCGAATCCCTGATCTGTCCGCTTTCAAACGGCTCGATCATGCCGTGTTGTTCCGCCATGCGGCGTATCCATTTGTCCGACTTAATGCTCATGGAGTATTACTACCTGATTGATTCAAAAAGCCGGATTTTAACATAGAACGGAATTGCTCAGCATTTAGAAATAGTGGAACACGGATGACACTAATTGGACGGATTAAAACGGATTTTATTTTTCTTTATCCGTGATAAATCAGTTAAATCCGTGTCCATTACAAAGTCGATTATTTAAGTATTCTGCACTACGATCTTTGGAAACTTTGTTGTAAAGTCCTTAGCTTTCAACGCCAGTTTGGCCGCAGTTTTACGAGCGATTTGCTTGTAAATTTGCGCAGGCCGTCCATCCGGGTCGGCAACCACTGTCGGTCTGCCGGAGTCCGCAAATTGCCGGATATTAATATCCAACGGCAACGAGCCAAGCAGTTCAATCCTATTGCGCTCGGCCATCGCTAGCCCACCGCCGTGGCCAAAAATAGCTTCTTCGTGACCGCAATTGCTGCAAATATGAATGCTCATATTCTCAACCAAGCCCAGTACCGGTACGTTGACTTTCTCGAACATGCCCAGACCGCGCTGGGCATCGATCAGCGCAATATCCTGCGGCGTGGTGACGATAATCGCGCCGCTGACCGGAATCTGCTGCGATAGGGTTAACTGAATATCGCCTGTGCCGGGCGGCAAATCGATAACCAGGTAATCCAGGTTGTCCCAATTAGTGTCCTTAAGCAATTGCTGCAAGGCTGTGGTAACCATCGGGCCGCGCCAGATCATCGCTTGGTCGGCCTCCACCAGATAGCCGATAGAATTGGTTTGCACGCCGTAAGCAATTTTCGGCATCATGGTTTTATTGTCCTTGCTTTCCGGATAGCCGGAAAGGCCGAGCATTGTCGGAATGCTGGGGCCGTAAATGTCCGCATCCAAAATGCCGACATTAGCGCCTTCGGCTGCCAGCGCCAAAGCCAAATTAACCGCCGTTGTCGATTTGCCGACGCCGCCTTTACCGGATGCGACAGCGATAATGTTTTTAACATTGGGCAGAGGCTTTAATGATTGCTGTACGGCATGGGAAAGAATTTTTACGCCCACTTCAACATCGACATTGCCAACGCCGTCCAGTGTTTTTAAATGTTCTTCAACTGCCGCCTGGAGTTCCGCTACATAACTTTTGGCAGGATAGCCCAGCTCCAGTTTAACGCTGATATTGTTACCATCGATCGCGATGACTTTAACCGATTTTGCTGAAACAAGATCGGCTCCATTATTAGGGTCGATAAATGTTCGCAGAAGATCTTCCACATCAGATTTTTCGATGTTCGCCATGCTTATGCTCCATAAAGATAAATAAAAATGTACTCGATCAAAAACCAAGCGTTTGACTCAAGATAGAAATATTCTACCGATTACCCTACTCCATTGCACTTTTTAGATGGCCGATAATCGCAGCTTGCGTTTATTTTATGCCATAATACCAAGCTGTTTTTGCCTTCGAATTGATTGAACTTTTACACTATGCCAGATAGAAAAATTCTCGTCACCAGCGCACTGCCTTATGCCAACGGCCCTATTCATCTCGGTCATTTGGTCGAATATATCCAAACCGATATTTGGGTGCGTTTCCAAAAACAACGCGGCAACCTTTGCTATTACGTTTGCGCGGACGATACCCACGGTACGCCGATTATGCTCAGGGCCGATCGTGAAGGCATTACTCCGGAACAGCTGATTGCCCAGGTCGGCGAGGAACATCTGGCCGACTTTACCGAATTCAGCGTTGCATTCGATAATTACCACAGCACGCATTCCGAAGAAAATAAGGCGCTATCATCGCTAATTTACGAACGTCTGCGCGATGCCGGGCATATCAGTTCACGCACCATTACCCAAGCCTACGATCCGGTTAAGAACATGTTCTTGTCCGACCGTTTTATCAAAGGCGAATGTCCAAAATGCGGCGCGGCCGATCAATACGGCGACGGCTGCGAAGTCTGCGGTACAACCTATGCTCCAACCGAACTGAAAAACGCGGTTTCGGCGATTTCGGGCGCGAAACCGGTCGATAAAGATTCGGTACATTACTTTTTCGATTTGGCTAATTTTAGCGATATGCTGCAAGAATGGACCAACGCCGGCCATTTGCAACCTGAAGTCAGCAATAAACTGGCCGAATGGCTGGGCGGCGGTTTGCAGCAGTGGGACATAAGCCGCGATGCACCGTATTTCGGCTTTGAAATCCCCGATGCGCCGGGCAAATATTTTTACGTCTGGCTGGACGCGCCGATCGGCTACATGGCCAGCTTTAAAAACCTGTGCGACAAGCAGGGGCTGGATTTCAATGATTTCTGGTCGAAAAACAGCGACGCCGAGCTGTACCATTTCATCGGTAAAGACATCATTTATTTTCATGCACTATTCTGGCCTGCAATGCTGAGCGGTGCGCATTTCAGGACGCCGAGCGCGATTTTCGCGCACGGCTTTTTGACCGTGAACGGCGAAAAAATGTCCAAATCGCGCGGCACATTCATCAAGGCCAGAACCTACCTGGATCATTTGAACCCGGAATACCTGCGCTATTACTTCGCCGCCAAACTCAGCGCCGGCGTCGACGACATCGATTTGAACTTCGACGATTTCAGCCAGCGGGTCAACTCCGACCTGGTCGGCAAAGTGGTCAACATCGCCAGCCGTTGCAGCGGTTTCATCGCCAAGCGCTTTAATAACAAACTGGCCGAGCAATGCTCGGAACAGGCTTTATTCCATGAGTTCGTCTCCGCGAATGAGCAAATTGCCGAATTCTACGAAGCCCGCGAATTCGGCAAGGCGATGCGCGAAATCATGGCGCTGGCCGATAAAGCCAACCAGTATATCGACGAAAAGAAGCCGTGGGTTATTGCCAAGGAAGAGGGCAAGGATACCGAATTGCACGAAGTCTGCACAATGGGCCTGAACCTATTCCGCATACTGGCCGTGTATTTAAAGCCTGTGCTTCCGGTTTTGGCAAACAATGCGGAAAGCTTTTTAAATATCGATGCACAAGTTTGGCCGGC
Organism: Candidatus Methylobacter oryzae; assembly: GCF_003994235.2. Lineage (GTDB taxonomy): Bacteria > Pseudomonadota > Gammaproteobacteria > Methylococcales > Methylomonadaceae > Methylobacter_A > Methylobacter_A oryzae. Next base: position 104,269 of record NZ_RYFG02000119.1, read on the forward strand.
CGATGCCAAGCCGTTGTTGAACCATACGATCAATGACTTCAAGCCGTTGATGACGCGGGTTGACCCGGACAAAATCACGGCGATTATCGAAGCGTCGAAAGAAAACCTGGAAAAAACGCCGGAGCCTGTTAAAGCGAAAACATGCGAGCCGATTGCCGATACCATCGAATTCGACGATTTCGCCAAACTGGATTTACGTATCGCCAAGATTCTTAAAGCCGAGCATGTCGAAGGTGCGGAAAAGCTGCTGCAGTTGACCGTCGATATCGGCGACGAGACCCGCAATATTTTTGCCGGCATTAAATCCGCTTACAGTCCGGAAGATTTGGAAGGACGGCTGACGCTGGTGATTGCCAACCTGGCGCCGAGAAAAATGCGCTTCGGTGTTTCCGAGGGCATGGTGCTGGCGGCAGGTCCCGGCGGCAAGGATATTTGGATTTTAAGTCCGGACGAAGGAGCGCAGCCGGGGATGCGGGTTAAGTAACTTCATCCACTATCGTTCCCATACCGGATTAAGTTAAGAAAATAATAATGTAGGAGCGGGCCGCGCCCGCGACATTGGCTTGCAGATTTGCAGGACTTTGATCGCTGCCATAGCTCGCTCCTATCATTATGGCAATGACGCCGGAGCGCGGGAACTATTTGATTTGAGAATATCCAAAGCATGTCCGTTTCACCAGAATCTCCCAGCCTAACCGACCAAATAAACGCATTATTGCCGCAAACCCAATGCGGCCAATGCGGCTATTGCGGCTGCCGTCCTTATGCCGAAGCCATCGCCTCGGGCTCTGCCGACATTAATCAATGCCCGCCCAGCGGCGACGAAGGCATACGCGATATTGCCGGTTTGTTGGGCGTTGCGGCCAAGCCGCTGAATCCAAAATTCGGCGTGCATAAGCCGCCAAGCGTCGCGTTTATTGTTGAAGAGGATTGCATCGGTTGCACTAAATGCATTGCCGCCTGTCCTGTCGATGCAATATTGGGGGCACCGAAGTTCATGCACACAGTTATCGCTTCGGAATGTACCGGCTGTGAGTTATGTATAGCACCTTGTCCGGTCGATTGTGTCATTATGCAGCCTTCGCCACCCAATCATGCCGAAGTTAGCCGTAAGCAAAGATCCGCGCAAGCAAAACGGCGTTATGATGCGCGCTGTTTGCGCAAAGAAAAAGAAGAAGCTGACAAAGCGGAACGCGCGAAAAAGAAAAAGCTGGCGTTGCTGAAAATGCAGGCTGCGAAAAAATAGCAATTCAAAGCTGGTTGGGATAGGCAACCGATTGCAGAGGCTATTTATGGAATTTAGAAAAAAGATTTTTTACAAATTCTATTTTTCCTGATGTGACCTGCTGCGGCTTGGGATTATCCTCAAATTTTATTTTTTCTAATAACTGGGCTTGTTCTTGTTGGAAGTTGTAAAGATTCTTATGGATGGCTGATTTAATGGCTGTTTTGTGCTCGGCAGAGAGTTCGCCGAATTTTACTAAGAGCCGGGAATCCTTACGCAAAAAATAATTCAGCAAAGCGTCTAAGAAATGATCATCAAGTTGTTCGGGTGAAAAATCCTTGCTGTAAGTTTCCAGATTCTGATGGTTTTGTATGGTCAGTTTCAATTGGGACAACTCGTACAAAACCTCGATCCGGAAACGAACGGGAACATTTCTTTTAACCGTAAAGTTAGCGCAGGCTTTACCATCCTTCGGCATCAGGAATTTCCAGTCGAAATTTAGCCGATTGGCTTGAAGAAAGCTCACTTCATGCTCTATCAAGTATTTGGATATGACCGGATAGGTAAAATCGCCTTTGCCTTCGCAGACGAAACTTAAATTAATCTCCATTAAGCGATCATAGCTGGCAAGACCTGAGCGGCCATCGGTATTGATCTTGTAATTCGTCTGGAGCAGATCGCCAAATTGCGGATAGCGGCTTGAGTAATTTTTAGCAATGATGGGCTCTTCAAGAAAGCTTAAATGGTTGATGGTTTCATTCAGCGTATCGTAAAAGAGCTGCATTTTGGGCAAGAGCTTAGACTGATAGGTTGCTTCCAACTGCTCACTTATTAACTTTTCCTGAAGTTCAGCGGCTTTTTTTTCGTCTGCTTTTCTTCTTAATTCATCCAGTGCGCTCATATTCATCATTCCTATAAATTCAGCTGATATAGCGGTTAAATATTATAAATACGCGGGAAGTGAGCGGCAATAATTTTGCCGCCAAGGCGGCTTTTAGCACAGCCTTAAACCATGAAAGCCCGACGGGCTTTATGCGATTCGGCTTCCGCAGGCTTTTTCCCGAAGCTTCGCTTGCCGATGTGTTAAGGGAAAGGGCGAGGCCTCCACACAGCAAGTCAAGTTATGCGAATTGACGGCGATCCGTGAAGATCGGATTGATGTTTAAACTTTCTTGTAACTCAAGGTCTCACATCTTAAATATGCGGCCATCCGTGCGTCAGCAAATGCTGCCGGTGTTTCTAAGATCTGTAAGCTAGGGTTAAACAATGACCAAGAAAATCATAGATTTTTCCTGGTCTGTTTCTGTATTGGCTGCCGCTTGCTAGGAAAGTAGAGCTTGCACTCTAAAATACTTGAAAAAACTTTAGCTGGATAACTTATCGCTTCATCGACTCAAAAAATTCGGCGTTCGTCTTAAAATCTCTAAGCTTGCCGATCAGGAATTCCGACGCTGCGGTTTCATCCATAGGTTGAAGAATTTTGCGTAAAATCCAGGTTTTTTGCAGCGTATCGGGATCGACCAAATATTCTTCACGGCGCGTGCCGGAACGGTTGATGTTAATTGCCGGGTAAATTCTTTTCTCGGCAATTTTGCGATCCAAGTGCAACTCCATGTTGCCTGTGCCTTTAAATTCTTCGTAGATCACTTCGTCCATTCTTGAACCGGTATCAACCAGCGCGGTGGCAATAATCGTCAAGCTGCCGCCTTCTTCTATATTTCGCGCCGCACCAAAAAAGCGTTTCGGCTTTTCCAGCGCATTCGCGTCAACACCACCGGTTAATATCTTGCCAGATGAAGGTACGACAGTGTTATAAGCCCTCGCCAAACGCGTAATCGAGTCTAACAAGATGACTACATCGTGTTTATGTTCGACCAATCGACGCGCTTTTTCAATAACCATCTCGGCAACTTGTACATGCCGTGTTGCCGGTTCATCAAAGGTACTGGAAATAACTTCGCCGCGAACGCAACGCTCCATCTCCGTCACTTCTTCAGGGCGTTCATCTATCAATAAAACAATCAGGTAACACTCGGGATTCTGTTCCGCAATCGCCTGCGCCAGGCTTTGCATTATCATGGTTTTACCGGCTTTAGGCGGTGACACAATCAAGCCGCGCTGGCCTTTGCCGATAGGTGCGATCAGATCGATCATCCGGCCGGTTAAATCTTCGCTGGTACCGTTGCCTTGTTCAAGAACAAACCGTTGCTTGGCAAATAACGGAGTCAGGTTTGAGAAAGTGATTTTGTTTTTGGTGTTTTCAGGGGGTTCAAAGTTGATCTGGTCAACCTTGAGCATTGCGAAATATCGTTCGTTGTCCTTTGGAGGTCTAATCTTTCCGCTGATCGTGTCGCCGGTCTTTAAAGAAAATCGCCTGATTTGACTGGGTGAAACATAAATATCGTCAGGACCTGCTAAATATGAACAACCCGGTGTACGTAAAAAACCAAACCCATCCTGTAAAATTTCCAATACGCCATCACCTGATATATCGTCGCCGGCCTTTGCCTGTTTTTTCAGAATGGCAAAAATAAGGTCTTGCTTTCGCGATCTGGCGACATTTTCAAGGCCAAGCGACTCGGCAATCTCAATAACTTCACTTATTTGTTTTAGTTTTAACTCAGTTAGATTCATATAAAAGATAACTCAAGGGAAAAGTATATGCGATGTGAAAACCGCAACTACTAGGACAGGGATAATTCAGGGGTGTAGTTTATCGGGTGATATGATTGGGTGCGCGTGACTATCGCACCGCTTAAGTTTAACTCAAGTACTCAGCCTAGTCCAACCTTTTGTAAAAGATGTAAACTAGGCACTGAGTAGTGGGGCGAGTTTAAATATTGCTGTCTATAAACTTGGCAAGTTCTGATTTTGACAATGCGCCTACTTTTGTCGCTTCCACTTCGCCGTCCTTAAACAGCATTAATGTTGGAATGCCGCGTACGCCGTAGTGTTGGGGAGTTTCCGGGTTTTCGTCTATATTTAATTTTACGACGGTTAATTTACCCGCATAATCTTCGGCAATAGCGTCCAGAATCGGCGCAATCATTTTGCAAGGTCCGCACCATTCAGCCCAATAGTCAACCAGTACGGGACCCGCAGCTTTAATAACAGCTTCGTTAAACTCACTATCGCTTACATGAAGGACTGAATCGCTCACTTTTTTTCTCCAATTGTTAAAATCAAAACTATAGGAGGGATGACGCTGGTAGTCAATCAATTTCAGCTGTTTTGATTTTTACGTTATGCTATAGCTTATGAATAATACACATTTAACCCAAACTCGCTTCAGCAATCTTGAATTATCCGATTCCATCTTACGCAGCTTGAAAGATGCCGGCTTCGATCACTGTACTCCGATACAAAGACAAGCCTTGCCCCTGTTGTTACGGGACAAGGATATTGCGGGACAAGCTCAAACCGGAACCGGCAAAACCGCCACTTTTTTGCTGGCCACTTTTCAGCATCTGATCAATGATAACGAATCTATTGATACGGAAGCACAAACCGACGACGGCACGGATTCAAAAGGTCAAACGTCAAAAGCCGTTGCCAAAAATAAAAAAATTAAAAATCCAAGAGCCATTATTCTTGCACCGACCCGTGAGCTGGCTATTCAAATCCATAAAGACGCCTTGCAACTGGGCAAGCATCTTAATTTTAAATTCGCGCTGATATACGGCGGCACCGATTATCAAAAGCAACTGGACAGCATCAAATCCAACGTCGATATTATCATCGGCACGCCGGGGCGCATCATCGACTTCTACCGGCAAAACGCGTTCACTCTGGATAACGTGAAAGTCACAGTGATGGACGAAGCCGACCGCATGTTCGACCTGGGCTTTATTAAAGACATACGCTACTTGCTGCGACGCATGCCGCCGCCGGATCAGCGCTTGAATATGCTGTTCTCGGCGACTTTATCTTACAAAGTAACCGAGCTGGCTTACGAGCATATGAACAACCCGGTGTTGATTCGTATCGAGACCGAGGAAGTTACATCCAAAGCCATCCAGCAAAGCGCATACTGTCCGTCGAATGAACAGAAAGTTCCGTTATTGGTCGGCATATTGAACCAGCATAAGCCGCAACGCAGCATTATTTTTGTGAATACCAAGCGCTGTGCCGAATACCTCAATGACACTTTGAATGCTAACGGCTATAAAACTGCCGCACTGAGCGGCGATGTGCCGCAGGAGAAACGCCAGCGCTTGTTAAGTGATTTCCAGGAAAACAAAATCACTTTGTTGATAGCGACCGATGTTGCGGCCAGAGGCCTGCATATTGCCGATGTTTCCCATGTCTTTAATTACGACCTGCCGCAGGATGTGGAAGATTATGTACACAGGATTGGCCGTACTGCGCGCTTTGGCGCGAGCGGCGTCGCGATCAGTTTTATTTGCGAGGAATATGCTTATTCAATGCCCGATATCGAAGAGTATATTGAGCAGAAGATTCCGGTCCTGCCTATTACCGATGATCTTTTAGCCAAAGTTGTAAAGCCGGAAAGAAGGCCTGAGAAACCCAAAACCGACTATCAGGGCAGACAACGGCGCCCACGCCAAGAAAAAAGAGCGTAGATTGGAGGCGTTAGCGGGATATGAGACCTTCCAGGTTTTTACTGGAGCCATCCATGGCAGTCGTAAAACCTGGAAGGTCTGACTCGTAGCGTTTTCGACAGATGAAAACTTGTGCCGAACTTATACCCAAAGGGCATAAGTTTCGTTGGCCAGACAAGCTGCTCAACTCAGCTTTATAATCCCAACATCAACTCTCGAAAATCCTCGATAGCGGGATAACCGGCTATCTCTCTTTTCGGCAACTTCGTATCGGGCTTACTGACAGCAATTAAATGCGCGATGCCGAATTGCTTGGCTGAGTTCAAAACCGACAAACTATCGTCGATCAACAGCGAGTTTTGCTTTTCAAACGGTATGCGCTGTTGCAGCAGACGCCAAAAATCGGCATGTTCTTTCGGGAAGCCCAAATCGTGCGAACTGATAATTTCGTCGAAAAAACGGTGTAAGCAGGTTTTTTCCATCTTAAGTCCCAAACTGCCCCGGTGTGCGTTGGTGACCAGATACACCTTTTTCGGCGAACGATGAGCTTTTTCCAAAAACTCTGTAACATGCGGCAACACGGCAATTAATCCGGAAATCTCCGCTTTCAGTCCGGCAATATCCAACGCTAAAACATCGCTCCAATAATCCAGGCAATACCATTCCAACTTGCCTTCCATACTTTTAAAGCGCGGCTGCAACTGCTGTTTTGCTTCTTCTATCGACAAGCCTTGTTTTTCGGCAAATTTAAGAGGCACAAACTCTTTCCAGAAATGATTATCGAAGTTCAAATCCAGCAGCGTTCCGTCCATATCCAGCAAAACGGTATCAATTTTTTTCCAATCAATCATCGGAGTGTTATATTTGCAAAAAATAGTTAATAACATAGCACAATGGCTGAAAGACCTACCATCCTTAACAAAACAACCGTCGCTACCAGCCGATTATTCCGTATTGAATCGCTGGAGATCAAGTTCAGCAATGGCGAACTGCGCAGCTACGAACGCTTAGCACGTAGCAGGCCGGGTAGCGCAGTGCTGGTTATACCGATGCTGGATGCTGAAACGGTGCTGTTAATCAGGGAATATTCCGCCGGAGTGCATCGTTATGAACTGGGCTTGCCGAAGGGTAAGACCGACGCCGGCGAGTCGTACTTTGAAGCAGCAAACCGTGAATTAAAAGAGGAAGTCGGCTTTGGCGCCAGAAACCTGCATCATTTAAGCTCTTTTTCCCTCGCGCCGTCCTATTTGGAACACATGACCGAAATCATCATCGCCCAGGATTTGTATGCCGAAAAGCTGGAAGGCGACGAGCCCGAAGAATTGGAAGTTGTGCCGTGGAAATTAAGCCGCATTAATGAATTGCTAGCGACCGGGGAATGTACCGAAGCCCGCTCAATTGCCGCGCTGTTTATGGCTTTGGAATATTTTAAAAGCGCGTCCGGCTAAATAAGACCGGAAAAGCTCTCTTGAACCCACTTTATTCCGGCCTACATCACAACCGATAAAGCGGCTCCAATTTATCGTCTTCGGTAACCGCCATTCTTTCCCTGGCTTTATTTTCAACAAAAGCCTGGAACAATTTTTTGCCCTGCCACTGATCGGCTCCGTTGCCATACAGAGTCTGGCTCAAATACCGGATTTCATCCCTTAACCTGGCATCGCTTAGGTCGGCAATAGCGCCTAGATTCACCACGCCGTATTTTTGCCGTCCCCAAGCCAGCAATGCGTCCTTGGCCGCCATGGCATTATTATCGGCACAAGCTTTTTTCAGCTTTTTGATATTGTCTTCTAAACGGATTTCGACAGGGCTTTTCTCGACTACCGATTTCTTGGCCGGACGTTTGACCAGGAAATAAGCCAACGTCGCCAGCCAACCGCTGCCGAAGAATAAAGCTATCCAAAACCAAATATTTTGCTGCTGGGGCTGTGCGGCAACCGGCGCGGATGGTTCGATTTTTGGAGGTTGTTGTTCCGCTACCCGGGCCTCCGGTGCGGCGGGCATTTGTTCAGCGCCAACCGCATCCAATACCGTAATCCGGGTTTCCGGGATTCTGGCTATTTCCATTTTTTGGCTTTGGCTGTTAAACCAGGGAATTTCTATGGCGGGCAATTTATAAAAACCGGCTTTCGACGGAATGATAGCTATTTTTTCTTCCCTAAAAGCAATCAGGCCTTCCGGTTTTTTCTGCTCCTGCAACACCGGCTGATCGGGATAAGTTTTTAGCTGAATATCGATTTTACCGGTATTCAGCTCGGGCAATTGGCCGACCGTTGCACCTTTTGCCAGCAATGTTAAGGTCCTGGTCAAAGGTTCGCCGACTTTCATCTGCTGATTATCGCCCGACCATTCCTCCTTTAAAACCAGTTGTTCGGCAGAAAGCCAGTGATTGCCGGTAAAAGTTGCCGGAGCCGGCTTTACATTCAGCGTCACCGGTTTGGATAAGATTTTCTTGGTTTTGGTCATCTGCGAATTAAAAAAACCGTTAAAATTCGGACGCGTATTAGCGACGACTTCCGCCGACAATACCAACGGCTTAATCGTTAATGAGCCGCTTTTTTGCGGAAAAATCGCGTATTTGCGCTCAGTGATCACATAATTCACCCCGTTAACCTGGGTCGTATAATTATTGTCGTCGCCGAGTTTTTCCACCACGGCATCGCCCAGTTCCGGCTCACTCAAAGTAGCCTGGGCGATTTCAACTCTTCTGTATAACTTGACGGTATAAAGAACCTGGGACTGCACATAGGGGCTTTCCGGCGTTACCTCAACCTCTAAAAACAAATCATCGTCGGTGTTAAAGGCTTTATTCGCGGAAGCCTGGGTAATCAAAATGCTTGCCGGCCGGCTGACATCCTTGCCGAAGCTTATTTGCGGAACAATTAAACTGCCGGTTCGTTTGGCCATCACGTTAACCGTCCACTGTATGGTCTTGCTGGACTGCCCGTTAATCCATGACGAACTGCTGCTCTGGCTTTGGCCAAGCACCTCGAAATCCTGCTCCAGCGGACTGAAATCGGGATCGCTGTCCGGCGTTTCATCGGCGCTGAAAATGATCTGAAAAGACTCGTCCAGGCTGACCGGGTTGCGGTCGAACGACACGCCGATTTGCGCGGCAAATACGTTGACCGGAGCAAAATTCAGCAGCAACAACAGAAAAAATAATTTTTTTATAAAATTCATGTTCATCATATTGATTAATCAAGATTCCAGGCGTCTATAAACGGCCGGTAAAAATTCAAATCCTGGACCGTAGCGCCTCTTTGCGTGACCAGGGCGGACGCGAACGATTGGGCCCGCTGCATCGTCAGTTGTAACGGCCAATTCAACTGCATGCCCAGCAATAACACTGCGGCAAATGCGTCACCGGCGCCGACGGTGTCGGCTACCGTCAAACCGGATTCCGGCGCAACTTCAATAAATTCACCGGCTTGGCCGATTGCCGCCGCCCCCCTGCTAGCGCAAGTGACCACCAGAACCTCCAATTGATGTTGCGCCAAAAACAAACGCATTGCCTCTGTTAAGGTGTTTTGCTGCGGCGCCAAGTGCGCCAATTCTTCATGATTCAGCTTGGCCCAATGCGCATTGTCGAGCCAGCCGTTGACAGCGTCTTTCTGCCACCACGGCGCTCGCAAATTCACATCGATAAAAATTTTGCCCTGATGATGCGCGATTAAATCGTGCAATGCCGATTGCGAAGCGCGGTTGCGCAAGGCCAAGGTGCCGTGATACAGAATGCTGAACTGCTGGTCTGCAAGCAATTGCTGCGCATTAATAAAATCGTAGGCTTGGTCGGCTAAAATTTCATAGTCCGGTTCGCCATTATTGATAGTGACTTGCACGGTTCCGGTAGGATAATCGGGATCGCAAGCCAGGTTTTCAACAGCCATGCCCCAAGCCTGCATGGCTTGCCTGATTTTATCGCCTTTCCGGTCATTGCCTACCCGGCTGATAAAACGGGGCAACTGCTTAAAGGCTTGCAGATGCCAAGCCACGTTAAAAGGCGCGCCACCTAATATTTGCCGGCCGTCCGGAAATTGATCGAACAGCGCTTCGCCGAAGATCGCGATTTGTTTATTAGTAACCATCGCTATTACCGCCGGATTGACGGCCACGCTGCCCGTATTGATATTTAAACTTGCGTTTTAACAAGCCTGACGGATCGTCGGGGATTCTTTTGAGCCATTGTTCATTCGCTTGCTGCTGTTCATCCGATGGTTGGGCCTCAACAGGCGTTTGCTCCTTGGCTTGCTCCTTATTCTGTTGATCTTTGCCCTGTTCGGCTTGTTCAGGTTTTTCGGATTCCGGCTTTTTGTCCTCGGCTTTATCTTGTTGTTGATTTTGTTCGGATTGCTGTTTATCCGATTGCTTTTGCTCCGGCTTTTGTTCGGGTTTTTCCTCGTTATTACTTTGATCCGGCTTTTGGTCCTGATTCTGCTCGCCGGATTTTCCTGATTGTCGGTCTTCCTTGTTTTGCTGGGAATCGTCTTTGGATTGCTGTTTATCGTCCTGCTGTTGATTCTGTTGTTTTTGCTTTTCCAGTTCTTTTTCTACGACTTCCTTGTTATGTTTGGCGTCGCTATCGTTGGGGTTTATTGCTAGGGCTTTTTCATAAGCTTTAACCGCTTCTGCCAACTGGCCTGCTTTTGCCAGCGCATTGCCTTCGTTGTAAGCACTATTGGCCGACTTGCTGTTTTTCAGGTCTTCCAGCGCCTTATCGTAGTTGCCCGCTTTGTAATTAGCTGCCGCTTTCCAATCCGGGTTCTCAAATTGCTCGGCTGCTTTCGCATAGTCCTGCTTTTTATAAGCTTGCTGAGCCTGTTGATCCTTGGTTTGCCATAAATCCTGCCAACCCAACGCATAACTGTTTTTAGGCAACGGCAAGATTAGCAAGAAGATGAAACACAACAGGCCTTTCCTGAACGTCAACGCCGCTAACGGTAAAACCGCCAACAACAACCAAGGACCTTTTTCGGCCCATTGATCCAACAATAAACTATCGTTTTGCTTGCCCTGCTGCTGCATGGATTTATCGACATTCGCCAGCAAGCGTTGAATGTCCGCGTCATTCGCCGTTATGGTTTGATAAACGCCATGTCCCAGCTGCGCCAATTTTGCGAGCTCGCCGGAATTCAATTTGGGTACGACAATATTGCCGCTCTGGTCTTTAAGAAAACCGCCTTCAGGCGCTGCAATCGGCGCGCCTTCATCGGTGCCGACGCCTAATATCGATAACGGGTACTGATCCAGCGACTTTACCGTATCCAGGACTTTATCCGGATCAACGCCGTCGGTAACCAGCAGTATCTGGCCTTTTTGCAGGCCCGCCTGTTTAAAAAGTTCTACGGCTTTTTCCAGTGCCAACTCGGTATTGCTGCCTTGGCTGGGCATAATGTCGGTATTCAAAGCCGACAGTTGGCTGTCTATCGTCTCGGTATCGTCGGTCAACGGCGTCACGGTAAACGCATCGCCGGCATAAACCAGCAACGCGGTCTGGCCGTCTTTGCGCTGTTTTAAAATATCGGCAATTTTATAGCGCGCCATCATCAAACGGCTGGGCTTAATATCGGCCGCGTCCATCGACCGGGACAAGTCCAGCGCAATAATCAAGGCCGATTCGTTTCTAAATACCGGCGAGGGCAAACGCTCCCATGTTGGCCCGGCCAACGCAACGATCGCCAGCAGTGCGGCAACGGCTCCGCTTGTTAACGGCCAGCGGCTTTGGCTGACCGGCTTTTCCTGCAATATATAAGGTAACAGCGCGGCATCGCATACTGCCGACCAATTGCCTTTATTAAGTTTATTTCTGAGCATTAAAACCACTATCACCAGATAAGGTATCAACGCCAGCAGCCAGTACGGCCTGATAAAATGAAATTCGGCTATGTTCATGACAGGCGTACCTTGGACAAAGCAATGGCCGCCGCCAGCCCCAACGCCAACGACAGCGGCCAGTAATACAGTTCGCTACGGGGCCGGAAATATTGTTTATCTTTTTCGACAGGTTCCAGTTCGTCCAATCTCATATAGATATTATTCAATTCATCGGTATTTCTAGCCCGGTAATATTGGCCGCCGGTGCTTTCGGCAATTTTTATCAAGGTTTTTTCATCCAGGTCGGCCGACGGATTAATCTTACGGCTACCGAAAAAACTGCGAACGATCATTTCATCCGCGCCGATACCGATCGTGTAAATTTTCAAATGATTGGCCGCCGCCAACTCGGCAGCCTTTAAAGGCGAAACTTCGCCGGCGGTGTTGGCGCCGTCGGTCATCAACACCAAAACCCGGCTGTTGGTCTGCTCGTCTTTAAGACGCTTGACCGCCAAGCCGATCGCATCGCCGATAGCGGTGTTGTCTCCGGCAAGGCCGATCGCAGACTCATTCAATAATGTCATGACCGTAAGCCGATCGAAGGTTAGCGGCGTTTGCAGATAAGCCTGGGTGCCGAACAAGATCAATCCCACCCGGTCGCCGACGCGCCGGTTGATAAAATCGGCGGCGACTCTCTTGGCTGCGGTCAAGCGGTCGACAGAACGCTTGTTAATCACAAAATCCTGCTCTTCCATGCTGCCGGACAAATCCACGGCCAGCATTAAATCGCGGCCGCTGACGGCCTGTTCAATCGGATCGCCCAGCCATTGCGGCCGGGTGCAGGCGATAACCAGCAACATCCAGGCGATTGCTGCCAACAGTAACGGCCATTGCCGGGTTTGGGAGACAGCCCTGGTTTCACCGTCGGAAAAATCATCCAGGAACGGGACTTTTAACGCGGCCTGTTCGACAGGCATTTTGGCCGGAGCCAGCCAGCGGATTAGTAAGGGCAGGGGTAAAGCGGCCAACAACCAGGGCCATTCAAAGTGAATCATTTTTTTGTTTCGCCTGAGATTTAAGCCATTGTTCGCATAAATCAAATAATTGGGAAATTTCCAGTTCAGTGGGCGGCGTTTTCCGATAGGGTCCATCGGCCAGCAGTTGACCGACGCTTTCGCTGAACGGCAAGCCTTTGACCGAACGGTCGAGAAACGCCAGCCATTGCCGCCCGGTTAAGCCAGCGGTTTTAACTCGTGGCGATACGCTAATCGCGACGCGCCGGATCAGCACCGACAAATCGGATAATTTCTGCAGATTGTCCCGTGTTTGATCCTGTTTAATTTGCGCCAATAATTTGCCGGCGGTTTTAATCGCTGTTTTACGGGTCAATCTTTTATAAAGCCAAACCAGGAAAATAATCAGCAGTGGGATCGAAATCGCCAAGATCCACCAACCGATAGCAGGAGGCCACCAGCCAATTGCTTCGGGCTCGTGAATGTCTTTTAAATCAAGAAGAGTAGGGTTCATTTATCTTAAACGTTGTATCGGGTCGTCTGTCGTACTGCATTGAATAAACGCCAAACCCATTTTTTTGGCTATCTGCTCCAGTTGCTGCAAGCGCTGGGCGAAGTGTTGATGATATTTCAATAAGCGCTGGCGGTCGCCGGTATCGATCACGACATCCCGTCTATCGCCGGTTGCCGCGCCTGTTCCGGACAGGCCTGCAACATCGCTGGCGATAAACCGGTAGCGGCCTTTTTCCGGCAAATGGCTTTCCAGAGAGTCATAAACAAAAATTAACACCACCTCGCAATGCCGCGACAGCTTTGCCAAATGGTTTTCGACTTGATCGTTAACACCGCGAAAATCACTGATGATATAAACCAGGCTGCCGGGGCGGGCATGGTGCATCAATCTTGACAACGCATGTTCCAATGTAATAACCGATGGATCCGCGCGGTTCAAGTCCTCTTGGCTGGTAATTGCGTTTAAAAAGCGCAATACCGCGTGTTTACCGTTTTGCGGCTTCAGCTCACGGCATACGACCTCGGTAAACAGCTGTCCGCCGATTCTATCGCCGTGATGTTGCGCCGCCCAGGCCAATAATCCCGCGAGCTTGGCTGCCAGTACCGATTTAAAAACGCCCCGTGTCGCAAAATGCATCGCAGGCCGGTTATCCACGGAAATAAATACCGGCCTTTCGCGTTCTTCGCGAAACACTTTGGTATGCGTTTCACCTGTACGCGCGGTGACCCGCCAATCAATGCTGCGTATGTCATCGCCCGGTTGATAGCCTCTGGCTTCTTCAAACTCCATACCGCGACCTTTAAACCGCGACAGATAACCGCCGCTTTGCCCTGCGCGTATGGCCGAATGTTTCAGGTTTAACCCTGCTGCCGGTCTCGCCAAATCGATCAGTGTTTTTAACGATACTGAAACCAGTTCGCTGGCTGAAACCTTAGCCGGACCGGCTCGCTTAACGGAAAACATCAAGGTACGGCAACTCTGGCAATCAGTTCTTTAATAAAGTGATCGGCGGTAATGCCTTCCGCTTCGGCTTCGTAAGACAATATCAAGCGGTGCCTTAATACATCGAAAGCCATATCCTGAATATCTTCCGGACTGACAAAATCGCGTTGCGCCAACCAGGCTTTGGCTCTGGAACAACGGTCCAGCGCTATGCTGGCTCTTGGACTGGCGCCATATTGCAGCCAGGTCGCCAGGTCTTCGCCGTAAGCGGCAGGGTTACGGGTAGCCAAAACAATTTGCAGCAAATAGTTTTCAAGACTTTCCGCCATGTACAAATCCAGCACCTCATTACGGGCATCGAACAAAGTTTTTTGATCGATCAGTTCGAATTGTTCGCTATTTTTTATCGAACCGGAGCGCGCTTCGGTTCTTGCCAGATGAAGAATGCTTTTTTCATGCTCGGCTTCCGGGTAATCGATTTTTACATGCAATAAGAAACGGTCCAACTGCGCTTCCGGTAACGGATAAGTACCTTCCTGCTCGATAGGATTTTGAGTTGCCATCACCATGAATAGTTTTGGCAGGGGATAAGTCGCTTGACCCACGGTGATTTGCCGCTCGGCCATTGCTTCCAGTAGCGCCGCCTGTACTTTCGCCGGCGAGCGGTTAATTTCGTCGGCCAGTATCAGGTTGTGGAATAAAGGTCCTCGTTGAAATTCAAACGTACCTTGTTGGGGGCGATAGATTTCAGTGCCGGTTAAATCGGCAGGCAATAAATCGGGGGTAAACTGCACCCGATGAAAATCGCCTTGTATGCCTTTGCTTAATACGTTGATTGCCCGGGTTTTGGCAAGGCCGGGAGCTCCTTCAACCAGAATATGACCATCGGCCAACAGGCCGATCAGCATCCGTTCAACCAATACGTCCTGTCCTATAATCTCCTGATTAATATAATCTTTTAACCGAGCTAACGCCGGTTGAGCGGTATTTTTACTGCCGTTTTTTTCTAACATAGGTTCTGGTTTTTAATCCTAAATCACAGTAAGAGCGCCTTACACCTTAAGCATCAGGCAGGTTTTAGCCAACAAATATATTGTCCGTTCTTCATCTTTTCAATGAGCGGCCCTTT
Source organism: Candidatus Methylobacter oryzae (assembly GCF_003994235.2). Lineage (GTDB taxonomy): Bacteria > Pseudomonadota > Gammaproteobacteria > Methylococcales > Methylomonadaceae > Methylobacter_A > Methylobacter_A oryzae. The sequence goes on from NZ_RYFG02000119.1 coordinate 119,468, forward strand.
TATTTTATACAGTTATATCCCAAGGAAACATAGAGCAAAGCTGTTAAATAAATCTGTATAAGCTGTGGATGAAAATGTGGATAACATTTTCGCTTTAGTTATCCACAACCCGTGCACAAGATTCGAATCATCTTAAACGCATTTTAATAAATAAAATAATTTATTGATTTTAATGTATAAATAAGACTTATCAACAGGTTTTCACTTAAGTAATAGTAATATTAGGTTTTTTAAATTTTTTAATTTATTACTGTTAGTTCGAATAAAAAAAATCTATCCGATAACTTCAATCTTCTATACTCTTCCGAGTTGTGTTCATGTTGACGATAGAACAATTGAGGAAAAAATGAGAATTACACTGCTTATTTTAGGAAGCCTTTTTTCTACCTGTGCGTTTGCAGGAATTTATAAATGCATAGACATTAACGGTAAGACTAACTATCAATCAAAGCCTTGCGATCCTGAGCATAAAACAGAGCAACTTAATGTTAAGACCGGCGGTCCTTCTAACAATGAGCTGGATAAAGAAAAACAAAAACAAGAACTAGAAAAAAAAGAACAGGAAGAAAATCTTGAGAAAGAGCAGATGTTGAAAAAACAAGCTCAGCTAAAACAAGATGCAATGAGCGAAAGCGCAAAAAACCAGTTTCTTGTTAAAAACAATCCCGAAAAATTTTCGGCGTTTTCTATTCCACCTTATGATCTTGATCAATTACCGAACTTAGTCAAAGACTATCAGACCCGGCTTCCCGATATTGAGCGTTTAAGAAGACAAGCGGCAGAAAAAGCATTGGCTTCGGGCCAATGTACTCGCGTTGAGTCATCGGAACTGGACGCTAAAAGTATTAAGAAAAATTTAGTATTCTCAATCAGTTGCAGTAGCGGAAAAATCCTTTATTTTACCGAGCAGGAACTCGCCCAATAATTGCCTAAATGAATTCATCAAAAACAATATTAATTACAGGTTGCTCTAGCGGCATTGGTTACAACGCAGCCGTTGAATTGAAAAAACGCGGGCATAGCGTTATTGCTACGGCAAGAAAACAGGAAGATGTATTGCGGTTGCAGCAAGAAGGTTTTACTGCAATCCAGTTAGATCTGGCAGACAGCAACAGTATTCAACTGGCCGTTAAATCAACCATCAAATTAACTGATGGAAAAATCGATGCACTGTTTAATAATGCTGCGTTCGGACAGCCCGGCGCTGTCGAGGATTTAACTCGCGATGTGCTCAGGTTTCAGTTTGAAACCAACCTGTTCGGTACTCATGAGTTAACAAACTTGATCATACCGTTGATGCGGCAACAGGGGTATGGCCGCATTATTTATAACAGTTCGATATTGGGCTTTGTCGCGATGACTTACCGGGGTGCTTATAATGCCAGTAAATTTGCTCTGGAAGGCTTAGCCGACACCTTACGTCTTGAGCTTTACGGCACCAATATACATATTTCTCTGATTGAACCGGGCCCGATCCTAAGCGACTTTAGAAAAAACGCTTTTGCTCTGTACAAAAAAAATATAAATCCGTCTCGCAGCTTTCACAAAGAAACCTACAAAGCCATAGAAGCACGCTTGCAAAAAGAAGGGCCCGCAGCCCCGTTTACGCTTCCTGCCCAGGCGGTTACTGAAAAAGTTATTCATGCGCTGGAGGCGAAGCAACCTAAGAAGCGCTATTACGTTACTTTTCCGACCTATTTGTTTGCTTTTCTTAAATCCGTCCTGCCCATATCCTGGTTAGACGCTTTGATCAGGAAGGTTTAATAATGCATGAGCTTGATGAAATCATTATAGTTTGTCCCTATTGTGGTGAGTCCCTGGATGTTTTGGTCGACACCCATTCCGGACCTCAACAATATTATGAAGATTGCTCTGTTTGTTGCAGGCCGATTTTATTTATTATGTCCGAAGATTATGATGGAGAAATGCTTTTGGATGTTAAAAGAGATGATGAGTAAGTCCTTTATAAAGACTATAACCATTGATTTAAAAGGGTTTTTATTGTTTTAAAACAAGCAATTATTTTTTTCTGTGCTAGAATGCCCCGCAGTATTAGCCATTCATGATGTTGAATTTTTGCTTTCTTGCATAAACTCTCATTTTAATAGTTATGCTGAACACAAAAACATTAATAAATATAGGTTTAACCAATGAAAGCACTTAAAAAAACCGTAGTTTCCGCTGCAATAGCAATGGCCATCACTGCCGTTTCGTCAACAGCTTTTGCTGCTGAAAAAAAAGATCCTAATGCTGTTGTTAGAGAGGCGGCTGAAGGTACGATTGCTAAAATTGAAGAAGCGATTAGCCTGATTGAAAAAGGCGCCGGCAAAGAAGAGACTTCCACTGTTATTGCTGAAGCCCGCCAACTGCAAAAAGAATTCCGTTATGAAGTTACTGAGCGCCTGCGTCAAAGAGCCAACGATAAATTAAGAGTTGCTCGTGAAGCGGTTGAAAACGGCGACCCTAAAGCAGCTGAAGAAACATTAAAAGCCAGTTTGGCCCAATTTAAAGAAATGAAAGTTACTTACGACGCAGGTCATAAGTAAGATAATTTCAAGCCGGATTCAATTATGTCAGCAGCGTAATTGAATCCGGGTTTTAATCGTAAATATTCCCTTACAAAAGCTACTTTTTTCACTTTGCCACTGCTGGTTCAATTATCTGATAATGTGTTAGAATCTTTCTTGGTATATGGCTATTCGCATAAATAGTTACAGATCCAAATTTATCAAAAAATAACAATGACTTGAGGTCAAGTGCAATATGAAAATGTTAAAAAAAGTCTTACTGCCTTTATTAATTGCTGCTTCTATCGGCGCAGTTTCAACTTCAGCTTTGGCTGAGACTGATAAAGGTCGAATTGTATATGCGCCTGCTGATGCAATTAATTTAGTTCTTGGTAAAATTAAAGCAGCGTCTGATGCTGCTGCTGCCGGCACAGAAGGCGATGCACTTGCTGACCTTATCAAAGAAGCATCGGATGGAAGCAAAGAAATCAATGCTAACGATAAAGTTGACAGAGCTCGTGCAACAGCTAACAACGTATTGAAAGCAGCTAGAAAACTTGCTCAAGAAGGTAAAAAAGCCGAAGCGGAAGAAGCATTAAAAGAATCTGCTAAAAAGTTTGAAGCTTTGAAAAACTTACTTTAAGTATTAGTTGGCCCTATCAGGATTGCATTTAATTTCCTGATAGGGTTTAAACTGTTATCGATTCATCCTCTCTTTTTCTAAAAGTCTCCGTACCTCAGCTCTCAAACTCTAAATACAACCTTACCGAAAGATAATAGGTACTGGGTATATTACAAAGCCACCATTTCTTTTTTCAGCTAAACGAATGGCCGCCCAATAACGCAACGTTACGGAATGGCAATTACTCCATGGAAATCAGCTTACGGCATTGCAGATGAAGACACGAAAAAAAATTCATGTGCTCATGTCAGTTAATCAATAAACTGCCAATATCAAGCCGGCAAAAATCTTTCGCTTAATATTTGTCTGTCCGGTACCCCCTTAGCTTTTGCAGCCGTTTCGGCAGCATCGATCAAGGCTGGCGGTCCGCACAGGTAAATATCAGGAAAAACAGTTGCCTCTTCCAGATCTTGAATCAGGGCATCCACAGGTGTTCCGCAAAAGCCTTTCCAGCTATCATTTGGTTTCCATACGCAAAAAATTATTTGAAGTTGGGGCAGTTCTGTTCGTAAAGCTTCTAACTCGGCCTGACAAAACAATTCTTCGCTCCGGTTTGCGCCGAAATAAAGCCGCGCAGGATGCGGTTCCTGAAACTCGGCCATCCGTCTCAACATCGACAACATCGGTGCTAAACCAGTGCCGCCAGCGACAAACCAGCGAGGTCTCAGGCCACTTTCAGATAAGCCGAATGCGCCTTTGGGACCGTGAACGATCAAGGTCTGTCCGACAGCAGCCTGCTCACGTAGCCACGTGGAAAAAAGACCGCCCGATTGCAAGCGGATTAGAAACTCCAGCCGACCTTCCCAGTTACCTGTATTAGCAAGTGAATAAGCGCGCTTAATGTCCTGTCCCGGCACTTCCAGCTCCATAAACTGGCCAGGTTCAAACTGGGCTACTGAGTCGCCCTCCTCATTCGGCGCAAGATATAATTCTAAGCGCACAGTATTTTCACCAACGGAATCGAGAGCAGTAATCTCTGCATTTTGTGTTTTGATTGCTCCAATCAGGACACGGTCGTGATCGAAAGGAAGGTCGATGCGCAAATCACTTTTAGGAAAAGTGCAGCAGAGTAAAGTACCGTTTTTTGCAACCTTATCTACAGGAAGTGCAGCGGGATTATGTTCGGCTAATGTAAAATCGCCGCACCTGATATCGGCATAGCAAGTACCGCAATTCCCCTGCCCACATTGGGCGGGTAATACAATATGAGCATCGGCAGCAGCTTCCAGCAAATTTCTATCTTCGGCGCATTCGAAGTGAAACTGTTCCCCGTCGCGGGTGACCAGTTCAATGGCATGGGTATTCATGATTTGTTTGGACTCCAGTAAAAATGCTGCCGGAAACACTGTATTTATTCAGACTTCATAGGCTGAATTATTCCGGCAGCGGAGGAATAATCGAATCAAGCAGCTTGGCGGTTCAACGATGCCTCGATGTCGGCTTGTGCATTAGTAATTGGTTGTAGTCCAAATTTATCGACCAATACCTGAACCAGATTAGGCGTCAGGAATGCGGGCAACGTAGGTCCAAGGCGAATGTTGCGGATGCCCAGAGACAGCAAGGTTAGCAGCACTGCGGCAGCTTTTTGTTCAAACCATGATACGACCAATGATAAAGGCAATTCGTTCACGCCACATTCAAAAGCGCCGGCCAGGGCAGTCGCAATTTTGATAGCTGAGTAGCTGTCGTTGCATTGACCTATATCCAACAATCGCGGAATACCGCCTATTTCGCCGAAGTCATGTTGGTTAAAACGGTACTTGGCGCAACCCAAAGTCATTACTACGGTGTCTTGCGGTGTTTGTTCGGCAAACTCTGTGTAGTAATTGCGGCCGGGTGCAGCACCGTCACAGCCGCCGACCAAGAAGAAGTGTTTAATGTCGCCGGACTTGACTGCATTTATCACTTTGTCGGCCACGCCCAGCACCGCATCGCGTCCGAAACCGACAGTGACGGATTTTTCACTAGTATCATCTTTAAAACCGGGCAATGCTTTTGCTGCTTGGATCAATGGTGCAAAATTCTTATCGTAAATATGGCGCACACCTGGCCACCCCACCGGGCCGGCGGTAAAAATACGCTGACGGTATTGAGGTTGCGGCTCAATGATGCAATTGGAAGTCATCAAGATAGCGCCGGGAAAATCGGCAAAATCTTTTTGCTGATCCTGCCAAGCGCCACCGTAATTGCCGGCCAAATGTGGGTAAGCCTTGAGTTTTGGATAAGCATGAGCAGGTAACATTTCACCGTGCGTATAAATATTAATGCCGGTATCTTTGGTTTGTTCGAGCAAAGCAGCCAGGTCGCCGAGATCGTGGCCGGATACCAGGATGGCCTTGCCTTTGACCGGAGTGATGCGCACCTGTGTCGGTTGCTGTGCGCCAAAATTGCCGGTGTTGGCTTCATCCAATAACGCCATCACTTCAAGGTTTAAAGTTCCCAACGCCATGGACTGGTTCAGTAACGCTTCGGCATCTGTTGGGTCCGAACTAAGAAAGTCCAGCGCATTCTCAATCCCGGCGAAGACAGTATCGCTTTCCTTACCTAATACATAGGCATGATGAGCATAGGCGCAAACGCCTTTAAGTCCGTACAAAATCAATGAACGTAGTCCGATAATGTCCGGGCCGACTTGATCGAGCCCGGCATTAATACCCACATCGGCGGCCTGTTTAAGCATGCCGTCGATATCGGCGGCTGGCTGCCAGGCTGCCGCACCTGTTAATTCTTCAGGCGTTTTTCCTGCTGCAAGTGCAGCCTGAATATAACTTGCCTTGACTCGATCCCTTATCTGGGCGGCTTCTTGTATTAGGGTGACAAAGCGGGTCGCATTGAAATTTACGTTGGTTAATGTTGTAAACATTGCGTAGAGAATGAAATCGTCGGCGGCATTATCCGGTGAGTTTAAAGCTCGAGCGCGTTTGGCGTATTGGGCAATCCCCTTAACGCCATGAACCAGTAAATCCTGTAAATCGGAAGTCGTAGCGTCTTTCCCGCACATGCCTTTGGCGGTAGCGCAACCGCTGTTAACATTGGAGCGGTCGGTTTGTTCGCATTGATAACAGAACATCAGGTGGTCTCCTCAAGATTGAATTATTTTATTTAAATCGGCTGTTGATCGTTTTTTTCGCAATCCCTAGGTGAAAGGCACTTACCATGCCAAGCTAAAAGCCTTGTTTTTACTGGTCTAGTTGAGTATTGTTGTGTTATTGACATCATCTTTTGGTTGTTTAATTAACTACAGCGTTATCATTATGACGACAGATTTGTTTTCCGCCTCACTCATTTCCATTGTTGCCGACCTTTCCGCCAGCATGCCGACAGAGCAACGCTACCAACGCTTGCTGGAACATTTGTGCAGGATTTTCCCTTGTGATGCGTCCGCGCTACTCAAATTTGAAAGTCCTTGTCTGATACCGCTGGCGGTTAACGGCTTATCCGAAGATACGTTGGGACGACGTTTTACGGTTGACGAACATCCACGGCTGGCGCAGATTCTGGCTTCCGACAAAGCGGTACGTTTTGCTGCCGATTCCGATCTGCCCGATCCCTACGATGGCCTGGTTGACTCTGATAACGATCAATTGCTGGTGCATGATTGCATGGGGGTCACGTTGTTTATCGACGGGGAACCTTGGGGAGTTTTAACACTGGATGCCCTGGCTCAAGGAACTTTCGACAATATCGACCCGGTCCAGTTCAGTACTTTTATTGGCCTTGCTGCCGCCACTGTCAAAGCGGCCGGATTGATTGCCTCGTTAGAACAACGGGTACGTTATGCAACTCAAACCGTATTTAAAGAAAACACTGACCATGAAATGATCGGCGACAGTGAATGCATGCGGACATTGCGCAATGAAATTTCCATTGTTGCGCCGTCCGAACTGGCGGTTTTGATTTTGGGTGAAACAGGGGTAGGCAAAGAACTAGTCGCCCGGCGTATTCATATAGAATCGAATCGAGCCGATCAGGTTATGGTTTATGTGAATTGCGCGGCGTTGCCGGAAAGTATTGCCGAGAGCGAATTATTCGGCCACACCAAAGGCGCTTTTTCCGGAGCTACTCATGACCGGATAGGAAAGTTTGAACTGGCCAACGGAGGCACGATTTTTTTGGATGAAATCGGTGAGTTGCCGCTTTCGATACAAGCTAAGTTATTGCGTACCCTGCAAAACGGCGAGATACAACGCGTCGGCAGCGATAAACAAATCAAAGTAGATTTACGGGTTATAGCGGCAACTAACCGTAATCTGCAACAAGAAGTTGCGGCAGGATTGTTTCGGCCGGATCTTTACCATCGCCTGGCTGTTTATCCAATGCTTGTTCCGGCATTACGGGAGCGGGGCAAAGATGTCTTATTATTGGCAGGTGCTTTCTTGGAAAAAAACCAGCAACGGTTGGGTATTAAAAAGCTGCGTTTGGATCAAGAGGTCAAAAAAATCTTATTGGATTATCACTGGCCGGGTAACATTCGTGAACTGGAGCATTTGCTCAGCCGAGCGGCTTTAAAATCGGCAACGCCGGAAAATCGTCAGGAAGATTTTATAACCATATCGCCAGCCTATTTGGATATAGTACCTGAGCCGCCGGAGTACTCATCTGTCGGGATTTCAACAGATTTATCGACAGTTCTATTCTCGCCGGTAAACTTTAAAGAAGCAGTTGATGAATTTCAGCGCCGACTCATCCAGCAACAGCTTGCAGCACAGAAGGGTAATATGGCCGCAACTGCACGCCTGCTGGGGCTGGATAGAGGAAATTTCCACCGTTTGTTGAAACGGCTCGCAGTTAAAACCGGAGACTGATTCTTGGTTACAACGAAGCTTAATGCTAACGTAGACCCTACATCATTGGGTTAAGCTACGACAGTTTACGTTATGCAAGAACCTACACTGTGCTTACAAGGAAATCAGTATGACTTCTTATTAGTTTAAGAATATAGGCTCTTACTGATTATCTTGTAAGCTTGAGCTATTGTAAGTTAATTAATTTTAGTTAACTAAAGTCCCTCGCCGGAAAACGGCTTTTGCCAGAATCCTTGATCCGCTTGTACGGATGCGTCTGAAGCACTCAGGCCAGCGTTCATTAATGCATTAATTCGCGCTTCTCTTGCAGCCGTTGTGTCGTTAGCTGAAGGGGTATTAGGCGTGGGAATCCATATGCCATTAACATAACTTCCTTCCGGGAGCGGCAAGCCTGCATTGGTATAAACCTCATTCGGATCAATTCCAGCATTAAATGTAGCCAAGGTTGGCATCACAGTTGTTCCGCTATATGTACCGATTGTTGTCTTATCGAATTGGGCTTGGTTTGCCGGATCACTTGCTCTTGGCGCAGTCAGTCCGAACTTTTGATTATATGCAACTACTCCGAATGGGTCTGAGGACTGCGCCCTATCCATTTGTTCCTTGTATTGTTGTATTGGCATTCCTATGAATGCAGCATTTTTTTCTATAGCCGATTCAGTAGGGGATGATGTACTAGGCTCGGTTGCAGCGAGCGGTTCAGCAGGAGATCCGGTAGATGCTGTTTTAGCGGTATTTGTTGAATTAGTTGCATTTGTCGACGCTGATTTTGACAGTTGCTGAACTAGACTCTGAAGCTCGCCGGCTAATTTATCCAATGTTTGGTTAGGCGTTGACTGACCACTTTGGTTACCTTTTAGAATAGCAAACAAATCATTTGCAAATGTGTTTAATGCTTGTTGCGAGGAAATAGATGCTGTACTGTCAGTTGTCCCTGTTGAGTTTGAAGTACCAGTCGTACTTGAAGCGCCTTTATCAACAAGCTGGGATAAATTTTGCGCTACGAAGGAAAAACTTTCTCGCCCTGGTATATTGAACGATGGCGAGTCAACATTTTTCGCGGAAGGTTGATAGTAATTTAATAAATTTTGGACGCTATTGATTGTGGACATATTGTTGCCTCATGCTCTAAATTACAAACTAAAACATTTGCCTAATTGTTTTAATTAATGGCAGATTTTGTCTTTAAGCTATTGCAATAGGAAGTAAGATACTCGAATTGTGATTGCTGCCAACTTCTATACATATAATGTGCCAATATCTGAAACATCTAGGCAGTACGCGGTTTCGGCAAAATCTGTAAAGAGCGGTTAGGTAAAAACCATGGCGATAGCGTCAACTTTTTGCCGCTTTGTATGCCAAATTTTAAAAACAGGCTAAAACGGTCAAATAGCTAAAATAACATCCAAAACTGCTTTCAGCAGCTAATCGAAAATACTCAGCTTTAAGCGTGTGGGGAAAAATGGTTGAAGCGCAGAAAGTGCGATCCATAGAGTTTGCGCAAGCTTTCCTCCGTGGGCTCCTCGCGAAAAAAAATGAGTTCGCAAACCGGAAAAAGTCCAATCTTGTCGGTATGGACAACCCATGCTCCATAGGGATAGCCATTGTTGTACATCAAAGAGTCAAGCTTACTGAGATAAGCGAAATCCACCGAATTCATCGGGCAGTCGCTATGTGGATCCCGGTGATCCAAAAGACATGGAAACGGGTTATCTTGCGTTGCTACACAATTTTTTTGACATGGCGATTTCCAAACTACGTGCAACTTAACCTCCTCTTTTTACTATCTGAACAATTTTTTGAACAGCATAATTAGAACGATAGACGATAATCACACTTGAATAAAAACAACAATCCAAATGTTATGAGTATTATTTTCCGATACAAAAACTGGAAAATATTTTTCCCAGTAAATCATCCGAGGTAAACGTTCCGGTAATTTCCGCAAGGCTCATTTGTGCTTGTTTTAAATCTTCAGCAACCAGTTCTCCGGCTTGGCTGCTTCTTAACTGGTCTAAAGCGCTCTCGACAAACTCGTACCCTTTATTCAGGGCTTCGATATGCCGTCTTCGGGCAATGAATACGTTATCGGTTGCTTCATTAAAACCAACGCTCTGTTTGAGATGTTGTTTTAATAATTCCATACCGCTACCGGTTTTGATAGACAGGTAAATTTGAGTGCCAAATTCCGTTTGTTTTATTTCCGGCGCTATCCCTAACAAGTCTATTTTATTGTAAATTTGCGTAACGTTACCGCTGGAGGGCAGTGTTTTTAATACCGACTCTATGTCCGGCTCTCTTACATCGATCAGCAGTAAGATTTTATCGGCGTTTTTAATTTCCTGGTGAGCTCTGCGGATACCTTCCTGTTCTATCGCATCGCCGCTTTCACGAAGGCCGGCAGTATCAATGATATGCAAGGGCATACCATCCAGCTGAATGCGTTCTTTTAATACGTCGCGCGTGGTTCCGGCTATGTCGGTGACTATCGCCGCTTCATGTCCGGCCAATGCGTTTAAGAGACTGGATTTTCCGGCATTGGGTTTGCCGGCCAATACGACAGTCATGCCGTCACGCAACAGGCGGCCCTGCTGCGCCGTTCGTTGAATCTGTTCGATGCGCTGCAGTATTTTGGTTATCCGGTTTTCAACCACGCCGTCGGTTAAAAAATCAATCTCCTCATCGACAAAGTCAATGGCTGCTTCGACGTAGGTTCTAAGTTCGGTCAGTTCTTCGACCAATTCATTAACTTGTATCGAAAAAACGCCCTGCATTGACTTTTGTGCGGAGCGGACGGATTGTTCGGTGCTGCTTTCAATCAAGTCGGCGACTGCTTCCGCCTGGGCCAAATCGAGTTTGTTGTTCAGAAACGCACGTTCGGTAAACTCGCCTGGATTGGCCAAGCGTGCGCCCAAGGATAAAACGCGCCGAAGCAGCATATCCAATACGACCGAGCCGCCATGGCCTTGAAGTTCAAGAATGTCTTCGCCGGTATAAGAAGCAGGCGCTGGAAAATAAAGGACGATGCCCGAATCAATGACTGAGCCGTCAGCATCGATAAAAGACGAATATTGGGCCAGCCGGGGAATTAAGGTTTTATTATCTCCAGGGATGGAGTGTATGCCGCTGGCCTGTTGGGAACAGGCGCGGTGAGTGAGGTGTTCGGCAATTTCGGAAACGTTAGTTCCCGAAATGCGAATGATACCGACACCGCCGTTCCCTGGCGGTGTTGCAATGGCTGCAATAGTATCTGGGGTGTTTCTAGCCACGTAAGCCTATGGCATTTTAGCAATCTGCTTGGTGATATACGACTGCTGGATAATAGACAGAGTATTATTAACTACCCAGTATAAAACCAGACCGGCCGGGAAAAACAGGAAGAATACAGTAAAGACGATAGGGAACATCTTCATTACTTTTGCCTGTATCGGATCGATCGGCGCAGGGTTTAAGCTTTGCTGAATTTTCATGGTGATACCCATGATAACCGGCAAGACGTAGAAAGGATCCTGTATCGACAAATCCTGTATCCATAACATGAATGGCGCTTGGCGGAATTCAACAGTCTCGCTTAATACCCAGTATAAGCACATGAATACCGGAATCTGTATCAAGATAGGCAAACAGCCGCCTAATGGATTAACTTTTTCTTTTCTATACAGGGCCATCATTTCGGTATTGAAGCGCGGTCTGTCATCGGCAAAACGCTCTTGCAATTCTTTTAGACGCGGTTGAATTTTGCGCATCTTGGCCATTGACCTGTAGCTGGATTGCGACAATGGGAAAAACAGCAATTTAATACATAGCGTTACGCCAATAATAGCTATACCCCAATTGCCGGCAACGTTATGGATCTGGTTCAACAACCAATAGATAGGTTTACCGATAAACGTTAAAAAACTGTAATCGACGGTAAGTTCCAAACCAGGCGCTATTTTTTCCATCATAGGCTGGATTTTAGGACCGGCAAATAATTGAGCAACGAATTGCGCGTCTGAATTTGCGTTAACGGTAACCGATGGAGAATAGGTTCCGATAACGTAACGTTCGTCACTCAGGGCTTTGGTATAAAAATGATTTTCCTGATCCGCAGGTGGAATCCATGCCGAAGCAAAATAATGCTGAATCATTGCTGTCCAACCGCCTTTGGTTGAAACATCAAGATTCTCATCGGCCATATCGTCGTAATCAATCTTTTGATATTTGTTTTTTTCGGTATAAATAACACCGCCGGAATAAGCTCTCATGCCGCCGGTCAGCATACCGCCTTTGTTGGAGTTATCAGGAACTCTAAGCAGTTGACTATACTGTCTGCCGGACCAAGGTTTACCGGAATCATTTTTAACTTTTTGTTCCAGAGTAATGTCATAACTGCCGCGTTTAAAGATAAACGATTTGGTAATTGTCAGGCCGTTGTTATCGGTCCAGGTTAAAGGCACAGTTAAACTATCTTGTCCTGGTTTTAGATCGTAACTGTCGGCTTCATTTTTAAATACAGTGTGATGACTCGGTGCAGTAGCAAAACCGCTGTCGGCAATTAAACCGCTTTGTGCGACAAATAATTTATCTTGGCTGCTGTCGAATAAACGTACCGGAGCGGTATCTTTTTCCGCAACCGATAAACCGATCATCGCGCGTAATTTATCTATGACAGTATTAGGTTTTTCTACGGGATAGTTTAATAAATCCAGATTCTGGATTGTGCCGCCTTGCAAATCAATTTGAAGCGCAAGTACGTCGGTTTTAACAGTAAGAATGTTGGCGGATGAGACGGTTGCTAATGGAACAGCTGTGGTATTTTGCTCTGCGGGTTCGGCTTGAGCCGATGTACCGGTAGCGGAAGGTAAATCTTCTTTAGTATTGGTTGCCACAGATTCTGTAATAGCGGCGACTTCGGGTTTGGGGCCATAATCCATTTGCCAGGCTTGCTGCAGCATAAAAATAAGCATCGCAAATGTAACGATTAGTACAAATCTTATATTATCCATTCTTATTACCAAATTTTTCTGGAACGGGATCAATGCCACCAGGATGGAACGGATGGCATTTTAATAATCTTTTGAGGGAGAGATAAGAGCCGATGGTGGCTCCATGGAGCTGAAGCGCTTCCAGAGAATAACTTGAACAACTTGGATAGAAACGACACCTGTTTCCGAGCAAGGGGCTAATAAAGTATTGATAAAACTTTATAATTGCTATGAGCATGAATCGCATCGGGATACCAACTTAAGCCAATGCCTTTCCAACGATTTTCTTAACAAATCCAGCGGAGCATCTACGGCTTCTCTACGAGCCAAAACAACGATATCAATATTCCCCAAGCTATGTTGTTTTATTCTAAAGTTTTCCCGGACAGTTCGTTTAATCACATTCCTTTGTACTGCCTTTCTTATATTTTTTTTAGCAATTGCCAAGCCCAGCCGCGGATGATCAAAATTATTTCTTATGGCCAATAGGGTAAAATATTGGTCGCTTGATTTTACAGGCTTAGCAAAAACCTTTTTATATTCAGCCGGTTTTTTTAACCGTAACTGCGGGGAGAAACTAAAAACTTCTTCAGCCACCAACCGTTGACTAAACAGTTAATTGAGCGCGACCTTTTGCTCTGCGGGCATTAAGAACTTTACGGCCGCCGACTGTTGCCATTCTTGCACGAAAACCATGAGTTCTTACACGTTTGATTTTACTTGGTTGATATGTTCTTTTCATTTTACTTAAAGCCTGATCGGATGAGTGTTAACAAAAACAGATAAAAAAGACAGCGGATGATAAAATAAACCTCTATAACTGTCAATTCTGTAACGCGATGTTTTATTACTGTACAGTGATAAAAAGCAAAATTACACTATTAATTATAATCAACTTTTTATTATTTCAATGAGCTCAATTTGGAACAACTGCCTTTCTAAACTTGAAAATGAAATTTCAGGTTCTGACTTTAGTACATGGATACGGCCCCTTCAAGCCATAGAAAGTGATGAACAAATAAAGTTATTAGCTCCGAACCGCTTTGTACTCGATTGGGTTAAAGAACATCATTTTGCCAAAATCGAAGAAACTATTTATGAGTTTTCCAATGGCGCATTAAATTTGAGCCTGGAGATTGGTTCTAAAAGTTCGTCTGTCCCTACTGCGACTAAGATAGCAAAACCTGCCTCGGGACCTCAAAAAACCACGCCCAGTTTTTTAAACAAGGCATTCACGTTCGACAATTTTGTTGAAGGTAAATCTAACCAGCTGGCCAGAGCAGCTTCAGTCCAAGTTTCTGAAAACATCGGTAAAGCTTATAACCCGCTACTTATTTATGGCGGTTCCGGTCTGGGTAAGACTCATATGATGCATGCGATAGGTAATGCGGTTTTACAAAAAAATCCCTCCGCAACTGTCGTTTATTTGCATTCTGAAAAATTTGTCCAGGATATGGTTAAGGCATTACAGCAAAATTCGATTAACGCCTTTAAAGAATTTTATCGTGGCGTCGATGTGCTGCTAATCGACGACATTCAATTTTTTGCCGGCAAGGAACGTTCCCAGGAAGAATTTTTCCACACCTTTAATACATTATTGGAAAAGAAGCACCAGGTAATTTTAACTTGCGATAAATATCCAAAGGAAATCATAGGCCTTGAAGACCGGCTAAAATCAAGGTTTGGCTGGGGATTACCCGTTCTAATCGAGCCGCCCGATCTGGAAACCAGAGCGGCCATTCTAATGAAGAAAGCCGCTTTGGTTAACATTCAGCTGGCTCAGGATGTCGCTTTCTTTATCGCGAAAAGAATTCCTTCCAATGTTCGAGACCTGGAAGGTGCTTTGCGGCGAGTTATTGCCAATGCACAGTTTACCGGACGTGAAATTACGATCGAATTCACCAAAGAGGCACTGCATGATCTCATTTCTTTGCAGGATAAACTCGTCAATATCGATAACATCCAGAAAACGGTCGCTGAATATTTCAAAATTCGCGTTGCCGATCTATCTTCCAAAAATAGAAAACAGTCCATCACTAGGCCCCGGCAGATAGCCATGTGTCTGGCCAGAGAATTAACGTCCCACAGCTTTCCGGAAATTGGCGATGCATTCGGTGGCCGTGACCACACCACAGTAATGAACGCCTGTAAAAGAATTACAGAGCTAAAAGAGTCTGATACTAAAATGGCAGAAGATTACTCCAACCTGTTGAGAACTTTGTCACATTGACGAGGAATAACCTGTGGATAAAACTTATTTTTACTGACAACTCTTGTTAAACCACAAGCCGTACACGCTAAAGCAGCACCCTTAACCACATTGTTTATAACAACACAACTACTTGATTATTAAGGTTAAATACTAGTTTTCAACAACCTTCTTTAAAACTAGTAGTAATAGAAAAAAGATATTCTTTTATGAAATTTATTATTAATAGAGAAGAGATACTGCTTCCTTTGCAGCAAATAGTCAGCGTGATAGAAAAACGGCAAACCATGCCTATTCTTTCAAACGTCTTAATGGTCATTACTGAAGACCAACTTATTTTGACCGGTACTGATTTGGAAATTCAGATTATTGCCAAAATCAGCATTGCGACAGCAACGCCCGGATCAATCACTGTCCCTGCCAGAAAATTTCTGGATATCTGCAGGCTTTTACCTAGCGGAGCCGAAATCAAATTCGAACTGCAAGACGATAAGGTAAAAATTACCTCTAATCGCAGCCGTTTTTCATTGAGTTGCTTACCGGCTGATAACTATCCCGAATTTGCCGAATCCGAATTAGAAAATCACTTATTTATTAATGCCGGTAAATTTAAAAAAGGCCTTGATAAAACGATATTCTGCATGGCCAATCAAGATGTTCGTTACTATCTAAACGGCTTATTGTTTAATGTATCAAATAGCAAGTTGAAGCTAGTTGCATCGGACGGACATCGTTTGTCGATTTATGAAGACAGCCTTGATCAGGCTACCGGTTTTGAAGCGCGAATCATTCTTCCCAGAAAAGGAGTTCTTGAGCTGAGCCGGTTGCTTGACGATCCGGAAGCCGAGTTGAAAGTTGAGTTTTCAAGCAACAATATTAGGATTTCCATTAAAAACCTGATTTTTTCGGCAAAATTGGTTGATTCCAAGTATCCGGACTTTGGCAAAGTTTTTCAGCAAGACTTTTTTAACCAAATCCATATCCAAAAGCAGATATTAAAAGAAGCATTGACTCGCGTTGCTATCTTATCGAATGAAAAATTTAAAGGGGTGACGTTCGATATTACGCCTGACAGCATGAAAATCAGCACCCATAATCCGGAGCATGATGAAGCCGAAGAAGAATTGGCGATTGAATATACCGGCGAGCCTTTGACGATTGCTTTTAATGCCCAATATCTATTGGATGCCGTTTCAAATCTGGATTCCGAACTTGCCGTTCTGACAATTGCCAGCAATGCCAGCAGTTGCTTTATAGATGAGCCGAATGATTGCGGATATAAATTTATTGTTATGCCGATGAGACTCTAGTATTGCAGTTATGAGTGTGTCGAAACTGGATGTTTACGGAGTCAGGAATATTCAAAAAGAGTCCATTAATCCGTCACCGGGAATTAATTTTATTTTCGGTGAAAATGCCAGCGGAAAAAGCACACTCATAGAAGCTATCTTCATTTTAGGCCGTGCCAAGTCATTCCGTTCTTCCGCCATCAGGCCCGTTATCAACGTCGATCAAAATCATCTAGTCGTCTCAGCGCAAATTCTGCAAATAAACAGCGGCCACTTGCATATAGGCATACAACTGGATGGTAAAAATATTGAAATCCGTATTAACCATCAACCAAGTCAAAAACGCTCGGATTTAGCCTACGCTTTACCGTTACAGCTTATTCATCCAAAAAGCTATGAATTGCTCGACGCAGGTTCTCAAGTCAGAAGAGAATTTTTAGACTGGGGCGTTTTTAATGATCAGCAAAATTTCTTATCCGTCTGGCGCAAATTCAAAAAGGCGTTATCGCAACGCAATGCCTTGTTAAAAACAAGACAACTTGAACAGATCAAGGTTTGGAATAATGAACTCGTCTATTACGGTACAATAGTCGATAGCTATCGTCAGCAGTATCTACAAAAATTCAAGCCCGTATTTATCGAAATTATCGGCAAATTTCTTTCGCTTGACGAAATCGACCTGAAGCTTGTTTCCGGTTGGGATCAGTCTAAAGAACTTAGTCGCGTTTTAATTGAAGATCAAGATAAAGATTTACGTTACGGATTTACCCATAGCGGGCCGCATCGCGGAGATTTTCAATTGCTAGTCAACAATCGTCTGGCAAAGGATTTCGTTTCACGAGGTCAATTAAAGTTATTGGTTATGAGCTTGAAATTAGCACAGGTCCAATTGCTTGCTAATGAACAGAGCCGTACCGGCTGCATACTGATTGATGATTTTGCGGCAGAACTTGATGTAGTCAACCGAGCTAAATTACTGCGCTATTTATCGGAAATGGCATGCCAAGTATTTATAACGGCTACAGAAGAAAATGATTTTGGCGATTTAAGCCAAATAGAAAATTACAAAATGTTTCACGTGGAACAAGGCATTATAAAACCCGTGTAATGTTTCACGTGGAACATGCACAACCAACAGGAAAAAAACAGTCATGAGTAATCCCAGTGATCAAGTTGTAGAAACCTCTGCGCCTGAATACGACAGTAGCAATATTCAAGTATTAAAAGGGCTCGATGCGGTAAGAAAAAGGCCGGGCATGTATATCGGCGATACGGATGACGGATCCGGCTTGCATCACATGGTTTTTGAAGTTGTGGATAACTCGATTGACGAGGCATTGGCGGGTTATTGCAAAGAGGTTAGAGTAGTTATCCACAATAACGGTTCGGTATCCGTTTCCGATGACGGCCGCGGCATTCCTGTTGATATTCATAAAGAAGAAGGCAGATCGGCAGCCGAAGTCATTATGACCGTACTGCATGCCGGCGGTAAGTTTGACGATAATGCTTATAAAGTAAGCGGTGGCCTACATGGCGTGGGGGTATCGGTTGTTAATGCATTATCCGAAGAATTAAATCTCGAAATCCGCAAGAACGGCCAGCTTTACAAGCAACAATACCGAATGGGCGAGCCGGTCGCTCCATTGGCCGCAGTAGGGCCTGCCGAAGGTTCCGGCACGATGATCAATTTTAAACCCAGCTCGAAAACATTTACCGATGTCGAGTTTCACTACGACATACTGGCGAAAAGACTCAGGGAACTATCCTTTTTGAACTCCGGCGTACGGATCAGCCTGGAAGACGAATGTTCCGACAGAAAAGACGTATTCGAGTTTGAAGGCGGTATAGGCGCGTTTGTTGAACATCTCAACAAAAACAAAACCCCACTGTTCCCGGAAGTATTCCATTTCGTTGCGGAAAAAGAAGGCGTCACTGTCGAAGTGGCGATGCAGTGGAACGATTCGTACCAAGAAAACGTCTTTTGCTACACCAACAACATCCCGCAACGCGACGGCGGTACCCACTTGGCCGGTTTCAGGGGCGCATTGACCCGGACCATCAACCAGTACATCGAAGCCAGCGGCTTAGCCAAAAAAGAAAAAGTACAAACCACCGGCGACGATGCCCGTGAAGGCTTGACCGCAGTATTGTCGGTTAAAGTGCCCGATCCGAAGTTTTCCTCGCAAACCAAGGACAAACTGGTTTCATCGGAAGTAAAACCGCTGGTTGAATCGACAATGAATGAGAAATTGCAGGAATTCCTGTTGGAAAAACCGCAAATCGCCAAAGCCATTGTCGGCAAGATCGTCGATGCGGCCCGTGCCAGGGAAGCAGCTCGTAAAGCGCGGGAAATGACTCGCCGCAAGACCACACTGGATATTGCCGGATTGCCGGGCAAACTGGCGGATTGCCAGGAAAAAGATCCCGCATTATCAGAACTGTTCCTGGTGGAAGGGGACTCAGCGGGCGGATCGGCAAAGCAGGGCAGGGACAGGCGCACACAAGCCATTCTGCCGTTAAAAGGGAAAATCCTGAACGTGGAAAAAGCCCGCTTCGATAAAATGATTTCATCGGAAGAAGTCGGAACCTTGATTACCGCATTAGGTTGCGGCATCGGCAAAGACGAATACAACCTGGACAAACTGCGCTACCACCGCATCATCATCATGACCGATGCGGACGTCGACGGCTCGCATATCAGAACCTTACTGCTGACGTTCTTTTACCGTCAATTGCCGGAAATCGTCGAAAAAGGCTACATCTACATTGCCCAGCCGCCGTTGTACAAAGTCAAAAAAGGCAAGCAAGAACATTACGTTAAAGACGACAGCCAATTGAACGAATACCTGATCCAACTTGCATTGGATAAAGCCCAGCTATTTACCGATGCGTCCGTGCCGCCGATTCAAGGTCCGGGCCTGGAAAAACTGGCAAAATTGTTTACCGAGGTCGACGGCATCAACAAACGCCTGTCCAGACGCTACGACGATATTTTCCTGGAACAATTTGCCTATATGGACGTAATCAGCGATGAACTGAAACAGGATCAGCAAAAGCTCGCCGCTTGGTTTGCCGATATGGAACAAAGATTGGCCGATTGCGACAGTGGAGCGGTATACACCATTGAGCTGGACTATAAATCAAGCAGTGAGTTTTCTGTTGTGGTTAACAAACGCCTGCACGCGATAACCAAAGCCTTCGTCTTACCGTCGGCTTTTTTCAACGGCAAGGATTACCAAAAAATAGCGCAATATGCCCAAGACACAGCTGACATGTTTAACGAAAGCTCATTCATGCAAATGGGCGAAAGACAACAGCCGGTCAGCAACTTTAAACAGGCTTTTGAATGGATGATGAAGGAAATCAAAAAAGGCCAGCATATCCAGCGCTATAAAGGTCTGGGCGAGATGAACCCCGAACAGCTCTGGGAAACCACGCTCGACGCCAACAACCGCCGCTTGCTGCAAGTTAAAATTGAAGACGTGATTACGGCCGACGAGATTTTCACGACGCTGATGGGCGACGTGGTCGAGCCGCGTAGGGATTTTATTGTTAAGAACGCGTTGGATGTGGCGAATTTGGATGTGTAACGCTTTTGTCGAGTGACACAAAAAGTGAAAAGTGTGCCAAATTAGTGAAAAACTAATGACACAAAAAATGAAATAATCCGACAAATTTTACCAGCTCCAAAAACGATAATGATTACCGAACGACCTGTCGGATGCCACAATTAGTGAAAAGTGTGCCAAGTTAGTGAAAAAATAGTGACATAGATAGTAAAAAAATCCGGCTATTTCGCCTGCTGTGAAATTTTTCACTAAAACCTTAGAAAACCAGATGACCTTAATAGGAATCTGGTTTTTTATTGAATTGGAATAAATGATATTGGTGGCCAGAATTAAGAAACCAATCGTCGATTGGTGAATCAGGTAGCAGCGCAAAGCCCAATGTGTACCCCCCTTACACTATTCGCAAAGGGTTTCATAATGAAAACGTGTTTTGCACCACTAGTGGATCTTGTATGTTCAAAAAATTAGGAATCTAACAACGACACAATGTCCACCGAAATAGCTTTCGACTTGCAAACACTCGAATAACCTTTACCTGGTAGGACGAGGACGGCGCTTGATTGGTATCCCCGGATAGTAAGCTCTCATCTGGATTGATTTACTTAAGATACATTTTTGGCGGAACAATACGGTAGTTTTTATAGAGGTTACAATGTAAATCTATGAAGCGCTAACCCCTATGGTTACAAATGAGGCATTATCGATGCAAAGCTACGAAACTGATGTAATTGCCTGGGCGAACGAACAGGCGGCGTTTATCCGCGCTGGCCGGTTTGACATGCTCGACGTTGAACATATTGCTGATGAGATTGAGGACGTGGGCAAAAGCGAGCAAAACGAATTTGAAAAAAGAATGGCCTCGTTGCTTGCCAACTTAATCAAATGGGAGTATCAGCCGAGCCATCGGGGTAGAAGTTGGGAACGGACAATTAAAGATCAGCGCACTATGATCGAGCGTAGGCTTACAAAAACCCCTAGCCTAAAACCTGAACTTATGAATCCTGATTTTTGGGCTGAGTCATGGGCTGATGCTGCACGTATGGCAGAAAATGAGACTGGAATATTAAACGTGTTTCCGGCATCCTGTCCTTGGTCTTCTGAGCAAGTCATGAACCCTGATTTCTGGCCGGAATAAGAGGTGAGGGCATTATCGATGCAAAGCTACGAAACTGATGTAATCGCGTGGGCGAATGAACAGGCGGCGTTTATTCGCGCTGGTCGATTCGATATGCTCGACCTTGAAAATATTGCAGATGAGATTGAGGATGTGGGCAAAAGCGAACAGCGTGAATTTATGAGCCACTTGGCGGGGCTAATTGCGCATTTATTGAAATGGCAATATCAGGAAGGTTTTAGAAGTAAAAGCTGGAAACGGACGATCAACTACAAACGCAAGGAACTAAGCTACAACTTGAAGAAAACGCCTAGTTTAAAATCTCGCATAACAGATAGAACTTACGCATTGACAGCCGGTATAGAATATGAGGCATGAACTAACCCTAGGCAACGGAAGGCCCGCCCGTGATAAGAAAAATAA